>NZ_JAUSLG010000067.1 GCF_030646615.1 Phenylobacterium sp. | reverse complement strand
GCCGGTCTTGCGACCGGCGCCCGGGGGGGACCGCCTGGGACAGGCGGCGAGCGGAACCGAAGGAAGGGGATGACCTCCGGTTCCGGACGGCCGTCAGAAGCGCTTGCGCACCCCGACATAGTAGGCGCGGCCCATGACGTCGTAGTTCTGGGCGTCGCGGTTGCCTTCGGTGTCGCCGGCCTGGGGCGGGGCCTTGTTGAAGAGGTTGTTCACCCCGAAGCGCAGATCGGTGTCCCAGGGCAGGCTCATGCGGCCATTGAGGTCGAAGATGTCATAGGCCTTGACGCCCAGCGACGTGCTGGTCGGGGTGACCACCACGGCCGAGGCCTTCATCTCGCTGATGTGGCGCCAGCGCAGGCCAAGGCTGGCCGGCCCCCTGGAATAGGTGGCCGAGGTCACCGTCTTCCATTCGGGGTGCGCCTGGCCGGCATTGGTCTCCACCGCCGTGCCCCAGGTGCCGGCATAGTCGTAGGTCGGGGATTCCGGCAGGTTCTGGATCTTGAAGCTGTCCAGATAGCCAATGGTGACGTTCAGCGCCAGGCGACCGGAGTCGTCGCCCAGGCCCAGGTCGATCATGTCGAGCGTCCAGTCGAACTGGACATCCACGCCGCTGGTCTCGAACTGGCCGAGATTCAGCAGCGGCTGCACCGGATTCACCGGCACGCCGCTGGACGGGTTCCGCTGGATCAGCTGGCAGTAGTAGTTGCTCGGATCGAAGTTGGGGTTGTTGCCGCCCTCGTTGAAGCAGAAGCGGATGGCGTTGCCCACCGGCAGGGTGCCGACGGCGTCGGTCACCTTGATGCTGTACCAGTCGACCGAGGCCGACATGCGGCTGAACAGCGGGTTCTCGAAGGGCGACTGGACCACCGCGCCGAAGGAATAGGTGTCGGCGGTCTCTTCCTCGAGGTCGGGATTGCCCCCGGTCAGGGCGAAGACCTGGGCGGTGCCCAGCTGGTAGCTGTCGATGATCGAGGTCGGGACGCCCTGGGTCAGGCAGAGGGCCCGCACGGCGGCGCCGCTGCCCCCCTGGCGGAAGGACGAGCGAACGTCGCAGGGGTCGCCATTGGTGGTGGTGGCCGAGGCCGTGCCGATCGTCACCGAGCCGGTGGAGACCGGCGCAAAGAGCTCGCCGACGCTGGGCGCCCGGATGGCGCGGTTATAGCCGCCACGCAGGCGAAGCCCCTCCACCACCGACCAGTCGAAATCGGCCTTGTAGGTGTGGATGCCGCCCACCGAGGAATAGTCGGAGAAACGGTAGCCCAGGTCGAGGTTGAGCTCCTGGATCATTGGCAGGTCGCGGAGGATCGGCACCAGCAGTTCGCCGAACACCTCGTAGGTGTCCACCGAACCGCCGGCGTCACGCAGGACGCTGTAGCCCAGCACGTCGGAGGTCCCATCGGGCTGATTCAGCAGGCTGTCGGCCCGGAAGCTGTACTCGTTGGAGCGGTAGTCCGCGCCCACGGCGAAGCGGATCTCGCCGGCCGGAAGCTCGAACAGGCCGCCCTGGATGCTGGCCTCCACCATGCGCTGCTCCAGCTCGTTCTGGTTCAGCGTGCGGCGTGACAGGTAGCTTATGCAGTCCTGCGAGGGGGTCAGATTGCCGAAGGGATTCCAGCCGCCGTCGCAGAGGTCGGCGCCCCCGGTGGGGCTGTTCAACAGCCGGGCCGCGGCGCTGGCGCTGGCGCCGCCGGTCTGTTCGTTGTCGAACTTGGCCCGCGAGAACGAGGCGTAGGCGTCCCAGGTCCAGTCCCTCAAGCCCACATCGCCGGAGAGGCCGCCGGTGAGCTGGTAGACGGTGTAGCTGTACTTCTGTTCCCGCGGCCCCAGGATGTTCAGGGCCTTGTAGAAGGTGAAGGGCGCGCTGGCGTCCGGGCGCGAGGCCAGGATGGTGCGGAATTCCGCCGGGATGAAGGGATTGCTGGCCGGCACCGACAGGCCATAGACGTTGGAGGCCAGGGTCGGGTTCGAAATCCCGAGGGATTCGTAGTCGGTGAAGGTGAACTGGACGAAGGACCGCAGGCTGTCGGTCAGGTCATAGTCGATCTTCCCGAACACGGCGTACCGGTCCAGGTCCGACTGCATCGAGGCGCCGTCATAGCCGTAGTTCACCTGCTGGGAGGTTCCGGCGGCGTTGGAATTGACGATGTAGGCGGAGTTGGTCTCCGGATCGCGGAAGTTCTGCACCCGCACGCCGGCGGTGGAGAAGATGGTCTGGTCGGTGTTGAAGCCGATCTGGCCCGTATAGCGCCCCGCGGCGTTGCCCGGCAGGGCGGCCAGACCGTACTGGCCCACAAAGACGCTGTTGACCGCCGACTGGGTGGGCAGGTTGGCGCCGAACAGCACCGTCCCCTGGGGAATGGTCGACAGGCCCGGGGTCGATTGGCGGAAGATGTAGTAGTCGCGCGAGCTCTGCAGAGCCCGGTCGCGGTTGGTGTAGTCCACCGAAATCACAGCCCGGCCGCGGCCCTCGTCAAAGGCCTGGCCGGCCGTGAGCGCAATCTTGAACGACTCCCCGTCGCCCTTCTCGGTGGCGCCGTACTGGCTGTCGATGACGATGCCTTCGAAGTTCCGCCGCAGGCGGAAGTTCACCACGCCGGCCGTAGCGTCCGAGCCATAGGCGGTCGAGGCGCCGCCGGTGATGATCTCGACATTCTCGATCAGCGCCTCGGGAATGGTGTTCAGGTCGACCGAGCCGTCCGGGTTGGAGGGCTGCAGGCGCCGGCCGTCCATCAGGATCAGGGTCCGCTTGGAGCCCAGGCCCCGCAGCGAGGCGTAGGACTGGCCCCCGTTCAGGCCGGTCGAGGTCGAGCCGGTATTGCCCTGGCCGAACGAGCCCGAGAACTGCGGCATCTGCGACAGGGACTTCTCCACCGTCACCTGGCCGGTGGCTTCGATCGCCGCCTGGCCGACGGACACGATCGGGCTGTTGGCCACATAGTCCTGCCGCACGATGCGCGAACCGGTGACGACCACCTCTTCGATGGTGGCGGTTGCGGCCTCCTGGGCCTGGGCTGCGCCGGCGGCGTACAACGCCCCATAGGCGACGCCGCCCGCCATCAGCCACTTCAAAGATCTCGATTTCATGCGCCAGGCCTTCTTCTTTTACGGGCGAGCCCCTCGCGCGCCCGAACCCAAGACGCAGGCGCCTTGGGTATCCGCAGGTTCGGACTGTTGATTTTTCGCCTTTGGGAGTCGCACCGCCCCGCGCCGCCTCAACTGCGCCGGCGAGGCCACCGGCGCCCGCTGGAAAGGCGCCCCCTGGACAGGCGCCGAGCCCCGTTCGCACAATGGGCGCACACGGGCGGGCCTGTCCGCCGATGCGTTTTCTGTCGAGGCACAATGACCGCCCAGCCCGCCGCCCCGCCGCCGCTGTCGCCGGCCTCTCGCCAGGGGCTGGACGCGGCGCGCGCCCTGGGGCGGGCCGGCCGCCTCGCCGAGGCTGAGGCCGGCTATCGGTCGGTCCTCGCGCGCGAGCCCGGCGGCGTCCAGGCGGCCGTGGGGCTGGCGCGCCTGCTGACCGCCACCGGGCGCGCCGCCGAGGCGACTGCGCTTCTGGACCCCTTTCTGAAGAACCCCGCGCCCTGGCCCGAGGCCCTGTCGGCCCGGGCGGCGGCGCGCAAGGCCTGCGGCCGCAAGGCCGAGGCCCTGGCCGACTACGCCCTGGCCGCTCGGCTCAACCCGAAGAGCGGCGTGGCCGCGCACAATGTCGCCTCGGGCCTGGGCGACGCCGGCCGGGACCGCGAGGCGGCCCGCGAGTGCGAGCGGGCCTTCGCCCTGGGGCTGGACGCCCCCGAGACCTGGCTGGTCTATGGCCGCGCGCTCCAGGGCCTGTGCCGGTTCGACGAGGCCGAGCAGGCCTTCGCCCAGGCCTTGCGGCGCCGTCCGACCTATGTCGAAGCGGTGCGCGACCTTGGCCAGCTGCTCTGGATGCGTTCGGGTCAGGCCGAGCTGGCCCTGGCGCCGATCGAGGCCGCCCTGGCCGCCGCCCCGCCGCAACTGCGCCCCGCGCTGGCGGCGGTGAAGATCCGGCTTCTGCACCACATATCGGGCGAGGACGCCGCCCTGGCCTTCGCGCAGACCGCGCTGGCCCAGGCGCCGGAGGATGCGCGCCTGGCCCTGGAGACCGCCGCCCTGCTCCTGGCGCACGATCCCGGGCGCAGCCGCGCCCTGTGCGCCCAGGTGGTGGCGCGAAACCCGGCCGAGCCCTCGGCCCGCCAGGCCCTGGCCCATGCCTGGCTGGCCCTGGGCGAAGCCGAGCAGGCCGCCGGAATCGCCCAGTCGCTCCTGGCCGAGCGCCCCTTCGACCAGGAGGCCGCCGCGGCCCTGGCCACGGCCTGGCGGCTGGCCGGCGACCCCCGCTATCGCGAGCTTTGGGACTATGAGGCCCTGGTCGGCGTCTACACCCTCGACACCCCCGCCGGCTGGGCCAGCCTTTCAGCCTATCTGGAGGACCTGCGCGGCGCACTCAACGGGCTCCATCAGCTTTCGTCCCACCCGATCGAGCAGTCCCTGCGCGGCGGCGCCCAGACCCCGCAGAATCTCCGCGCCTCCGAGAACCCTGTCATTTCCGCCTTCTTCCAGGCCATCGAAGGTCCCTTGGCCGCCTACCGCCAGGCGGTGGGCCAGGGTCCGGACCTGTTTCGCGCCCGCAACCACGGGGGCCATCATGTGGTCGGCGCCTGGTCGGCGCGGTTGCAGCCCCACGGCTTCCACGTGGACCACATCCACCCCCAGGGCTGGATCTCCTCAGCCTGTTATATCGAGGTGCCGGCTGCGGTGAGCGAAGGGGAGGACCATGCCGGCTGGCTGCGTTTCGGCGCCCCGCCCATCCCCACACGGCCCCAGCTCGCCGCCGAGCACTATGTGCGGCCAGAGCCCGGGCGGCTGGCCCTGTTTCCTTCCTATATGTGGCACGGCACGGTCCCGTTCGGCGGCGACCGGCCGCGCATGACCATCGCCTTCGACATCGCCCCCGACTGAGGCCGTGCGCAGGCTCTAAACTCCAAGTCTTGAGCGCGTTTGGTTCCGATAACCGGTTCCCACTTATCGGAACGCGCTCTAGTCGTCGTCCCCCTCCTCGATCCGCTGCTGGCGTCGCGCAGCCTTGGCGCGGGCGGCGAAGAGCTTGCGATGGATGACTTCTGCGGCCGGGTCGGCCTTGCGCGGCAGGCTGGCCCCTTCACGCTCCAGCTTGCGGTAGGAGTCCAGGCGTTCGCGGGAAATGACGCCGGAGGCCAGGGCCGGGCCCACCGCGCAGCCCGGCTCGCCATTGTGGCTGCAGTTATTGAACCGGCACTGCAGGGCCAGGGCCTCGATATCCTCAAACGTCTGCGCCGCGCCCTCGCCCGGATCCCACAGCCCCAACTCGCGCATGCCGGGCGTATCAAGGATCAGGCCGCCCTGGGGCAGGAGGACCAGTTCGCGATGGGTAGTGGTGTGGCGGCCACGGCCATCGGCGGCGCGCACCTCGCCGACGGCCTGGCGCGCCTCGCCGGCCAGGGCGTTGACCAGGGTCGACTTGCCCACCCCCGACATGCCCAGCATCACCGCCGTCGTCCCCGGGCCAAGATAGGCCTGCAGGGCGTCCAGTCCCAGGCCCTGCGGGGCGGCGATCGGCAGGACCGGCGCGCCGAGCGCGACACCTTCGACCTCCCGGACGAAGGCGGGCACATCCTCCACCAGGTCGGCCTTGGTCAGCACGACCACCGGCTGGGCGCCCGTGCGCCAGGCGGCCGTGAGATAGCGCTCGATTCGGCGCAGGTTGAAGTCGGTGTCCAGCCCTGTGGTCAGCAGCACCACATCGAAATTGGCGGCCACCACCTGGGGCTTCTCCACCACGCCGGCGGCCTTGCGGACGAACTGGCTGTGGCGGGGCAGCACCGCGTGGATGGTGGAGACGCCGTCGCCCGCCTGGGGCGCCACAGCCACCCAGTCGCCGACCACCGGCAGGTCCGTGGTCGAGGCGTTGTGCAGGAAACGGCCGGCCGTCTCGGCGGAAATCTCACCCTCATCGCTGATCAGCACGAAGCGGGCGCGGTGCTGGATCACCACCCGCGCGGGCTTCAGCCCCTGGGCGGCGAAGGGGGCGAAGCCTGCTTGCAGCGCGTCAGTCCAGCCGTAGGATTTCAGCAATTGGAGTCCTTCGCACGCATGCCGACGACTGGGCCACCGGAGTCGGGCCCCTGGATGGTTCGACCGCCTGGCGGGGTCAGGCGCGACGGCGCTCGATCTCCCGGTCGGGCCAGGCGAGCTTCACGGCGATGGCCACGAAGAGCACCCAGCGGAGATCATTATAGGTCACCGCGATGCTCTCGGTGATGGT
Source organism: Phenylobacterium sp. (assembly GCF_030646615.1). Taxonomy (GTDB): domain Bacteria; phylum Pseudomonadota; class Alphaproteobacteria; order Caulobacterales; family Caulobacteraceae; genus Phenylobacterium. The sequence goes on along the minus strand of NZ_JAUSLG010000067.1, from coordinate 32,783 downwards.
CATCAGGCTGTAGACGATCAGAAAGGGGATCGCCAGATAGGCGCCGGGATGGCGGAACAGCGCCACCAGGGCCAGGATCAGGGTCTGGGCATAGAACAGGCCATAGGCCACGAGCCCGATGAGCCCCATCCCCAGCCACTGTTCGATCCAGGAATTGTGAGCGTGCTGCGGCCGAAAGCCGGCGTCCTTTGTCATCTGGGCCAGGGGCGCCCAGGGCCCGAGATCGTCCCACACCACGCCAAAGCCATAGCCGGTCCAGGGGCGCGCCTGGATCTGGGTCATGGCCGCAGCCCAGATTTCCGTCCGCCCGGTGAGGGTGGCGTCCTTGCCCAGGGCCTCGAACACCACGTCAGCGGCGAAGATCGCGATACCCAGCCCCATGCCGGCGGCGACGATGGCCAGCCACAGGATGGCGATGCGGGTGGCCGGTCCCCGTCGCACGATGGCCACGAAGACCAGTCCGCCCAGGCCGAGGATCAGCGCCACCAGCGAGGTCTTGGAGGTCGACATCAGGGTGAGCAGGAGGGCGAGCGCGGCAAATCCTCCCCAGATCAGCCGCCGGCGCGGATTCAGCATGGCGGCCGCGCCCATGATGGCGAAACCCAGAGCCATATTGCCCCCCAGGGCGTTCTTTTCCGACCAGACGCCCCGCCAGGCGCCAGGGAAGATTTCCTGCATGACCCCCACCGAGGGCATCACGAGGGAAACCACGAAGGCGATGACCGCCAGGATGGCGAAGGCGCCCGCGATCACCTCGGCCAGCTCCGACCACTTCAGCCGCGAGGCCAGGACCACGCCCCCCAGGGCCGAGCAATAGGCGGCGAAGACCCGGCGCAGGGTCTGGTCCGGGGCGATGGACCAGAGGAAGGACGCCGCCACCAGCAGCATCAGGGCTATCAGGAAAGGCTGTCGCAGCAGGGCCTGGAAGGTCGCGCCCGGCGACACCGCCAGGAGCAGGAAGCCCGCCGCATAGGCTGGCAGATAGAGGGCGCGGATCAGGCCCCCCTGGTCGGCGGTGGCCTGTTCGCCCATGAGCGGAAAGACCCAGGCCTGGCTGTAGACCAGCAGCAGGAAGACCGAGGCCCCGGCCAGGATCAGCCGCCAGGCCGTCAGCCGCGGGGCCGGCGCCTCGAACGCCGGGGCGGCGGCATAGGCGGCCCCGGTCACCGCAGGAAGGCGCGCGCGAACGGCGGCTGTTGCACCGTGGCGCGATTGAAGAAAAGGCCCGCCACGTCCGCGCCGGCGCCGGTCAGGGCGTCGCGCATCAGGGCCGGCGCCCGGACATCCTCTTCGTCGGCGGCCACCACCATCACGGTCTGGTCCATGAATGGCGCCACCGTCGTCGCCGCCTGGGACCGGTCGCCCGAGGGGCAGTCGACGATGATCAGGTCGGCGAACTTGCGCAGGGCGGTCCAATAGTCGCCGCTGGGCAGGATGTGGACGGTCTGCCGGCCGCGCAGGGCCTCTCGCCGAAAGCGCGTCACCCACCAGCGCGCCGCGCCGACCCGGTGAGCGGCCAGGTAGCGGGCGTCGGGCCAGGGCTTGCCGTCGGGCCCCTGGGCGGCGGGCTGGATCGAAAAGAAGATGGAGCCGTCAGGACTGGCCTGGGCGGGCTGGCCGACCAGGCCATAGCGTTCGCTCTCGGCGCTGATCGCCGCGTGCTGGGGCGAGGCCATGAGGTCGAGGTCGACGAGCCAGACCGCGCGGCCGGCATGGCGCGCTGCGAAGAAGGCGAGCTCCCGGGCGATGGTGGAGGTCCCCTCCCCCCGCCGGGCCGAGACCAGCTGAAGGATCCGCGCGCGGCCGGCCGCAGGCGCCCCCAGGGAGGCCCACAACTCGGCCATCTCAGCGTTGAGGTTCACCATTGTTCGAATCGCCACGCGCACACTGTCGGTGACGTTAACCCAAAGGGCTGCGCCACACAGGAGTCCTTGCCCATCAGGCCTTCATCGGCGCGGCGCCGAGGATGGGAAGCTCCAGGGTTCGCGAGGCCGACTGGGCGGTGGGCAGGCCGGGCCGCAGGAACATCCGCAGCAGGCCGGCGCAAAGGGCGGTGAAGCCGGCGAACAGGAAGGCGAGCACCAGGACGGGCTTCTTCAGGCTGGAGCCCCGCGCCGGCGCCGTGGCCCGCTGGACGATGCGGATATTGTCGTTGGAGGCCGCAGCGATCTCGCGGGCGGCGCGGCTCTGCTCTTCCTTGACGGCGAAGTCGCGGACATTGGCCTGCAGGACGTCGCGGTCCAGGCTGAGCGCCTGGAACCGCGGCTCCAGCTCGGCCAGCTTGAGGCGGCGGTCCAGCAGCTGGGCCAGCTGCGTGCTGAGGGTGGCCTGGGCCTGGCGCAGGGCCGCCACCTCGGACTGCAGCTGGATGCGCTCGGTCTGCAGGGTCTGGAAGACGGGATTGACGCCGATCCGTCGGGCGCCCTCGCCCGTCGTGCGCCCCGCCTCGATGCCCTGCTCCAGGCGCGCGATCTGGGAATCGAGATCCCGCACCGGCTGGGCGTCGGCGCGATAGCGGCCCAGCAGGTCCTCCCGCTGCAGCTTCAGCTCCACCAGCTTGTCGGACGCCGCATTGTTCACATCGCGGTAGAGGCCAACCTCCGGCGAGACCTGGCCCATCTGAGCCTGGAGCGCAGCCAGCCGGCCGACCCGGTCCTGAAGCTGGGTTTCGGTCTGGTACTTCTGTTGCTCGATCTGGCTCTGCAGCTGGGAAAGCGCCGCCTTCTCGGCCACGAAATCGCCGATCTGGTTGCTGGTCAGGAACTGCTCATAGGCGACATCGGCCTCGGCCAGCCGCTCTTCAAAGGTCTGACGCTGGGTCGCCATGGCCGGCAGGTTCGACTCCACCAGCACGGTCCGGCGGAAGATCAGGTATTCTTCCAGCAGGGTGTTCAGCACCAGGGCCGCGGTCCTGGCGTCCTCGTGCTCGAACACCAGCCGGACGATCGGGGTGTCGGGCGCGGTCTGGATCTTGAGGCTGGTCTCCATGGCGCGCATGGCCTTGCCCATGACGATCCGCTTCTCACCGGCGGGGGCTTCGGCGAATTCCTCAGCCAGCTTCGGATAGATGCGCGACAGCCCCAGGCGATCGATCACCCGCTGCTTCAGTTCGCTGGAGGCCAGGATCTCGGTTTCGGCCTGGATCACCTGCTCGGCCTCTGGCACGGCGCCGCGCCCGGCGTCCCCGGCCCGGGGCTCATAGACATATTCCTGGCCCAGCCGCACGAGGATGCTGGAGCTGGCCGGATAGGTGGTCTTCAGGCTGAAGGCGAAGGCCGCGCCAATCACGAAGATGACGGCGAACACCGCCAGCATCAGGAAACGCTCGCGCCACAACAGGGCGACGAAGTCCGAGGGCGCATAACGCGGCCGCATGGCCCACTCCGACCGCGGCGCCCTGTCATTTGATCGTGCAGTCCAGGCGCTTGTGGCGGCCATAGCGAATCCGGCGGTCCGACGTGTGTTGAGGCGGACCCTCGCCCCCCGCGCTTAAGACTTCGTTACCCATTCCTGTTAACCCTGACCCCATGCTTAGACGCGCCAGATTCCAAGCCCTGCCGTGCCTTTTGGCGGCCCTCACGGTCGCCGGATGCGGCGGCGTCCGCGCCCTTCCCGGGGCCCAGGCGGCCGGCCTTGCGGCTCCGTCGCACGAGGCGGATTTCGTCAATCTTCCCTATGCCCAGTGGACCGAGGAAGAGCCGGCCTACCGCTTCTATCCGGGGGACGAGATCGAGGTGACGGTGCCCTCGGCGCCGGAGCTGACCAAGACCCTCACCGTGCAGCCCGACGGCCGCGTCACCATGCCGCTGATCCCGCCGGTGATGGCCGCCGACCGCACCACCCTGCAGCTCGAGGCGGCCCTGTCCCAGGCCTATGCGGCCCACCTGCTGCGGCCGGAGGTCTTCGTGACCGCCAAGGCCGCGCCCTTGAAGGTGTTTGTCGGCGGCGAGGTGGGCGCCCCTGGCGTCTATGACATGGTCGGCGACGCCGACGCCCTGCGCGCCATCATCCAGGCCGGCGGCTTCAGCCCGACGGCCAACCGCAGCGAGGTGATCATCATCCGGCGGGGCGCCAGCGGCCAGGGCATGATGCGCACGGCGGACCTGCTGGCCGGCCTGCGGCGGCCGAGCGCAGACCTGATCCCGCTGCGCCGGTTTGACATCGTCTATGTGCCGCGGAGCGGCGTGGCCAATGCCGGACTGTTCGTCCAGCAATACTTCCGCGACCTCTCGCCGATCCAGTTCGGCTTCAGCTACGCACTGAACGGGCAGGCCGTGAACTGACGGCGAGGCGGTTTCAGGGGTTCAGCCCTGAGCCAGCCATTCGCGGGCGGCGCGCTGGGCTTCGGCCACGTCTTCGGAGGCCATCTCCTGGGACAGCTCCTTGCGGTAGACCTTGGCTTCCAGCGAACCACGCATGGCCGCCAGGTTGAACAGCATATGGGCCGAAACATAGTCCAGCGGCGCCCCGCCCTGGCCGGTCGAATAGAGCATGCCCAGCCGGAACAGCTCGTCTCCGGAAGCCTCCGGGCCCGGCAGCGGCAGGCCTTCAGCGCTCCCCACGTCCACGTTCGCAAACATGACCTTTAAGTCCCTCATCCAGCGGCCGACTTCCGTTCTGGAGCCGTGACGCCGCTATCCATGAGCGAAGAAAAGTCGAACTCGGCTGAACATATGGTTAAGTCCGAAAATAACGCGAATTCATGCGACAATCTGGCAGAGTTCGCCGCGCTTACTACTGCGAAACCTTTGTCTACACAGGCTTAACGCCGACGACCCAGCCTCTTCAGCGCGGCGCGGGAGCCACCGGCGATCCCGGACGTTTCCTCCCTGAGGGACGCGATACGAGGAGCCATGTGATGAAGACCCTATTGATCGCCGCGGCGGCCGTCGCGCTGGCCCTGCCGGCCTCAGCCCTGGCGCGCCCCCATCCCGACTATCAGGGCGACCGGGAGCGTTATGAGCGCGACCACCGTGGAGACCATCACCGCGGCAAGGGCTACGATAAGCGTCATCCCCATGGCATGCCCCCCGGCCAGGCCAAGACACGCTGGAATCGGGGGGACCATGTGCCCCGCGCCTACGTGACCGAGCCCAGCCACCACATCCGCGAGCCTGCGCAATATCGGCTGCGGCAGCCGCCCCCGGGTTACCAGTGGGTGCGCGTCAATAACGATGTCTATCTGGCCCAGACCCAGACGGGCCTGATCGCCGACCTGGTCCTCGGCCTCTTCAACTAGCCGCGGCTGATCCTGAACTCGCCGTTCAGCGGGGGTTCAGGGCGCTACGCCCATCCTTCAGACCATCGGGGGATGTGGCGGCCCGCCCGGCGGGCCCGCAAAAAACGGAGACGTAGAATGCGACGTCTGATCTTGGGTCTCGCGGCCATCGCCGCCGTAGCGGGCCCCATCGCGGCCTCCGCGACATCAGCCCAGGCCCAGTCCTGGGACCGCCGCGAAAACCATGCCGACCGTCGGGGCGACCGCTGGGATCATCGCGATGACCGGCGGGACAATCGCTATGATCGGCGGGATAATCGTTATGACAACCGGCGACATTACCAGCCGCCGCCGCCCCCGCCGCGCTGGGACAGCAGTCGTTACAATGGCTACTATTACCAGAACCGCTGGTCCTATGGGCCGCCGCCGGCGGTCTATTACAGCCATCCGCAGTATCGCCCGGGTTACGTCGCCTGGCGGAGGGGCGCGGTCCTGCCGCCCCAGTACCGCGGCTATGTGGTCCACGACTACCACCGCTACCGCCTGCGCCCGCCGCCGCGGGGCTATGCCTGGCACCAGGTCGGCAACGACTATCTTCTGGCCGCCGTCGCCACCGGCATCATCTTCGAGATCATCAACAACCGTTGATCCTCGACAGGCGGCATGAAAAAGGCCCCGGACCTGCGTCCGGGGCCTTCGTCATGGGCGAGGGTTCAAGTCAGATGCCGAGCTTGGCCTTGAGCAACTGGTTGACCGCGCCCGGGTTGGCCTTGCCGCCGGTGGCCTTCATCACCTGGCCGACGAACCAGCCGATGGCCTGCGGCTTTTCCTTCACCGACTCGGCCTGGGCCGGATTGGCGGCGATCAGGCCATCGATGATGGTTTCCAGTTCGCCGGTGTCGGAGACCTGCATCAGGCCCTGCTTCTCGACGATCTCTGCCGGCGCGCCCTCGCCGGCCCACATGCGCTCGAAGACGTCCTTGGCGATCTTGGACGAGATCACCCCGTCCTCGATCAGCTTCACCAGATCGGCGATCTCGGCGGCGCCGATCGGGCTGTCCTCGATATCGAGATTGGCGGCGGTCAGACGCGCGGCCAGGTCATTGGTCACCCAGTTGGCCACCAGCTTGGCGTCGCGCCCCTTGGCCGCGGCCTCGAAGAAGTCGGCACGGGCCTGCTCGCCCACCAGCACGCCCGCGTCATAGGCCGACAGGCCGTATTGGCTCTGCAGCCGCGCCTTCTTGGGGTCGGGCAGTTCGGGCAGGCTGTCCTCGATGGCCTTCACCCAGGCGGGATCCAGCACGAGGGGGAGCAGGTCGGGATCAGGGAAGTAGCGATAGTCCTGCGCCTCTTCCTTGGAGCGCATGTAGCGGGTCTCGCCCTAGCCGGGATCGAAAAGCCTGGTCTCCTGGTCGATCTTGCCGCCGTCCTCGAGGATCTCGATCTGCCGGCGGGCCTCATATTCGATGGCCTGCTGGATGTAGCGATAGGAATTGACGTTCTTGATTTCGCAGCGGGTGCCCAGGTGGCTGAAGTCGCCGGTGGCGCGGAACTTCTCATAGGCGCCCGGACGACAGACCGAGACGTTCACATCGGCCCGGAGATTGCCCTTCTCCATGTCGCCATCGCAGGTGCCCAGATAGACCAGGATGGTGCGCAGCTTCTTCACATAGGCCGCAGCTTCCGGCGCGCTGCGCATGTGGGGGCGCGAGACGATCTCCATCAGGGCCGTGCCGGCCCGGTTCAGGTCCACATAGGTGGAGTCCGGATCCTGGTCGTGCAGCGACTTGCCCGCGTCCTGCTCCAGGTGCAGGCGTTCGATGCCGACGGTGATGGTTTCGCCGTCGTCCAGCTCCACCAGGACCTCGCCCTCGCCGACCACCGGGTCCTTGAACTGGCTGATCTGGTAGCCCTGGGGCAGGTCCGGATAGAAGTAGTTCTTCCGGTCAAATGTGGACTTCAGATTGATCTGCGCCTTCAGGCCCAGCCCCGTCCGCACGGCCTGCTCCACGCAGCGGCGGTTGATCACCGGCAGCATGCCGGGCATGGCGGCGTCCACCAGGCTCACCTGCGCATTGGGGCCTGCGCCGAAGCCGACGGCCGCGCCGGAGAAGAGCTTGGCGTTGGAGGCGACCTGGGCGTGGACTTCCAGCCCCAGGACCACTTCCCAGGGGCCGGTGCGGCCCTGGATCAACTTGGTGTTCTCAGTCATGCGCCCTTCCTAATCCCAGCCGCCGCCCTGCGGAAGCGGCCAAGTTAAACCCACTTGCGAAAGGCCGGCGTCTGCCGCTCACTCCACCTCGGCGACAACGCCGATCCAGGGAGGAGACCTCACCTATGCGCAAATTTCTCATGACGGGCGCCCTCGCCCTTTCGATGACGCTGACCGCCGTCGCCGGCGCGGCCGCCGAGACAAATCTCTCGGTCGAGTCCACCCCCGTCGCCGAGCTGATGGCCGACGAAAAAGCCAAGGCCGTGCTGGAGAAGCACCTTCCCGGCATCGGCGCCCACCCCTCCTACGACATGTTCAAGGGCATGACGCTGGTGGAGCTGAAGCCCTATTCCGAGGGTCAGATCACCGACGACACCCTGGCGGCCATCAAGAGCGAACTGGCCACCGACTAAGGGGTTCAGCCCGTCCGCGGCCGCCGGCCGCGGCGGGCGTCACCACCAGCGTTGCGGCCTGGTCTTGAACTGAGCCGCCTCTTCGATCACCCCGCCCAGTGAGAACAGCGTGCCCTCGTCCAGGGGGCGGCCAATCAGCTGCAGGCCGAGCGGCAGGCCGTTTGCATCCACCCCGGCCGGCACGCTCATGCCCGGCAAACCGGCCAGATTCACCGTCACGGTGAAGATGTCGTTCAGGTACATGGCCACCGGATCGTCGGCGTTCTCGCCGAGCGTGAAGGCGGCCGACGGCGCCGTAGGGGTCAGGAGGGCGTCGACCTTCTCGAAGGCCTGGTCGAAATCATCGGAAATCCGCCGGCGCACCTTCAGGGCCTTGAGATAATAGGCGTCGTAATAACCCGCCGAGAGCACATAGGACCCGATCAGGATCCGCCGCTTGACCTCTTCGCCGAACCCTTGGGCCCGGGTCTGTTCGTAGGTCTCGGTCAGATTGGCGCCATCGACCCGCAGGCCGTAGCGCATGCCGTCATAGCGGGCGAGGTTGGAGGAGGCCTCGGCCGGCGCCACGATGTAATAGGCCGGCAGGGCGTACTTGGTGTGGGGCAGCGAGACCTCGACGATCTCGCAGCCCGCGGCCTTCAGCCAGGCCACCCCCTGCTCCCACAGCTTTTCGATCTCGGGCGGCATGCCGTCGGCGCGGTATTCCTTGGGGATGCCGATGCGCAGGCCCTTGACGGACTTGCCCACGAAGCTGGCGAAGTCCGGAACCTCGACGTCGAGGCTTGTGGAGTCCTTGGCGTCGTGCCCGGCCATGGACTTCAGCAGGATGGCCGCGTCCTCGACATTGCGGGCGATGGGGCCGGCCTGGTCCAGGGACGAGGCGAAGGCCACCACGCCCCAGCGCGAGCATCGGCCATAGGTCGGCTTGATGCCCACCGTGCCGGTGAAGGCGGCCGGCTGGCGGATCGAGCCGCCCGTATCGGTGGCCGTGGCGCCCAGGCAGAGTTCGGCGGCCACCGCGGCGGCCGAGCCCCCCGAGGAGCCGCCCGGCGTGCGCGGGGTGTCGTCGCCCTGGCCGCGCCAGGGATTGATCACCGGGCCGAAGGCGCTGCTCTCATTGGACGAGCCCATGGCGAACTCGTCCATGTTCAGCTTGCCGAGCATGACCGCCCCGTCCCGCCAGAGATTGGCGGTGACGGTGGATTCGTAGGTCGGCTTGAAGTCGCCGAGAATCCTGGAGCAGGCGGTGGACCGCACCCCTTCGGTGCAGAACAGGTCCTTGATCCCCAGGGGCGCGCCGTCCAGGGCGCCGGCCTCGCCGCGGGCCCGGCGGGCGTCGCTGGCGCGGGCCATGTCCAGGGCCTTGTCCGGCGTCTCCAGGACAAAGGCGTTCAGGGCCTTGGCCGACTCCACGGCCGCCACATGGGCCTGGGTCAGCTCCACCGCTGAAAACGATTTTGATTCAAGGCCTTGGAGAGCGGTCTTGAGCGTCAGCTTGGTCAGGTCGCTCATCTATTCCACCACCTTGGGGACCACGAAGAAGTCCTTGGCCGTCTTCGGCGCATTGGCCAGCACCTTGGCCGGGTCGCCGCCCTCGGTCACCACGTCCTCGCGCATGGGCAGGCCCTGATGGACCACCGAGGTCATCGGCTCGACCCCGTCAGTGTCCACCTCTTCCAGCAGCTCGATCCAGGTCAGGATGCCGTTCAGCTCCTGGACCAGGGATTCCAGACGCGCCTCGGGTTCGGCGATGCGCGCCAGCTTGGCGACCTTGCGAACGGTCGCCACGTCGATGGCCATGGGGGCCTCCTTGCAATCTGATCCGTGGGTTAGCCGCGGAGGTCGGCTCATGGCAAGCCGCGCGCGCCGAAAGGCGTCACGGGGCGGCGATTCTAGGCCTTTGGGGCAGGACCTCCCGGCGTTATGGAGAGGCATGGCTGTTGTCGAACTGAGTGAACTGCCCGCCCACCTGCCCCGTCTAGGCCCCGTCGTGGGCCTGGACCTGGGGGAAAAGACCATCGGCGTGGCGGTGTCCGACACGGGCCGCATGGTGGCCTCGCCGCTGAAGCTGATCCGCAAGACCAAGTTCACCGCTGACGCCGAGGCCCTGTTCGCCCTGATGGAGGGCCGCGGCGCGGTCGGCGTGATCATCGGCCTGCCGGTCAATATGGACGGCACCGAAGGGACGCGCTGCCAGTCCAGCCGCGCCTTCGCCCGCAACCTCTTACGCCTGCGCGACCTGCCCATCGCCTTCTGGGACGAGCGGATGTCGTCCATGGCCGTGAACCGGATGCTGGTGGACGAGGCCGACATGACCCGCGCCCGCCGCGGCGAGGTGGTGGACAAGGCCGCAGCCGCCTGGATTCTCCAGGGCGCCCTCGAGCGCCTGCGCAATCTGGCGGACGCCCCCGCGCCGCCGTCCGAGGCCTGAACATGTGGACACTGGCCACTGGCGCCTTGGCGAAGCCGGCCAGCCCCCTTAAGACGGCGCTTTAATGAGCGCGCCCGAATCCGGTCTGATCGACGTCCTGGGGAAGACCTTCCCCTTTCCCAAGCGCCATTTTCTTTCGGTGCTGGACCTGAATCCCGTCGAGGTCAGCGACCTGCTGGACCTGGCCGACACCTTCGTGACCCTCAACCGCCAGACCTCGAAGAAGCTCGATCTGCTCAAGGGTCGGACGCTGATGAACCTGTTCTTCGAGAACTCCACCCGCACCCAGAGCTCCTTCGAGCTGGCCGGCAAGCGGCTGGGCGCCGACGTCGTGAACATGAGCCCGCGGGCCTCGTCCATCGCCAAGGGCGAGACCCTGATCGACACCGCCGTCACCCTGAACGCCATGCAGCCGGACCTGCTGGTGGTGCGCCACGCCTCCTCGGGCGCGGCCTCGCTGCTGTCGCAGAAGGTGTCGTGCTCGGTGATCAACGCCGGCGACGGCCAGCATGAACACCCCACCCAGGCCCTGCTGGACGCCTTGTCCATGCGGCGGGCCTTCGGCCGCATCGCCGGCCTGCGGGTGGCGATCTGCGGCGATGTGCTGCACAGCCGCGTGGCCCGCTCCAATGTCGGCCTGCTGCAGATGATGGGCGCCGAGGTGCGGCTGGTGGGGCCGCCCACCCTGATGCCGGCCGAGGCCGACCGCTGGGGCTCTGAGGTCTATCACGACCTGCGCAAGGGCATCGCCGGCTGCGACGTGGTCATGATGCTGCGCCTGCAGCTGGAGCGCATGGACGGCGTGCTCGCCCCCTCCCAACGGGAATATTTCCGCTTCTTCGGCCTCGACCGGGAGAAGCTGGCCTGTGCGGCCCCGCATGTCCGGGTCATGCATCCCGGCCCCATGAACCGCGGGGTCGAGATCGATTCGGAGGTGGCCGACGACCTGGCCGTCAGCCTGATCCAGGATCAGGTGGAGATGGGCGTCGCCGCCCGCATGGCGGTGCTCGCCGCCCTTTCGGCCCGACTGGACAACGACTGATGGCGCCCCGTCCCCTGGCCATTCTCAATGCGCGCCTCGTCGATCCGGCCAGCGGCCAGGACGCGCCCGGCGCCCTGCTGGTCAAGACCGGCAAGATCGCAGATGTGATCTTCGGCGGTGAGCTGGGCGGCCTGTCCGACGACATCGAGACGATCGACGCCCGCGGCGCCATGCTGGCCCCCGGCCTGATCGACCTGCGGGTCAAGACCGGCGAACCCGGCGCCGAACCCAAGGAGACGCTGAAGTCCGCCGCCCTGGCCGCGGCCGCCGGCGGCGTGACCTCGATCGTCGTCCAGCCCGACACCTCGCCGGCCATCGACGATCCGTCGGTGGTGGACTTCATCCTTCGCCGGGCCCGGGACATCGAGCTGGTCCACGTCTATCCGGCCGGCGCGGCCACCAAGGGCCTGGCGGGCGAGCGCATGGCCGAGATCGGTCTGATGCGGGACGCCGGCTGCGTCTATGTCACCGACGCCGACCATCCCATCGTCAATTCCAAGGTCTTCCGCCGCCTGCTGGCCTATGCCCGCAGCTTCGGCGTGCTGGTGGCCCACCGGCCGGCCGATCCCTGGCTGGCGGCCGGCGCGGCGGCCACCGAGGGCGAGCTGGCCGGACGCATGGGCCTGCCGTCGGTCCCGCCCATCGCCGAGAAGATCATGCTGGAGCGCGACCTCGCCCTGGTGGAGCTGACCGGCGGGCGGCTGCTGGTGGACCAGATCACCACGGCCTGCGCCCTGGAGAGCCTGGACCGCGGCAAGGCCCGCGGCCTGGACGTGACGGCGACCACCTCGATCAACCACCTGTCCTTCAATGAGGTGGACATCGGCGACTATCGCACCTTCTGCAAGGTCGATCCCCCGTTGCGCGGCGAGGACGACCGCCAGGCGGTGATCGAGGCCCTGGCCTCCGGCCTGATCGACATCGTGGTTTCGGCCCACGCCCCGGCGCCGGCCGAGGACAAGCGCCTGCCCTATGACGAGGCCGCGCCCGGCGCCGTGGGCCTGCAGACCCTGCTGCCGGCCCTGCTGGCCTTCCACCATGAGGGCCGCATTCCCCTGATCGACCTGATGCGGACGGTCACCAGCCGGCCCGCCGAACTGCTGGGCCTGCCGGCAGGACGCCTGGCCAAGGGCGCCCCGGCCGACCTCGTGCTGTGCGACCTGAACGCGCCGATGATCGTCGATCTGGCCGACCTGAAGTCCAAGTCGAAGAACTCGCCCTTCGACGGTCGCCGCTTGCAGGGCGTGGTCCGCACGACCCTGGTTGACGGCCGCGTGGTCTATCAGGCCGACTAGCTGGACCGTTGCCCGGCTCGTCGACCGACGCTATGCATGGGCGAACAAAACAGCAACGCCAGATCCTGGCCGTCGTCACACGCGAGATGGACGCGGCCAGGACCTAGGGAAACCGGGGAAACATATGCCGACCGACACCTTGAGCCTCGCGCTCATCGCCGCCGCCGTGATCGGCGGATACCTGCTGGGCTCCATCCCCTTCGGCGTCATCGCCACCCGCCTGGGCGGGGCCGGCGACGTGCGCGCCATCGGCTCGGGCAATATCGGCGCGACCAATGTGCTGCGCACCGGGCGCAAGGACCTGGCCCTGATCACCCTGCTGGGGGACGGCGGCAAGGGCGCCATGGCGGTGTTCATCGCCTGGATGGTGACCAAGGACGGCCCGCAGAGCGCCCAGGCCACGCTCACCGCCCTGGCCGGCGGCGCGGCCTTCATCGGCCACATCTTCCCCGTCTGGCTGGGCTTCAAGGGGGGCAAGGGGGTCGCCACCTTCTTCGGCGTCCTGCTGGCCGCAGCCTGGCCGGTGGGGATGCTGGCCGGCGCCACCTGGATCCTGGTGGCCCTGGTCTTCCGCCTCTCGTCCCTGGCGGCCCTGACCGCCGCGACGCTGGCGCCCATCTATGTGTTCGTCACCGACCGCCCCTATCCCATCGCCGTGCTGGCGGTGGTCATGGCGGTGCTGATCTTCTTCCGCCACCGGGAGAATATCGGCCGCCTGCTGAAGGGCCAGGAGCCGAAGATCGGCCGTGGGAAGACGCCTGAACCGCAGGATCCTGCATGAGCCCAGGCCTGACGCCCCAGGGGCGGCGCGACTGGCTGCGGCTGGCCCGCAGCGAGGGCGTCGGCGCGGTCACCTTCGACCAGCTGATCCGTCGCTACGCCGAGCCGGGCCGCGCCCTGGAGGCCCTGCCGGAGCTGGCCCGCCGGGGCGGCCGCAACGGCGCGCCGGCCATTCCCTCGACCGACGAGATCGAGGCCGAGCTCGCCGCCGGCGAGGCCCTGGGCGCCCAGCTCATCTGCGCCTGCGAGGCCAGCTATCCCCAGGCCTTGGCCGCCCTGGACCCGCCGCCGCCCGTGCTTTGGGCCCGCGGCGATGTCAGCCTGCTCGACCGCTCCATCGTGGCCATCGTCGGCGCCCGGGTCGCCTCGGCCGCCGGCCAGAGATTCGCCCGCGGCCTGGCCGCCGAGCTGGGACAGGCTGGTCACGTGATCGTCTCGGGCATGGCCCGCGGCATCGACGGCGCGGCCCATGAAGGTTCGCTGGAGCACGGCAGCATCGCCGTCCTCGGCGGCGGGGTGAACGACATCTATCCGCCGGAGCATCGCGATCTCTATCGACGGCTGGTCGAAGAGGGCTGCGTGGTCGCCGAGCATCCCCCCGGCCGCCAGGCCCAGGCCCGGGACTTCCCCCGACGCAACCGGATCATCGCCGGCCTTTCGCGGGCCGTGGTGGTGGTCGAGGCCGAGCTGCGGTCCGGCTCGCTGATCACCGCGCGCCTGGCCGCCGAGCAGGGCCGCGACGTGCTGGCGGTGCCAGGCTCGCCCCTGGACCCCCGCGCCCGGGGCGCCAACGACCTGATCCGCCAAGGGGCGGCGCTCTGCGAAGGCGTGGAGGATGTGCTGCGCGCGCTGGATACCTTCGCCGGCTTCCGGGACCAGGAGCGCGCCTACAGGGCTCCACCGGCCTGCATAGTCGCCGATCATGAGCTTGTCGAAGCCGTGGCGGCCCTCCTCTCGCCCACGCCGGTGTCGCGGGACGAACTGGTGCGCGCCACCGGTCGCGACGCCGGCGCGGTGGCCGCCGCCCTGGTGGAGCTGGCCGTGGCCGGACGGGCTGAGCTGCTGCCCGGCGGCCTGGCGGCGCTCGCATGAGCGGCGCGATGCGCCCCCACTGCGGCCTCGCCCCTTGTAATTGCTGGCCATCCTGGGGCCGGTTGACATCGCCCCATGCCCAAGCCCACCTTTCGCGCCTTTGTGTTCCGGGCTTTCCGCCCGCGTAGCCGTCAGTCAAAGCCCCACAAATGAACGTCGTCGTCGTCGAGAGCCCGGCCAAGGCCAAGACCATCAACAAGTACCTGGGCAGCGACTATGTCGTGTTGGCCTCGTACGGCCATGTGCGCGACCTGCCGCCCAAGGATGGCTCCGTCCGGCCGGACGAGGACTTCGCCATGAGCTGGGACGTGGACGCCAAGTCCGCCAAGCGGCTGAACGACATCGCCGAGGCGATGAAGGGGGCCGACCGCCTGATCCTGGCCACCGACCCCGACCGGGAGGGCGAAGCCATCTCGTGGCACGTCCTGGAGGTCCTTCAGAAGAAGAAGGTCATCAAGGGCGCCCAGGTCCAGCGGGTGGTGTTCAACGCCATCACCAAGTCCGCCGTCACCGAGGCCATGAAGGCCCCCCGCGACATCGACATGGAGCTGGTCGAGGCCTATCTCGCCCGCCGCGCCCTGGACTATCTGGTGGGCTTCACCCTCTCGCCAGTGCTGTGGCGCAAGCTGCCGGGGTCGCGCTCGGCCGGCCGGGTGCAGTCGGTGGCCCTGCGTCTGATCGTCGACCGCGAACTCGAGATCGAGCGGTTCAAGACCCAGGAATACTGGACTGTCGACGCCGATGTGTCGGCTGGCGGCGATCCCTTCGTCGCCCGCCTGGTCAAGCACCAGGCCAAGCGCCTGACCAAGTTCGACCTGGGCGACGCGGCCGCCGCCGAGGCCGCCAAGGCCGCCGTCCAGGCCGCCAGCTTCACCATCGCCTCGGTGGAGAAGAAGCCGGCAAAGCGTTCCCCGGCCCCGCCCTTCACCACCTCAACCCTGCAGCAGGAGGCCTCCCGCAAGCTCGGCTTCTCGGCCCAGCGCACCATGCAGGCGGCCCAGAAGCTCTATGAGGGCGTCGATATCGGCGGCGAGACCGTCGGCCTGATCACCTATATGCGGACCGATGGCGTGCAGGCCGCGCCCGAAGCCCTGGACGAGGCCCGCATGGTGATCGGCGGCGTCTACGGCAAAGAATATGTGCCCGAGCAGGCGCGCATCTATCGCACCAAGGCCAAGAACGCCCAGGAGGCCCACGAGGCGATCCGGCCCACCAGCCTGGCCCGCAATCCAGGCTCCCTGCGCCTGGATGGGGATCTCGGCCGGCTCTACGAGCTGATCTGGAAGCGGATGATCGCCTCGCAGATGGAGAGCGCCCGCATCGAGCGGACCACCATTGAGCTGGAGAGCGCCGATGGCCAGACCGGCCTGCGGGCCACCGGCCAGGTGATCCTGTTCGACGGCTATCTGGCGGTCTACGAGGAAGGGCGCGATGACGCCGACGACGAGGAGTCCGGCCGCCTGCCCCAGGTGACCCAGGGGGCCGCGGCCAAGGTCGCCGCCGCCCGGGCCGCCCAGCACTTCACCGAGCCGCCGCCGCGCTATTCCGAAGCCAGCCTGGTCAAGAAGATGGAGGAGCTCGGCATCGGCCGGCCCTCGACCTATGCCTCGGTGCTGACCGTGCTGCGCGACCGCGACTATGTGAAGATGGACAAGAACCGGTTCGTGCCCGAGGACAAGGGCCGGCTGGTCACCGCCTTCCTCGAGCAGTTCTTCCGCCGCTATGTGGAGTACGACTTCACCGCCGCCCTGGAGGAGAAGCTCGACCTGGTCTCGGCCGGCGAACTGGACTGGAAGGTGCTGCTGCGGGAGTTCTGGCAGGACTTCCACGCCGCGGTCGGCGAGATTTCCGAACTGCGCGTGACCAACGTGCTGGACGCCCTGAACGACGCGCTCGGCCCCCACATCTTTCCCGACAAGGGCGATGGCGCCGATCCCCGCGCCTGCCCGACCTGCGGTACGGGGCGCCTGTCGCTGAAGACCGGCAAGTTCGGCGCCTTCATCGGCTGCTCCAACTATCCCGAATGCCGGTTCACCCGGCCCATCGCCCAGACCGAGGGCGACGAAACCGACGCCGCCAATGGCGACCGCGAGCTGGGGACCGATCCGGACACCGGACTGATCGTCTATCTGAAGAGCGGCCGGTTCGGCCCCTATGTGCAACTGGGCGAAGGCGACAAACCCAAACGCTCCAGCCTGCCCAAGACCTGGTCGCCAGCGGCCATGGACCTGGAAAAGGGCCTGCGCCTGCTGCGCCTGCCCCGCGAGGTCGGCGCCCACCCCGAGGACGGCCAGATGATCCTGGCGGGCCTCGGCCGCTATGGCCCCTTCGTCCAGCACAACGGCGCCTATGCCAATCTGGAGAGCATCGACGAGGTGTTCGAGGTTGGGCTCAACCGCGCCGTGGCGCTGATCGCCGAGAAGAAGGCGGGCGGCAAGGGCCGCCGGGGCGAGGCGACGGCCCTGAAGGAGCTGGGCGCCCACCCGGCCGACGGCCAGCCCGTGCGGGTGCTGTCGGGGCGCTATGGCCCCTATATCAAGCACGGCGCCACCAACGCCAATGTCCCCCGCGGGGCTGATCCGCAGGACGTCACCCTGGAACAGGCGGTCGCCCTGCTGGCCGAACGGGAGGCCAAGGGCGGGGCTAAGAAGAAGCCGGTGAAGAAGGCGGCGGCCAAGCCCAAGGCGGAGAAGGCCGACAAGGCGCCGGCGGCGAAGAAGGCGGCGGCTCCCAAGGCTGCGGCCCCCAAGACTGCTGCGAAGAAGCCGGCGGCCAAGAAGCCCGCGGCCAAGAAGGCGCCCGCCAAGAAGACGGCGGCCAGCTAGGGGCCATGGATCTGCCGGTCCGCGATTTCTCGGCCTCGGGCTACCGGTCGCTGCAGAAGATCACCTATCCGATGTCGCGGCTCGACGTGTTCGTGGGCGCCAACGGGGTCGGCAAGTCCAATCTCTACCGGGCCCTGGACCTGCTGCAGGCCGCCGCCCAGAACCAGCTCGGCGCGCGGCTGGCCGCCGAGGGGCTCGACCTCGCCATGTGGGCCGGCGCGCGAAAGGCCCGCGACCCGGCGCGGATTGCCCTGTCGGTCACCCTGGCGGCGCCTGGCGCCCGCGACAGCGCCTTTCGCTACGAGGTGGAGGTCGGCTTCCCGCAGAGGGTGACCGCCGCGGCCTTCGACCTGGAGCCCCAGGTCAAGCTGGAAACCCTGACCTATCTGTCTGGCCAGCGCCGCTCGCGCCTGGTGGAGCGCCGCAACGCTTCGGTGATGGCGAGAGACGCCGAGGGCCGGCCGGCCGAGGTCGACATCGACCTGCTCTCCTCCGAAACCCTGCTGGGGCGACTGGAGGATCCTGGCCGCTATCCGGAACTCGACGCCGTGCGGCGAACCCTGCTGGAATGGCGGTTCTATCACGATGTCCGCACCGACGCGGGCTCCCCCCTTCGCCGTCCCTGCGTAGCCGTGGCCGCCCCGACGCTGGCCTCGGACGGGTCCAACCTGGCGGCGGTCTTCGCCACCCTGGCCCATGTCCGGCAGGATCGGCTCGACCTGGACGAGGCGGTGGCCAGCGCCTTTCCTGGCGCGGTGCTCAGCCTCCCCTTTCCGGAACGGACCGCCACCTTCGGCCTGCGCCTGCCGGAGTTCGAAGGCCGGGTGTTCGAGCCGGCCGAACTCTCGGACGGCACCCTTCGCTTTCTCGCCCTGGCCGGCGCCCTACTGGCCTACCGCCTGCCGCCCTTCATCGCGCTCAACGAGCCCGAGGCCAGCCTGCATCCCGACCTGATGGAGCCCCTGGCCGGTCTGATCGCCAAGGCGGCCGAGCGCTCACAGGTCTGGCTGGTCACCCACTCCGAACGTCTGGCCGCGGCCCTGGCCGACCACGGGGCGGTGCGCACCGTGCGTAAGGTCGATGGGGCCACGACCATCGAGGGCCTGACCCTGTTCGGCGCCTTCCGCGACGAGGACGACTGAAGCGCACGGGCGATTCCCGCGTTACAAGGCGCCATGGCCAAAACTCGCAAGCCCAAGTCCGAACGCTTCGCCGCCGCCCGCCCCGCGGGCCTGCCCGACCGCGAAACCCTGCTGCGCCACATCCGCGAGACCGGCGAGACCGACCGCTCCGAACTGGCCCGGACCTTCGGCCTGAAGGGCGCCGACCGCCGGGCCCTGCGCGAGATGCTGGGCGAACTGCAGGCTGACGGGACCTTGAGCCGCCGGGGCCGCAAGGGCGTGGCCGAGACCGGATCCCTGCCCCCCGTGGGCGTCGTCGATGTGGTCGAGCGTGACACCGACGGCGACCTGCTGGTGCGCCTGACCAAGGGGGCGGAGGATACGCCGCTGGTTCACCTGGCGCCCGACAAGGCCGAGGCGGTGGCCGGCGCCCCGGGCCTGGGCGACCGGCTGCTGGTCCGCTTCGTCACCCTGGAGACCGGCGAGACCGAGGCCCGGCTGATCAAGCGCCTGGGCCAGAGCGCCCACCGGGTGCTGGGCGTGGTGCGCAAGCATCACCGCGAGGTCCGCATCGAGCCGGTGGACCGCAAGTCCAAGGAAACCCTGATCGTCTTCGACGACGGCCAGCTGAAGGACGGCGACCTGGTCCTGGCCCAGGTGGGGACCGCCGAACGCCACCACGGTCCCAAGCGCGGCAAGGTGCTGGAGGTGGTCGGCCGCGAGGACGAACCCCGGGCCGCCAGCCTGATCGCCATCCACAGCCACGGCATCCCCACAGGCTTTTCCGATGAGGCCGAGGCTGACGCCGAAGCGGCCAGGCCGCCGGAACTGGCCGGCCGGGAGGATCTGCGCGACCTGCCGCTGATCACCATCGATCCCGCCGACGCCCGCGACCACGACGATGCGGTCTTCGCCCAGGCCGACGAGGACCCGCGCAATCCCGGCGGCTGGATCGTCTGGGTCGCCATCGCCGATGTGGCCGCCTATGTCCGCCCCGGCGGCGCGCTGGACCGGGAGGCCCGGGACAAGGCCAACAGCGTCTACTTCCCCGACCGGGTGGAACCCATGCTGCCCGAGCGGCTCTCCAACGGCCTCTGCTCCCTGCGGGAGGGCGAGAACCGCGCCTGCATGGCCGTGCGCATGGTGTTCGACAGCCAGGGCCGCAAGCGCAGCCACAAGTTCGTCCGCGGCCTGATGCGCTCGGCCGCCAAGCTGGCCTACGAACAGGCCCAGGACGCCATCGACGGCCGCCCCGACGACAAGGCCGGCCCGCTGCTGGAGCCGATCCTCAAGCCCCTCTGGGCGGCCTATCTGACCATGAAGAAGGGCCGCGAGGCCCGCTCGCCGCTGGCCATCGAAAGCTCTGAGCGCCGGATCATCATCGGCGAGGACGGCAAGGTCGCCTCGATCACGCCCCGCCCGTCCCTCGAAGCCCACAAGCTGATCGAGGAGATGATGATCCAGGCCAATGTCTGCGCCGCCGAGACCCTGGAGGCCAAGCGGACCCCGCTGATCTACCGGATCCATGATGCCCCGAGCCCCGAGAAGCTGGACTCCCTTGCCGAATTCCTGGGCTCGATCCAGGTGAACTGGTCCAAGGGCGAGGCCGCCCGCACCGACCGCTTCAACCGGCTGCTGGACCTGACGCGGGAGGGGCCGAATGCGGAGATCGTCAATGAGGTGGTCCTGCGCACCCAGATGCAGGCCCACTATTCCACCGACAATATCGGCCATTTCGGCCTGAACCTGGACCGCTACGCCCACTTCACCTCGCCGATCCGCCGC
Organism: Phenylobacterium sp.; assembly: GCF_030646615.1. Taxonomy (GTDB): domain Bacteria; phylum Pseudomonadota; class Alphaproteobacteria; order Caulobacterales; family Caulobacteraceae; genus Phenylobacterium. Next base: position 12,569 of record NZ_JAUSLG010000067.1, on the reverse strand, counting down.
TATGCCGACCTGATCGTCCACCGGGGGCTTATCTCGGCCCTGGGCCTGAACCTGCCCGGCGGTCCCGATGGCCTGAGCGACTGGGACATCTCCCACATGAAGGGCACCGCCGAGGAGATCACCTACGCCGAACGCCGCGCCATGGCCGCCGAGCGTGACGCCACCGACCGCTATGTGGCCGCCTTCCTGGCCGATCGGGTCGGCGCGACCTTCTTGGGCCGGATCACCGGCGTCACCCGGTTTGGCCTGTTCGTCCGCCTGGCCGAGACAGGCGCCGACGGCCTGATCCCGATCTCCAATCTGGGCGATGAATTCTTCATCCACGACGAGAAGATGCACGCCCTGATCGGCGAACGCTCCGGCACCCGCTGGCCGCTGGGCATGAGCGTCGAGGTGCGCCTGCGCGAGGCCACCCCGATCACCGGCGGCCTGCTGTTCGAGATGCTGAGCGAGCCGGCCGCCCCCGACCCCACCGCCCCGCGGCCGCGCCTGGGCATCCGCCGCAAGGCCGGCCGCCCGCCCCTGCCCCGCCAGGGCGGCAAGCACCGACGGCGGTAGGGGGCGGTTGCGCGCTCATCGCCAAGCTGACGTAGGTTTTCGCTAGGCGCCAATTGCGGACTCTAACTCCGCGGCGGAAAACAGGCCTCGAGGTGCCGCCTGCGAAACGGTGTGCGAGTCCCACCACCGTGGCTGCATTTCGCCGCTATCGGCTCCTCTCGCCGGTGCTGGACAGGTGGTCGAAGAGGCGTGCGGTTAGGGCCGGCTTCGCCGCATCCGTCGCGCAGGCCGCAAGGGGCGCCAGCACGGCGATCTGCGCCTCTTCCCTGAACCCCGCGTTGTCGGAGTCCCCGCACGCCCAATCGTAGAGGGCGCCGAGATAGGCGCTGTAGATCGCGCGCCCCAGCCGCACCGGATCGACAGCAGGGGAGACCTGGTTGGCGGTCTGGGCTTCGGCGACCGCCTGGATAACGATCTGGACCACATCGCGACCCAGGTGCGTTCCCTGGAACAACATCCGCGGCACGCGCGCCAAGAGCTGTCGATAGAGGCGCGCGTCGGCGATGTAGAGGTCAGCCGAGATGCGCGCGGCTTCGAGCGCGAATTCGACCCCTGTGGCGGAGGTGTCCTCCAGCACGGCGTCCAGTTGCTCCAGCGCCTGCTGGATCACCGCAAAGCAAATGGCGTCCAGGCCCCCGATGAGGTTGTACACCGTCTGCGGCGACACCTCGGCCGCGGCGGCGATTTCGGCCAACGCGACGTTCTCGAACCCTCGCTCGCGCCAGAGCTTGGTAGCGGCGGCGACAATCTCAGCATGCCGGCGGACTTTTCCCCGGTCGCGCAGGCTTAGGCTTGATGTCACGGCATTTTGCATATTTGGAATATAGTCTATTTTTAGAATCCAATCCATAATGGCACCTTAGACAGGCGCCCGGACCGAACGCCGCGCCGGAACGAAAGCGGCGCTATCTCTGCTTGGTCCGCCCGGAGGCCACATGATCGATCTGCGCAGCGATCTTCTCGGCCCACGACCGCCCGGCGTCGCGGCTGCGGTGCGGGCCGCCGCGGCGCGGGCCCCGGCAATGGAGTACGGCGAGGACCCGGACGAGCGCGCGCTGATGGACGAACTCCAGGCGGAACTCGGCGTGGAGGCTGTGGTGTTCGTTCCCACCTGCACCATGGCCAACCAGATCGCCATTCGCCTGCACCTGCCGCAGGGCGGCCAACTGGCCTCCGCCGCTCGGGCCCATGTGGTGACAGTCGAGGCGCGGGCCACAGCTCTGACCGGAGCCGCCCCGGGCGTGTTGCCGGACAACAACGGTCATCTTTCCCCTTCGACGGTGTCTGCCTTCCTGGCGCGCCTTGAACCCGGCGATGCGGCGCTGGTGTGGCTGGAGAACACGCACATGCTGTCTGGCGGCTCGGTCATGCCTCGAAGGTGGCAGCCCGAAATCGGGGCCATTTGTCGAGCTGCCGGCGTCGCCGTGCATCTCGACGGCTCGCGCCTGTGGAACGCCGCCGTCGCGCAGGATGCGCCTATGTCCAGACTGATCGCCGGCTGCGACACGGCGGCCATCAGCTTGAACAAGGCGATCGGCGCGCCCCTCGGCTCGGTGCTCTGCGGATCCCGGTCGGCGGTCGACGAGGCCGTACGCTGGCGCGACGCCCTCGGCGGCGGGTGGCGCCCGCTGGGCGGCGTCGCGGCCGCGGCGCGCGCGGCGGTCAAGGGCTGGCGCGATCGGCTCGCAACGGACGCGGCCATGGCTCGCGCCCTCGCAGAGGCGCTCAACGCCCGGCTTGGCGAGGCAACGGTCCAGACGCCAGAGACCAATCTGATCTTCCTGGACCGGCCCCGCGGCGATGCGGTCGCCTTCGTCGAGACGCTCGCCCATCACGGGGTTCGAACCATCGCGCTCGGCCGGACTCGGATTCGATTGGCGCTTCACGGCGGCGTTCGCGAGGGTGAGGTTGCGGCGATCGCCGCAGCGGTTGAGGCGGCCGCGGCCGGCGACGGCCAAGCCAGTTGAACTACAGCCGCCATCAATCCGGCGCCGACTTCCACAGGCCTCAGGCGTCGACCACGAGTTCAACTCCTGCCAGGAGCCACTAGGCGCCAGAAGCTGTCATGGGTTTCGAGCCACATTGCGGGCATTGCTTAGCGTAGGGGTGAGTGTCCGTTCCCAGCAGACCGACAGCGGGCGACACCAGACCCTCGCAGATGCACAGCCGAAACACGCCAGAGCCAACCCGCGCGCCTTGCTACCACGTGTCGCCGGCCAACAGTGACGTAGGGCCGGCGTCAACGCTGAAGGATCGGCCATGGAACTGAAGGACAAGACTCTCATCATTACGGGCGCGAGTAGCGGGATCGGCGAGGCCGCCGCCGGCTTGTTCGCCGCCGAAGGCGCCCAATTGGTGTTGGGGGCGCGCCGCAAAGACAATCTCGAAGCGATCGTTGATCGCATCGCGGCTGCAGGCGGGCGCGCCGTCTGCCTGGCCGGCGACGTGCGAGAGGAAGGTTATGCGCAGGCCCTTGTAGATATGGCGCTGGACCGTTTCGGCTCACTGTCCGGGGCATTCAACAATGCCGGAATGGTTGGGACAATGGCGCCGGCGGGCGAGATGGAGTTCGACAACTGGCATGACGTGATCGCCACCAATCTGACCAGCGCGTTTCTGGCGGCGAAGGCGCAGATCCCGGTGCTGGCCGCGCGCGGGGGCGGCTCAATCGTCTTCACTTCCTCCTTCGTGGGTTTCAGTAACGCCGGCCTGCCAGGCATGTCTGCATACGCCGCCTCTAAGGCGGGTCTGATCGGTCTGACCCAGTCGTTGGCCGCCGACCACGCGGCCTCAAACGTGCGCGTGAACGCCCTGCTTCCTGGCGGGACAGTCACGTCGATGGGCGGCGAAGGAGATGCCGACACGCTTGCTTTCGTCGCCGGTCTGCACCCGATGAAGCGCATGGCCGCCGCTGTCGAGATCGCACAAGCTGCCCTGTTTTTGCTGGGAAATCGCTCGTCCTTCATGACGGGAAGCCCGATGCTGGTGGATGGCGGGGTTTCGGTGCGTCTGAACTGATCGAGGCTTAGGCGGGCGGCAGAGCCGGTCGCGGAGCTGCCGCCACTATCCCGCCTTCGTCGGCCGCCTGGCGGCGCTAGGGCGAGCGCTCTATGGCGAAGGCTGTCGCCCAGGAGCGGACTCAATAGAGGTCGCCTACGAGAGAGGTCTCCAATGAGCCCATTAGAGACGCACGCGATATGGGCGCCCGTCCTCGTCACCTCGTAGGCCCTTCCCCAACGTCACGCTTCCTCTGCGTCCCGGGGCGGTCATACAGTTGTTTCATGACCGACGCAGAGATTCCCCGCCGCCCCGAGGGCGGTCGCATGCGCCCCGAGGGCGCCCGAGCCGTGAAGCCGCGGGATGCGGCGACCATCATCCTGGTCCGCCGGGATGCGGCCAAGCCGCGGGTCCTGATGGGCAAGCGCAACAGCGGCCATGACTTCATGCCCAATCTCTGGGTCTTCCCCGGCGGGCGGATCGATCGGGCCGACTTCCGCGCCCCCCACGCCACCGACCTGCGGCCCGAGGTGGCGGCCAAGTTCGACCGCCATATCAAGCTGCGCCGCGGCCAGGCCCTGGCCCTGGCGGCCATCCGCGAGACCTTCGAGGAGGCCGGCCTGCTGCTGGCCAAGAAGGCCCCGCCACGGCCCGGGGTCGGCCCCTGGCGGGAGTTCCTGGCCCAGGGCGCCCTGGCCGACCTCGAGGCCATGGAGATCATCGCGCGGGCCGTCACCCCGCCCATGCTGGCCAAGCGGTTCGACACCTGGTTCCTGATGGCCGACGCCGAGCGGCTGATCAGCCTGGACCGACAGCCCGACTGTGGGGAGCTGGAGGAGATCGCCTGGGTCGATTTCGACGACGCGCTGGGCCTGGAGCTGCCCATGGTCACCCGCACCATGATCAAGGAGGCGGTGCTGCGCCTGGATGATCCGGAGCGACCCTCCCCCTATATGCGTTTCGGTGTGAAGGGCCATAAGGTCGCCCACCTCTGACACCCGCACTGGAGTTCGCATGTCCGATCGGCCCAAGGTCGCCGTTATCGTCGGCAGTTTCCGCCGCCATTCCGTGAACCGGCGCCTGGCCGAGGCGATTGCGAAGACCACGGCGTCGAAACTCGACCTGCAGATCCTCGACTATGGCGACGTGCCCCTGTTCAACCAGGATCACGAGGCCGATCCGCCGGCCGCCGTCGTGGCGTTCAAGGACGCGATCAAGACCGCCGACGCCGTGCTGTTCGTGACGCCGGAATACAACCGCTCCATGCCCGGCGTGCTGAAGAACGCCATCGACTGGGCCTCGCGGCCTCCGGGCCAGGGGGTGTGGTCGGGCAAGCCCGCCGCCATCGCCGGCGCCAGCCCCGGCGCGCTGGGCACCGGCGCGGCCCAGGTGGATCTGCGCAACGTGCTGACGGCCATCAACGTGGCGGTGATGGGCATGCCGCAGATTTACTTCGTCCATAAGGACGAGCACTTCACCGAGGACGGCGGCTTCGCCGATCCCAAGTTCCAGGCCTTCATCGAGGGCTGGGGCGACAAGTTCGCGGCCTGGATCGCGAAGATGAACGGCTAAGGTCATGGCCCTCTCCGTCGATCGCATCGAGGCCGCCGGCCCGCGCAATGTGCTGGGTCCCCGCCACCAGAACCGCCTGATCATCGCGCCGCAGGCGCATGGCCCCTACAGCCCCTTCCTGTTCCTGGCCGAGGACTGGTTCGCTCCGCCCGCCGGCTTCCCTACCCACCCCCACCGGGGGATGGAGACGGTGACCTTCATCCTCGAAGGCCAGATGATCCACGAGGACCACACCGGCGCCCACGGGGAGCTGGAGGCCGGCGACGTCCAGTTCATGACCGCCGGCGGCGGGGTGATGCATTCGGAGATGCCGGGGCCCGGCGGCGTCCATTCCCTGCAGCTCTGGCTGAACCTGCCGGCCGCCCGGAAGATGAGCCCCGCCCGCTACAGCGACCAGCGGGCCGCCGAGGCCGCCCGGATCACCGGCGAGGGCTATGAGGCGCGGCTCTACGCCGGACGTCTGGGCGAGGCCGAGCGGCCCCACGGCAGCCTCTGGCCGCTGGCCCTGATGGATCTGCGCCTGGACGCCGGCGCGACCCTCGACCTGCCCATGGCGAAGGGCTGGCGGGGCTTTGTCCTGGTCCTGGAGGGCGAGGCCAAGGTCGGCGGCGCCCAGACCGTCGTCCGCGCCGACCAGCACGCCTGGGCCCACGCCCGCGAGGCCGACGACATCCTGGCGCTCAGCGCCACGACGCCGGTCCGCGCCCTCTTCTACGCCGCCCCGGTCATCGACGAGCCCGTGGTCGCCCACGGCCCCTTCGTGATGAACACGGTGGACGAGATTCGCCAGGCCTTCGCCGACTACCAGAGCGGCCGGCTGACTACGGCGGGCGGCTAGATTAAGCCCATCGGCCTCCCCGCATTGACTTTGGTCTGCGGATTCGTATTGTCCGCGGCTCATTCGAAATGACTGCCGGGGAAGCGCGCTTGCCCGGCCCCGCGAGGACCGACCATGGCGAAGCCAGCTTCCATCAAGATCCGCCTGAACTCCTCGGCGGACACCGGCTTTTTCTACGTGACCAAGAAGAACGCCCGCACCAAGACCGACAAGCTGGTCATGAAGAAGTACGATCCCGTCGTGCGCAAGCACGTGGAATTCCGCGAAGGCAAGATCAAGTAGGATCGCTTCGCCCACGCGAACAAGGAAACGCCCGGCTGGATCAGCCGGGCGTTTTGCGTTTCGTCCCTAGAATTTTCCCAAGATCGTTTTACGCCGCCCGGGATATGACCTTGTTACGGCCGGAGGACTTGGCCTCATAGAGCCCCTCGTCCGCCCGCTTGAGCAGGGCGTCGGGGGTGTCGTCGGGTCCCAGGGTCGCGGCGACGCCGATGGAGATGGTGGCGGTCAAGAGCTCGGTCCCGTGGGCTACCCGGAAGGGCGAACCGGCCACGTGCAGGCGGATGCGCTCGGCGATTCGCTCGGCGTCCTCGATGCGGGTGCCGGGCATGACCACCACAAACTCCTCGCCCCCATGGCGGCAGGGCAGATCGACGGCCCGCACATTGGAGGCCAGGCGCACGGCGAATTCCCGCAGCACCTCGTCGCCCACATCGTGGCCGTAACCGTCATTGATCTTCTTGAAATGGTCGATGTCGATCAGCAGGGCCGCCACCGGCTCGCCCCCATGGGCGGCGCGTTTGACCAGGGCGTCGAGCTGGCCGGTCATGTAGCGGCGATTGTGCAGGCCGGTGAGCTGGTCGGTGACCGCCAGTTCCAGGGAGTGGTCGAGATTGTCCCGCAGATAATCGGTGTAGCGCTTGCGGCGGATCTGGGTCCGCGCCCGGGCTGACAGCTCCTGGGGGTCGATGGGCTTGGCCAGCAGGTCGTTGACCCCGATCTCCAGGGCCTTCATCAGGCGGGGCCGCTCGTCGAAATCGACAACAGCCAGGATCGGCAGGTGGCGGGTCGCCTCGTCCGAGCGGACCTGGGCGCAGAAGCGCAGGCCGTCAAAGCTGCGGGCCGTGGCGTTGACAATGATCAGGTCCACCGGGCCCCGAGCCGACAACAGGGCCTTGTCGGGTTCGGACTCGATCACCGGGCGGTGTTCGATGGACAGCTCAGAGGCGATCCTCTGGGCCTGGCGCTCGTGGTCATCAACGATCAGCACCCGGCCGCCCGTGCCCCCCAGGCGAGATCCTGCGCCGGCGATCACGCCGATCCGCCGGCCCGAGGCCTCGCGCACCCGCAACTCGTCGATCACGGTCTTCAGGCGGGTCAGGCTGCGCACCCGGGCGAACAGCATGACGTCGTCGATGGGCTTGGTGAGGAATTCGTCGGCCCCGGCCTCGAGGCCGGCGATCCGGTCGGCGCGGCCGTCCAGGGCGGTGACCAGCACCACCGGCACGTGGCGGGTCTCAGGATCGTCCTTCAGCCGGCGGCAGACCTGGAACCCGTCCATGCCCGGCATCATCACGTCCAGCAGCACGATGTCGGGCTGTTCGGCCGCCGCCATGGCCAGGGCGGTCGGGCCGTCATAGGCCGTCAGAACCTCGTAATATTCGGCCGTGAGCTTGGCCTCGAGGAGACGGACATTGGCTTCGATATCGTCCACGACCAGGATGCGTGCGGTCATGGCGGGCTACCCCAGCAGGCGGCGAATGGTGTCGAGGAAGTGCGACACTGAAATGGGCTTGGAAATATAGGCCTCGCAGCCGCCTTCGCGAATGCGTTCTTCGTCGCCCTTCATGGCGAAGGCGGTGACGGCGACCACGGGGATATGGGCCAGCTCGTCGTCTTCCTTCAGCCATTTGGTGACCTCCAGGCCCGAGATTTCGGGGAGCTGGATGTCCATCAGAATGAGGTCGGGACGGTGCTCTCGGGCCAAAGAGAGGGCTTGCAGGCCTTCGCGGGTCTGCAGGGTCTCGTAGCCTTGCGCGTCGAGCAGGTCATGAAACAGCTTCATGTTCAGCTCGTTATCCTCGACGATGAGGACCTTCTTGGCCATGGTCGTCTCGACGATGCTCTTTTTCGGACGGCGAATCTTCCGCCGACCCCACCTTTGGCCCCTTTGATCCCACGAATATCCTTAAACTGGCGTTAGCCGCACGCGAGAGCCCCACGAGAGACCCAGTGGCCGACACACCGCCCCCTGCCGCTCAGCCCGACGCCGTCGCCGCCAGCTCGACCGCGGCGGCTGGCCCTGCAGCGCTGCTGCGCGCCCGGGCCCCGGACCTGGCGGGCCTGGGGCTGGACGCCGCCCGCCCGCTGGTGATCGTCGATGTGGACGAGGTGCTGGGCCACTTCATGGAGGGCTTCGGCGCCTTCCTGGCCGGGCGCGGGCTGGAGTTCCGCGTCGAGCGCTTCGCCTTGTTTCAAAACATCTATCACCCCGGCGCCACCGAGCATCTGCCGATCGAGGAGGGCCGTCAGCACTATGACGACTTCTTCCGCTATGGGGCCGGCGAGATGCGGGTTGCCGAGGGCGCGGCCGACGCCCTGCGCCGCCTGTCGGAGCAGGGCGGCGTGGTCATCCTGACCAATGCGCCGGGCCAGGGACGCCTGGCCCGGGCCCGCTGGCTGGGCCGCCATGGGCTGGACTATCCCCTGCTGCTCAATTCGGGGCCAAAGGGGCCGCTGGCTGCGGCCCTGGCGGAACAGGCCAGGGGACCGGCCGCCTTCATCGACGATCTCCTGCCCAATCTTGACTCCGTGGCCGACGCCGCCCCGGCCGTCGCCCGCTTCCAGCACGTGGCCGATCCCCGCCTGCGGCCGCTGGCCCCGAGTTCGCCCAGCCGCCACACCCGGATCGACGACTGGGACGCCCTGCGCATCGCCATCGCCGATTCGATCTCCTGAGCCCGCGCCGACCATCATGATCCGCATCGGCGTCGATTTCGGCGGCACCAAGATCGAGGCGGCCGCCCTGGACCGCGAGGGCGCCATCGTCGCGCGCCTGCGCGTCCCCAACCCGGGGGATTATCGCCTCGCCCTCGCCGCCGTCGCCGACCTGGTGGCGCAAGTCGAGCAGGCGGCCGGCGCCCGGGCCGACCAGGTTGGCGTCGGCATGCCCGGCTCGATCTCGCCGCGCACCGGGCTGATCCGCAACGCCAACTCCGTCTGGCTGAACGGCCAGCCTTTCGGCGCCGACCTGGAGGCCGCCCTGCGGCGCCCGGTGCGCCTGGCCAACGACGCCAACTGCCTGGCCCTGTCGGAGGCGGCCGACGGCGCCGGCGCCGGGGCCCGCGTGGTGTTCGCCGCTATCCTGGGCACCGGCTGCGGGGGCGGCGTCGTGGTCGACGGCGCTCTGGTGGAGGGCCGCAACGGCGTGGCCGGCGAGTGGGGTCACAGCCCCCTGCCCTGGGCTACGGCCGATGAGCGCCCCGGCCCGGCCTGCTGGTGCGGACGGCGGGGCTGCCTGGAGACCTGGATCTCCGGCCCGGCCTTCGAGGCCGATCATGGGGCCGGGCTGAAGGCGCCGGAGATCATCGCCCAGGCCAGCAGCGGAGACGCCGCGGCCCAGGCGGCGCTAGCCCGCTATGTCGACCGCCTGGGCCGCGCCCTGGCGGTGGTGGTCGACCTGATCGATCCCGATGTCATCGTCCTGGGGGGCGGCATGTCCAATGTCGCCGAGCTCTATGAGCGGCTGCCGGCCGCGCTGGCGCCTCACGTCTTCGCCGATGGCGTCGACACCCCCATCCGCCCGGCCATCCATGGGGATTCCTCCGGCGTGCGCGGCGCGGCCTGGCTGTGGCCGCGCTCAACCCCATGAAGGCGCTCTGCCGCGACTGCCTTTGGACCGGGCCCGCTCCCGGAGCGAGACGCTGCCCGTCCTGCGGCTCGCCGCGCCTGGTGGCCCATGGGGAGCTGATGGACCTCTCCATGGCCCATCTGGACTGCGACGCCTTCTACGCCTCGGTAGAAAAGCGGGACCGGCCGGAGCTGCGCGACAGGCCGGTGATCGTCGGCGGCGGGGTGCGCGGGGTGGTGACCACCTGCTGCTACATGGCCAGGGTCTATGGGGTGCGCTCGGCCATGCCGATGTTCAAGGCCCTGGCCGCCTGCCCCCAGGCGGTGGTGATCAAGCCGGACTTCACCAAGTACCGCACCGAGAGCCGCATCATCATGGGGTTGATGGCCGAGCTGACGCCCCTGGTGCAGCCCCTGTCCCTGGACGAGGCCTGGATGGACCTGTCGGGCACCGAGCGCCTGCACGGGGCGCCGCCGGCCGTGACCCTGGCCCGGCTGCAGGGGCGGATTGAAGCCGCGACGGGCCTCACCGTCTCCATCGGCCTGGCGCCCAACAAGTTCCTGGCCAAGATCGCCTCCGACCTCGACAAGCCGAGGGGGTTCTCGGTGATCGGCGCCGCCGAGTCGGCCAGCTTCCTGGCGCCGCGCCCGGTCGGACTGCTGCCCGGGGTCGGGCCGGCCATGGTGAAGTCCCTGGAGGCCGCGGGCCTGCGCACCATCGGCGACATCGCCCGGGCCGAGCAAAAGGATCTCGCCCGCCGGTTCGGCGCCCACGGCCTGCGTCTGTACGACCTGGCCCATGGCCGCGACACCCGCCCCGTCGATCCCGACCAGACCCGCAAGGGAATCAGCGCCGAGACCACTTTCAACACCGACCTCGCCGACTACGACGCCCTGGAAGACCGCCTGGCGCCCCTGTGCGAGCGGGTCGCGCGCCAGGCGCGGGCGGCGGGCGTATCCGGCCGCGTGGTGACGCTGAAGCTCAAGACGCCGGACTTCCGCCTCCTGACCCGGCGCAAGGCGCTGGCCGTGCCGACTCAGACCGCCCGCACCCTCTTCGCCGCCGGCCGCGAGCTGTTGCGCCGCGAGGCCGATGGTCGCAGCTTCCGCCTGATCGGCATCGGCATGGCCGAGCTCGGTCCAGCCGGCGCGGGCGAGGCTGACTTCTTCGGTGAGGGCGAGGAAAAGGCCCTGACCGAGGAACGCACCGCCGACGCCATAAGGGCGCGCTTCGGTCCGGAGGCGATCACCTCGGGTCGGGCGCTGCGCTCAAAACCCAGGGTTCAAGATTGAGTGATGATCGGTTAAGCTCGCGCGACAGCGACAAAAAGATAAGCGTTGGCCGCTTGGTGTCGTCCTTCGACGATTTCAACCCTTTCAAACGCCATCCTTTTCCATATCTAATCCCTAAGCGGCGGGACCCAGACGCCCGCCAGGAGACGTTTTCGATGGCCGAGCGCAAGCAAGGTGATGTGTCGACGGGCGTCAAATCGGCGGTCATCACCCAGACCAAGCCGAAGACGCAGAAGCCGTCCATGTACCGCGTGCTGCTGCTGAACGACGACTACACCCCTATGGAGTTCGTCGTTTACGTTCTGGAGCAGTTCTTCAACAAGTCGCGCGAAGACGCGACGCGGATCATGCTGCACGTCCACCAGCACGGCGTGGGTGTTTGCGGTGTGTTCACCTACGAGGTGGCGGAAACTAAAGTCGCGCAGGTCGTTGATACCGCCAGACGGCATCAGCACCCGCTTCAATGCACCATGGAAAAGGATTGAGAGGCCCCCGATTGCCCTCGTTTTCGCGCCAACTCGAAGAATCTCTGCATCGCGCCGTCGCTTACGCCAATGAGCGAAAGCACGAGTATGCGACGCTGGAGCACCTGCTCCTGGCGCTGATCGACGACGAAGAAGCCGCCGCCGTGATGCGCGCCTGCGAAGTCGACCTCGGTTCCCTAAGGGGGACCCTCACGGGCTATGTGGACAATGAGCTCCGCTCGCTTGTGGTGGACGACGGCGAAGACGCCAAGCCCACGGCCGGTTTCCAGCGCGTCATCCAGCGCGCGGTCATTCACGTCCAGTCCTCCGGCCGCGAGGATGTCACCGGCGCCAATGTGCTGGTGGCCATCTTCTCCGAACGGGAGAGCCATGCCGCCTACTTCCTGCAAGAGCAGGACATGACGCGGTATGACGCGGTGAACTATATCGCCCACGGCATCGCCAAGAAGGCCGGGGCCACCGTCGAAGGCAAGCCCGCCAAGGGCGCCGAGGACGAGGAAAAGCCCTCGGTCAAGACCGGCGGAGAGGCCCTCGAGGCCTACTGCGTCGACCTGAACGAGAAGGCCAAGGAGGGCAAGGTCGATCCCCTGATCGGCCGCGCCGCCGAGGTCGAGCGCTGCATCCAGATCCTTTGCCGCCGGACCAAGAACAACCCGCTGCTGGTGGGGGACCCCGGGGTCGGCAAGACCGCCATCGCCGAAGGCCTGGCCCGCAAGATCGTCAACAAGCAGGTCCCTGCGGTCCTGGCCGAGGCCACCATCTTCTCCCTCGACATGGGGGCGCTGCTGGCCGGCACCCGCTATCGCGGCGACTTCGAAGAGCGGGTCAAGCAGGTCGTCAAGGAGCTGGAGAACCACCCCGACGCGATCCTGTTCATCGACGAGATCCACACGGTGATCGGCGCCGGCGCCACCAGCGGCGGGGCCATGGACGCCTCCAACCTGCTCAAGCCGGCCCTGGCCTCGGGCGCCCTGCGG
>NZ_JAUSLG010000061.1 GCF_030646615.1 Phenylobacterium sp. | reverse complement strand
CGCCAAGTCCGCCAAGCCCGGCCAGGACTTCTTCCCCCTGACCGTGAACTACCAGGAGAAGACCTACGCCGCGGGCAAGATCCCCGGCGGCTTCTTCAAGCGCGAAGGCCGGCCTTCGGAAAAGGAGACCCTGGTCTCCCGCCTGATCGACCGTCCGATCCGCCCCCTGTTCGTCAAGGGCTTCAAGAACGAAGTCCAGGTGGTCTGCACCGTCCTGGCCCACGACCTGGAGAACGATCCCGACATCGTCGCCATGGTCGCCGCCTCGGCCGCCCTGGTGATCTCCGGCGCCCCCTTCATGGGCCCGATCGCCGCGGCCCGCGTCGGCTTCATCGAGGGTGAGTACGTCCTCAACCCGACCCTGGAAGAGCTGAAAACCAGCCAGATGGACCTCGTCGTCGCCGGTACGGCCGATGCGGTTATGATGGTGGAATCCGAAATCCAGGAACTGACCGAAGAGCAGGTCCTGGGCGGCGTCTCCTTCGCCCACAAGTCCATCCAGCCGGTGATCGAAGCGATCATCGACCTGGCCGAGCATTCGGCCAAGGAGCCCTTCGACTTCGCCGCCGACGACACCGACGCGCTGAAGGGCCAGATGAAGACCCTGGTCGGGGCCGATATCGCCGCGGCCTACAAGGTCACCAAGAAGCAGGACCGCCAGGAAGCCCTCAGCCAGGCCAAGCAAAAGGCCATGGCCTCGATGGCCAAGTCCGAAGCCAATCCCGACGGCGCCGACAGCCAGAAGCTGGGCGGCGTGTTCAAGGAGCTCGAGGCTGACGTCGTCCGCCGCGGCATCCTCGACACTGGCCTGCGCATCGACGGCCGCACCGTCGACAAGGTCCGCCCCATCGTCTCGGAAGTGGGCATCCTGCCCCGGGCCCACGGCTCGGCCCTGTTCACCCGCGGCGAAACCCAGGCCCTGGTGGTCGCCACCCTGGGCACCGGCGACGACGAGCAGTTCATCGACGCCCTGGAAGGCACCTACAAGGAGAAGTTCCTTCTCCACTACAACTTCCCTCCCTTCAGCGTCGGGGAAGCTGGCCGCATGGGTTCGCCCGGCCGTCGTGAAATCGGCCACGGCAAGCTCGCCTGGCGCGCCGTCCGTCCGGTCCTGCCGGCGACGGAGGACTTCCCCTACACCATCCGCCTGGTCTCGGAGATCCTGGAGTCCAACGGCTCCTCCTCCATGGCCACGGTCTGCGGCGCTTCGCTGGCCATGATGGATGCGGGCGTGCCCCTGAAGAAGCCGGTCTCCGGCATCGCCATGGGCCTGATCCTGGAGGCCGACGGCTTCGCCGTGCTCTCCGACATCCTGGGCGACGAAGACCACCTGGGCGACATGGACTTCAAGGTCGCCGGCACCGCTGATGGCATCACCTCGCTGCAGATGGACATCAAGATCGCCGGCATCACCGAGGAGATCATGAAGAAGGCGCTGGAACAGGCCAAGGAAGGCCGCCAGCACATTCTGAATGAGATGACCAAGGCCATGGACGCGCCGCGCACCGAGCTCGGTGAATACGCGCCCAAGATCGAAACCATGAAGATCGCGGTCGACAAGATCCGCGAAGTCATCGGTTCGGGCGGCAAGGTGATCCGTGAGATCGTCGCCGAAACCGGCGCCAAGGTGGACATCTCCGACGACGGCACGATCAAGATCGCCGCCTCGGAACAGTCCAAGATCGATGCGGCCCGCGACTGGATCAAGTCCATCGCCTCGGAGCCCGAGCTGAACGCCATCTACACCGGCAAGGTGGTGAAGGTGGTCGACTTCGGGGCCTTCGTGAACTTCTTCGGCGCCAAGGACGGCCTGGTCCACGTGAGCCAGATCTCCAACGAGCGCGTGGCCAAGGTGTCCGACGTCCTGACCGAAGGCCAGGAAGTGAAGGTCAAGCTCCTGGGCTTCGACGATCGCGGCAAGACCCGCCTGTCCATGAAGGTCGTCGACCAGGTGACCGGCGAAGACCTGTCCCAGAAGGAAGGGGCCGAGGCCGAGGCCTAATCCGCCTCTTCCTCCATCCTGACGACGAACGAGGGCGGCCGCAGCGATGCGGCCGCCCTTTTTCGTGGCCGCGATCAAGCTTGCCTGCTGCTGAAGGGCTGGTAGAAGCGCGCCAGGGTCTGCAGTTCACCCAGGCGTCACCGCCCCGCACATCGGGGAGCTAAACCTGCCCTCGAATGTCTCACCCCGCTTGTCCTATCAAGCGCCGGGTCGAAAGTCGGTGACCTCGACGCCCCTTGATCAGGGGATCGGCGCTTCACGAGGATGAGTGATGCCCAGAACCGCCATTCCCTACGCGACCCCCGACATCTCGGCCCTGGCCAGGTCCCTGCGCGACCAGCTGGCGCGCCAGGGGCCAACGCCCGGCCATGTGGAGATGCTGAACATCCTGGCCCGCGCGGCCGGGGCGAAGAACTTCCAGCACTATCGCGCTCGCTCCAGCCCCCAGGAAGCCCCGCCAGAGCCCGCCGCCGACCTGGCGCGGGTGGAGCGGGTCGCCCGCCAGTTCGACCCCCAGGGACGGCTGCTGCAGTGGTCGGCCAAGCCGTCGCACCAGGACCTGGCCCTGTGGGGCCTGTGGTCGGCCCTGCCAGCCGGGGACGCCGTCAGCGAAGCAGTGTTCAACGGGCGGCTCAACGCCCTGCACGCCTTCGGGGATCCGGCCATCCTGCGCCGCGCCATGGTCAGCGCCGGCCTGGTCTCACGCACCCTGGACTGCCGAGACTATCGACGTGTCGAGCAACGGCCGCCGCCGGACGCCCAGGCGCTGATCCGGCGGCTGCGGGGACGGACGGCGGCTTAGGGCCGGTCGGCGTCTTCCTCCGCCCGTCACCTTCGCGCTTGACGCGAGGGTCCATGCACACCGGGCGGCGCCTGGGTGTTCATGGATGGTCGGATCTAGTCCGACCATGACGGAGAGGGACGGGAGATGGACCTCAGCCGCCTCTCCTGCTGAAAAAGCGAAAGGCCCGCCGGGGAGGCGGGCCTTCAGGCTTGCGGACCGTGGGGTCGGCTGGGGGATCAGCCGCGCAGCTTGCGCAGCAGGAGGTCGAGGTCGCGGGCCAGCACCGGGTCATCGGCCTTCAGGGCTTCGATGCGGCGCACGGCGTGCAGGACGGTGGTGTGGTCGCGACCGCCGAACCGCCGGCCGATGTCGGGCAGGGAGCGGGTGGTGATCTGCTTGGCGATCCACATGGCCGCCTGGCGGGGACGGGCCACGGCCCGGGCGCGGCGCTCCGACAGCAGGTCGGCCTGGGTCAGGCCATAGTGCTCGGCCACGGCCTTCTGGATGTGGTCCACCGTCACCTTGCGCTCCGGGGCCGACAGGTGGGGCCGCAGGATGCTCTGGGCCTCGTCCAGGCTCAGATGGGTCAGCTCGGCCCCCACACGGGCCACAAGGGTGTTCAGGGCCCCTTCCAGCTCCCGCACGCTGTCACTGAAGCGGTCGGCGAGGAACTGGAGCACCTCGGGCCTCACGGTGGCCGGGAAGCCCCCCTGGCGGGCCAGCATGTCCAGCTTGCGCTCCAATATGCCCTGGCGCAGGTCGCGATCGGCCGGCTCGATGCCGCAGACCAGGCCCGCCTGCAGATGTGAGCGCAGGCGCGGCTCCAGGTCCGACAGCTCGTGCGGCGGGCGATCGGCGGTCATCACCACCCGGCGGCCGTCCTGAACCAGGGCGATCAGGGTGTGGAACAGCTCCTCCTGGGTCGAGGTCTTGCCGGCCACGAAGTGCACGTCGTCGATCAGCAGCAGGTCGGCGTCGCGCAGTTCGTCCTTGAAGGCTGCGGTCTGGCGATCCTGGACCGCCTTGACGAAGGTCTGGGTGAACCGTTCGGCGGTCAGATAGACCACCTTCTTGTCCGGGCAATTCTTCTGGGCTTCCCAGCCCAGCGCGTTCAGCAGGTGGGTCTTCCCGAATCCGTAGGGGCCGTGGAACAGCACCGGATTGAAATGGCCGTCGGCCCAGCAGCCCACCCGCCGGGCGACGGCGAAGGCGAACTCGTTGGCGGGGCCCGGCACGAAGGTGTCGAAGGTGAAGCGCTCCTGCAGGCCAGCGCCGGGGCGCGGGGCCCGCGAACCCGCCGAGGGGGCGGTCGCCGGCTCAGCGGCGGCGGCGGGCGCCGCGCCATGGTGGATGGTCAGCACCGGGGCGGCGGTCAGGGTGACCTCGGCGATCACCGGCTCGGGCGCGCCGGCGGCCTCGAACTCCATCCGGGATTTCAGATCCAGCGCGCGGCCCTCGGGGTCGTTCTGCGCCCAGAGCTCGCCGATGCGGCGCCAGGCGTGGCGGCGGATCCAGTCGCGGGCCACGCCGGTGGCGGCCACCAGACAGACCTCATGATCCGACCGCTCCCGCAGGGCCGCATGGCCGAGCCACGAGCCGAAAGTGGCGTCGCCCAGCTCGCGTTTCAGGGTCAGGCACGTCTTGGTCCAGACCGCGCCCGCAGGCGTCGCCGCCGTCCTGTCCGCCAATCCTCCAGAAGCCATTTCGCCAATACCCCCAACATCCGCCATCATTGGTCGCAACCCCACGCCGCGGCCACGTTATTCAACAAACACAGGCTCTTAATCGGAGGGCGCATAGAGTCCCGCTCCCCGCTTTTTCATCCGAATTCAGATGGAAAATACGTCTGTGTTGAAGCCCCAGAGACTAGTCCGCGACGGGGGGGGGTCAACGGTGATTCTTCGCGGCGTCCGCGGATATTTTCGTTGACTCAAGCGCGCGCCCTCACGCCACAAGGGAATTCTCGAAATGACCCTCCGCCGACTGAGAACATTGGTCGCAGGAGTCGCAGGACCCAGCTCCGGGCATGACAAAGCCCGCACACCGAAACGGCGCGCGGGCTTGGTCATTTGTCCAAGAATTTCAAGCGACTAGGCCGCCCGAAGGCGGCGCAGGTCAAGCTTTAGGCAACAGCCAGCTTCTTGAGTCGGGCGGCCAGGCGCGAGACCTTCCGCGAGGCGGTGTTCTTGTGGATCACGCCCTTGGTGACGGCCCGCATCACCTCCGATTGAGCCTCCACAAAGGCGGTGGTGGCGACCGCGGCGTCGCCGGCCGCAATGGCCTCTTCGAAGCGTCGGAGATAGGTCCGGACGCGCGAGCGGCGGGCGGTGTTGACTTCGGTGCGACGGGCGATCTTGCGGATCGCCTTCTTGGCGCCGGGCGTGTTGGCCATGCTAAAAGCTCTCGAATAGTAGCGCGCCCGAACTCAGGTCCGGGCGGTGAAAATCGGAGGCGCGGATATACGGGATGGCGGGGAGCCGGTCAATGGCGCCTGGACCTCATGTCGCGATTCCGTCGGCCCCGGTGAAGCGGCGCCAGGCCGGGTGGGCGGCGATCAGCTCGGCCATCTGCTGGTAGCCCCCAGCGCCGGGATGGGCGCCGTCGCCGGCCCGGGCCTCGGCCAGCCAGGTTCCGCTGACGGCCAAGGGGCGCAGGACGTCGATATACGGCGCCCTCAGGCGTCCGCAGAGGGCCTTGAAGGCCTCGTTGAGGCCCTCCAGCCGTGCGGCGAGGGCGGGCTCGTCGGCCGGGGGCGGGCCGACCATCAGCACAGGCGCGCGGGCCACGCCCTGGGTCAAGAGCTGGTGGGCGTTCTTCAGGCTTTCGGCGGCGGTCAGGCGGAGTCGCCCCTCCACCGCATGGGCGTCATTGCGCCCGAAGGCGAAGACCAGGCCGCAGGGCTCGGCGGCGCTCAGCCGGGCTTCGGCCTCCGCCGCCCAGCGGCGGAGGATATCGGCGCTGGTGTCGCCGCGGACGCCGAGATTGTAGGCGGTGACCTCGGGCCGGCCGGCCAGGGCGCGGCCCAGCCAGCCCTGGTGGGCGGGGTCGCCGGCGCCGGCCACGAAGGAGTCCCCGAAGGCGAGGATCCGCACCGTTCAGCGCCCTTTGAAGTCGGGTTTTCGCTTTTCGACGAAGGCGGCCATCCCTTCCTTCTGGTCCTCGAAGGCGAACAGGGAATGGAACAGCCGCCGCTCCACCGCTACGCCGGCGCTGAGGGTGGTCTCATAGGCGGTCTCCACCAGCTCCTTGTTCATCATCACCGCCACCGGCGACTGGCCAGCGATCTTGGCGGCCGCCGCCAGGGCCTCGGCCTCCAGGGCTTCGGCCGGGACGATGCGCGAGACCAGCCCCGCCCGCTCGGCCTCGACGGCGTCCATCATCCGGCCGGTCAGGATCATGTCCATGGCCTTGGACTTGCCCACATAGCGGGTCAGGCGCTGGGTGCCGCCGATGCCGGGCATGACGCCCAGATTGATCTCCGGCTGGCCGAACCTGGCGGTGTCGGCGGCGATGATGAAGTCGCACATCATGGCCAGCTCGCAGCCGCCCCCCAGGGCGAAGCCCGCGACCGCGGCGATGATCGGCTTGCGGCAGGCCTCGATCCGCCGGGCGCTGCGGGCGAAGGTGTCGGCGACGAACATGTCGGCATAGGACTTGTCGGCCATCTCCTTGATGTCGGCGCCGGCGGCGAAGGCCCGGGCCGAACCGGTGAGCACCAGGCAGCGGACCTCCGCATCGGCCTCGGCGGCGTCCAGGGCCGCCTCCAGGTCGGCGAGCAGTTGGCCGTTGAGGGCGTTCAGCGCCTCGGGCCGGTTGAGGCGGATCAGGGTGACGGGGCCGTGGGCCTCGATGAGCAGGGTCTCGTAGCTGGGCGCGGACATGGCGGCCTCCTGTTCAGACACGTCCCTGCCGCTTAAGGCCCCTCGACCTCGTAGCCAAGGGCGCGCAGGCGCGCCGGCAGGCCGTCCTCGCCCAGCAGGTGGCCGGCGCCGACCACCACCACCGAGCGGCCGGAACCCTGCAGACGGGCCTCAAGCAGCTCGATCCAGGCGATGTTGCGATCAACGACCATGCGGCGATAGAGACCCGGCGCGGCCTCGCGCATGGGGTCCAGGGCCTCAGCCTCAAGGGCCGCCACATCGCCGGCCATCCAGGCGGCGATCAGCCGGTCATAGCCTTCAGGGTCCTCCTCCAGCTGCTCCAGGGTGTCGATCAGATTGGCCCACTGTTCGTCCATGGGCACGGCGTCGAACAGGGCGATCTGCTGCTCGGCGCTCTCCAGGGCCCGGCGATCCAGCTCAGGGCGCGCGGTCAGGCTGACCTGCTTCTCCACCCCCTGCTCCACATCGGCGCCGGCCGCGGCGAAGACGGCCGAGGCCAGCAGCACCTCGGCGAACCAGGGCTTCAGCCGGTCGAGCAGGTTGGGTGGCAGGCTGTGGCGGGCCGCCAGGCGGGTGAGGCGCTCCCGGCTCTCCGGCGGCAACTGCGCATAGAGGGACTGACCCGGCGGCAGGGCGCCGTAGCGCAGGGCGAGCCGCGCAGCCTCGGCCTCCGTCTCCGGGTCCACCGGCAGTTCGAACCAGAGGTCGTCGGCCTGGGCCAGGGCCTCATCCAGGGCCTTGGGCCGCCATGGGAGGCCAGGCGGCAGGAGGTGCATGGAGCCAAACAGCACCATTTCGGAATCGGCGTCGCGGACGATCCAGAGGGCGGGCTCGGCCCGGGCCGGCTGCGGCGCGCAGGCCGCCAGGGCGATCAGGAGGCCCAGCAGGCCTATCAGGCGGGTCATCGGCTCAGCCTTTCTGGCAGACGGGGCAGTAGAAGGTCGACCGCCCGGCCTGGACCTGGCGCAGGATGGTCCCGGCGCATCCGGGGTTGGGACAGGGGGCGCCCTCCCGCCCATAGGCGCGGAAACTGTGCTGGAAATAGCCCAGGGCCCCGTCGGCGGCGGCGTAGTCGCGCAAGGTCGAGCCGCCGGCGGCGATGGCTGCGGTCAGCACCTGGCCGATGGCCTCGACCAGGCCCTTGAGCCGGGCCCGGCTGATCTTGCCGGCGGGGCGGAAGGGCGAGATGCGGGCCATGTGCAGGGCCTCGCACACATAGATGTTGCCCAGGCCGGCCACGATCCTCTGGTCCAGCAACAGGGTCTTGGGCCCCTGTTTGCGGCCTTCGAAGGCGCGGGCCAGATGGGCGACGTCGAAGGCGTCCGACAGGGGCTCTGGCCCCATGCCGGCGAACCAGGGATGGTCGGCCAGGGTCTCGGTGGAGATCAGGCCCATATAGCCGAACCGCCGGGGGTCGTAATAGGTGACCCGGCCGCCGGCCTCGGTCTCGAAGACCACATGGGCGTGGCGGGGATCGGGATCGGCGGCGTAGACGAACTGGCCCGGCCGCACGGTCCCCTCCGGCCGGGCGATCTCGAAGCGCCCGCTCATCCCCAGATGCATGACCAGGGTGTCGCCGCGATCGGTGGGGGCCAGGACGTATTTCGCCCGCCGGGACAGGGTCTCGATCCGCGCCCCGGCCAGCCGCTGGACAAAGTCCTCGGGGAAGGGAAAGCGCAGGTCCGGTCGCCTGGCCTCCACGCGGGTCAGGCGCTGGCCGTCCAGGACGGGCGCCAGGCCGCGGCGGACGGTCTCGACCTCGGGAAGTTCAGGCATGGCGCTTCGATTGGCAGAGGCCGGGCGCGGGATCAACTTCAACCGCAACCCGCGGCCTGACGCTGGCGTGCGGCCGCGCAGGAGGCTATGAGGCGAGCCATGACCGGACCTGCCGCCACCTTCGGCTTTCGCGACGTTGCGGCCGACGAGAAGCCGCGCCTGGTGCGCGGGGTCTTCGACCGCGTCGCCCGCCGCTACGACCTGATGAACGACCTGATGAGCGGCGGCGTCCATCGCCTCTGGAAGGACGCCGTCGCCGCCCGCCTGAACCCGCAGCCCGGCGAGGTCATCATCGACTGCGCCGGGGGCACCGGCGACATGGCCCGGCGGTTTGCGAAGATGGCCCGGCGGGCCCAGCAGCGCCGGGGCGGCCCCGACGCCACCATCCTGCTGATGGACTACAATGCCGAGATGATTACGGCCGGCCGCGAAAAGGGCTCAGAGCCGGAGATCTGCTGGAATGTCGGCGACGCGCAAGCCCTGCCCCTGCCCGACGCCTGCGCCGACGCCTATGTGATCTCGTTCGGCATCCGCAATGTCACCGACATTCCTGCGGCCCTGCGGGAAGCCCGGCGGGTGCTGAAGCCCGGCGGCCGGTTCCTGTGCCTGGAGTTCTCCCGGCCGGTCACCGAGCCCCTGCAGAAGGCCTATGACGCCTATTCCTTCAAGGTCATCCCCGCCGTGGGCGAGCTGGTGGCCAAGGATCGGGAGTCCTACCAGTACCTGGTGGAGAGCATCCGCCGCTTCCCCGACCAGGAACGGTTCGCCCAGATGATGCGCGAGGCTGGGTTTTCCCGGGTGAGCTACACCAACTTCACCGCCGGGGTGGCGGCCCTGCACCAGGGCTGGGCCATCTGACATGGCGCGCCCCGCCGCCTATGGCCGGCTCTTGGCCGCCGCCTGGACCCTGGCCCGGCACGACGCCCTTCTGCCGGTCGAGCTGGAAGCCCAGTATCCCCCCCCGATCCGCGACCTGGGCCGCACGCTTCGCCTGTTGGCCGGCAAGCAGGCCCGCGACGGGCGGCCGGGCGAGCGCCTGGCCCGCGCCCTCGTCCAGCTCGGCCCCGTGGCCATCAAGCTCGGCCAGCTTCTCTCCACCCGGGCCGACATCTTCGGCGCGCCCTTCGCCGAGGACCTGTCGCGGCTGAAGGACCGGCTGCCGCCCTTCCCGGCCGAGATCGCCCGGGCCCAGGTGGAGGCCGCCCTCGGCGCGCCGATCGAGACCCAGTTTTCCGAATTCGGCGAGGCGGTCGCCGCCGCCTCCCTGGCCCAGGCCCATGATGCGCGCCTGCGCGACGGCCGCCGGGTGGCGGTCAAGGTGCTGCGGCCCAATATCGGCGTCCGGGTCGCCCAGGATTCCGCGGCGCTCGCCCAGGCCGCCCAGCTGGTGGCTCGCTATGTCCCCGCCGCCCGCCGTCTGGAGCCCCTGGCCTTCGCCCAGACGGTGATCCGCGCCACCGAGCTTGAGCTTGATCTTCGCCTGGAGGCGGCCGGCTGCGACGAGCTGGGCGAGGTGATGGCCCGGGATGGCTACATGGCCGCCCCGGCCGTCATCTGGGAGGGCGTCGGCAAGCAGGTCCTGACCCTGGAATGGGCGCCCGGCGCGCCCCTGTCCGATCCCGCCGCCCTGGAGCTGCCGGGCCTGGACCGCCCCACGCTCGCCTCCAACCTGTTGCGGGCCTTCCTCTCCCAGGCCCTGGACCATGGGGTCTTCCACGCCGACCTGCATGAGGGAAACCTGTTCGTCGAGGCGCCGGCCAAGATCACCGCGGTGGACTATGGCATCGTCGGACGCCTCGGCCCCGACGAGCGGCGCTATCTGGCCGAGATCCTCTGGGGCTTCCTGGATAGGGACTATCCCCGGGTGGCCGAGGTGCATTTCCGCGCCGGCTATGTGCCCGCCCACCATGACCGGGCGGCCTTCGCCCAGGCCCTGCGGGCGGTGGGGGAGCCGGTGTTCGGCCGGGCCGCCAGTCAGGTCTCCATGAGCCGGGTGCTGATCCAGCTGTTCGAGATCACCGCCCTGTTCGACATGCACCTGCGCCCCGAACTGGTGCTGCTGCAGAAGACCATGATGACGGTGGAGGGGGTGGCCCGCCGCATCGATCCCGACCACGACATCTGGGCCGCCGCCGATCCCGTGGTGCGTCGATGGATCGCCCGGGAGCTCGCCCCGCCCGCCCAGGCCAAACGCCTGGCCCAGGAGAGCCTGGACATCCTGCAGGGCCTCAAGCGCCGGCTGCAGGCGCCCGAACCGACGGTGGCGGTGGTCACGACCCCAGAGCGGGACTCCGGCTGGCTATGGTTCTTCCTCGGCGCCCTGACCACCGGCGGCGCCTTCCTGCTGGGCGCCCTCGCCTGAGGGCTGATCGGCCTCAGTCGTCGCCGCGCTCGGCTTCCCGGACCTTCTGTTCTTCCCAATAGGCCGCCCCGTTGTCGGGCTTGAACATGGTCCGCGGCGCGCCAGCCGCCGTGGCGACGGCGAAGATGTTGGCCTCGCGATCATAGATCAGGGTGTCGCCATTGCCCCGCTTGAGCGTCTCCGCGCTGGCCGGCGGGTCATTGACGAAGGCGTGGGCCTTGCGGACGAAGTCGTCCAGGTCCGTCGCTCCGAAGGCCTCGCCATTGCGGGCATAGGCGCGCTCGGCGTTCTCCTGGGCCGAATAGCGCTGGGTCTCCGACCACAGGGGCCGGCCATCGACCTTGGGGATCGGCGCGCGGGCCGTACTGCTGGACGCCGCCGGCGTGGTGGCCGACGCGTCCTGGGCCGCCTCGCCCGCGCTGGGCGCCGGCGTCACCGCCGAAGGTCCATTGTCGCAGGCGACGAGAATGAAAAGGCTGGCGCCCGCCGCGAGCGCCCAAGCTGACCGCATCACCACCGTGTGTCTCCCCAGATATCAGCCCCAAGCTGTATCGGAACGAACAAAGAACAGATGCGGCGGTTTGTCCAGCGCCTATATGCGGCTATAGCCTTGCGGCGTTGACGGAAGGGACATCGGGCCTTGGCGGATAAGCGAGTTCTCCTGATCGTGGGCGGCGGCGTGGCCGCCTATAAGGCCCTGGAGCTGACGCGGCTGCTGCGCAAGGCGGGCGTCGGCGTGCGGCCGATCCTCACCGGCGCCGGCGCCCAGTTCGTCACGCCCCTGTCCCTGGCGGCCCTGGCCGAGGACAAGGTCTATTCCGAACTCTTCTCGCTGACCGACGAGGCCGAGATGGGCCATATCCAGCTGTCCCGCTCGGCCGACCTGGTGGTGGTGGTCCCGGCCACCGCAGACCTGATGGCCAAGGCCGCCCATGGGCTGGCCGGCGATCTGGCCTCCACCACCCTGCTGGCCACCGACAAGCCGGTGCTGATGGCCCCGGCCATGAATGTGCGCATGTGGGAGCACCCCGCCACCCAGCGGAACCTGGCGACCCTCAAGGCTGACGGCGTCGCCTTTGTCGGCCCCGACGAGGGCGCCATGGCGTGTGGCGAATACGGCCCCGGCCGCATGGCCGAGCCCGCCGCCATCTTCGAAGCGATCATGGGGATGTTGGCCGGCGAGGCCGCCCCCACCGCCGGGAAAGGTCCCCTGGCCGGCCGCCGGGCCATCGTCACCGCCGGCCCCACCGCCGAGCCCATCGACCCGGTGCGCTATCTGACCAACCGCTCCAGCGGCAAGCAGGGCTATGCGATCGCAGAGGCCCTGGCCGCCCTGGGCTGCGAGGTCACCCTGGTGTCCGGCCCCACGGCCCTGGCCGCGCCGCCCGGCGTCACCCGGGTGGAGGTGGAGACGGCCCGCCAGATGCTGGCCGCCTGCCAGGCCGCCCTGCCCGCCGATCTGGCCGTCTGCGTCGCCGCCGTCGCCGACTGGCGCCCGGCCGACGAGGGGGCGGTGAAGATCAAGAAGACCGGCGATGCCCCGCCCGCCCTTAAGCTGGTGGAAAACCCCGACATCCTGGCGACCCTGTCGGCGCAGGGTCCTGCGCGGCCCCGGCTGGTGGTCGGCTTCGCCGCCGAGACCAATGATGTCGAGGCCTACGCCCAGGCCAAGCTCGCCCGGAAGGGCTGCGACTGGATCGTGGCCAATGATGTCAGCGTCGCGGGCGTCATGGGCGGCGACGACAACACCGTCTCCATCGTCAGCGCCACAGGCGTCGAGCGCTGGGACAAGACCGCGAAATCCGACGTGGCGACCAAGCTCGCCGAACGCATGGCGAAGGCCCTGGCATGACCCCGACGATCAAGATCACCCGCCTGCCCCATAACGCCGACCTGCCCCTGCCGGCCTATGAGACCGCGCTGGCCGCCGGCATGGACCTGAGGGCCGCCGTAGCCGAGGACGCGCCCCTCGTCCTGCGGCCCATGGAGCGGGCCATGGTCCCCACGGGCCTGGCCATGGCCCTGCCGCCGGGCTTCGAGGGCCAGGTGCGCCCGCGCTCAGGCCTGGCCGCCAAGTCCGGCATCACCTGCCTGAATTCGCCGGGCACGGTGGACGCCGACTATCGCGGCGAGATGAAGGTCATCCTGGTCAATCTGGGGGAAGAGGACTTCACCATCCGCCGCGGCGACCGCATCGCCCAGCTGGTGATCGCCCCGGTGATCCAGGCCGCCTGGGAAGAGGTGGGCGGCCTGGACGAAACCGCCCGCGGCGCCGGCGGCTTCGGCTCCACCGGCGCCAGCTGACCAGCCCTTAGTCGTACCAGGCTCGGCCGCCCCGCTCGATCAGGGCGAAGGCCCCGGCCGGCCCCCAGCTTCCGGCCGCATAGGGCTTGGGCCCCATGCCGGCTTCGGCCCAGGCCTCGGCCACCCCGTCCACCCAGCGCCAGGCCTGCTCCACCTCGTCGCGGCGGACGAAGAGCGCGCTGTTGCCCAGGATCACGTCGAGGATTAGCCGCTCATAGGCGATCCGCCGCCGCGCGTTCGGCCCCGAATAGGCCCCCAGCAGGGAGAGCGACAGGGGCAGGGACTGCAGCCGCATGCCCCCCTGCGAGATCCCCGGCGCCTTGTTCATCAACAGGAGTTCGATGTCCTCGTCCGGCTGCAGGTCGATCACCAGCCGGTTGGCCACCAGGTCGCCCTCGGCCTGGCCGCCGAAGATGGAGTGGGGCACGCCCTTGAACTGGATGGCGATCTGGGTCCGCCGTTCGGGCAGGCGCTTGCCGGTGCGCAGGAAGAAGGGCACGCCGGCCCAGCGCCAGTTGTCGATATCCACCCGCAGGGCGACGAAGGTCTCCGTCGCGCTCTCCTGGCCGCGCTCCTCCTCATAGGCGGCGGCCGACTGGCCCTGGGCGACCCCGGCGACGTACTGGCCGCGCACGCTGGTCTGGGCCACGTCCTGGCGGGTGAAGGGACGCAGGGAGCGCAGCACCTTGACCTTCTCGTTGCGCAGGGATTCAGCCTCCATGTCCGAGGGCGGCTCCATGGCCACCAGGCAGAGCAGCTGCAGCACATGGTTCTGGATCATGTCGCGCAGGGCGCCATGCTCGTCATAATAGGGCCAGCGGTCCCCCACCCCTTCGGTCTCGGCCACGGTGATCTGCACGTGGTCGATGGTCAGATTGTTCCACAGGGGCTCGAACAGGGTGTTGGCGAACCGCAGGGCGATCAGGTTCTGCACCGTCTCCTTGCCCAGATAGTGGTCGATGCGGAAGACCTGCTCCTCCTCGAACACCTGCGCCAGGGCGGCGTTGATGCCCCGCGAGCTTTCCAGGTCATGGCCGATGGGCTTTTCCAGCACGATGCGGCTCTGCGGCGTGATCAGGCCGGCGCCGGCCAGGGCCTCGCAGACCCCCACATAGAGGCTCGGCGAGAGGGCCAGGTAGAAGATCGGCGCCTTGGCCTCGCCCAGGGCCTCGGTGATGACGGACAGCCGATCGGCCTTGGTGGCGTCCACCGCCTTGTAGTCCAGCCGCGTGACGAAGCGGTCCCAGACTTCGTCGTCCAGGGCCTGGGGACTGGCGCGCTCGGTCACGGCCTCACGCACCATGGCCTGGAAGGCCTCGGGCGCGATCTCGGCTCGGGCTGCGGCGACGATCCTGAACCCCTCGGGCAGGAAGCCGTCGGCGTCCAGGAAATAGAGGGACGGGAACAGCATCCGCAGGGCGAGATCCCCGGCGCCTCCGAACAGGACGATCGCATCGGCTTCAGGCGCCTTGGCCATGGAATCACCTTCCTGGGTTGAAAATGGTCGGGTGTGGTGGAGCTCGAGACGAGTTAGCCTTAACTCCGTTGAGGCAACGTCAAGGCCATGGCCCGGTTCGCAATAAACCGCCAAGGCGTCTGAAGAAGGAGCCAACATCGCCCGGGGGCGTTCTGCGCCCAAGGGGGCGGATTTCACAGCATGACGATTATCGAACAGACACCCGCAGATCTGGCGCCGCCGGCCCTGGACCTGACCGGCTCGGCCCTGTTTCTCGACCTGGACGGCACGCTGGCGCCCCTTGTAGCGCGGCCCCAGGACGTGGGGCCAGAGCCCCGCCGCACCGCCATCCTGGAAGAGCTGGTCCGCCGCATGGACGGTCGGGTGGCCATACTTTCCGGCCGCACCCTGGCCGAGATCGATCACATTCTCGACGGCGCCGTGCGCCCGGTGGCCGCCGTCCATGGCCTCGACCGCCGCGAGCCCGATGGGACCCACAGCCCCCCCGACCCCCATCCCGATCTTCCGGAGGTGGCCGCCGCCTTTGATGGCCTGGCGGCTGCAGCGCCCGGCCTGCTGGTGGAAGCCAAGGGCCTCAGCGTCGCCCTTCACTACCGCCAGGCGCCTGACCAGGAAGCCGCCGCCCGCGCCCTGGCCCGGGACTGGGCCGAGCGCACGGGCTTGAAGATGCAGCCCGGGCACATGGTGGTCGAGCTGCGCACCCCCGGCCCGGACAAGGGCGACTCCCTGGCCAGCTTCATGGACGCGGCGCCCTTTCGCGGGGCGATCCCGGTGTTTGTCGGCGACGACCAGACCGACGAACCGGCCTTCGCCGCCGCCCGCCGGCTGGGGGGCGCCGGCGTGCTTGTCGGACAAGTTCGGAACAGTGCGGCCACCCATCGGTTGGAAGATGTGAACGCTGTGCTGAACTGGCTGGAGGCCGCCCTATGAGTCGTCTGATCGTCGTGTCCAACCGGGTGAATCCCCCCGGCGGCAAGGGCGAGGAAAGTGTCGGCGGCCTGGCCATGGCCCTGGCCGCGGCGCTGCGCGAATATTCCGGGATCTGGTTTGGCTGGAGCGGACGGACCACGCCCATGTTCACCGGCCAGCTCGCCATGCGCCGGGTCGAAGGCGTCACCGTCGCCACGGTCGACCTCGAGCAGAGCGACTATGACGAATATTACAACGGCTACGCCAACAAGACCCTGTGGCCCCTGTTCCATTACCGGGTCGATCTGACGGCCTATGACCGCACCTTCGACGAGGGCTATCAGCGGGTGAACCGCCGGTTCGCCGAGACCCTGCGGCCGCTGATCGAGCCCGACGACCTCATCTGGGTCCACGACTATCACCTGATCCCCATGGCCCGGGAGCTGCGGCGCTTAGGCGTCAAGAACCGGATCGGCTTCTTCCTGCACATCCCCTGGCCGGCCCACCAGCTGATGGTCACCCTGCCCAGCCACAAGGCCCTGGTGGAGGCCCTGTTCGACTATGACCTAGTGGGCTTCCAGACGCCGGAATATGTCACCGCCT
This sequence comes from Phenylobacterium sp., assembly GCF_030646615.1. Lineage (GTDB taxonomy): Bacteria > Pseudomonadota > Alphaproteobacteria > Caulobacterales > Caulobacteraceae > Phenylobacterium. Next base: position 25,835 of record NZ_JAUSLG010000061.1, on the reverse strand, counting down.
TCCAGGAATATGTGGCGGCTGAGGCCGGCGGCGAGATTCTGGCCGAGGATCGGGTGAAGGCCTTTGGCCGCACCGTCCAGACCGGCGCCTTCCCCATCGGGGTCGACGCCCAGGACTTCGCCGAGATGGTCGCGTCTGAACGCGCGGCCAAGACCTACGACCGGATGGCCGCCCATACGGTGTTTCGCAAGCTGATCATCGGCGTCGACCGGCTGGACTATTCCAAGGGCCTGGAGGAACGGTTCCTCGGCTTCGAGCGGTTCCTGGCCGACAATCCGGACCTGCGCCGACAGGTGCTGATGGTCCAGGTGGCGCCCGTCAGCCGGGAATCGGTCAGCTCCTATCAGGAGATCCGCGGGCGGCTGGACGCCCTGTCGGGCCGCATCAATGGCGAGCACGCCGACCTGGACTGGAATCCCTTGCGCTGCGTCAATCGCAACTATCGCCGGGACGAACTGGCCGGGCTCTACAGGGCCGCCAAGGTCGGCCTGGTGACGCCCCTGCGGGACGGCATGAACCTGGTGGCCAAGGAATATGTGGCGGCCCAGGACCCCAAGGACCCCGGCGTCCTGATCCTCTCGCGCTTCGCCGGATCGGCCAACCAGCTGCCCGCCGCCCTGATCGTCAATCCTAACAGCCCCGAAGAGATTTCCGAGGCGCTCAAGCGGGCGCTCACCATGCCCCTCGCGGAGCGAATCGAGCGCTGGCGCGCTTTGTTCAGCAATGTTCAGGGCGAGGATGTGGGCGCCTGGCGCGACGCCTTTGTCGGCGCCCTGGCCGGCGACGATCGGTTCCACGAGGCGTCCGCCCTGGCCAGCTGACGAGAGGCCCGCTGACGAAAGGACTGAGTCATGGCGGAGAAACTGGCGCGCTACCGGGAGATGCGCGACTTCGCCAAGACGCAGGAGCCCTCCGGCGCCGATGGGGTCACACCCTCCAAGCGCCTGCGCTTCGTCATCCAGAAGCATGCGGCGACCCGCCTGCACTACGACTTCCGGCTGGAGCTGGATGGGGTGTTCAAGTCCTGGGCGGTAACCCGCGGTCCCTCCCGCGATCCCGCCGACAAGCGCCTGGCCGTGGCCACCGAGGACCACCCCCTGGGCTATGGGGATTTCGAAGGCGCCATCCCCAAGGGCGAATATGGCGGCGGTTCGGTCATGCTGTGGGACCGGGGCTATTGGGCGCCGGAGCCGGGCTTCGATCCGGAAGAGGCCCTGAAGAAGGGCGAGCTGAAATTCGTGCTCGAGGGCGAGCGCCTGCATGGCGGCTGGGTGCTGGTGCGGATGAAGCGCGACCGCACCGGCGGCAAGCGGGAGAACTGGCTGCTGATCAAGCATCGCGACGAGGCCGCCGTCGAAGGCGACGATCTGTTGGAGACGAACGCCACCTCAGTCGCCTCGGGTCGGGCCATGGACGCCATCGCCGCGGGGACCGGAAAGGGGCCCAAGCCCTTCATGCGCGGCAAGGCCAAGTCGCCCGCGCCGGCTGACGACGTCTGGGAGAGCCGGCCCAAGGGCGAACCCGCCAAGCCGGCCAAGGCTGTGGCGAGCGCCAAGCCAAGGCCAGCCCCCAAGGCTGCGCCCAAGGCGAGAACCGTAAAGTCCGCTGACGCCAAGGCCGCTTCGGCCCTGCCCGGCTTCATTGAACCTCAGCTTTGCAAGTCGGTGGACCGACCCCCGCAGGGGACCGGCTGGGCCCACGAGATCAAGTTCGACGGCTATCGCCTGCAGCTGCGGGTCAAGGACGGCAAGGCGACCCTGAAGACCCGCAAGGGCCTGGACTGGACCGAAAAGTTCGCCGCCATCGCCGACCACGCCGCCGCCTTGCCGGACGGCCTCTATGACGGCGAGGCCGTGGCCCTGGACGACAACGGCGCCCCGGACTTCCCCGCCCTGCAGGCCGCCCTGTCCGAGGGCGACAGCGACGACCTGATCTTCTTCGCCTTCGACGCCCTGTTCCTGGAGGGCGAGGACCTGCGTCCCCTGCCCCTGCGGGACCGGAAGGACAGGCTCAAGGCGGTGCTGGAGCGCCGCGCCAAGCCCCTGGCCGGGCAGATCCGCTATGTGGAGCACTTCGAAACCGCCGGCGACGCGGTCCTGCAGTCGGCCTGCCGGCTGTCCCTGGAAGGGGTGATCTCCAAGCGCATGGACGGCCCCTATCGCTCGGGGCGCAGCCAGGACTGGGCCAAGTCGAAATGCCGGGCCGGGCACGAGGTGGTGATCGGCGGCTGGACTGGCGTTAAGGGCCAGCTCCGCTCCCTGCTGGTGGGCGTCCACCGGGGCGACCACCTGATCTATGTGGGCCGGGTGGGCACCGGCTTCGGGCGGGCCGTGGTCGACCGGATCCTGCCGCAGCTGGAGGCCCACGCCGCCGACAAGAGCCCGTTCAGCGGCCCCGGGGCGCCGCGAAAGTCCGGCGACATCAACTGGGCGCGCCCGGACCTGGTGGCCGAGATCGAGTTCGCCGGCTGGACCGGCGAGGGCATGGTGCGCCAGGGCGCGTTCAAGGGCCTGCGCGCCGACAAGCCCGCCGAAGAGGTGGAGGTCGAAAGGCCCGCCCCGGTAGAAGAGGTCGAGCTCGCCCAGCCCCAGCCTTCGGGAGCCAAGTCTTCGGGAGCCAAGTCTTCGGGGGCCAAGTCTTCGGGGGCCAAGCCTGGCGGCAAGGGGCGGCCCGCCGGCGCGGTCGTGGTCATGGGGGTGACGATCTCCAGCCCCGACAAGGCGCTCTGGCCGCGCTCGGCCGACACCGACGCGCCCCTGACCAAGGCCGATCTGGCCCGCTATTTCGAGGCCGTCGGCCCCTGGATGATCGACCATATCCGCGGCCGGCCCTGTTCGGTGATCCGCACCCCCGACGGGATCGGCGGCCAGAGCTTCTTCCAGCGGCATGCGGGCAAGGGCGCCTCGCACCTGATCGAGCAGGTGGCGGTGGCCGGCGACAAGCAGCCCTATCTGCAGATCGACCGCGTCGAGGCCCTGGCGGCGCTGGCCCAGATGGGGGCCATCGAGCTGCACCCCTGGAACTGCCGCGAGGGCGATCCGGAGACCCCGGGGCGGCTGGTCTTCGACCTGGATCCCGGCCCCGGCCTCGACTTCGACGACGTGGTCGCCGCCGCTCGCGACGTAAAGGACCGGCTGGAGGCGCTGGGTCTCGTCGCCTTCTGCAAGACCACCGGCGGCAAAGGCCTGCATGTGGTCACGCCGCTGGCCAAGGCTCGGGGGCTGGATTGGGACACGGCCAAGGCCTTCGCCCATGACGTGGCCCGCCAGATGGCCGCCGACGAGCCTGACCGCTATGTGGCGGTGATGTCCAAGGCCAAGCGTGAGGGAAAGATCTTCGTCGACTACCTGCGCAACTCGCGACTGGCCACGGCGGTGGCGCCCCTGTCCCCCCGGGCCCGCGAAGGCGCCGGGGTCTCCATGCCGCTCACCTGGGGTCAGGTGCGCAAGGGGCTCGACCCCATGCGCTACACCCTGCGCACCGTGCCCGACCTGTTGAAAAAGACCGAGGCCTGGGCGGAATATGGCCAGGGCGAAAAGCCCCTGGCGCCGGCCATCCGTAAGCTCGGAAAGGTCTAGGCTTCCCCAGCGTCCAGGCTTCCTAGAGCGCGCGGCGCCTGCCAAGCTTTCGGGAAATCGCCAAGGGGACGAGACATGGACAAGGCCGCGAACCGAGAGCTAGTCGATCCGGAGCTGTTGCCCCTGCTCGACACCTTTCCCGCCTTCGAACTGACCCAGGAGTTGCTGCCCTTTATGCGGGGGCGGCCCGCCCGCTTTCAGGTCCGGCCCGAGGACCTGGCCCGCACCAGCCTGGAGCGGCGGACAATTCCTGGGCCCGCCGGCGCGCCAGATGTCGAGGTGCTGGTCTACCGCCCTGCGGACGCCCACGGCCTGCTGCCCTGCATCCTGCACATTCACGGCGGCGGCTATGTGGCCGGCGCGGCCGCCGACAACGAGGCGGTCCATAGGCCGCTGGCCGCCGACCTCGCCTGCTGCATCGTCTCGGTGGAATATCGGCTTGCGCCGGAGACGCCCTTCCCCGGGCCGGTGGAGGACTGCTACGCGGCCCTCGCCTGGATCTTCGCCAACGCCGAAGCCCTGGGGATCGACCGTACGCGGGTCGGCCTGATGGGGGAGAGCGCCGGCGGCGGTCTAGCGGCGGGCCTGGCCCTGCTGGCCCGGGACCGGGGGGACTACCCGCTCGCCTTCCAGCACCTGATCTATCCGATGATCGATGACCGCACCTGCGTCAGCCCTGACCCGCACCCCTATGCCGGCGCCTTCGTCTGGACGCCCCAGGCCAACGCCTTCGGCTGGAGAGCCCTGCTGGGTCATGAGCCTGGCGCAGACGGGGTCTCCCCCTATGCAGCGGCCGCGCGGGCTACCGACGTTTCAGGCCTGCCGCCGACCTTCATCGCCACCGGCGCGCTGGACCTGTTCCTGGAGGAAGACCTGGCCTACGCCCAGCGGCTGCTACGGGCTGGCGTGCCGGTAGAGCTTCATGTCTATCCCGGCGCCTTCCACGGCTTCCAGTGGGCGCCGGAGGCGGGCGTCAGCCAGACCGCCGCCCGCGACAGCCGCGCTGCGCTGGCCCGGGCGCTGGCCCCGGCCTGAGCCTCAGCGGCGGCGGGCGGGCTTGGGGCTGAAGCCGGGGGTCAGCAGGGCCTCGCGCTCGCGGGGGCTGATCGGACGCCAGCGGCCCTCCGGCAGGTCGCCAACCTTCAGGGGGCCGATCCGCAGGCGGTAGAGGTCGATGATCGACAGCCCCACCAGGTCGCACATCCGGCGGATCTGGCGATTGCGGCCCTCGGTCAGGATGAAGCGCAGGCGCTGGTCCCCGGCCAGGGTCACCTTGGCCGGCTTCAGCTGGCGGCCATCCAGGGCCAGGCCGTCGCGCAGCCTGGCCAGGACCGGCTCTGCGATGTCGCCCCGCACGCGGACCAGATATTCCTTCTCCATCTGCGAGTCCGGGCCGATCACCGCCTTGGTCACCACCCCGTCCTCCGACAGGATCAGCAGGCCCCGGCTGTCCAGGTCCAGCCGCCCCACCGGCGCCAGGCTGCGGTCGGCCGCCGGGATCTCGGCCTCATCCCCCCACAGGGCCTGGGGGGTCAGCAGGCGGGCGGCGGGAATCTGGCCGGGCTCCGGCTGGGCCGATACATAGCCCACCGGCTTGTTGATAATCACCGTCATCTGGCCTGCGAGGCGGGCCTGGGCGCCGTCGTCCAGGGTGAGCGTCTGGCCAGTCTCGATCTTGCGGCCGGGGTCGGAGACGGTCTCGCCGTCGATGGAGACCTGGCCCGCGGCGATCAGGGCCTCGGCCTCGCGGCGGGAGCAGACGCCGCTCTGGGCCAGCCAGCGATTGACCCGCTGGGGCTCGGCCTCTTCATAGGTGCGCGTCCAGGCCATCAGCCGGCCTGGCGCTCGCGCTTGCGGATGAACATGGCCGCGTCCGCCTGGGCGACGATCGCCTCGGCCTCTCCATCATGCGGGATTTCGCAGACCCCAAAGGAAAGGTGCAGGGGCGCCGACCAGTCGCCGAACTGGATGGGCGCCTGCTCCAGGGTGCGCGCCAGGGCCTCGGCCTTGGCCTGGGCGGTGCGGGCGGTGGCCTGGACGAGGATGACGGCGAACTCGTCGCCGCCCATCCGCCCGACGATGTCGCTTTCGCGCACCAGGCCGGTCAACCGCTCGGCCACGGCCTTGAGCACCGCGTCGCCGGCCGCATGGCCGAACCGGTCATTGACGCTCTTGAAGTCGTCCAGGTCGAAATAGACTAGGCTGGCCGGTGAGGCGTAGCGCCGGGAAAAGGTCTGCACCCGCGACAGCTCGCGCATGAAGGCCCGGCGATTGAGCAGCGGGGTCAGGGGATCGCGGTCGGCCAGGCCCTCGACCTCGGCCAGCTTGGCCTTGAGCCGGGAGACCTCGCCCCGCAGGTCGTCGATCTCGGTCAGCAGGGTCTGCAGGGCGCCCCGGACCACCGGCGTCATCTCGGCTTCTGAAATGCCCAGGAAGCCAGACGTGTCGGCCGGCAGGGCGCGAGCGGCCGCGCTCTGGGCGCCGGCCTGGGCCAGGGCCCGCTTGCGGATCGCCGCAAAGGGTTCGGTGCGTGCGCCCGTGATCTTCATGGGAAGGGAATCACTTCCAGCCTTAACCATAAGAAACCTACCGGTGATCGGTTGCCGGCGCAAAGGCGGCGCCTATACTCCGCGCCTTTCCGACCGAGGGGCCCGTCCGATGGCCAATTCCCACCCCGCCGGCCCAGGCGGCTGTCCGCCCGTCGCCATTATCATGGGCAGCCGCTCCGACTGGCCGACGATGCGGCTGGCCGCCGAACAGCTCGACGCGCTCGGCGTGGCCTGGGAGGCCAAGGTGGTGTCGGCCCACCGCACGCCCCAGCGCCTCTATGACTTCGCCACCACCGCCCGGGCCAAGGGCTACAAGGTGATCATCGCCGGGGCCGGCGGCGCGGCCCATCTGCCGGGCATGGCGGCCTCGATGACCGAGCTGCCGGTCCTGGGCGTGCCGGTGGTGTCCAAGGCGCTGAAGGGCCTGGATAGCCTGCTCTCCATCGTCCAGATGCCCGGCGGCATTCCCGTCGCCACCCTGGCCATCGGCGAGGCCGGCGCCAAGAACGCCGGCATTCTCGCCGCCCGTATCCTGGCGCTCGGCGACGCCGAGCTGTCGGCCCGGCTCACCGCCTTCGCCCAGGATCTGGCCGAGGCCGTGGCTGAGACGGTCGAAGGCTGATGGAGCTGGGCTTTCCCCTCGCGCCGGGCGCGACCATCGGCATTCTCGGCGGCGGACAGCTGGGGCGGATGCTGGCGCTCGCCGCCGCGCGCCTGGGCTTCGACGTGGTGATCCTGACCCCGGAGCTGGACGCGCCCGCCTCCCGGGTGGCGCGGGAGACCTTGATCGCCTCCTTCGATGACGCCGACGCCCTGGCCCGGCTGGCCGACCTCTGCGACGTGATCACCTATGAGTTCGAGAAGGTGCCGGCCGCCGCCGTCGAGCGGCTGAAGGCCCTGGGCGCTCCCGTGGCGCCCAACGACGAAACCCTGGCCGTGGCCCAGGACCGGGTGGCCGAGAAGACCTTCCTGAACGCCGCCGGAGTCGCCACCGTGGCCTTCGCCGAGGTTCACGACACCCAGAGCGCCGCCGCCGCCGCCGCCCTGATCGGCGTCCCGTCCCTGATGAAGACCCGCCGCGAGGGCTATGACGGCAAGGGCCAGAAGTGGGTCGAGCACGTCGCCGACGCAGCGGGCGTCTTCGAGGCCCTGGGGGGCGTGCCCTGCATCCTGGAGGCGCCGGCCGACTTCGTTCGCGAGCTGTCGGTGATCGCCGCCCGCGGCCGCGATGGCGGCCTGGCCATCTACCCCCTGGCCGAGAACCATCATGAGGGCGGCATCCTGCGGCGTTCGGTGGCGCCTGCCCCGGCGGCGCCGGACCTGGCCGGCCAGGCCGAGCGGATCGCCGCCCAGATCCTCACCCGCCTAGACTATGTGGGCGTCATCGGCATCGAGCTGTTCGGGCTGGCCGATGGTCGCCTGCTGGCCAATGAGATCGCGCCTCGGGTGCACAATACCGGCCACTGGACCCAGGACGGCTGCGAGGTCTGCCAGTTCGAGCAGCACATCCGCGCCGTCGCCGGCTGGCCGCTTGGCCCCACCGACGCGCGGGTCCATGTGGAGATGATCAACCTGCTGGGCGACGAGGCGGGGGCCTGGCTGAAACTGGCCGCCGAGCCGGAGACCCGCCTGCACCTCTACGGCAAGCGCGAGGCCAAGCCGGGTCGCAAGATGGGCCACGTCAACAGGCTGTCTCCGCTTTAAGGGCGGTTCAGTCGCCCTCGGGCTCGACCCGAGGGCGACGAAGAACACGCGGCCTCAGATCGGGCTGAACACCGGAACCGGCGGGCCGTTCTCGGTGTCCTGGAACCTGACCTTGACCCGCTGGCCTATGGCCAGGGCGTCGAGGTCGCAGTCCACGAAGTTGGTCAGCACGGCCGGGCCTTCGTCCAGGGTCACATAGCCGATGGCGAAGGGGCCGGTGGGCGAGCGGCGCATGACCGAATGGGCGTAGATCACCCCTTCGCCCGGGCTCTCTTCCCAGACCGTGTCATCGGAGAAGCAGATCGGGCAGATGGCCCGGGGATACCAGTGGGCCTTGCCGCAGGAATTGCAGCGCTTGATCAGGAAGCGGCCTTCGGCGGCCGCGTCCCAGAAGGGCTTGGACTCGATGGTCACCGGCGGGGCGGGGATCTTGCGCGCCTGCGCTTCGGGGGCGGTTTTGGTGTCGCTCATGGGACCTACTCCCGTTCCATGATGAGGGTGGCCGAGCCGTGGCGGGTGCCGAGCGAGCCGCCGGTGCCGTGGGCGATGGCCAGGTCGCAATTGGGAACCTGGACCTTCGGGTGGGCTTCGCCGCGGAGCTGACGGACGGCTTCGATCACCTTGGTGATGCCGCCGCGATTGGTCGGGTGGTTGTTGCAGAGACCGCCGCCGTCAGTGTTGAAGGGCAGCTTGCCGACGCCGGAGATCAGGTTTCCGTCGGCGACGAACTTGCCGCCCTGGCCCTTTTCGCAGAAGCCCAGGTCTTCCAGCTGCATCAGCACGGTGATGGTGAAGCTGTCATAGATCGAGGCGTACTTCATGTCGGACGGCTTCACGCCGGCCTCTTCGAAGGCGATGGGGCCAGACCACAGGGCGCCCGAATGGGTCAGGTCCAGGTCGTGGCCGCCCATGGGACCCTTGGGGCTCTCGCCGGCGCCGATGACCTTCACCTTGGGCCGGTTCAGGCTGGCGGCGATCTCGGGGCTGGTGACGATCAGGGCGCCGCCGCCGTCGGAGACGACGCAGCAGTCCAGCCGATGCAGCGGGTCGGAGATCATCGGCGAGTTCAGCACGTCCTCGACCGTGACCACGTCCCGCAGCATGGCGTGCTCGTTCCACTGGGCATGATGGCTGGCGGCCACCTTGATCCAGGCCAGCTGCTCTGACGTGGTGCCGTACTCGTACATGTGGCGCGCAGCGCACATGGCGTAGGTGTTGTGGGTGGTGCCGCCGTAGATGTTCTCAAAGCCCGCCTCGGGCGGGCCGTCGGTCAGCTGGCCGGGACGTCCGCCCCCGCCGAAGCCGCCGAACTTCTGCTGCCGCGGGCGGCCGGCCAGGGTGATCAGCGCCACCTTGCACTTGCCCTGGGCGATCGCCTGGGCCGCGTGGCCCACATGCAGGATGTAGGACGAGCCGCCGGTTTCGGTGGAGTCCATGTGACGGACATTCCGCAGGCCCATATAGTCGATCATGGACATGCCCCCGAAACCCGGGGCGTCGCCGGCGCAGAAATAGCCGTCGATGTCGTCCTTGGTCAGGCCCGCGTCTTCGAGCGCGCCCTTGGCGCATTCGGCGTGGATCTGGGGGGTGGATTTGTCTGGGGCGTCGCGGAGCGGATGCTCGTAGGCGCCCATTATGTAGGCCTGGCCTTTAATGCTCATGTCCCTTCCCGGATTATGCTTCTGATCAATGTGTCTGGCCTTATCCGCGCCAGGGCGCGGTGTCATCCCCGCAGTCGCGAAAGCAAATCTCGTCGCCCTCGGGCTTGACCCGGGGGCCCATGCACACCGAGGCCGACCCTGTGTTCATGGATGGTCGGGTCAAGCCCGACCACGACGGCGGTGGGGTATCGCCCCTAAGCCGGCTGCGCCTTCAGCGCCTCGAGGCGGGCCTCCCGCAGGGCCGAGCGGCGGACCTTGCCGGCGTCGTCCCGCAGGGGCTCGTCGACGAACTCGTAGGTCCTGGGCTGCTTGTAGGTGACCAGGCGGGTGGAGAGGTAGTCGCGCAGTTCGGCCTCGGTGGTCGGCCGGCTCACCTGCACGATGGCGTGGATCTTGGCGCCCAGGTCGTCGTCGGGGATGCCGATGACGGCGCAGGACATCACCGCCTCATGCTCGTCCAGGGCGGCCTCGATCTCGGCCGGATAGACGTTGGAGCCGCCGACCAGGATCATGTCGGTCCGCCGGTCGGCCAGGTAGAGATAGCCGTCCTCGTCGAACCAGCCGATGTCGCCCAGGCTCTCCCAGCCGCCGGGCAGGGTCTTGGCCGTGGCGCCGAGATATTTGTAGGACGGGCCGGCGCCCTCGGGGCGGCGCATATAGATCTCGCCGACCTCCCGGGGCGGCAGGGGATTTCCCGCCTCGTCCATGGCGACCATCTCGCCCATGCGGACCTTGCCCACCGAGCCCCGGTGTTCCAGCCATTCGGTCCCGGAGATGACGGTGGAGGCCTGGGCCTCGGTGCCGGCATAGAGCTCCTGGATCACCTCGCCCCCCAGCCAGTGGATGAAGGCCTCCTTCAACCAGGGCGGACAGGGCGCGGCCAGGTGCCAGAGGGTCTGCAGGGAAGACAGGTCGTGGCGGCCGCGGACCTCCTCGGGCAGGTGCCAGATCCGGTTCATCATGGTCGGCACCATATAGACCCAGGTGGCCTTCCAGCGCGCGATCTCGGCCAGGGTCTTTTCGGGGTCGAACCTGGGCATCACCACGATGTGGGCGCCCATGTTGATGGCCGACATCATCATGCCGAAGCCGGCGTTGTGATAGAGCGGCGCCGGCAGCAGGGCTATGGAGTCGGCCCGCAGTTGCCAGCCGCCGACCTCGGGCGCTTCCTTCACCGTCACGCCTGGCTGACCGGCCAGGATCAGCTTGGGCCGGCCGGTGGAGCCGCCGCTGGTGGGGGCCTTGGAGACGGGCGCGATGGCGTCGGGCAGGTCCGAGTCGTCGTCGGACCTGGCGGCGATGGCGTCGATGTTCACCAGGGGCTTGTCGATCGCATGGTCGAAGGCGGCGATGACGAGGGGGGTCTTGGCCAGCTCCATGATCGCTTCCAGCTCGGCCCTGGGCAGGCGGAAGGACACCGGCTGCGGCGTCGCGCCCACCTTCCACAGGGCCCAGCAGGCCTCGACGAAGCCGATCCCATTGGGCAGGCCCAGGGTGACCAGGTCCCCCTGCTTGACCCCCAGCGCCATCAGGCCGCGGGCCAGGCGGTTGGTGCGCCGATGGAACTGGCTGTAGGTCAGAGTGGTCTCGCCGCTGGAGACGGCCGGGGCGTCGGGCCTATCCCGCGCCAGGTCCGCCAGGCGCGCGCCCAGGGAAATCGTCTCGTCGACCATGGTGTGTCGTCCCTAATGCAGGGTCGCGGCTCGTTGAGGCGTCCGCGATCTCTATGAAATGGTATGCCGCCAGAATGGGAGGGCGGCGCAATCAGTTTCCCCTGCCATCGCCGTCCCTGGCAAGGGGTTGGACGATCATGCCCCCTGCGGCTATCAGCAGGCCCATAGACCCAACCCCATGCCGGAGCCCCGCCCCATGTCGGAATCCCAGACCTCGGTCGCCGACCTCAGCGACGAGAACGAGGGCCAGGCCCAGGTGCTGCGCCTGCAGCTGCGCGATCTGGGCGGGCGCCGGGCCTTTTCGGGACCGATCCGCACGGTGGCCTGCCATGAGGACAATTCCAAGGTGAAGGCCGTCCTCGCCACGCCGGGGCACGGCGCGGTGCTGGTGGTGGACGGCGGCGGTTCACTGAACTGCGCCCTGGTGGGCGACATGATCGCCCAGAGCGCGGTGGATCACGGCTGGGCGGGCGTCGTGGTCCATGGGGCGGTGCGCGACGCCCCCGTCCTGGCCACGCTCGACCTGGGGGTCAAGGCGCTCGGCACCATGCCCCTGCGCAGCGTGCGCCGCGACCAGGGCGAGACCGATGTGTTGGTCGCCTTCGGGGGCGTGATCTTCACGCCGGGCGACAGGCTGTTCGCCGATGAGGACGGGGTCATCGTCCTGCCGGCCTGAGGGTCAGGGCGCGAGCGGGCGCCAGTCCACGGCCAGGTCCGGCTCGCGGAAGGCGAACCGCTTGAGGTGGCTGGCGATCACATCTTCCAGCCGGACCAGGTCCTCTGGCGTGTTCGCCTGGGCCGAGAGCTCCAGGGCTTCGGGCGCGACGGCCAGGCGCGTCTCGCCCATGGGGAAGGCGATCCGCCCAACCTGGTCGTCGAACTCGGCGGTGACCTTGTGGCCGAAATGCTTGCAGAGCTGGACCATGTAGCGGTGAGCGTGGGCGGTCGCGACCGAGGCTGTCGAGGTGTGCATGACGCAGGCCCTCACAGACGTTCGATCTTGCCGGCCGCCTCGTCTAGGACGGCGGCCACGGCGGCGGCCTCGGCGTCGCTGGCCCCGCGGGACAGGCGCAGCTTGAGCGCCATCTTCACGTTTTCCATGGCCCGGCGGACCTTGTCGCGGCCCGCGTCATCGGCGCCCACCGCGCCCATGCGGGCGAAGATGGCGTCCACCGAGGGCTTCTGGACGGCCAGGGCCTCGCGGCCGGCGTCGGTGATGGCGTAGAGCTTGCGACCGCCCTCGCCGCCGCTCTGCAGAACGAAGCCCTCGTCCTCCAGCAGGGCCAGGGTCGGGTAGATGGCGCCGGGGCTGGGGCGATAGGCGCCGCCGGTGCGCTCTTCCAGGGCGCGGATCAGCTCATAGCCGTGGGACGGCGCCTGTTCGATCAGGGCCAGCAGCACGAAGCGCAGGTCGCCGTGCTCCAGGAAGCGGCCAAGCCGGGGACGTCCGCCGCCACGGCGGCCGTGGCCGCCACCATGAGGGCCGCCATGTCCGGACATGCCGTCACGGCCGTGGCGGGCGCGGTGGGGGTTGAAACCAAAGTGTCGATGCATGTGTATTTCGTTCCTATTTCGATCTATCGAAACAATAGATATATCGAACTATATCGGAACGCAAGGCTTAAGATTTCCGAAGGCTTGCGCCAACGTCAGGGCGTCAGTGCGCCAGAGGCGGATCGACCACTTCGCGCATGATCTCAGCCAGCAGCCGCCCTTCCGCCGCCCGGCTGGAGCCCGCGCGCCAGGCCACCACGATCTCGCGGCTGGGATGGTCGGTGGCGAGCGGCCGGATGGTCACGGCCGCGGCGTCGGTCAGGCCGGCGGCCACCGCCATGGCCGGCAGGAAGCTCACCCCCAGGCCTGAGCCCACCATCTGCACCAGGGTCGGCAGGGAGGTGGCGGCGAAGGGGCCGTCATCGACGCTGGCCCGGGGCGCCTTGAGGCCGCAGGCGGCCAGGGCGTGCTCGCGCAGGCAATGGCCGTCCTCCAGCAGGATCATCTCCGCCCGCTCCAGTTCGTCGGGCGGTGTGGCGCTCATCTGGGCCAGGGGATGGTTGGCCGGCAGGGCGGCGACCAGTTCGTCGTCGGCCACATGGGCGAGGTCGAGGCCCGCGGTCTCATAGGGCAGGGCGATCAGGGCCGCGTCCAACTGGCCGGCCTTCAGCCCCGCGATCAACCGCTGGGTCAGGTCCTCCCGCAGGAAGAGCCGCAGGTCCGGATAGCGGGCGCGCAGCAGGGGAAAGGCCCGCGGCAGCAGGAAGGGGGCGATGGTCGGGATCACCCCCAGGCGGAAACGGCCCGACAGGGGCTGGCCGGCATGGCGGGCCTCCTGGACCATCTCCTCGGCCTCGTTGAGGATGGTGGCGGCCCGGCGCAGGGCGGCCTCGCCCACGGCGGTCAGGATCACCCCGGTCCGCGCCCGGTCCACCACCGGCGCCCCCAGGGTGCGTTCGAGCTCCTGGATGCCCGCCGACAGGGTGGGCTGGGTGACGTGGGCGGCCTCGGCGGCGCGGCCGAAGGCGCCGTGCTCGGCCAGGGCCTTGAGATATTGCAATTGGCGGACGGTGGGCAGGATCATGACCAGCAATATAGGTCAGCCCTATCGTTTTCCAAAAAACAATTGATTGGACCCCGATCTTAGCCTGGGCGAAACTCCGCGTGTCGAGGCGGTCGGCTCCAAGGTCGCCTCAATGTCCGGGGGTTTGTGTCTTCTCTCCCCAAGCGTCGGCGCGCCTCCGGACCCCGGCTTGCGGGTCAGGCCTGTTCGAAGCTCAGCGGACCTTCCCAGAAGGTCTCCACCAGCTGGTGCTGAGCGCCGGGCCGTCCGGTGGTCAAGAAGCGACGCAGGCCCCCCGAGCCCGGATCGATCTCGGGATGGCGCTCCAGATAGCCCGCCAGGGCGGCGGCCGTGGCCTCGGGCTGGTGGATCAGCGGCGTGCCAAGCTTGAGCGCGGCGCGGAACATGTCGGCGACGATCTCATAGTGGGTGCAGCCCAGGATGGCGCGGTCCGGCGCCCGGCCGATGCGGGCGGTGATGGTCGCCACATGGCGCTCGACCTCGGCGGCGAGTTCGACCGCGCCGGCATTGGTCTCGATCATGCGGGCGAGATCCGGGCAGGGCTCGACGAAGACCGCCACGTCCTGGCGGCGCTTGTCGATCTCGATCTCATAGACCCGGCTGCGGGCGGTGGCCGGGGTGGCGAACACCGCCAGGATGTCCAGCTTCTCCACCTTGTCGCCGCGGCGCTCGGCCTCATGCTCCCAGGGCAGGCCGGTGGCCGCCTCGATGGTGGGCACGATCAGCCCCAGCACATTCACCGGCCGCTCCAGCTCCCGACGGCGCTGGGGCAGCCAGGTCTGTTGCAGCCGCCGCAGCGCGATGGCCGAGGCGGTGTTGCAGGCCAGCACCACCAGGTCGCACCCTTGGGCGAACAGGCGATCGCAGCCGGCCCGGGTCAGGTCGACAATCTCCTCGCCGGGTCGCCCGCCATAGGGGGCGTTGGCCTGGTCGGCCAGATAGACGAGGTCGGCGCTCGCGAAGCGCTCGACCAGCTTGCGATGGACGGTCAGGCCGCCCACTCCGGAATCAAACACGCCGATGGCCATGCCACGGCTTTAACGGGCGCGCGGGCGGGCCGCCAGGGCCTGACGACGTAACATTACGAGGCTGTCATGTGACGTGCCGCCCCGCGGCGCCTAAGGTCGCGCCAACCTTTTCCGTCAGACCTGGAGTTTTCATGGATCGGCGCATGTTCCTGGCCGTCTCGAGCGCAGCGCTCGGCGCCGCCACCCTGCCCCTGCCCGCCTTCGCCGCCGACGGCGCCCCCCTCCTGGCGCCCTGGACCGGCCCCTATGGTGGCGTCCCGCCCTTCGACAAGGTCAAGGTGGCCGACTTCGCCCCGGCCCTTGAGGCGGCGATGGCGCAGGAGCTCAAGGAGGTCGAAGCCATCGCGGCCAATCCCGAGCCCGCCACCTTCGAAAACACCATCGCGGCCCTGGAGCGGGCCGGCGCGGCCCTGGACCGGGTGGGAACGGCCTATGGGGTATGGGGCGGGACCCTTTCGACCCCTGAGATGCGGACCCTGGAGGCCGAGATGGAGCCGAAGCTCGCCGCCCATGGCGACCGGATCCTGCAGAATGCCGCACTCTTCCGCCGTATCGAACAGGTCTATGAGACCCGGGAAAGCGCCGGGCTGACGCCGGAACAGCAGCGGCTGACCTGGAAACGCTGGAACGCCTTCGTCCGCGCCGGCGCCCGGCTCGACCCCGCCGCCAAGGCCCGCGTGGCGGTGATCAATGGCGAGCTGGCCCAGGCCTTCACCACCTTCAGCCAGAACCTGCTGGCCGACGAGACGGACTATGTCCTCTATCTGAAGACCGAGGCGGAGCTGCGGGGCCTGCCCGAGGATGTGCGCTCGGCCGCGGCGACCGCCGCCGCCGATCGGAATCGCCCCGGCGAGTACGCCATCCTCAACACCCGGTCCTCCATGGACCCGTTCCTGACCTATTCAGAGCGCCGGGACCTGCGTGAGAAGGTGTGGCGCACCTATTACAGCCGCGGCGACAACGGCGACGCCCACGACAATAACGGCGTCATCCAGAAGATCCTCAAGCTGCGGGCCGAGCGCGCCGCGCTGCTGGGCTATCCGACCCACGCCCACTGGCGGCTGGAGGCGGCCATGGCCAAGACCCCCGACGCGGCCATGGAGCTGATGATGCGGGTCTGGCCGGCGGCCGTGGCCCGGGTGCACGAGGAGGTGGCCGAGATGCAGGCCATCGCCGACGCCGAAAAGGGCGGGGTCAAGATCGAGCCCTGGGACTATCGCTACTATGCCGAGAAGGTGCGGGCGGCCCGCTACGACCTCGATATGAACGAGGTGAAGGCCTATCTGCAGCTCGACAAGCTGGTGGACGGCATGTTCTGGGCCGCCGGCGAAGTCTACGGCATGAGCTTCAGCCCGGTGACCAACCTCCCGGTTCCGCACCCCGACGTCCGCGTCTGGGAGGTGAAGCGGGGCGGCGGCCATCTGGGCCTCTTCTACTTCGATCCCTATGCCCGCACGGGCAAGCGCTCGGGCGCCTGGATGAACGCCTATCGCAGCCAGCGGAAGCTGGATGGGAAGGTCACCCCGATCGTCTCCAACAACTCCAACTTCGTGAAGGGCGCGCCGGGCCAGCCGGTGCTGATCTCCTGGGACGACGCCACGACCCTGTTCCACGAGTTCGGCCACGCCATCCACGGCCTGCTGTCCGACGTCACCTATCCGTCCCTGTCGGGCACCAATGTGCCGCGGGACTATGTGGAGTTCCCCAGCCAGGTGAACGAGGCCTGGCTGCCGACCCAGCCGGTGCTGAGCCGCTTCGCCCTGCACTATCAGACCGGGGAGCCCATGCCCCAGGCCCTGGTGGACAAGATCGCCGCGGCCTCGACCTTCCGCCAGGGCTTCGACGTGACCGAGTACCTGTCCTCGGCGCTTATCGACATGAAGCTGCACCTGGCCGGCGACGCCGATATCGATCCCGACGCCTTCGAGCGGGACGAGCTGGCCAAACTCGGCATGCCCCGCGAGCTGCCCATGCGCCACCGCACCCCGCAGTTCGCCCACGTCCTCGCCTCGGACGGCTATTCGGCCGGCTACTATTCCTATCTCTGGGCCGAGGTGCTGTCGCAGGACGCCGCAGAGGCCTTCAGGGAGGCGCCGGGCGGCATGTATGACGAGGGGGTGGCCAAGGGGATGGTCGACCACATCCTCTCGGTCGGCGACACCGTCGACCAGGCGCAGGCCTATCGCGCCTTCCGCGGCCGCGATCCGGACGTGGGCGCCTATCTCCGCGACAAGGGCTTCCCCGTCACCTGAGGGGCGCCGGGCGCAGCGTGCTTCGAGGCTCGCTGCGCTCGCACCTCAGCATGAGGAGGTGGGGGGCGGCTCCATGCTCCCATTCGCCCTCATCCTGAGGCGCCGCGAAGCGGCCTCGAAGGACGAGGGCGGCCTCCCGGCCCTCACCGCCCCTTGAACTGGCCCGGGCGACGTTCGTTCACCGCCGCCACGCCCTCGGCGAAATCCTCGGTGGCGCGCAGGGTGGTCTGCTGGACGTGCTCGTGGGCGGTGGCGGCGCGCACGGCATCGGCGAGCTTGCCGCGGGTCGTCCTGCGGGTGGCGACGACGGCGAGCGGCGCGTTCTCCGCCAGCTCGGCGGCCAGCGCGAAGGCCGATTGGCGCAGCTCATTGGCCGGGACCAGCTCGTCCACGAGGCCAAAGGCCAGGGCGTCCTCGGCGCGGATGCGACGACCGGTCAGGAACATCAGATCGGCCCTCTGCGCGCCGATCACCCGGGGCAGGGTGTGGGTCAGGCCAAAGCCCGGATGGAAGCCCAGCTTGACGAAATTGGCCGAGAACCGCGCCTCGGGCGCCGCCACCCGGAAATCGGCCACCAGGGCCAGCCCCAGGCCTGCGCCCACCGCCGCCCCCTGGACGGCGGCCACGATGGGCTTTTCCACCGAGAACAGCCGGATCGCCTGGTCGTAGAGGTCTGAGACCCCGCCCATGCCCGACCCGCCGATGCCGGTGGGGGACGCGAGGTCGGCGCCGGCGCAGAAGGGCTTGCCGTCGGAGGCCAGGACGCTGGCGCGCACGGCCGGGTCCCTGTCGAGGGCCAGCAGGGCGTCGGCCAGGTCGGCGACCAGTTCCACCGACACATGGTTGGCCGGCGGCCGGTGGAAGACCAGCTGGGCCACATGGTCCTGGACGCTGATGGTGAGATGGTCGGCCTTGGTGCTCATTTGCGGGTTCCCAGAAGGTTGCGGGCCACCACCCATTTGTGGACTTCGGTGGGGCCGTCATAGATGCGCATGGTGCGCAGGCGCGTGGCCATCAGCTGCAGGGGCAGCTCCTTGGTCATGCCCATGGCGCCGAAGGTCTGCATGGCGTGGTCGACCACCTCCCAGGCCATCTCGGTGGCGTAGGCCTTGATCATGGAGATTTCCATGCGGGTGTCGCGGCCCTGGTCGAGCTTCCAGGCGCAGTCATAGGTCATCAGCCTAGCGGCATGGATGCGGGTCGCCGCATCGGCCACCCACCACTGGATCGCCTGGCGCTCCGACAGCGGCGCGCCGAAGGTGCTCCGCTGCGGGGCGTATTCGACCATCATGTCCAGGGCCCGCTGGGCCATGCCGATGGACCAGGCGGCCATCTCGATCCGCCGCGTCCCCAACCGGATCTGCATCGGCGCAAAGCCTGCGCCTTCCTGGCCGAGCAGCTTCCAGCCCTCGACCCGGCAATCCTCCAGGGCGATTTCATAGGTGGACTGGCCGCCGATCATCGGGATCTGCCGCAGGACGTTGAAGCCCGGCGCGCCCTTGTCCACCAGGAAGGCCGAGATGCCGCCCCGGGCGCGCTTCTCGGTGTCGGTCACCGCCATCAGGATGGTGAAGTCGGCGTCAGCCGCCCGGGTGATCCAGATCTTGCGGCCATTGATGATCCAGTCGTCCCCGTCGCGGACGGCCTTGGTGATCATGGCCGAGGGATCAGCGCCCGCGCCTGGCTCGGAAATGCCGATGGCCGAGACGGTCTCGCCGCGCACATAGGGCGCCAGATAGGCCTCGCGCTGGCGTTCGTTCACCGTCGCCATCAGCATGCGCAGGTTCGGGCTGTCGGGCGGCAGGGTGTAGGGGGTGATTGTGCGGCCCAGTTCCTCGCCGACGCCGACCATGGCCACATAGGGCAGGTCCGAGCCGCCCACATCCTCCGGCGCATCCAGGCCCCAGAGGCCAAGCTCCTTGGAGATCTCGTCCAGCCGGGCGTGCTCTTCGGGCGGGATGGACAGGCCCTGGCCTTGCGCCTCCCGGTCCAGGACGCCAGCCTCCAGGGGCATGAGGTGATCGCGGACGAAGCGGGCCGTCAGCTCCTTGAGCATCCGATGCTCGTCGGAGAGTTGGAAATCCATCACGTCCTCCCTCTACGTCACGGTGGTTCGTCGCTTGGCGCGATCTCTTTGGCGCAGCATAAACGCCGATAAGAAGCATAGGGGAGAATGGCCGTGGCGGAAGGCAAGGAACTGGCGAAGGAGGCCACCGGGCCACTGGCGGGCGTCCGCATCCTGGACCTGACCAGCGTGGTGTTCGGGGCCTATGCGACCCAGATCCTGGGGGACCAGGGCGCCGATGTGATCAAGCTGGAGGACCCGGGCTCGGGCCGCGGCGACGGCGGCGACATCATGCGCTGGGCCGGCCATCCCCCGGAAGGCGCCCCCAAGGACCTTGGCCCCATCTTCCTGACCATCAACCGCAACAAGCGCTCGGTGCTGGCCAACCTGCGGGACGCCGCGATACGCCCGGCCCTGGAGGCCCTGATCGCCAGCTGCGACGTGTTCGCCGCATCGGTCCGCTATGAGGGGCTCAAGCGCCTGGGCCTCGACTATGAGGCGGTGAAGAAGATCCGCCCCGACGTGATCTATGTCCACGCCGCCGGCTATGGATCAGAAGGCCCCTATGCCGGGGAGCCGGCCTATGACGATCTGATCCAGTCGGCCTCGGGGCTCGCCGACCTTTTGCCGCGCACCGACGGCAATGTGACCCCGCGCATCCTGCCGACCCTGGTGGCCGACAAGGTCTCGGGCCTCTTCATGGCCCAGGCGATCACCGCGGCCCTGTTCCACAAGGCGCAAACCGGCGAGGGCCAGTTCGTCGAGGTGCCGATGCTGGAATGCGTCACCAGCTTCAACCTGGTGGAGAACCTCTACGACCACGCCTATGAGCCGCCCACCGGCCAGTGGTCCTATCAGCGGGTGACCAATCCCCACCGCAAGCCCTTCGCCACCAAGGACGGCTATATCGGCCTGCTGCCCTATACCGACAAGCAGTGGGACCAGTTCTTCGCCGTGGCCGGCTGGGCCGAGACGGTGGCCAAGGACCCGCGCTTTGCCGACTACGCCCAGCGGGCCAAGCACACCCGCGAGCTCTACGCCATGGTCGAGGAGGTCACGGCCACCAAGACCACCGACGAATGGCTGACCCTGCTCAAGGGCCTGTCCATCCCGGTGCAGAAGACCAATCGCTTCGAGGACCTGGAAAGCGATCCGCACCTGGAGGCCGTCGGCCTGTTCGAGCGCTACGATCACCCGCATATCGGCCCCTATAAGGCCATCCGTCCGCCGGTGAAGTTCGAAAAGACCCCGTCCAACATCCGCCGCCACCCCCCGCGCCTGGGCGAACAGACCGAAGAGGTCTTCGCCGAGGTCCGCCAGCGATCTGCGCCGGAGTAAGCCCATGCGCATCGTCGTGGTCGGGACCTCGGGTTCCGGCAAGACCACCCTGGCCGGTCGCCTGGCGAAGGCCCTGGACGTGCCGCACTTCGAGCTCGACGCCATCAACTGGCAGCCGGGATGGGTCTCGCTGAACGACACCGACCGGCCGGCGTTCATCCGCCGGATCGATGCGGCCATCGCCAACCCGACCTGGGTCATGGCCGGCGGCTATTCCAATGTGCGCGACCGCATCTGGAGCCGGGCCACCCACCTGATCTGGCTGGACTATGACCGGCCGGTGGTCATGCGCCGGGTGGTCTGGCGCTCGCTGACGCGGGCGATCAGCGGTGAGGAGCTATGGCCCGGAACCGGCAACCGGGAGTCCGCGGCCATGTGGTTCACCCCGGAGCATCCCATCCGCTGGGCCTGGTCCACCTTCGAGCGCCGCCGAGCGGAGTACGCCGCGCGCCTGGCCGATCCGCGCTTCGCCCACCTGAAAGCCTTCCGCCTCACCTGGCCGGGCCAGGCCAGGCCCCTGGTGGCGGAGCTGGCGAGGTCCGTCCGGCCCTGAGCTTCAGCGGGCGAAGCTGGCCGGGGCGCGCTGCAGGCGGGTGTTCTTGCGGATGCGGGCGGCGTCGCCCTCGTTCAGGGCGGCCAGCAGCGCGGTCTTGAGCGGCGTCAGCGCCTTGGTCTGCGTCACCTTCCAGCCGGCGGCGTCGGTGACATAGAAGGCGTCCACCGCCCGCTCCCCATAGGAATCGATATGGGCCGAGGTGATGGAGAGGCCGGCGTCGGCCAGCGTATTGGCCAGCGCCGTCAACAGGCCCGGCCGGTCGCGGCCCGAAGCCTCGACAATGGTGGCGCTTTCCGAGGCCTCATTGTCGATCAGCACGGTGGACTTGATGGCGAAGGCCGCGGTCCGCGCCTCGGCCCCGGCCCGCGGCGGCTCGCCCTGAGGGACATCGCCGCGGGCGGCGGCCTCCAGGGCCTCGGCCAGGCGCGGCAGGGCGGCGGGATTGTCGTGGCCGAAGGGCTGGCCGGTGATGTCCTGCAGATAGAAGACGTCGAGCGCCTGGCCCTGGCGGGAGGTGAAGACCCGGGCGCCCAGCACGCTGGCGCCGGAGACGGTGATCGCCCTTGTCAGGTCGGCGAACAGCCGGGTCCGGTCCTTGGCGGCCACCACCAGCTCGGCGGCGTTCAGGTCCTCGCGCACATAGCCCATGGCAGCGGCGCCCTCGGCATGGGCCCGCTGGGAGACGGCGGCATGGATGGCGATCTCGTCCTGGCCAAAGCCCGTGAAATAGGCGTCCTCCATGGCCTCCCCCCAGGCCACGGCGGCGGGGTCGGCCTCCACCAGCCGGGCGCGGATGTCGGCGGCGGCGAAGGCCTGGCGCTGGCGCACCACGGCCACGGCGTCATTGGCCCGCCCGCCGCGGAACACGGCTGAGGCCGAGGCGTAGAGGTCACGCAGCAGCTGGCCCTTCCAGCCGTTCCAGACGCCGGGCCCCACGGCGCGGATGTCGGCCACGGTCAGCACCAGCAAGAGACGCAGGCGCTCGGGCGTCTGCACCATGCGCACGAAGTCGGCCACGGTGCGGGGATCGGAGATGTCGCGCTTCTGAGCGTAGTCGCTCATCTCCAGGTGATGCTCCACCAGCCAGGCGACGAGGTCGATGCGGGCCCGCGGCAGGCCCAGCCGCTCGCAGGCGGCCCTCGCGGCCCGGGCGCCGGCCTTTTCCTGGCCGCCGGCCACGCCGCCCTTGCCGGTGTCGTGCAGCAGCATGGCCAGGAAGAGGACGTCCTTCTCCTGGATCTGCGGCATCAGCGAGACGGCCAGGGGATGATCGTCCACCAGGCGGCCAGCCGCGATGTCGGCGATCACACCAACCGCCCGCAGGGTGTGCTCGTCCACCGTATAGGAGTGGTACATGTTGAACTGCATCTGGGCGACGATGCGGCCAAACTCCGGCAGATAGCGCCCCAGCACGCCGGCCTCGGTCATGAGCGTCAGCGTCCGCTGCGGATCGCGGCCCCCGGCCAGGATGTCGAGGAAGATCTTCGCCGCCTTGGGGTCGCGCCGCACCTTCGAGGTGATGAGGCCCAGCGACCTAGTGGCGGCGGTGAAGGCGTCGGGATGCAAATCGAGGTCCCGCCGGTCGGCGATCTGGAACAGCCGCAACAGGTTGAGCGGATCGGCCTCGAAGGTTTCCGGCCCCTCCACGTCCAGGCGCCCGCCCTCCTCGATGAAGCCGGCCACGTCCAGGGGCTTGCGGGTGGTCTTGCGGCCGCTGCCGGGGAACAGGCGGGAAATCCCGCGGGGCGCGGACTTGACCCGATCGGCCTCCAGCTTGGCGGCGAAGACGCGGGTCAGGGCGCCCACCTCCTTGGCGATCAGGAAGTAGCGCCGCATGAAGCGCTCGACGGCCGGATTGTCGGCCCGGTCGCCATAGCCCATTCGCTGGGCGATCTCCGGCTGCAGGTCGAAGGTCAGGCGCTCTTCGGGCCGGCCGGTGGCGAAATGCAGGTGGGCGCGCACCGCCCAGAGGAAGTCGAAGGCCCGGATGAAGGCGCGGATCTCCCGGCCCTCGAACATCTCCAGCTGCGGCACCCCGTCCACCGGCTGGGACGGGTTCAGATATTCGGCGATCCAGAAGAGGGTGTTGAGGTCCCGCAGGCCCCCCTTGCCGTCCTTCACATTGGGCTCGACCATGTAGCGGCTGGCGCCGGCTCTCGCCTGGCGCTCATCGCGCTCCTTGAGCTTGGCGGCGACGAACTCCGCCCCGGTGCCCTTGACCACCTCGTTGCGGAAGCGGGTCTTCAGCTCCTGGGCCAGGGCCTCGTCGCCGATCAGGCGCCTGGCCTCCAGGATCGAGGTGCGGATGGTGAAGTCTTCCCGGGCGAGCTTGACGCACTCGTCCACCGTGCGCGAGGCGTGCCCCACCTTGAAGCCCAGATCCCATAGGGCGTAGAGCATGAACTCGATCACGCTCTCCACATGGGCGGTCTGCTTGTAGGGCCTAAGGAACAGCAGATCGAGGTCGGAGAAGGGCGCGAGCGTGCCGCGCCCATAGCCCCCCACCGCCATCACACACAGGCGCTCGCCCTCGGTGGGATTGCGCGCCCGGATCATGTGGACGGTGGTGAAGTCATAGAGGGCGGTGACCACCTCGTCGGTGACCCCGGACAGGAGCCGCGCGGTCTCGATGCCGCCGGCCCCATTCTCCAGCCGCTCCTTGGCGATCATCCGGCCGCGAAACAGGGCCTGTTTCAGGATCTCCAGCGCCCGCCGACGCTGCTCGGCCTCATCGCCGGCCGCATCCAGCGCCGCCGCCGACAACTGAGCGCGCAACCGCACCCCATCGACGACATATTCCAGGCGGGTGGGCTTCAGGCGAGGGGGCATGGGCTCTGGGGGCTGTGGCGGCGCAGGTACAGCATATAGGGGATCAGCCTTGGCGCGTCAGGTCGGTGGTTTGGCCAGGGCAGCAAGCACGGCGTCGCGGGAACGCGCATCAACTCCAGAAGGGGAAGTCCGCGGCCTGCGTAAGTCTCGCATCCGCTGTGCGCCAATTTCCGGACCTGAGGCCTCGTCCGATATCAGGACACTCCCGAGTTGTTTGGAAGTCCGTTTGCGCGGCAACCGGCCAACCCACCTCAGGGCGCTAGCAAGCGCCTGCTGTATGGCCGCCTCCGGCGAGAGTGATTCTTTTTCCATTAATGCCCCACGCGCCCCACATGAGCGCCACAACTTCGTCAGGGCCTTCGCCCACGGCGTGGCAGAGCCCGGCGCACGCTTTAAGATCACATCCCGAGTCGCGCCGGGTCCTTGACCCAAGCGGTTACTTTGTCGACAAAGGACCAGACGTCCTGGCCATTGGGAGTGACGTACGAGGCAGCGGCTGGGTCACTTCCCATCCGATCCAACATATTCACCGTCCAATCTGTCTTCTTGCCCGGGATATTCAATTCGGGGAGCCAGTGTTCGAGCTCTCCTCGCCTGACTGCAAATATGCCATAGCTGTCAAGTACGTTGAACATCGCGTCAGCGGCCTTGCGGCCTTGTCCAGACAGGATATCTACACCACCATCCTTTTTCATGTCTTTGCCAGAAGCGATCAGTACGTCCTTAATCGCCGATCGCTGCTGGCCGTATCCAAGATGGAGCGCGTCTGGTACGCGAGCGGACTTTAGCCATTCAGTCCAGTCCTTTCCACCATCTTTTATGATATCGATATCCACAATTGCAGCTGCTGGCACACCAAATTCACGAAGCGGCCCTACGATGTCCCTTATCGTTTGTTTATTCTGTGCATTTACAAATAGGATAGAGGGATAATCAACCCCCGCCTCAGTGAGGCGATAGTACACTTCCGCATAGAAGGCGCGATCATTGTCTGACTCGGAAACGATGACTCCATCGTAGAAGAGAGACGATATTACATTTGCGCTTCTCATCAATGGCTTTCTCAAAAAGCTTTCTAGCTTTATTGGATCAACCATTTTACCACGAGATTTTCCAGAACCGTATTCTAGGCGAAGCACCCTAACGTCCTTTGTCGCCTGAAGACATCCCATCAGGAAATCTGGGCTATGCGTTGAGGCCATGAGTGACCCGCCGCGTTCAGTTACCAGGGAGGACAGATGCTTCCCCAGCTTCCTTGCCAATGGAGGGTGAAGAAAAGCTTCCGGCTCATCTACAAGTATAGTGTGAAAGTCTCCGGAATGAACGGCGGTTACAATACCTGTAAATGCCTGAAGTCCATCACTTGCATCCTTAATGTATGTCGCTTTTTGGTGAAAATTCCTAGCATCAACATTTAGCGATTGCTCGTCATCTAACGGAACATCTTCGGAGAGACGAATTCTCAATGTTCCTAGACTAGTCGGATCGATGACAAAATGTAGTGAGAATGCGTCATGGAGCACATTCCGGACCGCCGATCTAGAGTCGTCATCCACAAACAGGTGCGCCAGGATATTTCCGGGCCTAGAGAGAAGATCTCCACCCTTCTGGTCGTTTGTAAGGTTAAATCGAGATCGTCCATCTAGTCGAATAAGCCCCCATCTTAGGTATTGAGTAGCCCACCACCTAGTGTCTTTTTTCTGCTCAGCCATTTGAAGGAAAGTATCTCGCGGGTACTGCTGTCCCTCAAAGCCCCCGTTTGGATTGATCCGACCCACGGTTACATGGTTCGCTGGAGCGTCCTTCGGCTGAAATCGAACAAACTTCTCAAGCGAGTCATTGAGGGAGCCTGTGTCGGGCCAAGTGATTTCATAATCGAGAAGTATCTTTAGCCCGTCCGGAAAAGGAGTACGCATCCGGTGAGGACCGCGGCGGCTAGGCTGTGAATCTCCGGAAGTGGCTTAGGCGGCAAGCGCCGTGGGCGTCCAGTTCCACGGCAGGAGCTCGTCGAGACGACTGGCGGG
>NZ_JAUSLG010000057.1 GCF_030646615.1 Phenylobacterium sp. | reverse complement strand
GGCAAGCCTATCTATGAGGCCAAGGATCTGCGTGTGGGTCTGTTCGACCCCGCGACCATGGTCTGAAGCGTCCAAGAAATAACAAGACGGGCGGTGATACCGCCCTCGGGAACAGCAAGGAGTCGCCATGCGTCGCGTCGTGGTCACCGGTATCGGCATCGTTTCGTCGATCGGCAACAACGCCAATGAAGTCCTCGCCTCGCTGCGGGAAGCCAAAAGCGGTGTGACCTTCGCGCCCGACTACGCCGAGCTCGGCTTCCGCTGCCAGGTCCGGGCCATCCCGGACATCGACTGGGAGTCGATGGTCGACCGCCGCGCCGCCCGCTTCCTGTCTTCGGGCACCGCCTACGCCCACATCGCCATGGACCAGGCCATCGCCGACAGCGGCCTGGAAGAGTCCGAGATTTCCAACGAGCGCACCGGCCTGATCGTCGGGGCCGGCGGCCCGTCCACCAAGGTCATCGTCGAGGCCGCCGCCACGACCCGCGAAAAGGGCCCCAAGCGCATCGGCCCGTTCGCGGTGCCCAAAGCCATGAGCAGCGGCCCCTCGGCTGTGCTGGCCACCTGGTTCAAGATCCGCGGCCTCAACTTCTCGATCAGTTCGGCCTGCGCCACCTCCACCCACTGCATCGGCTCGGCCTATGAGCAGATTCAGCTGGGCAAGCAGGACGTGGTGTTCGCTGGCGGAACCGAGGAGCTGGACTGGAGCCTTTCGGTCCTGTTCGACGCCATGGGCGCTATGAGCTCCAACTTCAACGACCGTCCCTCCACCGCCAGCCGGGCCTATGACGAGGCCCGAGACGGCTTCGTGATCGCCGGCGGCGCCGGGATCGTGGTGCTGGAGGAATGGGAGCGGGCCAAGGCCCGGGGCGCAAAGATCTATGGCGAGATCATCGGCTATGCGGCCAATTCCGACGGCTTCGACATGGTCGCCCCCTCGGGCGAAGGCGCGGTGCGCTGCATGAAGCTGGCCATGGAAGGCCTGGGCGGGCGGAAGATCGACTATCTGAACCCGCACGGCACCTCGACGCCGGTGGGCGACTCCAAGGAGATGCAGGCCGTCCGCGACGTGTTCGGGGATGCGGCCCCGTTCATCTCCTCGACCAAGTCCCTGACCGGCCACAGCCTGGGGGCGGCCGGGGCGCAGGAGGCGATCTATTCGCTGCTGATGCTCAACAACGACTTCATGGCCAAGAGCGCCCATATCGAAAACCTGGACCCGGCCTTCGCCGACATGCCGATCCTGCGCGAGCGCCGCGACGGCGCCTTCGAGACGGTGATGTCCAACAGCTTCGGGTTCGGCGGCACCAATGGCTGTCTGGTGATGGCCAAGGCCAGCTAGACCAGCGCGACCTGAGAATCGACAGAACGGCGAGGAAGCCATGGCTGACGACTACGACATGCCCAAGGGCGAACTGATGAAGGGCAAGAAGGGGGTGGTGACCGGCGTCGCCAACCACCAGTCCATCGCCTTTGGCATCGCCTCGCAACTGGCCGCCCAGGGCGCCGAGATGGCCTTCCTGCACCTGCCGGGCATGGAGCGCCGGGTCCAGCCGCTGGCCGAACAGCTCGGCGTCAAGGTCACCGCCCCAGTCGACGTCACCGACGACGCGGCCATGGACACCGCCTTCAAGACGGTGGCTGACGCCCTGGGCGAGATCGACTTCTTCGTCCACGCCATCGCGTTCGCCAACAAGGATGAGCTCAAGGGCTCCTTCGTCGAAAACACCACCCGCGAGGGCTTCCTGCGGGCCATGGACATCTCGGTCTATTCGTTCGTCGACTGCGCGCGCCGCGCCGCGGCCATGATGCCGAACGGCGGCTCCATCGTCTGCCTGACCTATCTGGGCGCCGAGCGGGCCATCCCCAACTACAACACCATGGGCGTGGCCAAGGCCGGCCTGGAGGCCGCCACCCGCTACGCCGCCCGCGACCTCGGCCCCAGCGACATCCGCGTCAACGCCATCTCGGCCGGCGCCATGCGCACCCTGTCCCTGGCCGGCATTTCCGGCGGCCGCGGCATGCTGGCCCAGGGCCGCGCCATGTCGGCCATGAAGGCCGACACCTCGATGGAAGGGGTGGCCGGCGCCGCGCTCTGGCTGCTGTCGGACCTGGGCCGCTCCACCACCGGCGAGGTGGTGCATGTGGATGCCGGCTTCCACATCATGGGCATACCCGACTCCGCCGAGGGCTAGACCGCATTCCGATAAGGGGGAATCGGTTATCGGACCAAAACGCGCTCAAGACTTAGAGTTTAGGCCCGGCCTTTCGCTTCAGGGCGCGGCGTAGGCCTTCAGGAACCGCCGGGCGGCGGCCCGGGCGATGCGGTCGATGTCGTCAGCCGTGGCGGTCTGCTCGACCCCCAGCAGGCCGGCGATCTGGCGAACCCCGATGACCATGCCGGCGAAGAAGTCGGCCCCCTGGTCGGGATCATCCACGCTCATGCGGCCGGCCGCGGTCTCGTCGCGCAGGAAGTCGGCCAGCCGGCGGCGCGAGGTGCGCGGCCCGGCCTCGTAGAAGGCCCGCGCCAGGTCGGGCATGTCGTCGGCCGCCTGCACCGCCATCTTCACCAGCGCCCGCCCATGGGGCCGCAGCACCATCTCCAGCATCACCCGGCCAAAGCCCGCCAGGGCCTCTTCCGGGTGGTCAAGGGCGCCGGGCGCCAGCAGGGGGGCGGCGATCTCGTCCACCCGGCGGTCGACGATGGCCCGGATCAGATCGGCCTTGGAGCCGAAGTGATTATAGATGGTCTGCTTGGAGACCCCGGCCCGCCGGGCGATCTCGCCCATTGGCGTCGACAGGCCGCACTCCCCCAGCGCGGCGGCGGCGGCGTCCAGTATGGCCTGGCTCTTGGCCTGATCGATCTGTCCCGGCAACCTGGGCATCAGTGACCTCCGGGGGCCGGCGCGGTGGGCGCCTTGGCGGGGGCGGCGAACAGGGCCAGGACGGCGGCCATGGCGCAGCCCGCCGCCAGGACGAAGAAGGCGTCGCCAAAGGCCAGCACCGAGGCCTGGCGGTTCAGCATGCCCGCAAAGGCCTTCCGGGCCGCCCCCTCGGGATCGAAGACGCCGCGGGCCTCCATCATGCTGGTCAGGCCCTCCAGCATGGTCTGACTCTCCAGATTGCCCAGGCTGACGGCGGCCGTGAGGTCCCCATAGTGGACCGCCGTCTGATGGGTGAGGACGGTGGTCAGCACCGCCAGACCCACCGCGCCGCCCACATTGCGGATCAGGTTCACCAGGGACGAGGCGTCCTTCATCATCGAGACCGGCAGGGTCGAGACGCTCATCTGCTGGGCGGCGATCATGGCGATCATCACCCCGATCCCCCGCCAGGCCTGCAGGCCGGCGAACTGCCAGAAGCCCCAGTCCTCGGTGACCCGGGCGCCCAGCCCGACCCCATAGGCGGCCAGGCCGAAGCCCAGGACCATGGGAATGCGCGCGTCCATGGCCCGCACCAGCCGGCCGGCGATCGGCGCCGAGATGAACATGACAAGCCCGGAGATCAGCATGGTGGTCCCGACCTCGGCCGCCGAATAGTGGCGGATCTGGCCAAGGAACAGGGGCAGGATGAAGGTGCCGCCGAACAGGCTGGCGCCGGCCACGAAGTTCATCACCATGCCGAGGCTGAAATTGCGGTCCTGGAACGGCCGCAGGGAGACGATGGGCTTGGCGTAGGTCAGCTGGCGCCAGATGAAGGCCGCGCCGGTCAGCGCCGCGGCCACGGTCAGCCACAGGATCAGCGGCTCGTCGAACCAGCCCTCCTTGGCGCCCTCCTCGATCACATACTGCATGGAGAGCAGGAAGACCGTCATCAGACCGACGCCCCACCAGTCCACCCCCTTGGCCAGGGAGCGATCCCCCTGGTCGAAGGTGGCGTAGCGGCCGACCAGGAAGATCACCAGCAGGCCCACGGGCGCATTGATGAAGAACAGCCAGCGCCAGCCGAGGCTGTCGGTCAGATGGCCGCCCAGGGTCGGGCCGATGGTGGGGGCGAGGGTGACGATGAGGCCGACGATCACATTGGCCGTCACCCGCTTGTCGGGCGGGAACACCGTCATGGCCGTGGCGAACACCGCCGGGATCATCGCGCCGGCCGCCAGGCCCTGGAAGGCCCGCATGATGATCATCATCTCCACACTGGTGGAGAGGCCGGTGAGGATCGAGGTGACGATGAAGGCGCCGGCGGCCACCACATAGACCGGCCGGGTGCCGAACATGCGGGTCAGGTAGGCCGTCAGCGGGATGATGACGACCTCGGCCAGAAGATAGATGGTCTGGACCCAGCTGATCTGGTCGGCGCTGGCCCCGATGCCGGCCTGGATCTGGGTCAGGGAGGCCGCGACGATCTGGATGTCCAGGATGGCCATGAACTGGCCGATCACCATGCCGCCGAAGCCCAGGAAGATCTTGGGCCAGTCCACCTCGCCCGCCGCGTCGGTCACGCTGGCCGGCGCCGGGGCCTGGGCCACCGACGGGGTGTCTGGCGGGGTGTCTGGCGGGGCGTCCGGCTGCCGCCGGGGCAGATCTGCGGGATCGAGGGTTTCGTCGGTCATGACGCCCGGCCGGCCCTAGCGCGCGGCGGCCTGGACGACGGCGCCGGACATGGCGTCGGCGAAGGTCGCCCCGGGGGTTTCGCGCACGTCCACCTTGACCTCGACAGAGAGGCCCGGCCGCAGGGCGCCGGCCAGGGGCTGGCCGGGATCGATGGCGATGCGGACCGGCAGGCGCTGGGCGATCTTGGTGAAGTTGCCCACGGCGTTCTCCACCGGGATCAGGGCGAATTCCGAGCCGGTGGCCGGGGCGAAGCTCTCGATCCGGCCCGTCAGGGTCTGGCCGCCGAAGGCGTCGGCCTTGACCTCGACGCTCTGGCCGATGCTCAGGCGGGCGACCTGGGTCTCCTTGAAATTGGCCACCACATAGGATTGCCCCACCGGCACGATGCTCATCAGGGTCCCGCCAGGACGCACATACTGGCCGGGACGCACGGCGCGGGCGCCCACCACGCCCGCCACCGGGGCGCGGATCTCGGTGCGCGACAGGTCGATGCGCGCCTGGTCCACAGCCGCCCGCGCCGCGGTGGCCTCAGCCTGGGTCTGGGCCTTGGCCGAGCCCAGGGACTGGGCGGTGCGGCGCTCGGCCTCCAGGGTGGCCTGGGCCTCGGCCACAGCGGCCTCGGCCTGGCGGGCGCCGGCCCGCACGGTCTGGACCCGCTGGGCCGACACCCAGCCCTCCGTCGACAGGCGCTGGTAGCGGTCCATCTCGGCCTGGGCGAGCTGGGCCTGGGCCCGGGCGCTCTGCAGGCCGGCCGCCTTCTGGGCGATCATCGCCTCTTCCAGGGCGGCCCGGTCATCGACCCCCCGTACGGCGGCGTCGAGGGCCTGCGCCCGGGCGGTCGCCTGGGCGAGGCCGGCCTCGATCGTGGCCGCGTCGATCCGCGCCAGCACCTGGCCCTTCTGGACCACGGCGTTGTCGGCCACCAGGACCTCGGTGACATAGCCGTCGATCTGCGGCGCCACCGAGACGGTGTCGGCCTGGGCGAAGGCGTTGTCGGTGGTTTCGAAATGCTGGCGCTCGACCCACCACATCGCGCCGCCGATCCCCACGGCCAGGAGGACGGCGGCGCCGATCAGGGGAACCGGCTTGATGCGGGAGACAATGTCACGAATGGCCATGGGACAGACTTCGAAATTGGCCGCGACAGGTCCGCAGGCCCAGGTTCAAAAATGGACTCATGCGTCCATGTCCTCGCCTCTAGACCCGCGTCCGTGGCCGGGCAAGGGAAAAATGGACTGATGAGTCCATCGTCTTTT
Organism: Phenylobacterium sp.; assembly: GCF_030646615.1. Classification (GTDB taxonomy): domain Bacteria; phylum Pseudomonadota; class Alphaproteobacteria; order Caulobacterales; family Caulobacteraceae; genus Phenylobacterium. Next base: position 8,182 of record NZ_JAUSLG010000057.1, on the reverse strand, counting down.
CCCGGGTCCTGATCGCCCGCCGCCACTGGACGGCGGCGGCGTGGGCGCGCCATATCCGTGTCATGGACACCACCGATCCCGACGTGATCATCGCCGGCGCGGGCATAGCCGGCGCCACCCTGGCGCTCGCCCTGGCCCAGGGGGGACTGAAGCCGGTCCTGATCGACCCCGCGCCGTTCGAAACCCAACTGGCGCCGGCCTTCGACGGGCGCGCCTCGGCCATCGCCTATGCCGCCTTCCGCCAGTGGAAGACCCTGGGGGTGGGCGAGGCGCTGGCCCCCCACGCCCAGCGGATCGAGCAGATCCTGGTCACCGACGGCCGCACGCCGGGCGCCGCCACCCCGGCCCCCCTGCCCTTTCACCTGCGGTTCGACTCCGCCGAGATCGCCGATCGTTCGGACGGCGAGCCCCTGGGCTATCTGCTGGAGAACCGGCAGACCCGCGCGGCCCTGTCTCAGGCCGTGGTCGCCGCCGGCATCCCCGTCCTGGCGCCGGCCCGGGTGGCCAGCGCCCAGTTCGAAAAGGGCGCCGCCGTGGTCACCCTGGAGGACGGTCAGGTTCTACGGGCGCCGCTCGCCATCGGCGCGGAGGGGCGCGGCTCGGTGCTGCGCAAGGCGGCCGGCATAGGCGCCATCGGCTGGGACTATCGGCAGACCGGCGTGGTGGCCACCGTGCGCCTGGACCGCCCCCATGAGGGGGTGGCCCACGAGTACTTCCTGCCCAGCGGCCCCTTCGCCATCCTGCCCCTGACCGACAACCGGGCGAGCCTGGTCTGGACCGAGAGCACGGCCCGGGGCGCGGCGCTGAAGTCGGCCCGGCCGGAGATCTTCCACGCCCATCTGATGCGCCGGTTCGGCGCCTTTCTCGGACAGGCGCGGCTGGAGGGACCGGTCTTCTCCTATCCCCTGTCGCTGCAGCTCGCCGAGCGGTTCGCCGCCCCGCGGCTGGCCCTGCTGGGGGACGCCGCCCACGGGGTCCATCCCATCGCCGGTCAGGGTCTGAACCTCGGCCTGAAGGGCGCCGCGGCGCTGGCCCAGGTGCTGGTGGACGCCGCCCGCCTGGGGGAGGACCTGGGGTCTGAGGTGGTGCTGGAGCGCTACGCCCGCTGGCGCAGGTTCGACACCGCCATGCTCAGCGCCGGCATGGACGCCTTCGTCCACCTGTTCTCGAACGACAACCCGGTGCTGCGCCTGGCGCGGGGGGCGGGCATGGCGGCGGTCAACCGCATCGCCCCGGCCCGTACGATGTTCATGCAGGAGGCGGGCGGCGCCTTTGGCGACCTGCCCCGCCTGTTGCGCGGCGAGGCCCTCTGAGGGGCCTTCCAGGCCTCCGGAGCCTCAGGCCTCCAGGGCGCGGGCTTCTTCCGGCAGCATGATCGGCACGCCGTCGCGGATCGGATAGGCCAGTTTGGCGCCCTGGCTGATCAGCTCGGCCTTGTCGCGGTCATAGTCCAGCCGCCCGTGGGTCACGGGGCAGACCAGGATTTCCAGCAGGCGGGGATCGATCTCGGCGGTCAGGGCCGGAAAGGGCTCGGCCGCGGCGTCGGTCTCGGGGGGCGAGGCGTCTTGGGTCATGGCCGTTCCTTAGCCCAGGGGATTACTGCACGCTATGGGGCGCGCCGTCGTCGTCTTCCAGGGCGTCGATCTCCAAGAGGGCGGTCAGGGTGCGGATGCGGGCGGCCAGGGTCTCGGCCTCCAGCAGGGCCTGCTTTTCCGAGGGCTCGAAGGGCAGGCCCATGGTCAGGCTGGTGACCAGGGGCTCGATCGGGGCGCTCAGGGCGGTCTCGTCGTCGACGTCCAGTTCGCGACGATTGAGATAGCGCTTCAACGCCTTGGCGAACCGCTCCCGGTCCATCTCCGGGGCGTCCTGGTTTTCCGGCGACAGGTCCGGCTCGAACGATGCGAAATCCACCCGGATCTGGCGATAGGGCGTGCGGGCCGAAATCTCCTCGCCGACGGCGAAGCGGCAGACCCCGGTCAGGGTGATCAGATAGCGGCCATCCGAGGTTTCGGCGAAACTGGTGATCCGTCCGGCGCAGCCGACACTGGTCAGGTTCGGCCGGGCGCGTTCGCCGCCGGCGCGGGTCTGGATCATGCCGATGACCCGGTCCCCGGCCATGGCGTCGTCCACCATGTTCAGATAGCGCGGCTCGAAGACCTGCAGCGGCAGTTCGCCGCCGGGCAGCAGGATCGCGCCGTCCAGGGGAAAGATGGGGATGATCTGCGGCAAGTCCGCCGTCCGCCGGTAGCCCGGCATCGTCTTCACCTCGCGTCTATGAGAACAGGATCGCCGAGAGCCGCTTGCGGCCGCTGCGGGCCACTTCCGAGCCGGGGCCCGCGGCTTCGAAGATGGTGAGGAGTTGCTTGCGCGCCGCATCGTCATTCCAGTTCCGATCGCGCTCGATGATCTGCAGGAGGTGGTCGGCGGCGGCGTCCATGCGCCCATGGCCGGCCAGGGCCTTGGCCAGCGCCAGGCGCGCCTCGTGGTCGTCGGGATCGGCCGCCAGGCGAGTCTCGAAGGCGCTGGTGTCCGACGGCGCCTCGGCGGCCAGGTTCAGGGCCGCCCGCACGCTGTCGAGATCGGCGTCCTTGGCGTCGGCCGGCGCCATGTCGAGGATTTCCCGGGCGCGGTCGGGCTCGCCGCCGGCCATATAGCAGCGGGCGAGCCCGCCCAGGGCCTTCAGGTTGTCTGGCTCCGCCTGCAGCACCTGGGCGAAGCCCTGGGCCGCGAGAGGGAGATCGCCGGCCTCGAGGGCGGCCTTGGCCATATCCAGCATCTCGCCCACGCCGTCGGCCGGCGCCATGGCCGCCAGCTTGTCGACAAAGGCCTTCACCTGGCTGTCGGGCAGGGCGCCCATGAAGCCGTCCACTGGCCGGCCGCCGAAGAAGGCGAACACCGCGGGGATCGACTGCACCCGCAGCTGTTCGGCGAAGGCGGGGTTCTTGTCGATGTCGATCTTGACCATCTTGACCTTGCCCTTGGCGGCGGTGACCGCCTTTTCCAGGGCCGGGCCGAGCTGCCGGCAAGGGCCGCACCAGGGCGCCCAGAAATCCACGATGACCGGGGTGTCCTGACTGGCCTCGACCACGTCGGCCATGAAGCTGGCGTCGGTGGCGTCCTTGATCAGGTCGCCGGCTGGGGCGGCGGCGGTCTCTCCGATAAGGGTCATGGCGAACTCGTCTTCCTGGTCTGACTTGGGCAACGCGGCAGCCCTAAGATGGTCGCATGGCTCTTCGGCTTCAACGGAAGGTTTGTCTCAGCCCAAGGTTTGCGGGCCGACGACCGCCATGGCCTCGAAGTCCACGATCAGCGGCTCGACCCCGACCGCCGCGAGGAAGGCCCGCAGGCCCGCCTGATCCACAGCGGTCGTGGCGGTATTGGTCAGGGGGTGAAAGTTCACCAGCGGCGCCTGCGCCAACACCTTGTCCAGCACGAAGGTCACCTTGCGCGCCACGTCGTTCAGCAGGGCGAAGGCGGTGACCGAGCCCGGGGTGACGCCCAGGGTCTCGACCATCAGCGCTTCCCGGCCGAAGGAGAGCCTGGCCGCCCCGATCACCGGCGGCAGGCGCTTCAGGTCGATGGTCGTCCGGTCGGCGGCCGAGATGAGCCACAGGCGATCCTTGGCGTCCTTGAGGAACAGGTTCTTGGTGTGGGCGCCAGGCAGGCCGGCCTTGATCTCCTCGCCTTCGCCCACCCGGAAGACGGCGGGATGATCCACCGTCCTGTGGGCGATCTGGTGAGCGTCGAGGAAGGCGAGAAGGCCGTCGCGGGTGTGCATGGCCTCCTCATAAGGCCGCAAAGCCCATCGTGGAACTGGACGAGGCCACGGGCGGCTGGCTAGAGCAGGAGGAGGCCGGCCTGCGGCCCCTCGTCGAAAGGTTGGACGCCCCATGGAGCTTGAGTGCTATCCCACCGCAGACCGGCCCCCGGAGATCGTGCCCGGCCGGCCGCAGCGCGCCTGGATGGAGCATTTCGCCGACCGCCATCCCTATCGCTGCCTGCCGCTGACCATGGCCAACACCAGCGGCTGGGAGATTCTCTGCCCCATGGGGTTCAGCGCCGAATGGAACGGCGGCAATTTCCAGGAAGACATCGTCCTGCAACCGGACAATCCGCACCCGGATTTCCACAACTTCGCCAAGTCGCACTTCAGCCACGGGGTGCTGACCTTCCATCCGGGCTATCTGTTCCGCACGCCGCCCGGCTGGTCGATGATGGCCCAGGGACCGCCCAACCACGTCAAGGACGGCATCCAGCCCCTGGCCGGCCTGGTGGAGACCGACTGGCTGCCCTTCCCCTTCACGATGAACTGGATCTTCACCCGCCCAGGCCGGGTCCACTTCCGCAAGGGCGAACCGTTCTGCTTCATCACCCTGGTCCAGGATAAGCCCCTGGCCGAGTTCCAGCCGGTGATCCGGCCCCTGGCGCGCAATGCCGACCTGCTGGGCCAGTACACCGCTTGGGAGAAGCACCGGACGGAGTTCAACGCCAGGATCTACCGCGCCGACCCCGAGGCCACCAAGGAAGCCTGGCAGCGCTACTATTTCCGCGGGGAGTTCCCCGACGCCGTCGCCGAGGCCCCCAAGGACCACGTCAACAAGCGCCGGCTGAAGGCCCCGAAATTCGGCGGCTAGGCCGCTTGCCAAGGCTGATGTCGTCTGCCATAAGCCCGCTCTCGATTTTCGGGGGCGGCCAACCGGTCGGCATCGAAAAACGCGGGCGTAGCTCAGTGGTAGAGCACAACCTTGCCAAGGTTGGGGTCGAGAGTTCGAATCTCTTCGCCCGCTCCAATTCCCTCCGGGGTCTTGCGGCGAAACTAAAGAAGCGGCCCCCAGCGGGCCGCTTTTTTTGTCTCTGACGAGGCCTTCCGTCTGCGCCGGGTTCAGGCCGCGATCATCGCGCCGCCTGCAACCAAGGGCGCCCTTGCAGCATTTTGCTTCGTGAGGCTCCCGTCGCCGCGGCGGGGACCAACAGAGATGACGGAGGTCCTGCAATGACCGATCAGCGCAACGACAACGACCCGAACGGCCCCAGCTCGCGCCCGGCCCAACCCCTTCCCGAGGGCCAGAAGCATGACCAGCTGAACAAGGACGACCGCAAGGCCGAAACCCGCCAGGAGGCCCTGGTGGACGAGGCGGTGGAGGAGACCTTCCCCGCCAGCGACCCGATCGCGCCCAAGCACATCACCTGAGGGGTCTTCAGGTTCCGACATGAAGAGGGGCGGACCGTCCGGTCCGCCCCTTTTTGATGTCTGCAGACGCAACCGGGCGTTACGGCGCCGGGCGCACGATCCGGGGACCCAGGTTTTCCAGCACCGCCCGGGCGTCGAAGGCGTTGGGATCGCCAGGCGCCTTGGGGCCGCGATACATCACGATCTCGGCCGTGGCCTCGTACCGCTCCACGGTGCGCACATCCATGCGGTCGGCGAAGAAGGGGTCGCCGAAATAGGGGTCCCAGGTGCGCCAGCTATAGGCGGAGTAGTAGCGCCAGTGGGGCCGCCAGTAGGTGTATCTGGGCCCGTACCACGGACTGTAGAAGGGGTCGGGCTGAACATAGGTCCGCGCATCGCGGTCGGTGGCGCGAGTGACGATGGAAAAGCCGTCATAGCCCTGCTGAACGGTCAGTTCGGCGGCGCGATACAGAAGAAAGCCCTCGACGGTCTCGCGGCCGGTCATGCTGTTGCCCGCGAAGCTCACCCGCCAGCGGTCGGGCTCCACCCGCATCTCCGAATAGCCGCCAGACACTGCCGCGCCCGGAAGATTGGGCTGGTACGGGGTCGCCGTGGCGCAGGCGCTGAGCCCGGCCACCAGGGCAAGCGCGGCCACGGGCCCCAGGAGTCGCTTCATTTTCGCTTCGTCCCTATGAGTGAGAACGTCCCTCGAACAGAAGGCGTCATGATGGGTCAACACCGTGGCCCAAATATGGTTTCGCTCAAGGGCTTAGCGCTTCTTGCAATGGACTCTCGCCGATTTCGCGGTGAACTCTTCGTGACGCTCAACCCTTGAGCGAACGGCTATTAGACGCCCGTTTCGGGAGCCAAGTTTCGGGCGTTGGGGCGACTTTAGGTGGGAGAGCCGCGACGCGACAAATTCTGCCTTGTACAATTCAGCTAATTCCTATTGAGACACTAGGATACAGTGTCCGAAGGTTGGCCACACGGGGGCGTCGACGTGGTTTCAGACTTCCTTCTTTTCGCCGCCGTGGGCTTCGGCGCCCAACTGGTCGATGGCGCCCTGGGCATGGCCTACGGGGTGGTCTCCACCACCAGCCTGCTGGCCATGGGGGTGTCGCCGGCCAATGCGTCGGCCAGCGTGCACGCGGCCAAGGTGTTCACCGGCGCGGCCTCGGCCCTGTCTCATGTGGCGCACAAGAACATCAGCTGGCGGCTGCTGGCCCTGCTGGCGGCCGGCGGGATCGTCGGCGGCATCGCCGGCACCTATCTGCTGACCTCGATCGACGGGGAGAAGATCAAGCCCTTCGTGGTGTCTTGGCTCGGCCTGATGGGCCTGGTCATCCTCTATCGGGCCTGGAAGGGCGTGCGGCCCAAGCCATTCTCCTGGAAAAGCCCCCTGCCGCTCGGCGTGGTCGGCGGCTTCTTCGACGCCGTGGGCGGCGGGGGTTGGGGGCCGGTGGTCACCTCAACCCTGCTGGGCTCTGGCGCCGATCCGCGCAAGGCCATCGGCACCACCAACGCCGCGGAGTTCTTCGTCGCCTCGGCGGTCTCGGCGGCCTTCCTCTCGGCCCTGCTGTCGGGGCACTGGGAGACCGAGGGCCTGCGCGATCACCTGTCTTCGGTGCTGGGCCTCATCGCCGGCGGCATCGTCGCCGCGCCCCTGGCGGGCTGGATGACCAAGGTCCTGCCCATTCGGGCCCTGACCTGGTTCGTCGGCGTGCTGGTCACCGGGCTGGCGGTCTGGCAGGCGGCGGTCCTCTTCCTCTGAGGCGCCGCCTGCGCCGCCTGGGGCTCAGGCCCCGATCACCGCCAGGGTCCAGATGATGCGACCCGCGGCGCCGAACAGCAGGACCGCCGCCGCCAGGGCCTGGATCAGGAAGCCCAGTTCGCGCTTGCCAGGATCGGCCACGTAGCCGGTCGCATAGAGCACCCGGCCGATGATCCAGACCACGCCGAGAGCCGCGGCGATCAGGTCGTTCCAATAGATGGCGAACAGCCACAGGGCCGGCAGGAAGATCGGGAGCCATTCCAGGGTGTTGGCCTGCACCCGGATGTGGCGCTCCAGGATCGGATCGCCGGTCATGGCCGGCGCTTCGATTCCCGATACGCCCCGGGCGCGGCCCACCCGAAAGCCCATCCAGACATAGACCAGTATGGCGGCGATGGTGACCAGCGCGACCCAGCTGTGCGGACCCATGGCGAACTCCCCCTCTTATGGCGCAACAAGCTGCGCTGTTGGCCTGAGCTTCGCACGGGCGAGGGGTTGATGGAACTCTGACCGGGGGGCGCCGAGTTGAGCCTATGACGGACACCCGCCATGGAGGCTCTGCGCCCATGCGAACCGAAATTCAGACGATCGCCGACATCGCCTATGACGCCGAACGGACCAGATTGCTGGTCCGTTTCGCCGGCGGCGACAGTTACGTCTATGTGGGCGTGCCGGGCGAGGTGCACCGATCCTTCGTCGATGCGCCTTCACCGGCCGGATTCTTCACCGACCAGATCTGCGATCGCTATCCCTACAACAGGCTTGAGGCCTGAAGCCCGTCAGCGCCCCCGGCGGTCGCGCTTGGCCGAGCCGCGCAGGCGCAGGGCGTTCAGCTTGATGAAGCCGGCGGCGTCGCGCTGGTCGTAAGCCACCTTGCCCTCTTCGAAGGTGACCAGTTCCTGATCATACAGCGAATAGGGGCTGGTGCGGCCGATGACGGTGACATTGCCCTTGTAGAGCTTGACCCGCACCTGGCCCGAGACGTGGGCCTGGGAATGGTCGATGGCCGCCTGCAGCATCTCGCGCTCGGGGCTGAACCAGAAGCCGTTATAGATCAGCTCCGCATAGCGGGGCATCAGCTCGTCCTTCAGGTGGGCGGCGCCGCGGTCCAGGGTGATGGACTCGATGCCCCGGTGGGCGGCCAGCAGGATGGTCCCGCCGGGCGTCTCGTAGACGCCGCGGGACTTCATGCCGACGAAACGGTTCTCCACCAGGTCCAGGCGGCCGATCCCGTTGTCGTG
>NZ_JAUSLG010000054.1 GCF_030646615.1 Phenylobacterium sp. | reverse complement strand
GGGCTTGGCGTCCTGGACCTCAGCTTCGGCGGACATGGATCTTGTTCCTCAGGCGAACGATGCGGCCGCGGGGATCGCTGGCGCTGGGCAGAAGCTCGGCCTCGAACCGCCAGGCCGACCGCGCCGCCTCAATCTCGGCGGCCACGTCCTGGCCCTTGAGGAAGAGGGCGGTGTTATTCCCGTCCAGCCAAGGCTTGGCATAGCCCAGCAGGCGCGTCATGGGGGCGCAAGCCCGGGCCGTCACGATATCCACATCCCGCGACAGGTTTTCCGCACGGTCGTTGTGAATCGTCGCCGGCAGGGCCAGCGCGCTGACCACCTCCTCCAGGAAGCGGCAACGCTTGGCCATGCTCTCCACCAGGTGGACGTGGAAGCCTTCGCGCCCCTGGCCGAGAATGGCCAGGACGATTCCGGGCAGGCCGGCCCCGGCGCCCAGATCCGCCCAGGTGCGGGCCTGCGGCGCCAACAAATTGAGCTGGGCGGAGTCCCAGGCGTGCCTTCCCCAGAAGTCCGGCAGGGTGGCCGGGCCGACCAGATTCATCCTTTGATTCCAGTCGGTTAGCAGGTCCCGATAGGTCCGAAGAGCCGAAATCTGGGCCTCCGAGGCGCCGCTGAGCCGCACAAATTCCGCCTCGTCGATGTGGGGTACGGCGCTGTGCGCCACAGAGGCGATTTTTTCGGGGTCGTTTTCGGCCGATTCCGCGGCCGGCAGGACGTTCGAGCTCATGCCGCCACCTTGCGTCGGACATGGGCCAGCAGGGCCGTCAGCGCGCCGGGCGTCACCCCTTCGATCCGGGCGGCCTGGCCAAGAGTCAGTGGCCGGACGGCGGCGAGCTTTTCGCGAACCTCGTTGGAGAGGCCGCCGACCCCGGCATAGTCCAGCTCCGGCGGCAGGCGCAGATCCTCGTCCCGGCGGAAGGCGGCGACATCGGCCGCCTGGCGATCGAGATAGCCGGCATAGCTGGCCTCGATCTCCAGCTGCTCGCGGATCTCCGGCGCCCAGGCGTTCAGCTCCGGCCAGAGGTTCGCGAGGTCTTCGAAGGCGATGGTGGGATAGGCCAGCAGCTCCACCACATTGCGCACCACCCCGTCGGCCTTGACCGGCAGACCCGCCTGGGCCGCCTTGGCCGGGGACAGGGTGAGGCGGGCGGCCGTCGCGCGGGCCTCGCCCAGGGCGGCGGCCTTGGCGCCGTAGGCCGCGGCGCGTTCGGACCCGACCACGCCCAGCCCCACGCCCTTTTCCGTCAGCCGCTGGTCGGCGTTGTCGGCCCGCAGGATCAGGCGGAACTCCGCCCGGCTGGTGAACATGCGGTAGGGCTCGGTCACGCCTCGGGTGACCAGGTCGTCGATCAGCACGCCGATATAGGCCTCGTCCCGGGCGAAGATGTGGGGCTCGGCCCCGCTGGCGGCCCGTGCCGCATTCAGCCCGGCCACCAGGCCCAGCGCGCCCGCCTCCTCATAGCCCGTCGTTCCATTGATCTGGCCGGCCAGATAGAGGCCCGGCAGTCGCTTGACCTCCAGCGTCGGGTAGAGCTCGCGGGGATCCACATAGTCATACTCGATGGCGTAGCCATACCGCTTCACCTGCACCTGCTCGAGGCCGGGAATGGTGTGCAGGAAGAGGTCCTGGGTCTCTTCGGAGACCGAGGTCGAGATCCCGTTGGGATAGACGGTGTCGTCGTCCAGGCCTTCCGGCTCCAGGAAGATCTGATGGCTGGTCTTGTCGGCGAAGCGGACCACCTTGTCCTCGATGGACGGGCAATAGCGCGGCCCCCGGCCGCTGATCCGCCCGCCATAGACCGCCGATTCCGACAGGCGCTCGGCGATGATCCTGTGCGTCGCTTCGGTGGTGTGGGTGATGCCGCAGGCGATCTGCGGCGTGGTGATCTCGCGCGTCAGGAAGGAGAAGGGGGTCGGCGGATCATCGGCGGCCTGCATCTCCAGCCGATCCCAGGCGATAGTCGTCCCGTCCAGGCGCGCCGGGGTGCCGGTCTTCAGCCGGCCCATGGCCAGGCCGCTGTCATAGAGGCGGTCGGCGAGGCCGATGGCTGGGGCCTCCCCGGCCCGGCCGGCGGGGATGCGGCGATCCCCCAGATGGATCAGGCCCTTGAGGAAGGTCCCGGTGGTCAGGACGACGCGGCCGGCGCTGTAGTCGGTTCCGCTGGCGCCCACGACGCCCACGACCCGGCCATCCTGCACGATCAGGTCCTCCACCGCCTCGGCCCTCAGGGTCAGGTTGGGGGTGGTCGCCAGCTCGGCCTGCATGGCCTCGCGATAGAGTCTGCGGTCGATCTGGGCGCGGGGGCCGCGAACGGCGGCGCCCTTGGAGCGGTTCAGCAGGCGGTACTGGATGCCGGCCTTGTCGCCCATCCGCCCCATGACCCCGTCCAGGGCGTCGATCTCCCGCACCAGATGCCCCTTGCCCAGGCCGCCAATGGCCGGGTTGCAGGACATCTCGCCGATGGTTTCCAGCTTGTGAGTCAGCAACAGGGTCCGGGCGCCGACCCGGGCCGCCGCGGCCGCGGCCTCACAGCCGGCGTGGCCGCCGCCGATGACAATGACGTCCCACGTCTGGGCGCCGGGGGCGGCGCTGGTTGACTGCTGGAGGGGTTGGATGTTCACGCCGTGACCTTGAATTCCGGTCGCCGCTGCGATCGCAGGGCGGCCCTCATATATAGGCGAGCCAGGGGTGGAGGTCGACGGGCGCCGAGGTCACACCTTCAGTTTGAAGGGGTCTGGCCTGGGGAACTCGCTGTTTCACGTGAAACATGGGGCCTGCCCCGGCATGACCGTTTCACGTGAAACATCACTTGCCGATGCAGAAGCTGGAGAACACCCTGTCCAGCACGTCCTCCGCCCCAATCCGCCCGGTAATGCGGTCCAGGGCCCGGGCCGCCAGCCGGACGTCTTCCGCGGCTAGCTCTGGGTGGGCGGTTTCGGCCAAGGCGCGCTCCAATCGCGCCGTCGCCTCGGTCAGCAGCTCCCGATGCCGCAGCCGCGTGGCCGCCGGGGGCTCGGCGCTTCCGAGATCGGCGGCGACCCGCTCGGCCAGGGCGGCCTCGAGCCAGGCCAGGTCATTAGGGCTGCGGGCCGTAAAGGGTGTGCCGATCCGGGTGGCAGGCTCACCCAGGTCGCGCTTGGTGGCCAGGATCAGGTCGCCCGGCCCCGCCTCCGCCGGCGGCTGGTGGCTGTCATCCGCCCCGCCGTCGAGAAGCCAGATCCGCAGGTCGGCTCCCTCCCCCCAGGCCCGCGCCCGGCGCACGCCCTCGGCCTCGATCTCGTCCTCCGTCTCTCGCAAACCCGCCGTGTCGGCCAGGATCACCTTGTAGCCGGCCAGGATCATGGGCACTTCGATGATGTCCCGTGTGGTTCCGGCTGTCGCAGTGACGATCGCCGCCTCGCGACGCGCGAGGGCGTTCAGCAGGGTGCTCTTGCCCGCATTGGGCCGGCCCATCAGGGCGATGCGATAGCCCTCCCGCACTCGGGCGCCGCGCTCTGCGGCCGCGGTGGCGGCCTTCAGCTCGGCGATCAGCCCCTCCAGCACCGGCGCGGCCCGAGCCGCCACATCGGCCGGCACCTCCTCGTCGGGAAAGTCGACCGCGGCCTCCAGCACGGCCAGGGCCTCCACCAGGGCCTCGCGCCAGCGGGCCTGGGCGCCGCTCAGCCGGCCGCCCAGTTGATCCAGGGCCTGACGCCGCTGGGCCAGGGTTTCGGCCTCGATCAGGTCGCCCACCCCCTCGGCCTGGGCCAGATCCAGCTTGCCGTGCTCGAAGGCGCGGCGGGTGAATTCCCCGGCCTGGGCCAGGCGGAGACCAAGCGCCGCCAGGGCCTCCAGCACGCCTTCGACCACGGCCGGGCCGCCGTGCAGGTGCAGTTCGGCGCAGTCCTCGCCGGTGTAGCTGGCCGGCCCTGGGAACCAGAGCACCAGGGCCTCGTCCAGCAGGGCGCCATCCGGACCGGTCAGCCGGCGCAGGCCAGCGGTCCGTGGCGCTGGCAGGCGGCCGCCCAGCTTCCGCAGGACCGCCCCCGCCTGGGGCCCGGAGATCCGCACCACGGCCACCGCCGCCCGCCCCGGGGCCGTGGCCGCCGCATAGATGGTGTCGCTCATTTGGGCCGGGCGCCGGCGCCCATGGCGCCCTCGGCCGCGGCCGTCATCAGCTTGCGAAACTGCTCCTGAGCGCCGGCGCCGAAGGTCGTCCAGGCCTTCACCAGTTCGTCGGGGGAGGCCATGGCCATGTTTTGCTCCAGCCTCGACTGCATCTCCTTGACCAGCCGCTCATTCAGCTCGGACACGTCGGGCAGGCCAAGAAAGGCCCGGGCCTCGGTGGGGGTGCAGTCGATCTCAACCGTCATCTTCATGGGAACCTCCGATGCGCCAGAAACCGGGCGCGGTGGCGACATTGTTATGATCGCTTGTTAGGTATGGGATCGCCCCTGGGACCAGCGACACCACATCCTAGGTCGGCGACAGTTGGCGGTCGAGGCGAGCCCTTGCGCCGCCCGACGACTTCAAACGCACGGGAGCAGCATATGGCCGGCCAGACCCTCGAAATCAAAACCCCAGACGGCGCCTTTTCGGCCTATGTGGCCAGGCCCGCCCAGAGCCCAGCCCCGGCCGTTGTGGTCATCCAGGAGATCTTTGGCGTCAACCAGGTGATGCGGGACATCTGCGATGACTATGCCGCCCAGGGCTATCTGGCCATCTGTCCCGACCTGTTCTGGCGGATCGAGCCCGGCGTCGACATCACCGACCAGAGCGAAGCCGAGTGGAAGAAGGCCTTCGACCTGATGAACGCCTTTGATCCTGACCAGGGGGTCCGCGACATCCGCGCGGTCATCGACACCATCCGCGGCCACGACGATTGCAGCGGCAAGGTCGGCGCCGTGGGCTATTGCCTGGGCGGCCTGCTGGCCTTCCTCACCGCCACCCGCACCGACGCCGACGCCAGCGTGTCCTACTATGGGGTGGGGATCGAGCAGCGCACCCCTGAGGCCGAACGCCTGGCCCAGCCGCTGATGATGCACATGGCCGAGGAAGACCAGTTTGTCCCCAAGGCGGCCCAGGAGCTGATCCTCGGCGCCTTGAAGAACCACCCGCAGATCCAGATCCACACCTATCCCGGCTGCGACCACGCCTTCGCCCGCAAAGGGGGCGAGCACTACAACGCGCAGGCCGCTGAGGCCGCCAACGCCCGGACGGCCGCCTTCTTCGCCGCGAACCTCCGCTGATGCGCGCCATCCGCATCACCCGCACCGGCGGGCCCGACGTGCTGGAGCTGGCCGAGATCGAGCGCCCTGCGCCCGGCCCCGGCGAGATCCTGGTCCGCAACCAGGCCATCGGCCTCAACTTCATCGACACCTATCACCGCACTGGCCTCTATCCCGTGAAGCTGCCCACGGGCCTCGGCATGGAGGGCGCGGGCGAGGTGGTGGAGGTCGGCGAAGGCGTGGATCGTTTCGCCGTGGGCGATCAGGCGGCCTATGCGTCCGGCCCCATCGGCGCCTATGCCGAGTTCCACGTGGTCAAGGCCGGCCGGGCCGTGAAGCCGCCCGCTGGGGTCGGGGCTGGGGTGGCCGCTGCCTGCCTGCTGAAAGGCATGACGGCGGAGTTCCTGCTCCGCCGCTGCTTCCCCGTCCAGGCCGGCCAGACCATCCTGGTCCATGCCGCGGCGGGCGGGGTCGGCTCCATCCTCGTCCAGTGGGCCAAGGCGCTCGGCGCCACGGTGATCGGCACGGTGGGGTCGGCGGAAAAGGCCGCACGGGTTCGCGAGCTGGGCGGCGACCACGTCATCCTCTATCGCGACCAGGATGTGGCCGCCGAGGTCCGGCGGATCACCGGCGGGGCCGGCGTGCCGGTGGCCTATGATTCCGTTGGCGCGGCCACCTTCGAGGCGACCCTGGGCAGCCTCGCCCGGCGGGGAATGTTTGTCTCCTATGGCAATGCGTCCGGTCCCGCCCCGGCCATCCTGCCGGGCCGCCTGTCGCAGCTGGGCTCGCTCTTCCTCACCCGGCCGACCCTGTTCGACTATGTGGCCACCACCGAGGAACTGGACGCCAGCGCCGCGGCCCTTTTCGGTGTGATCGCCAAAGGCCAGGTGCGGATCGATATCGGCCAGACCTTCCCCCTGGCCGAAGCCAAGGCGGCCCATGAGGCCCTGGAAGGCCGCCAGACGGTCGGCGCCTCGCTCCTCATCCCCTGACCAAGAACCCATAGAGGGACGCAGAGATGGGTAGCTTTTCGGCGTGGCACTGGCTGATCCTGGTGGTCTGGATCTTCCTGATCGTCTTCCCGGTGGGAAAGATCTTCGCCCGGCTGGGCATTCCCTGGGCTGTGGCCTTCCTGATGGTCGTGCCGGGCGTCAACCTGGTGATGCTGTGGATCGTGGCCTTCATCAAGTGGCCGCGGGACCACGTCCCGCCACCCCAGGCCTGATGTTTCACGTGAAACAGGGGCTGGGGCTTTGGCCGAAGGCAGAAAACAAAAAAGGGGACACAAAGAACACGAAGGTAGCCAAGGACACGAAGGCCTCAGCGGCCTCGTCTTGGTGTCCTTCGTGCCCTTCGTGTCGCCCCTTTAGAGCGCTAGCGGCGCAAAGGAACCAGGCAAGCGCGCGACCTCGGCCGCGCCGCCTTGCCCCTAGGTGTTCATCGACTGGAAGAAGTCGTCGTTATTCTTGGCGTTACGCAGCTTGTCGAGCAGGAACTCGATGGCGTCCTGCGCCCCCATGGGGTTGAGGATCCGGCGCAGCACATAGGTCTTCTGCAGCTGGTCCTTGGGCGTGATCAGTTCTTCCTTGCGGGTGCCGGACTTCAGCACGTCGATGGCCGGGAAGATGCGCTTGTCGGCGACCTTGCGGTCCAGCACGATTTCCGAGTTACCCGTGCCCTTGAACTCTTCGAAGATGACCTCGTCCATCCGGCTGCCGGTATCGATCAGAGCGGTGGCGATGATGGACAGCGAACCGCCCTCCTCCACATTCCGCGCCGCGCCGAAGAAGCGCTTGGGCCGCTGCAGGGCGTTGGCGTCCACGCCGCCGGTGAGCACCTTGCCCGAGGACGGCACCACGGTGTTGTAGGCGCGGCCAAGCCGGGTCACGGAGTCCAGCAGGATGACCACGTCGCGCTTGTGCTCGACCAGGCGCTTGGCCTTTTCGATGACCATCTCGGCGACCTGGACGTGGCGGGTGGCCGGCTCGTCGAAGGTCGACGCGATGACCTCGCCGCGCACGGTGCGCTGCATGTCGGTCACTTCTTCCGGCCGCTCGTCGATCAGCAGGACGATCAGATAGATTTCAGGGTGGTTGGCCTCGATGGACTTGGCGATGTTCTGCAGCATCACCGTCTTGCCGACCCGCGGCGGGGCGACGATCAGGCAGCGCTGGCCCTTGCCCAGGGGGGCGACGATGTCGATCACCCGGCCGGAGCGGTCCTTCAGGGTCGGGTCGTCGATCTCCATCTTCAGGCGCTCTTCGGGATAGAGCGGCGTCAGATTGTCGAAATGGACCTTGTGACGGACGTTTTCCGGGTCTTCGAAATTGATCTGGTCAACCTTGACCAGGGCGAAATAGCGCTCGCCTTCCCGGGGGGCGCGGATGGCGCCGACCACGGAGTCGCCGGTGCGCAGGCCGAACTTCCGGATCTGCGAGGGGCTGACATAGATGTCGTCGGGGCCGGGCAG
>NZ_JAUSLG010000048.1 GCF_030646615.1 Phenylobacterium sp. | reverse complement strand
CACGACGCTCGTCCGATCTGCGCCGGTCATCTTCGCCGTCCAGATCATGGGCCTGCGCATCCTGGGTCGCTCGTCGGCCGAGGACATCAAGGACCCGAACACCGGCCAGGTCATCGTGCCGGCCGACACCTATCTCGATGAGAAGATGATCGAGGTGGTCGAGAACGCCGGCGTCCAGTCGGTCAAGGTCCGCTCGGTCCTGACCTGCGAAACCAAGAACGGCGTCTGCGGCACCTGCTACGGCCGCGACCTGGCCCGCGGGACCCCGGTGAACATCGGCGAGGCGGTCGGCGTCATCGCCGCCCAGTCCATCGGCGAGCCCGGCACCCAGCTGACCATGCGGACCTTCCACATCGGCGGCACCGCCCAGGTGGCCGAACAGTCCTTCTTCGAAAGCGCCAACGAAGGCGTGGTGAAGGTGGGCGGCGGCAATGTGGTCCAGGCCGGCGACGGCGAGTTCGTGGTCATGAACCGGAACCTGCAGATCACCGTCCAGGTCGATGGCAAGGACCGCGAGTCCTACAAGCCGCCCTATGGCGCGCGCCTGAAGGTCAAGGACGGCGACAAGGTCAAGCGCGGCCAGCGCCTGGCCGAATGGGACCCCTACACCACCCCCATCCTCACGGAAGTGGGCGGCCGGGTCCGGTTCGAAGACCTGATGGAGAACGTCTCGGTCCGCGAGGAAGCCGACGAGGCCACCGGTATCTCCAACCGCGTGGTCACCGACTGGCGCGCGTCCACCAAGGGCAGCGATCTGCGTCCCGCCGTGGGCGTGATCGACGCCGACGGCGCCTTCAAGCGCATCGCCAACGGCGGTGAGGCCCGTTACCTGCTGCCGGTCGGGGCCATTCTCTCCGTCGGCGACGGCGACGAGGTGAAGCCCGGCGAGGTTCTGGCGCGTATCCCCACCGAGGGCGCCAAGACCCGGGACATCACCGGCGGTCTGCCCCGCGTCGCCGAGCTGTTCGAGGCCCGCCGGCCAAAGGACTGCGCGGTCATCGCCGAGATGGACGGCCGGGTCGAGTTCGGGCGCGACTACAAGAACAAGCGCCGGATCAAGATCACGCCGGAGGATGGCGGCGAGCCCGTCGAATTCCTCATCCCCAAGGGCAAGCATATCGCCGTCCATGACGGGGATACGATCCGCAAGGGCGAGTACATCATCGACGGCAACCCCGATCCGCACGATATCCTGCGGATTCAGGGGATCGAGGCGCTGGCCGAATTCCTCGTGGACGAGATCCAGGAGGTCTATCGACTGCAGGGCGTGCCGATCAACGACAAGCACATCGAGACGATCGTCCGTCAGATGCTGCAGAAGGTCGAGATCCTCGAGACCGGCGACACCGGCCTGCTCAAGGGCGACCATCTCGACAAGATCGAGGTGGACGAAGAGAGCGCCAAGGCCGAGGCCCGCGGCGGTCGTCCGGCGATCACCCAGCCGGTTCTGCTGGGCATCACCAAGGCGTCGCTGCAGACCCGCAGCTTCATCTCGGCGGCCTCTTTCCAGGAGACCACCCGCGTGCTCACCGAGGCCTCGGTTCAGGGCAAGCGCGACACCCTGGAAGGCCTGAAGGAGAACGTGATCGTGGGTCGCCTGATCCCGGCGGGCACGGGCTCCTACCTGCGCAACCTCCAGCGCATCGCCGCCAAGCGCGACGAAGCCCTGGCGGCCAGCCGCGAGACGACCATGGAGCCGCTGCCCGAAGTGATCGCCGCCGAAGCCCAGGCCGAGACGATCGACAACTAGGTCAGGGTCTTCAAGGCCAGGACAGACAGACGGCCCGGAGGCGACTCCGGGCCGTTTTGTTTTCCCCTGCAGGACGGCTTCCGCTTCAAGCCTCGCTGTGGAAAGACAGGGGTCACCGGCGCCGGGCCGGGTCGAGGGAGGATCGCCGTATGCGTGGACTCATGATCGCTGCGGGCCTCGCCCTCAGCCTTGGCGCAACCCAAGCGCAGGCGCGGCCCTTGCCAGCTGGCGGGGTGACGGCGCAGGAGGTCATCGAGGTGCTGCAGGCCAAGGGCTATCGCGCTCAGGAAGACGAGGACGGGATCGGCGATCCCATGATCCGCAGCGCCACCGACGGGGTGAACTACAATATCTACTTCTACGGCTGCGAGGGCGCCCGCTGCACCAGCATCCAGTTCACCGTGGCGTTCGGGATGAATGAGCCCATGACCCTGGACCGCATCAATGCGTGGAACCGCGAAATGCGTTTCAGCCGGGCCTATCTCGATGATGAGATGGATCCCGTCCTGGAGATGGATGTCGATCTCGAACGCGGCGCCACCACCGAGCAGCTTGAGAGCGGGATCGACGCCTGGGCCGCCGGGGTCCCGGCCTTCAAGACCTTCATCGACTTCTAGGGGGTTCCGACGGCCCGGCGCGGCTCTGCAGCTATAGCTCGGGCAGGGGGTTCATCACCGGCCCGCCGCCGGTGGTGTTGGTCCCCAGCGGCGGTGTCGTGCTTTCGCGATAGGCGCGATCGGCCGCCTTGCGTGCGCCAGCCCGCTCCAGGGCCTGCTGCTTGTCGGACGCCATCAGGGGCGGGCGGTAGGGGGCGGTCTCCGCGCCGCTGGCGAACCGCGCCAGACAGGCGGCCCGCTCGGTCTCGTTCAGGCGCGCGATGTCGGGCTGGCTGCAGCCGAAGGTCTGGCGCAGCGCTGCGCGCAGCCGGGCCGCCTGGGCCTGGGGTTCGCCGTCCGGGACGGCGGGGGGCGGGGCCACCGCCGGGCGGCCTGCAGAGGACGGCGGCGGTCCTGGCCCTTGGCGGGCGCCCTGGCCACGGGGCGGGGCTGGCGGTGGGCCTGGGTCCGGCCGACGCGTCCCCAGGGGCGGCGCCAGGATGATCTCGAAGATCGGCGCCTCGCCCAGCCGGGGGAGGGCGGGCGCCATCCACAGCAGGGCGAGCAGGCCCACCAGGTGCAGGACCACGGCCAGGCCGACCGCCGTGAGAGTCCGTAAGCTGCGCCCCATGGTCCCTTCCGGCTCGCCAAGGCCAAGCTGACGGCGTCGGGGGGCGAAACTGTGACCATTGGGCTGGGGCGGGCGCGCGCCTTGCGCAAACGTTGACGCGCCCGGCCGGGGCGAGTATGAACCGCGCTCCTTTGAAGCCGGGGATTCTCATCCCAGGCCCGATGGACTCGAAAGTCTTGCAAGAGACGGCCGCCCGCCGGAGCGCTTCTAGCGACGCGCGCCGGCGAGTTTTCGTGTTCTAGGATCCGGGTTTCGAAGACCGAACAAGAATACGACCCTTAAACGGGGCGCATCGGCCCAACGGCACACGCCCCCACAAGCCTAGGAATGGCGCAGAGAATATATGCCTACGGTCAACCAGCTGATCCGCAAGCCGCGTAAGGACAAGCCTTCGCGCAATAAGGTGCCGGCCCTGAAGGGCTGCCCCCAGCGTCGCGGCGTTTGCACGCGCGTCTACACCACCACCCCCAAGAAGCCGAACTCGGCTCTGCGTAAGGTGGCCAAGGTCCGTCTGACGACCGGCATTGAAGCGGTGTGCTACATCCCCGGCGAAGGCCACAACCTCCAGGAACACTCCGTGGTGCTGATCCGCGGCGGCCGGGTGAAGGACCTTCCCGGCGTGCGCTATCACATCCTGCGCGGCGTGCTCGACACCCAAGGGGTGAAGGACCGCAGGCAGCGTCGTTCGCTCTACGGCGCTAAGCGTCCTAAGTAAGGATAAGAAGACATGTCCCGCCGCCGTCGCGCAGAAAAACGTCAAGTCCTTCCCGACCCGAAGTTCGGGGATCTCGTCGTCACCAAGTTCATGAACTACGTGATGTACGAAGGTAAGAAGGCCGTCGCCGAGAACATCATCTACGGCGCCTTCGACATCCTGGAAGCCAAGCGCAAGGACCAGGGCCCGCTGGAAACCTTCCATGCGGCTCTGGAAAATGTCGCCCCGGGCATCGAGGTCCGTTCCCGCCGGGTTGGCGGTGCGACCTATCAGGTCCCCGTCGAAGTCCGTCCCGAGCGCCGTCGCGCCCTGGCCATCCGCTGGCTGGTGACCGCTGCGCGCAAGCGTGGTGAAAACACCATGACCGAGAAGCTCGCCGGCGAGCTTCTGGATGCTTCGTCCAATCGCGGCTCGGCCGTGAAGAAGCGCGAAGACACCCACAAGATGGCCGAGGCGAACCGCGCCTTCTCGCACTACCGCTGGTAAGACCGGTCATCCATCGCTTTCCGGCGCGGGCGGTTTGAGCTAAACCGCCCGCGCCGTTCGTTCAGCACATCGACCGGCAGCTACCCCCGGACCTCTTTCAGCAAAGCCTATCGCTATGGCCCGTACGCACAACATTGAAGACTACCGCAATTTCGGAATCATGGCCCACATCGATGCGGGCAAGACGACGACGACGGAGCGGATCCTCTTCTACACCGGGAAGAGCCACAAGCTCGGCGAAGTCCATGACGGCGCGGCCACCATGGACTGGATGGAGCAGGAGCAGGAGCGGGGGATCACCATCACCTCGGCTGCGACCACCTCCTTCTGGAAGGGCAAGCGCCTCAACATCCTCGACACCCCCGGCCACGTGGACTTCACCATCGAGGTCGAGCGTTCGCTGCGCGTGCTCGACGGCGCGGTGACGGTGCTGGACGGCAACGCCGGCGTTGAGCCCCAGACCGAAACCGTCTGGCGCCAGGCCGACAAGTACAATGTCCCGCGCATCGTGTTCATCAACAAGATGGACAAGATCGGCGCCGACTTCGAAAAGTCGGTGGAATCGATCCGTGATCGCCTGGGCGCCAAGGCCGTGCCGATCCAGCTTCCGATCGGTTCGGAATCCTCGCTGCGCGGCCTGGTGGACCTGGTCCGCATGAAGGCCGTGGTCTGGGAGAATGACGGCCTGGGCGCCGCCTTCACCGACGAGGACATCCCCGCCGACATGAAGGACAAGGCCGATGAGGCCCGCGCCTACATGATCGAGAACGCCGTCGAGCTCGATGACGAGGCCATGGAGGCCTATCTGTCGGGCGAAGAGCCGTCGGAAGAAACCATCAAGAAGTGCCTGCGCAAGGCCGTCCTGAATGGCGCCTTCTATCCGATCCTCTGCGGCTCGGCCTTCAAGAACAAGGGCGTGCAGCCCCTGCTCGACGCCGTCGTCGACTATCTGCCGTCGCCGATCGACATCCCGCCGACCCAGGGCATCGACTTCAAGACCGAAGAGCCGGTGGTTCGTCGCGCCTCGGACGACGAGCCCCTGTCGGTGCTGGCGTTCAAGATCATGGACGACCCCTTCGTGGGCTCGCTGACCTTCTGCCGCATCTATTCGGGCAAGCTCGAAACCGGCATGGGCCTGCTGAACTCCACCCGCGACCGGCGCGAGCGGGTCGGCCGCATGCTGCTGATGCACTCGAACAACCGCGAGGACATCAAGG
>NZ_JAUSLG010000049.1 GCF_030646615.1 Phenylobacterium sp. | reverse complement strand
CTCTCACCGCTGATCCGGGACTTCCTCAGCCAGGCGACTCCGGCGCACTAATGCCGGAGGTTCAGCATGAAGCTACGGCATTATCTGCAATTCAACGATTTTTCCCGTTCCGAGTACGAGCATCTTCTCGAACGCACGCGCTGGATCAAGTCCCAGTTCAAGCATTACAAGCCCTATTACCCCCTGGTCGACCGCACGCTGGCGATGATTTTCGAGAAACAGTCCACGCGCACACGCCTGTCGTTCGAGGCGGGCGTGCAGCAGCTCGGCGGCTCAGCCATATTCCTCAGCACGCGCGATACCCAGCTCGGCCGCGGCGAGCCGATCGAGGACACCGCCCAGGTGCTGTCGCGGATGGTCGACGCCATCATGATCCGGTCCAACACCCACGAGGACCTGGAGCGCCTGGCCATGGCGTCCGCCGTCCCGGTGATCAACGGCCTGACCGACAAGAGCCATCCCTGTCAGATCCTGGCCGACCTGTTGACCTTCGAGGAGCACCTCGGCCCCGTGCGGGGGCGGACTTTGGCCTGGGTGGGGGACGGCAACAATGTCTGCGCCAGCTTCATCCATGCGGCGGGCAAGTTCGGCTTCAAGCTGAGCATCGCCTGTCCCACCGTCTACCATCCGGACCTGACCGACCTCGCCCGCGCCGCCGAGATGCAGGGCCAGGTGACGATGACCGAAGACCCCAGGGCTGCGGTCCGCGGCGCCGACTGCGTCATCACCGACACCTGGGTCTCCATGGGCGACACCGACCACGACGCGCGCCTGGCGGCCTTCGAGGCCTATCAGGTGGACGATGAGCTGATGGACCTGGCGGCCAAGGACAGCATCTTCCTCCATTGCCTGCCGGCTCACCGAGGGGAGGAAGTGTCGGACGCGGTGATGGACGGCCCGCGCTCGCGCATCTGGGACGAGGCGGAAAACCGCATCCACGCCCAGAAGTCGATCCTGGCCTGGTGCTTCGAGGCGATCTGAGCCGGCGGCCTCGGGGCTCGCAATCGGGACGTGGGGCGCCTATATGGCCTCGCCATGTCCCAGAACGCGCTTCCCATCCCTGACGACGTCGTCGGCCCCTTCCAGATCGAGGACGCCGCGGTCCGTGGCCGCCTCGTGCGGCTTGGCCCGGCCATCGATGAAATCCTGGCCGCCCACGCCTATCCCGAGCCGGTGGCCAACCTGCTGGGCGAGACCTGCGCGCTGGCCGCCCTGGTGGGCTCGGCGCTCAAGTTCGAAGGCCGGCTGATCGTCCAGGCCCAGGGCGAGGGCCCGGTGCGCTATGTGGTCGCCGACTACGACACCGCCGGCCACCTGCGCGGCTATTGCCGCTTCGATCCCGATGCGGTGGCCGAGGCCTCGCAGGGCTTTGTGCGTCCCGGCGCCCGCACCCTGCTGGGGGGCGGCGTCTTCATCATGACCGTGGACCAGGGCCCGGACATGGACCGCTACCAGGGGGTGACGGCCATCGAGGGCGAGACCCTGGCGCTCTGCGCCGAGCAGTACTTCGCCCAGTCAGAACAGACCCCGACGCGGGTCCGGCTGGCGGTCGGCCAGGCCGATGTGGGCCAGGGCCTGCGCTGGCGGGCCGGCGGCATGCTGATCCAGAACGTGGCCGAAGATCAGGCCCGGGGCTCCACCGAGGAGGCCTGGACCCGCAGCCAGGCCTTCTTCGAGACCATCGGCGAGGACGAACTGCTGGATCCCAGCATCTCGGGCCAGACCCTGCTGTTCCGCCTGTTCCACGAGGACGGGGTGCGGGTGTTCGAGGACCAGGCGCTGAGCGCGGTCTGTCGCTGTTCGGAGGAGCGCATCCGCGGCGTCCTGGCCTCGTTCGACGCGCAGGAGCGGGCCGACATGATCGAGCCGGATGGCCGGATCCACGTCACCTGCGAATACTGCGCCAGGACCTACCGGCTGGAGCCCGAGGGCCTGACGGGCGGCTGACCAGCCCTAGGCCTGATCCAGGGCCCGCTCGACGTCGCGCTGCAGGTCCTGGGCGTTCTCCAGGCCGACGCTCATCCGCACCCAGCCTTCGGTGAGGCCGATGGACTCCCGCTCCTCGGCCGGCATGGACCGGTGCGTCGTCGTGCAGGGATGGGTGGCCATGGACTTGGCGTCGCCGAGATTGTTGGAGATGTCGACGATCTGCAGGGCGTCCAGGAACCGCCAGGCGGCCTCGCGGCTGCCCAGGTCAAAGGCCAGCACATTGCCGCCGCCGCTCATCTGCTCGGCGATGACGGCCGCCTGCGGGTGGTCGGGCCGACCGCAATAGACGGTCTGGCGCACCTTGCCGTGGGCGGCCACGGCGTCGGCCACATGGGCGGCGTTGTCGCTCTGGCGGCGCACCCGAAGGTCCAGGGTCTCGAGGCCTTTCAGCAGCACCCAGGCGTTGAAGGGCGAGAGCGCCGGGCCGGTGTGACGCAGGATGTCCTTGTAGGCTTCCAGCATCAGCTCTTCGCCGCCCAGGATGGCGCCGCCCAGGACGCGTCCCTGGCCGTCGATATGCTTGGTGGCCGAATAGACGACGATGTCGGCGCCCAGCGCCAAAGGCTTCTGGAAGATCGGGGTGGCGAAAACATTGTCCACCACCAGCCTGGCGCCGGCCGCCTGGGCGATCTGCGCCACGCCACGGATGTCGGTCACCTCCAGCAGCGGATTGGCCGGGCTCTCCACGAGGAAGCACCTGGTGTTGGGGCGAACGGCGGCCTTCCAGGCCTCCAGATCGACGGCGTCCACATAGGTCACCTCGACGCCGAAGCGGGGCATCCACTCCGACAGGATCCAGCGGCAGGAGCCGAACAGGGCGCGGCCGGCCACGATGTGGTCCCCGGCCCGCACCAGGCCGGTCAGGGCCACATGGACGGCTGACATGCCTGATGCGGTGGCGCGGCAGAGGTCGGCGCCCTCCAGCAGGGCCAGCCGGTCCTCGAACATCTGCGTCGTGGGGTTGCCGAAGCGCTGATAAATGAAGCCCGGCGCATCCCCGGCGAACCGGGCGTCGGCGGCCGCGGCGGTGTCGTAGGCGAAGCTCTGGGTGAGGAACAGCGCCTCGGAGATCTCCCCATAGGCCGTGCGGGCCAGGCCGCCGCGGACCAGCTTGGTCTCCAGGTTCCAGTCGCGCGGATCTTCGGCCATGGGGGCTCCTCCCGGCAGGCAAGCTCGGAGTGCGCATCAACCGCCTTGAGGCTTTGCGGTCAAGGGCCGGCGCCCCAAGGCCGCAGCGCTGCGACAGCGGCTTGTCAGACTCAAGGCCAGCGGCGAGTGTCCCTGTGATGAATGACGCTCTGCTTTTGCCCGGCATCCTGCCCTGCCAGGCCATTGACGCCCTGATCGCCCAGGGCGCGATCACCAGCGCCACGGCCTTCGATTCCGACCAGGTCCAGCCGGCCAGCCTGGACCTGCGCCTGGGCGTGCGCGCCTGGCGGGTGCGGGCCTCCTTCCTGCCGGGCCTCGGCCGCAGGGTGGCCCAGCGCCTGGAAGATGTGGCCATGCACGAGCTCGACCTGGCCCGCGGGGCCGTCCTGGAGAAGGGCTGCGTCTATATCGCCGAGCTGCAGGAGCGCCTGACCCTGCCGCCGGGCGTGGCCGCCCGGGCCAACCCCAAGAGCTCGACAGGGCGGGTGGATGTCTTCGTGCGCCTGCTCACCGACCATGGGGCGGCCTTCGACGACGTGGCCGAGGGCTATGGCGGGCCGACCTATATGGAGATCGCGCCGCAGACCTTCTCCATCCTGGTGCGCACCGGCACCCGGCTCAACCAGCTGCGCCTCAAGCGCGGCGAGCCGCCCAAGCTCGATATGCGCAGCGTCGGCGTCGACCTGACCGAAGGGGTGGCCGGCTTCCGGGCGCGCCGCCACGCCGGTGTGATCGACATGGACAAGGAAGACGGCCACGACCCGCGGGACTTCTGGGAGCCTCTGGTCCCCCGCCATGGCGAGCTGCTGCTCGATCCGGGCGAATTCTACATCCTGGCCTCCAAGGAGGCCGTGGAGATCCCGGTGCTGCAGGCGGCCGAGATGACGCCCATCGATCCCTCGGTGGGGGAGTTCCGAGTGCATTATGCCGGCTTCTTCGACCCCGGCTTCGGCACCGAGGAGGCGGGCGGCCACGGTTCGCGCGGGGTTCTGGAGGTGCGCAGCCACGAGACGCCCTTCCTGCTGGAGGACGGCCAGACCGTGGCGCGTCTGGTCTATGAGCCCCTGACCGAAAAGCCGGACCGGCTCTATGGCGAAGGCGGCTCCCATTACCAGCGCCAGGGGCTGAAGCTGTCGAAACACTTCCGCCCCTGGGGCTGACGGCAGGGCATCTAGCCCATCTTGAAGATGCAGAGCTTGTCGCCGTCCAGGTCGCGGAAATAGGCGCCGTAGAAGTTCGGGATGCGAACGCCCGGCGCGCGCCCGTCGGCGGCCCCGGTCTTGAGGGCGAGGGCATGGATCTCGTCCACCATCTCCCGGGACGGGGCGGCCAGCGCCACCATGGTCCCGTCGCCGGCGGCCCGCCTGCGCAAGGGGCCCCTTTCGCCTTGCGAGGCCCCGGACCCTATGCCAGAACCGCCATCGCGCGGATGTAGCTCAATGGTAGAGCAGGAGCTTCCCAAGCTCACGACGAGGGTTCGATTCCCTTCATCCGCTCCAGTTGGCAGATCGGGTAGATCGTTCCACACGACATCCATCGCGGAGCTTCATTGCTCCATGTTGGCGGTCGTTCGCTCGGCCTGACCCAACCGCGCGGCGTCGAACGCAGGCGTGCACTGATGAGCTAGCGCTGCCTAGGCTTGGGGTTGGTCTTCGCCAAGTCGTCGCGCAGTTCCCGGGCCATGTCGTAGAGGATGCCCAGGCCAGCGCCGGCTTTTCAAGCTCACGGGGGGGCGTTGGCTGGAATCTGGATTTCCGGTTAGCCGGCCTTCGCGCCGACGGCGCTGCCATTCTTCCATGCTCAAGCCATCGTGCATGCGCGGATCTGCCATTTGGTGTTCTCCAAGACTGTCTGAAGGGGCGGACGCTCTACGCGCTTCGAGCGCGCGGCGGAGTCTTCAACGCTGCTGAAAGTGTCTCACAGGTCATTGCAAAATCCAGAACAAATGCGAAACAATGGGTCGTCCTGCAACGGTGGCTCGGCTCACCGATAGGGTGACGGCGCCCAGCGGAGGGGTTCATGGGGTTTGATGTCGACACCTTGTTCAGAGGCGCGCTGATCGCCATTGGGCTCCTGGCGTTCATTGTGGCCCGGAGACGGAAGTCTCCGGCGAGCGCCGTCTACACGATCCAGGTTGGCGATCTGACCCACGAAGTCGCCTATGTGGTCCGTGGCGGCCAGATCCACGTCACCAGCGACGGGCGGCGCGCCAGTGCGCCGCTGACGCCGACTCAGGACCCCGCGCGGGTCGCCATCGATCTGGCGATAGCGATGCATTCGGGCCAAGGGTAGCCGGAGCGGCGACGCCGCGCGCGGGGCTGTCGATCCCTACCAAGGGGATGGTTCCGTCACACCCTGGGGCCG
Source organism: Phenylobacterium sp. (assembly GCF_030646615.1). Classification (GTDB taxonomy): domain Bacteria; phylum Pseudomonadota; class Alphaproteobacteria; order Caulobacterales; family Caulobacteraceae; genus Phenylobacterium. The sequence continues at coordinate 37,184 of NZ_JAUSLG010000049.1, read as the reverse complement.
CGTGATCGAACAGGGCGACGCCTGAAGTTCGACGACAAGCCCGTGTTCCGTCAGGCGGAATTTCATACCGCGCAATAGAATTCGGTTTTCGCCGGTGCTAGCGTCGCCCAATCACCGGGAGGCGGACGCAGGTTGGACAGGGCGGTATCCCGCAGTTTTCAGATCCTGGAGACCCTGGCGCAGGCCTCGGGGCCCTTGCGGCTGTCGGCCGTGGCGGCGCAGACCGGTCTGCAGAAGAGCACCGTCCACCGAATCCTTGGCACGCTGTGCGAGCTCGGCTATGCGCAGCAGGAGGACTCCGGGCTCTATGGCGCGAGCCTGAAGACCTGGGAGCTGGGGGCCGGCGTCATCGCCGACCTGCCCATCAAGCGGGTGGCCTCAGGCTATCTCCAGAACCTGCACCGCGACACCGGCGAGACGGTGAACCTGACCGTGCTGGTCGGCGACGACGTCCTCTATCTCGACAAGATCATCGCCCCACGGCCGGTGCGCTTCGGCGCCCGGGTGGGCAGCCGTGTGGCCGCGCCCCTGACCTCAGGGGGCAAGGCCATGCTGGCCCGGCTGATCGATGCCCCCGAACGGCTGGCGCGGATGGCGACCCGGCGGACGCTGGACGTCGCCGCCCTGCTGGCCGAACTCAATGAGGTCCGCGCCCGGGGCTATGCGGTGTCAGGCTACAGTCCCGGCGTGGTCAGCACCGGCGCCGCGGTCATCGGGCCGGGCCATAGGCCGATCGCGGCCCTGTCGGTCTCGGCCCCGCGGGAACGGCTGGACGCGGCCAAGTCGAAGGCGATCGCCGAGGCGGTCCTCGAAACCTGCGCCCGCATGGCCGAGGCGGTGAACAGACCATGAGTCAGAACATGACCGATGTCGTCCAGGTCACCCCGGCCCTGGCGGCCTTCATCGCCGGCGCCCACGGCCGTGCGCCGGCGCCCGAGCACGCCGAACTGGGGCGCCGCCACATCCTCGACACCCTGGCCGCCATCGTCGCCTGCCGCGACCTGGAGCCGGCCATCCTGGCCCGAAGTTACGCCCGGTCCCTCAGCGGCGGGGAGGGACCCAGCGCCGTCACCATCCTGGGGACGGAAGACCGGGCGGGCCTGGTGGATGCGGTGTTCGCCGGCGCCATGACCGGCCACGGCGCGGAGATCAACGACTTCATCCCCTCGGCCTTCGTCCAGCCGGGACCGGCGGTGGTGACCGTCGCCTTGGCGCTCGCCCAGGCGCGTGGCCTGTCGGGGGCGGCCGTCCTGCGGGCGGTGATCATCGGCTATGAGCTGGCCGGGCGGACGCCCAAGGCGCTCGGGATCGACAATCTGCGCCGGGCCGGCGTGGCCAACCACGGGATCGGGCCGCTGTTTGGCGCGGCGGCCACCGCCGCCAGCCTCCTTCGCCTGTCGGAGGACCAGGCCGCCCACGTGCTCACCTACTGCGCCCAGCAGGCCTCGGGCTCGTGGCAATGGCTGCTGGACGTGGAGCACATCGAAAAGGCCTTCGTCTTCGCCGGCATGGGCGCCCGGGATGGCCTGCAGGCCGCGCTGATGGTCGAGGCGGGTTTCCGCGGCGTGCGCGACAGCCTGGATCATCCGGCGGGCTGGATGCGCGCCTCGATCTTCGCTGGCGGTGACGCGAACCGGGCCTATCTGGTCGAAGAGCTGGGCGTCCGATCCGAACTGCCGCTGACGGCCTATAAGCGCTACCCCGTGGGCGGGCCGACCCAGCCGGCGGTCGAGGCCCTGCTGGCCCTGCGCGACCGCATCGGCACGGCCGAGGTCGCCTCGGTCCTGATCGAGATGCCGGGGCGGTGGCAGGCCTTCCGCGACGCGGCCATGCCGGCCCTGAACCTGCGCTATCTGGCGGCGATCATCCTGCTGGACGGCCGATTGGACTTCGTCTCGGCCCAGTCGCTTGAGCGGATGCGCGGCGACCGCGCCGTCCACGCCCTCATGGACAAGGTGGAGATCCGCCACGACCCGGCCCAGGAGGCCGCGCCGGGCCAGCCCCGGACGGAGTCGGCGAGGGTCGCCGTCACCAGCGTCGATGGTCGCTGTGAAACCGCCTATGTGCCCCACGTCCTGGGCTTCCCCTCCCACCCCATGGGCAAGGCCGACGTGGTCGCCAAGGCCCTGGAGCTGATGACGCCGGTCCTGGGCGAGGCCCATGCTCAAGCCGTGGTCGACGCCGTCGACGGGCTCGAAGACCTGCCGCGGGCCGCGACTCTCATCGACCTGATCGCCCGGCCAGACTCAAGCGCCGGCCAAGCCTGAAGCCCAACAAGAGGTGAGCTGATGTCCTCCGTGACCGAACTGTCCGTCGAGACCCCGGTGGTCGACACTGCCCAGGGCAAGGCGCGGGGGCGCCGGGCCGAGGGCGTCAGCGTCTTCAAGGGCCTGCGCTATGGGGCGCCCACAGGCGGCGCCAACCGCTTCCGCCCGCCCCAGCCGGTGGAGCCCTGGACGGGGGTTCAGGACGCCTTCGAATATGGCCACCAGTCGCCGCAGATGCGCAGCATGCTGGCCGACAAGGGGCCGATGAGCGAGGACTGCCTGCGGCTCAACATCTGGACGCCGAACACCGACAGCGCCGGCCGGCCGGTGATGCTGTGGTTCCATGGCGGCGGGTTCGAGGCCGGTTCCGGGTCGCAGAAGGTCTATGACGGCGCCCGGCTGGCCCTGCGCGGGGACGTGGTGGTGGTGGGCCTCAATCACCGTCTGAACGTCTTTGGCCACTGCTTCCTGGGCGAACGCCTGGGGCCGGACTACGCGGCGGCGGGCAATGTCGGCTATCTCGACCTGATCGCCGCCATGCGCTGGGTGCGGGACAATATCGCGGCCTTCGGCGGCGCGCCGGACAACGTCACCATCTTTGGCCAGTCCGGTGGCGGGCGGAAGGTCAGCCTCTGTTATGCCGGCCAGGACGCCGAGGGCCTGTTCCAGCGCGGCATCGTCCAGAGCGGATCGCACCTGCGCATCCAGTCGCCGGAACATGCGGCGTCCCTGACCGACGCCCTGCTCAAGATCCTGGACATCGCGCCAAACCAGGCCGACCGGCTGTTGGAGGCGTCGGTGGACGCGCTCAGCGCGGCCCAGATCAAGGTGATGCGCGAGACGCGCTCGCGGTTTTCGCCGGTGCTCGACGGCCTGGCGTTCCAGGCGCACCCCTTCCTGCCCGATGCGCCGGCCCGTTCGAACCACCTGCCGATGATGGTCGGCACGACGCGGACGGAACTCTCCAACCAGCTGGGCTATCAGGAGGGCGTCTTCGACATGGACGAGGCCGAGATGAAGCGCCGGCTGGCCAAGTTCATCCCGGCCGAGGATGTGGAGGCGGCGGTGGGCATCTTCCGCGCCGACAATCCCGGGGCCTCGCCGACCGAGGTCTATTTCACCATCACCTCGGCCCGCGGCTATGTGCTCGACCAGACGATCATGGCCGAACAGCGGGTGCGGGCGAACGCCGCGCCGACCTGGGTTTATCAGCTCACCTGGCGCTCCCCGGCCGAGGACGGGCGCAAGATCAGCCAGCACACGCTGGACCTGCCCTTCATGTTCGACAATGTGGCCTATGCGACCCATCTGACGGGCCCCGAAAGCGACGAGACCCGAGCCATGGCCCACGCCATGGCCGAGAGCTGGATCAGCTTCGCCCGCACCGGCGATCCCAACAACGCCGCCGTCCCCGACTGGCCCGCCTATGACCTGGCGGAGCGGCCGGTGATGCTGTTCGAGGTCCCGCCCCGCCTGGCTCACGACCCCTTTGCCGAGGAGCGCAAGCTCATGGCCCGTTACGAGACCCAGCAGATGGGTCGGACCCTGCACCGCTGAACGCCGGAGACCTGTGATGAGCACCCAGAGCGACACGACCGAGGCCGAGGCGATGTTCGCCGCCGTCCGCAAGGCCGAGGCCCGGCAGTTCCCCATCGTCGAGACCGCCGAGGGCAAGGTCCGCGGCCTGTCCTCGGGCCGCATCGCCAGCTTCAAGGGCCTGCGCTACGCCGCCGACACCGCAGGCGCCAACCGCTTCCGTGCGCCGCAGCCGCTGCAGCCCTGGGCCGGGGTGCGCGACGCCCTGGACTACGGGCAGATCGCCCCGCAGATCCCCGGCGACCGGCGCCATGCCTATGCCGACCTGATCCTCAACGACGTGCAGCCCGGCGGGATGGGCGAGGACTGCCTGGTCCTCAATCTCTGGACTCCCGACCCCAGCCCGCGGGCCAAGCGCCCGGTCCTGGTGCGGTTTCACGGCGGCGGCTTCTATGGCGGCTCCAGCAACGGGCCGGGCGGGGACGGGGAGATGCTGGCCCGGTTCGGCGACTGTGTCGTGATCACGGTCAATCACCGGCTGAGCGCGCTGGGCTATCTCTATCTGGGCGACGAGGGCGAGTTCGCCGATTCCGGCGCGGCCGGGGTGCAGGACCTGGTGGCCGCCCTGCAATGGGTGGCGCGCAATGTGGAGGCCTTTGGCGGCGATCCCAGCCGGGTGCTGATCTTCGGCCAGTCCGGCGGCGGGGCCAAGGTCAGCCACCTGCTGGGCATGCCCTCGGCCAAGGGGCTGTTCTCCAGCGCCGGGGTCATGAGCGGCTCGCGCCTGGTGGCCATGAAGCGGGACGAGGCGGCCAAGGTCGCCGACCAGCTCCTGCAGCGCCTGGGCCTGAAGGCCAGCCAGATCCGCGAACTGCAGGCCGTGCCCTATCAGACCCTGCTGGCCGCCCAGGCCGATGTGGAGGCCGGCGAGCGCTCCCGGGGCGAGGCGCCGCAGTCCTTCTCACCGGTGCTGGGGCACGCCATCCCGCACCATCCCTTCACGCCGGGCGCGCCGCAGGAATCCCTCGACATCCCGCTGATCGTCTCCACCGCCCTGGACGAGCGGACCTATCGGGAGGTCAAGTTCGACATGACTTGGGACGAGGTCTTGGAGCGCTTCCGCCGCCGGGTGGGCGAGGAGGCCGAGATGCTGCTCGCCGCCTATCGCGACGAGGACCCGGCCGCGACGCCCTTCGTCATCAGCGCGCGGATGGCCAGTGACACCTCATTCCGCCTGGGCGCCGTCACCATGCTGGAGCGCAGGCTCGCGGCCGGCGGCGCCAGGTCGTGGTCCTATCTCTGGGCGAGCCCCAGCCCGGCCTTCGGCGGACGTTATGGCGCCGTCCACGGGATCGACGTGCCCTACGCCATGTACGACATCCGCTCGCCCCTGGCCGGGCCGACGGCGGACAATCAGCGGCTGGCCGGAGAGATCGCCTCGGCCTGGGTCGCCCTGGCGGCCACGGGCGACCCCAACAATGCGGCCACCCCGGCCTGGGCGCCCTACGACGCCGAGGCGCGCACGACCCTGGTGTTCGGCGCGCCCACTGAGGCCAAGTCGGATCCCCGCAGCTTCTTCCGGGAATACTGGTCCAGCCGGCGAGGCTGAGCGCCCGCTTCGCTTGCATCGGGAGGCGGCCGTGACTAGCCAGGGGGATGACCCGACAGCCCGCCGATCTCTTTGAGCCAGCTCCGCCGCCGGGCGTGGCGGACAGGGCGGCCGTGGCGGCGGTCCTGTCCGCCCATGGCGCCAGCCGCTTCGTCGGCTGGGACCTGGCCGCCGCCGATCTCACCGACCTGGAGCTGGCCGGCTGCGTCTTCGCCCGCTGCCGGGCTGGGCGGGCCGACTTCGGGTCGGCCGACCTGACCGAGGCGAGCTTCACGGGCTGTGATCTCAACAATACCCGCTGGCGGGGCGCCCGCCTGGCGGCGGCCCGCCTCGCCGACTGCAAGCTGACCGGCGCCCAGTTTCAGGAGGTCAGCGCCCTGGGCCTGACGTTCGAGCGTTGCCTGCTGGTCAACGCCTATCTGCGGGGGGTGAGCTTCCGCAAGGCCGAGCTCGAGGCCCTGGACCTGCAAGGCGCCGACCTCGCCGGCTGTGACTTCCGCGAGGCGGTGCTGCTCGCCTGCAATCTCCGCGACGCCAATCTCACCGACGCCCGTTTCGAGGCCGCCGACCTGCGGGGCGCGGACCTGGGGGACCTGCGGCTTTCCGACGCCGGTCGGTTCCGCGGCGCCTTCATCTCCAAGGCCCAGGCGGCCCAGCTGCTGATCGGGCTGGGTCTCAAGGTGGTCTGAGCCAGATCAGGGTTCACGCCTCGCGCGCCGTAGCGTAGCTGATGAGGCATGAGCCACCTCTTCGCCGCCACGTTCCGCGAGACCCTGACCCGCGCCTGCGCCGCCTTTCCCCGCATCGCCTATCCGGGGGCGGACCTGAAGCGGGCGGCCGTCGCCATCACCCTGGTGGAGGCCGACGACGGGTCAGGCGAGACCGCCTTCCTGCTGACGAGGCGGGCGGCGGCCATGCGGGCGCACGCCGGCCAGTGGGCCTTGCCCGGCGGCCGCTGCGACCCCGGCGAAACCCTGGAACAGGCCGCCCTGCGGGAGCTGGAGGAGGAGCTCGGGGTGACGCTGCCGGCCTCGGAGATCCTTGGGGTGCTGGACGACTATCCCACCCGGTCGGGCTATGTGATCAGCCCCGTGGTGGCCTGGCTGGACGGCGCCTGCGAGATGCGGCTGAACCCGGCCGAGGTCGCCTCGGCCCATCGGATTCGCCTGGATCATATCGGCGACGAAACCGCCGTCAGCTTCGAGACCATTCCCGAAAGCCCGCGTCCTGTGATCCGCATGCGGATCGGCGACCAGCACCTGCACGCCCCCACCGCCGCCCTGGTCTATCAGCTGCGCGAACTGGTCGCCGGCCGCGTCACCCGGGTCGCCGACCTCGACCAGCCGGTCTTCGCCTGGCGATAGGCGCACTTGCGGACGGGGACCTTTGGCTTTTGACTGGCCTCCTCGCTTCGAACATTGAGCCGCCGTTGCGCCGTCCCCGTCCGATCCTGGAGCCCCCATGCCCCATCCCCGTCTCTTCGCCTGCGCCGCCGCCTGCGTTCTGGCGCTTGCCGCACCCACACTCGCTGAGGCTCAGGGCGCGGGATCGACGGCTGCGGCCAGCCAGGGCGTGGCGGCCAAGCCCGTGTGGCGGGCCGTCAGTTTCACCACCGAGGCGCCGGCGGCTGGCGGCCTGCTGGTCCTGCCCTTGAGCAGCGAGGCCGACCTTGCGACCCGGGCCGCGAGCCTGACAGAGGCCGAACGCGCAGCGTTGGCCCGGGCGCTGGGCTCAGCTGATTTCTCGTACGACGCCCGCAAGACCCTGAGCCTGCGGGGCCTCGGCGCCTGGGACATGATCCTGGTGGTCGGGCTGGGCGAGACGCCGTTGGCCAAGACCTACCAGTCGGCGGGCGCTGTCGCCGGGCGCGCGCTGATGGACGAGCCGGGCGCCGTGACGGTGCTGGCCGGCGGCCTGCCGGCGGAGGCGGCGTCCGAGTTCGCCATCGGCCTGGGGCTTGGCGACTATCGCTCCGACCTCCACCAGGCCAAGGCCCGCGCGCGCAAGGCGCCGGGGGCCGCGACCCTGGTGAGCGAGGCCGCCGCGGCGGCAGAGGCGCAGTACCGGCCCCGGGGCGAGGCGATCGTCTCGGCCATGGCCTGGGCGCGGGACATCTCCAACGAGCCGGCCAATATCGTCTATCCCGAGGTGTTCGTCGCACGGGCCCAGGCGGCTCTGGCTGGCGCGGCCGGCGTCTCGATCGAGGTGCTGGACGTGCCCGCCATGCAGCGGCTGGGCATGGGCGCGCTGCTCGGCGTCGGCCAGGGCTCCGAGCGCCCGCCGCGCATGCTGGTCATCCGATACCGTGGCGCGGGCGCTCCGGCCGCGCCCGTGGTGCTGGTGGGCAAGGGGATCACCTTCGACACCGGGGGAATCTCCATCAAGCCCAGCACGAACATGGGCAATATGAAGATGGACATGTCTGGCGCGGCCAGCGTCACCGGGGCGGCGATCGCCCTGGCCAGGGCTCGGGCGCCGGTCAATGTGATCGCCGTAGCGGCCCTGGCCGAAAACATGCCGGACGGTCGCGCCATCCGCCCTGCCGACGTACTGACGGCGATGAACGGCAAGACCATCGAGATCGTCTCCACCGACGCCGAGGGCCGCCTGGTCCTGGCGGACGCCCTGTCCTGGGTGGACGCCCAGCTGGAGCCGGCTGCGGTGGTGGATGTGGCCACCTTGACCGGCGCCGTGCGGCAGGCCCTGGGGGATGAGTATGCCGGCCTGTTCACCCGCCATGACGCCCTGGCCGATCAGCTCGAGGCGGCCGGCGAGGCGGTGGACGAACCCCTGTGGCGGCTTCCCCTGCACCCCAGCTACGGGTCCGACATCAGCTCCACCATCGCCGATCTGAAGAATGGCGGCGGCGAAGGGGCCGGCGCCGGCACGGGCGCCCACTTCATCGGCGAGTTCATCGACCCCGACATTCCCTGGGCTCACCTGGACATCGCCGGCATGGCCTATGGGGCGGCCGATGACATGAAGCCTGCGGGCTCGGCCGGGTTTACGGTGCGTCTGCTTGAGCGTTTCGTGCGGGATTTCCAGCCCATCGCCGGCCCTGAAACCTGATCGGAAAGTCATGCTGATGCGCCCCCTCCTGCCTGGCGTCGCCCTCGTCCTGCTCCTGGCCGCCTGCTCGCCCGGGGAAGAGGCCGGGCCTGGCCAAGCGCCGGCGCCGACCACAGAGCCCGCGGTCAGCGCCATCTCCGTCACCGCGCCGCCCACCTTCCAGGGGGAGTGGAACGCCGATCCTTCAGCCTGTGGCGGGGGTGGCGACGAGTCGCGCCTGACCATTGGTCCGGACGCCATCGGCTTCTATGAGAGCCAGGGTGAGATCAGCGCCACCCGCCTTGAGGCCGACGGCCGCCTGGCGATCGAGGCGATGATGAGCGGCGAGGGCGAAACCTGGGTCGACAGCCGGGTGTTCCAGCTCTCCGAGGACGGCCAGACCCTGACGGATGTGAGCGAAGGCTCAACCGGCCTCGTTCGCCGCCGCTGTCCTTAGGGCGCGTCTGCCGCCTGGGCCGAAATGAACTCCGCGACAGCCGCCCAAAGGGCCTGGTCATGGCCGACCCAGAGGTGGCCGCCTTCCTCGAACAGGACGAGTTCGGCCGTGGGCGCCAGCTGCGCCACATGGACCGCGGCCCGGTCGGTCCCATAGAGGTCGTCCCGGGCGGCGATGGCCAGCACGGGGCAGGCGATCCGGTCAAAATCGTAGGGGGGCGGCGCGCCGGAGGTGGCGCCGTCCATGATCAGGCCGTCCCGGCGCGGGCGGATCGGCAGGATGTGGAACAGGACCTCGCTTACCCGTCGGCGCTCTGAGGCCGTGGCCGTGGTCAGCAGGGCCGGATCAGTCCCCAGGACCGTGCGGACCATCAGATCCGGCGCGGCCTTCATCCCCAGCCAGAACACCAGGTCCGAGCCCAGGGCGGCCTGGATAAGGGCGTCGACCACGGGCGGGGTTGGCGCCCGGGCGTCGGGCGCCCGGTCGGGCGCATAGAGGGCCGGGGCGACCAGCACCAGGCCCCGGCAGAGCTCAGGATGGCGCAGCGCCAGCTGGGTCGCCGACAGGGCGCCGGCCGAGCCGCCGAGGATCACCACGGGCCCCGTTGCAAGGGCGCCCAGCAATTCGGCCAGGGCGTCGGCCTGCATCTCCGGGGTCGCGCCCGCCGGCATGGGGCTCTGCAGGTAGCCGAACCGCGAGGGGGAGATCCGCCGGACGCCCGTCAGGGGTTCCGAAAAGGCCAGGCCCTGGTCAAAGCCGCCGCCGCTGCCATGGATGACCAGCACGGCGGGCCCCTGGCCGTCCTCGGCGTACTCCACCGGCCCGAAGGCGGTCTCGACCACCTGGCTACGCCCGGCGAGCGCGGCGCGGGCCTGGGTCATGTCGCGATGATAGGCCCGCGCGCCGGTCCCGAGGGCGGCTAGGGCGGCCAGCGACAGGGCGGCCAGCAGGCCTGTGGTCAGCGGGCGCAAGGACGGCGTCTCCAGGTTCGCGGACCTGAGAGAAACGCCGCCTGCGCCAGCCCGGCTATGACGCCGGTCAAATCCGCCCCCGAAGGGGCGGGACCAGGATCAGGCGCCGGCGGCCTGCGCCTTACGTTCGCGCCGGCGGCGGGTGAGGATGTGCTCGGTATAGCCGTTGGGCTGGACGCGGCCTTCGAACACCAGCTCCAGGGCGGCCTGATAGGCGACGCTGGCGTCGAGATTCAAGCTCATGGGCTGATAGAGGGCGTCGCCGGCGTTCTGGCCGTCCACCACCTTGGCCATGCGGGCGAAGGTTTCGCGCACCTGGGCCTCGGTGCAGATGCCGTGGTGAAGCCAGTTGGCGATGTGCTGGCTGGAGATCCGCAGGGTCGCCCGGTCCTCCATCAGCCCCACGTCGTGGATGTCCGGCACCTTGGAGCAGCCGACCCCCTGGTCGATCCAGCGCACCACATAGCCGAGGATGCCCTGGACGTTGTTGTCCAGCTCCTGGGCGATGTCGGCGGCGTTCCAGTTGGACTTGGCCAGGGGCAGGGTGAGCAGATCCTCCAGGCCCGTGGGCTCAGTGGCGTCCATTGAGGCCTGCAGGGCGGCCACATCCACCTGGTGATAGTGCAGGGCGTGCAGGACGGCGGCCGTGGGCGAGGGCACCCAGGCGGTGTTGGCGCCGGCCCTGGGGTGGCCGATCTTGGCGGCCAGCATGTCCTTCATCATGTCGGGGGCGGCCCACATGCCCTTGCCGATCTGGGCGCGGCCGATGAAGCCGGTGGCCAGGCCGATCTCCACATTGCGCTTCTCATAGGCCGGCAGCCAGGGCTCGGCCTTCATGGCGTCCTTGCGGACCATGGGGCCAGCCTCCATGGCGGTGTGGATCTCATCGCCGGTGCGGTCGAGGAAGCCGGTGTTGATGAACACGATCCGCTCCCGGGCCGCATGGATGCAGGCCTTGAGGTTGGCGCTGGTGCGGCGCTCCTCGTCCATGACGCCGATCTTGACGGTGTTGCGCGGCAGGCCCAGCGCGTCCTCGACCAGGTCGAAGAGGCGGACGGCCAGCGCCACCTCGTCGGGTCCATGCATCTTGGGCTTCACCACATAGATGGAGCCGGCCGGGCTGTTGGTCTTCTGGCCCTTCAGGTCGTGCAGGGCCGCAGCCACGGTGATCAGGGCGTCGACGGCGGTCTCGAAGGCGTCCTGGCCATCGAAGCGCACCATGTCGGTGATCATGTGGTGGCCGACATTGCGGACCAGCAGGAGGCTGCGGCCGCGCAGGGTCAAGTCCGAACCGTCCGGGGCGGTATAGACCCGGTCGGGCTCCAGCCGGCGGGTCTCGGTGCGGCCGCCCTTGGGGAAGCTCGCCTCCAGGTCGCCGCGCATCAGGCCCAGCCAGTTGCGATAGACGCCGGTCTTGTCCTCGGCGTCCACGGCGGCGACGGAATCCTCGCAGTCCTGGATGGCGGTCAGGGCGGCTTCCACCAGCACGTCGGCGACGCCTGCCGGGTCGTCCTTGCCGATATTGCTCGACCGGTCGACGAGGATCTCCAGGTGCAGGCCGTTGTGACGCAGCAGCACGCCCTCGGGGGCGTCCTTTGAGCCCCGCCAGCCGGCCAGCTGATCGTCGGTGGCGAGGCGGGCCTCGGTCCCGTCCTTCAGGCGGACCACCAGGTCCTTGCCGGCGATGGCGTAGCTGACAGCGTCGGCGTGGGAGCCGGCCGTGAGCGGGGCCACCTGGTCCAGCAGCTGGCGGGCATAGGCGATCACCTTGCCGCCGCGCTCGGGATCATAGCCCTTGCCGCCGGTGGGCGGCTCCAGGGCGTCGGTGCCGTAGAGGGCGTCATAGAGGCTGCCCCAGCGGGCGTTGGCGGCGTTCAGCGCATAGCGGGCGTTGGACACCGGCACCACGAGCTGCGGTCCCGCCAGGCGGGCGATCTCGGGGTCGACGTTCTGGGTGTCGATCTTGAAGGCCGGCGGGGCGGGCAGCAGATAGCCGATCTCGCGCAGGAAGGCGGTCTGTTCGGAAACGCTGACATCCTTGCCGCGGCGCTCGCGCCACCAGGCGTCGATGGCGGTCTGCAGCTCGTCCCGGCGCTTCAGCAGCTCGGCGTTGCGCGGGGTGAAGTCGGCCAGGATGCTTTCCAGAGCCGCCCAGAAGGCTTTCGGCTCTACGCCCGTGCCCGGCAGCAGCTCGCCTTCGACAAAGGCGTGCAGAAGATCGTCGACCGAAAGGGTGTTGCTGATGTCCATGCGCTTAACCAGGCTCTCGATATGGCGTTCTCGACGACGCCGCGCTTAAGGCGACATCCTCGCTCGGCCGCTTTACTGCACGGAAGCGCGCGGCTTTGAAGCCCCTATCGCAAGGGAGGCCCCCGGCCGACGCGCACCTGCCTGCCGGCCGCGCCCGGAGATTGCAGGATGAAGCTTGCGCAGGCGAGGGCGTGCCCGCGCAAATCCTTGCGGCCGACCGCCCATCCTGGGGAAGACATCGCCCCGCAGTCTAAACCCTAAGTCTTACGCGCGTTTCGCCCGATAACCGGTTCCCACCTATCGGAACGCGCTCTAATTGTCGGAAAATCCGAACGGGGCGCTGGTGCGCCGGATATCGTCCACCAGGATCTGCCGGCCGATGGGCGGCGCCGAGCGGGCGGTGCAGTCGGTGCGGTGGCAAAGCCGGCAGGTGACGCCGATGGGGGTGGCCTGATCTGGCCCCGGCCGATTCTGGGTATAGATCAGGCGGTCGGCGTGCTCGGCCGCGCAGCCCAGCGCGATGGCCCGCTCCACCCGCAGCGCCCCATAGGCCCCGCCGCCGGCGCTGACCGTGCGGGCGATGGAGAAGAACCGCTGGCCATCCGGCAGCTCCAGCCATTGGGTGACGATCTGCCGAGGCGTGCGGAAGGCGTGGTGGACTGACCACAGGGGACAGCCGCCCCCGTGGCGGGCGAAGGGGAAGCCGGCCCCGTCCAGCCGCTTGGACACATTGCCCGCCTCATCGACGCGGATGAAGAAGAAGGGCGCCCGCTCCTGCCCAGGCTTCTGCAGGGTGGTCATCCGGTGGGCGGTCTGCTCGAAGCTGGCGGCGAACTGCCGGGCCAGGGCCTCGACGTCATAGCGCCGCGCCTCCACGGCCCGGGCGAACGCCGTGTAGGGCATCAGGATGGCGGCGGCGGCATAGCTGGCCAGGGCCCGCCTGGTCAGGCGCTCGCCGCTTTCGGTGGCGAAACTGCCTTCGGCGAGCACGGCGGCCACCTCGGCCCGCATTTCCAGATAGGCGAGTTGAAGCGCCAGCTGAAAGGTCTGACTGGCGGTGTCCAGGGAGTCGTCGAGCAGGATTTCCTTGCGGTGCTGATCGAGTCTTCGCACCGATCCGACCATCACATTGGCCGGCAGGCGGCGCACCCGCAGGCCGTGGCGGGCCTTCAGATAGCCGGCCAGGCCCTCATGGCTGGCCACGTTCTGGGCCAGGCGCTCGGCGGCGTCGTCGAGGGTGGGGAAGTTGTTCCGCCGCGCCGCCAGGAACCGGCGTGACTCCGCCACCGGGTCGGGCGCCTCGATGGCGCTTCCGGCCCCCGTGGCGTGAGCCTCGGCCGTGCGGTCGGCCAGGGCGAGCTGTTCTTCCTGATAGGCGGTGTAGAGGCGCAGCAGGGCCTCAGTGACGCCGGGAAAGTTCGTCGCCGCATCCGCCGTCTCCAGGGACGGCAGGTCGATATCAGCGAACATCGGGTCCTTCAGCACCGCCTGCAGCCGGGCGGCGTCGTCGGAATCGGCGTTGCCGGCCAGGGCGGCGATGTCGATGCGATAGGTCTGGGCCAGGCGCAGCAGCATCTCGGCGCTCAGCGGCCTGTGGTTGCGTTCGAGCAGCGCGATGTAGGAAGCCGAAACCTCCAGGTCGGACGCCATGTCGGCCTGGGTCAGACCCAGGTCGCGGCGCATCCGGCGCAGGTTGGCCCCCACATAGAGGCGACGTTCGGTGGACATGGTCAGGCTTTCATAGGCGTCGCCATCCTTACAACATTACAATCAAAATCTGTAAAGTTTGACATCCCAACCGCGCGGGGGGTTTCGCAGCCCCGGCCCGCCCCTGTAGGAGCGCCGTCAAATCCCGGCGGATTTCGAGGAGAAGCGCAATGGCCTATCAAGAACACACCACCAAGATGAGCGAGCTCATCAAGAGCAAGAACGGAACCTGGGACGGGATCAATCCCGAGTCCGTGGCCCGCATGCGGCTGCAGAACCGCTTCCAGACCGGCCTGGACATCGCCCGCTACACCGCGGCGATCATGCGCAAGGACATGGAGGCCTATGACGCCGACTCGTCCAAGTACACCCAGTCCCTCGGCTGCTGGCACGGCTTCATCGGCCAGCAGAAGATGATCTCGATCAAGAAGCACTTCGGCAACACCGACCGTCGCTACCTCTATCTGTCGGGTTGGATGGTGGCGGCCCTGCGCTCGGACTTCGGCCCGCTGCCCGACCAGTCGATGCACGAGAAGACCTCGGTTCCGGCCCTGATCGAAGAACTCTACACCTTCCTGCGCCAGGCTGACGCCCGCGAACTCGGCATGATGTACCGCGACATCGACGCCGCCCGCGCGGCCGGCGACAAGGCCCGGGAAAAGACCCTGCTGGACGCCGTCGACAACTATCAGACCCACGTGGTTCCGATCATCGCCGACATCGATGCGGGCTTCGGCAACGCCGAGGCGACCTATCTGCTGGCCAAGAAGATGATCGAAGCCGGCGCCTGCGCCCTGCAGATCGAAAACCAGTTTTCCGACGAAAAGCAGTGCGGCCACCAGGACGGCAAGGTCACCGTGCCGCACGAGGACTTCATCCAGAAGATCCGCGCCTGCCGCTACGCCTTCCTCGAACTGGGCGTGGACGACGGCATCATCGTCACCCGCACCGACTCGCTGGGCGCTGGTCTGACCAAGCAGATCGCCGTCAGCCATGAAGCCGGCGACCTGGGCGACCAGTACAACAGCTTCCTGGATTGCGATGAGGTCGACGCCTCGCAGGTCGGCAACGGCGACGTCATCATCAGCCGCAACGGCAAGCTGCTTCGCCCCAAGCGCCTGCCCTCCAACCTGTTCCAGTTCCGCGAAGGCACCGGCGCCGACCGCTGCGTGCTGGACTCCATCACCTCGCTGCAGAACGGCGCCGATCTCCTCTGGATCGAAACCGAAAAGCCGCACGTCGAGCAGATCGCCTCGATGATGGACAAGGTTCGCGAAGTCATCCCGAACGCCAAGCTGGTCTACAACAACAGCCCGTCGTTCAACTGGACGCTGAACTTCCGCCAGCAGGTCTATGACGCCTACAAGGCGGCCGGCAAGGACGTCTCGGCCTATGACCGCGACAAGCTGATGAGCATCGACTACGACGCCTCCGAACTGGCGATCGAAGCCGACGAGAAGATCCGCACCTTCCAGGCTGACGGCGCCAAGCGGGCCGGCATCTTCCACCACCTGATCACCCTGCCGACCTATCACACGGCCGCCCTGTCCACCGACAACCTGGCCAAGCGCTATTTCGGCGACGAAGCCATGCTCGGCTACGTCAAGCAGGTGCAGCGCGAAGAAATCCGCCAGGGCATCGCCTGCGTGAAGCACCAGAACATGTCGGGCTCCGACATCGGTGACGATCACAAGGAGTACTTCGCCGGCGAAGCCGCCCTGAAGGCCGGGGGCGCCCACAACACGATGAACCAGTTCGGCTAAGCCGGCCGGTTCAACGACCAGACGGAGGGCCCGGGGTTTCGACCCCGGGCCCTTTTTCGTGGGCGAAGCCTGACGCCAAAAAGTTCCTCGTCGACGCGAAAATGATCCCGGGAACAACCCGTGGCCCTTGCGGCTTCCCTTCATCACAAATGGGAGCTGACCAAATGTTGAAATCTATCCTGACGCTTACGGCCACCGCCGCGCTTCTCGCCGCCTGCGGAAACAACGATCAGGCCGCCGACGCCGATCGGACCGAAGGCCCGATGGTCTCGGCCTCGGAGGCCCCGCGGAACGAAGCCGTCGACACCGAACCCACCACCGGGGACGCCGGCCAGACCCCGGGCGCCAACTCGTTCACCGAAGCCCAGGCGCGCGGCGCCATCGAGAAGGCCGGCTACACCGAGGTCGGCGCTCTGACGCAGAACGCCGAAGGCATGTGGCAGGGCACGGCCATGCAGTCCGGCGCGCCAGTGCAGGTCTCCGTCGATTACCGCGGCGAAGTGGTCACCCAGTAGACGCCCGGCCCCCAATCCACAGACTTACGGAGTTTGATCCCATGACCAAGACCATCACCCGGCTGTTCGACAGCCATACCCAGGCCCTGGCCGCCATCGACGACCTTGAGCGCGCCGGTATCGATCATGACCGCATCAGCATTATCTCGAACAACGCGGACGACTGGCATGCCGGTCACAAGCATCCCACCGGCGGCAAGGCGGCTGGCCCGCTGGGCGACCGTAACGGCGACGGCGAAAACGACGTGGCCGACGGCGCCGGCAAGGGCGCGACCACCGGCGGCCTGATCGGCGGCGCCGGCGGCCTGCTCGCGGGCCTCGGCATGCTGGCCATTCCGGGTCTTGGCCCCGTGGTCGCTGCGGGCTGGCTGGCCTCGACGGCGGTCGGCGCAGCGGTTGGCGCGGCGGCCGGCGGCGCTACCGGCGGCCTTCTGGGCGCGCTGAAGGAAGCCGGCCATTCGGACGAGGACGCCAATGTCTATGCCGAAGGCGTTCGCCGCGGCGGCACCCTGGTCAGCGTGAAGGCCAAGGGCGATGACACCGCCCGCGTCGAGCAGATCCTGGTGCAGCAACGGGGCGTTGAGGCCGCCGTGCGGGGGCCGGCCTATCGCGAGTCCGGCTGGAACAGCTTCGACCACAACGCTCAGCCCTATAGCCGCGACGAGGTGCTCCAGGAGCGGCAGCGCTACCAGGAACCGCGCTCCTTCGCCGCTGATGTGAGCGGCGAGCCGCGGGCGATCGATCCTGATCGTCGCGCCAGTGACACCGGCATCGTCACGCCGATCCGTGGCGCCGACGTCTGATCAGGGCTCACACGCCTTGAGAGAACGCCCCCGACCTGCAGAGGCCGGGGGCGTTTTCATATCCGCCTCAGCGGTCGGTTAGCCCATAGGGCGAGAAGGGCTTGCGGCGGAAGGCGAGCCAGGCGGTGAGCAGGAGCATGCAGCCGGCGGCCACAAAGCCAGCGCCGCCCACCAGGGGTTTGGGGCCCCATTCGGCGACGCCCACGGCGGCCAGCCCCCAGGCGACGGCCAGGCCATAGGTCGGGACCTTGACGCGCTCTGCGACGATGGCCGCGATGAGCGTCGTGACCACGACCCCGGCCAGGGCGGGGACAAGGGGTTGCGCTGGATTGATGATCCCTTGGGCGGTGAGAACGGTCAGGATGTTGACCGCCGAGGCGACCGTCAGCCAGCCGGCCAGCAGGCCTAAGGGCCAGACCACGAGGTAGCGGGACAGGCCAACCAGGCCGAGATCCCGCGCCCTGGCGGTGATCAGGCCCCAGATGATGGCGCCGGCCGAGACCAGGATGATGGCCACGGTCGCCCAGTCGAGGTCGGCGGCCGAGGCGATGATCCACAGGCCGCAGCCCAGGCTGGCCAAGGCCGACGGCCAGCCTACGCTGGCCATCAGATGAGGTTCAGCGCGGCCGGGGAGCGTCTGGAAAACCGCATAGAGGGCCAGACCCGCATAGATGACGCCCCAGATCGAAAAGGCGTAGCCTGCCGCCCGAAGCGTCTGGTCACCGTCCCGGGAAAATTCGGCCGCTGTCTGGCCCCATCCTGTCAGGGCCTGCAGGGCAGGAACCATGATGGCGAAGGCCACCGCAGCGATGATGGCGATCTGCCGGCCGGCGGTTCTGTCGTTCATGTCGCACCTGTAGGGCCATGGATTAAGCTTGCTGCGGGTCGTAACCCACGCAGAGCCAAAAAGGATCAGCGCCGCGGCAAGGGTCCAGAATTCTCGTCCTATGTCGAGCAGGCGACAAACTTGACTATAGGCGTCATGTTTATTGCCGTTAAGGTTGTGTGCAAAGGTCGGGGCGACGATGGCGGAACATGAGGGCGAGCGCGACGCGGAGGCGGCCTCCGAGGTTCGCCATCGCACCGCAAACACCCTGCAGCTCCTGGCCACCCTGGCGCGGATGCGGGGGCAGAAGACGTCGGATCTCGAGGCCCGTCGCCAGCTGACCTGGATGGCCGAAGCGATTGGCGCCCTCGGCGCCCTGGAGCGTCGTCGCTCGGGCGACACCGTGGATTTCGCCGCCTATCTGGAAGAAATGGCTCAGGTCTGGCGCCGTCGCCAGGCCGGCCAGGCGGTTGAGGTGTTGGTTGAGGTCGATGACCTCAAGGTCCGCGATCAGGCCGCCTCGACCCTGGCCCTGATCACCAACGAACTCGTCGGCAACGCCCTGACCCACGGCCTGGTGGGCGCCGAGGCGCGGCGGATTCACATCACCCTGCGCCGGGACGTCGGCGGTCTGGCGCGGCTGATGGTGGCCGATGGGGGGCCTGGCTTCGATCCCGCTTCGGCGAACCGTCGGGAACGGTTCGGACTCTGGCTGGCCAGGAGCCTGGCGGGGCAGGTGAGGGGCGAGCTGGATCTGCAGCGCGGTCCCAATGGCGGGATCAGGGCTCAGCTGACGTTTCCGATTTGACCTGGCGCTGCGCCGCCGGCAGCAGGCGGTCGTAGGTGCGGCGGACGACGCCGTAGCATTCGCAGGCTGCGGCCTCGAGCACGGCCCGATCGATGATGTCCACCAGGCCCCGGCGGTAACGGATTGCGCCCTTGTCCTGCAGGCTGCGCGCCACCGCCGTCACGGTCGTGCGCTGCACCCCCAGTATGTCGGCGAGGTATTCTTGCGTCAGGGCCAGGGTGTCGCCCTCGACCCGGTCGTGGCAGGACAGGATCCAGCGGCAAAAGCGCTCCTCGACCGAGTGCAGGGCGTTGCAGGCCACGGACTGGGTGACGTTGGCGTAGAGGCCTTCACCATGGGCGTCCACCAGGTCTCGCAGCGCCGGACTGGCGGTCCAGGCCTCATGCAGAACCGTCGCGCTCAGGCGCAAAGCCCGCCCCTTCCCCTGGACGACGGCCCGGCTGATCGCCGTCCGCTGGCGGATGGCGGCGGGCAGACCCACGGCGCCTTCTGGTCCGATCATCGCTGACTCGATGGCGGCCCCGTTCTCCATCAGGGCCATCAGGGAGATGACTCCCACGAGGGGGAAATAGACGTGGTCGATGCGATCGCCGGGCTCATGAAGCGTGCGGCCACGCTCAAGCTCGAACGGGACCAGATGCGGGGACAGACGCGCGAAGTCACCGGGGGGAAGCGCGGCCAGGAGCCTGTTCTGCAACGGGGTGGTCTGCCTCTGCGTCGGGAATCAATACCGCCCAGGGGCGAAGTCAGAATTTATCGATCCAGATCGAGGCAGACTGTCGAGGACTCGACACTCAAAGACCGGCGCGATGAAAGATCCAAGAGAAACCGAAGCTGCCCGAAATCACGACCCGTCGCCGATAAACAGATATGTCGGGTGTCCGACCCAGAGTCTCCGCGATGTCTTGCCGCGGCTGCAGGTCGCTCGCTCTATTCCTGGGGCCTGGGAAGCTCGCAGGGCCGCCTGAGCAGGCGCAACAGAAAAAAGGCCCCGCAAGGCGGAGCCTCTCATGTACGCGTGGTGCGCAATCGCCAGCGATAGCGAGGCGGTATCGATATGAGGTCCGCGGCGAGCGCCCGGGCGAAGCGCACGGGGCCCGCCCCTGGGGTTTCCTGGCTCAGGCGAGGTAGAGGAAGGCCAGGGCCGCCGACCCCAGCGCGATCCGGTACCAGGCGAAGGGCGCAAAGCCGTACTTGCCGACGATCGTCACCAGGCTCTTGACCACCAGCAGGGCGGTCAGGAAGGCCATGGTGAAGCCGATGGCGATGCCCAGGAAGTCCTCGAAATTCAGCAGGTCCCAGGACTGGTAGAGGTCATAGGCGGTGGCCGCCACCATGGTCGGGGCGGCGAGGAAGAAGGTGAACTCGGCAGCCGTCTTGCGCTCCACCCCCAGAAGCAGCGAGCCCATGATGGTGGCGCCCGAGCGGGACACGCCGGGGATCATGGCGATGCACTGGAAGAGGCCGATCAGCAGGGCGTTGCGCCAGGACAGCGTCTCGATGCTCATGATCCTGGCCTTGGGTGCGAACCGCTCGATCAGCAGGATGGCGACGCCGCCCACCACCAGGGAGACGGCCACGATCTCGGGGGACTCCAGCATGGCCTTGATGGCGTCATAGGCGAAGACGCCGATCACCATGGCCGGCAGCACCGCCAGGATGATGTTCCGGGCAAAGGCGATGTCGCCCGGCTGGGCCTTCAGCACGCCCATGCCCACATTCCAGAACCGCTGCGCATAGACCACCAGGATCGCCATGATGGCGCCGAGCTGGACCACGATCTTGAAGGTGGTTTCGGCCGGTCCCTTGAAGCCTAGCAACTCACCAGCCAGGATCATGTGGCCGGTGGAGGAGACGGGGAGGAATTCGGTGATCCCCTCGATGATCCCGAGGATGATGACGCTGATAAGCGAATTCTGGTCCAAGCCGGCCCCCCAAAGTACAGGCCGCTGCGATAGCGAATATCCCACCCCTTGGCGAGGCGGCCGGGCGCCCGCGACGGGGAAAGCCTGCAATTTCTCCTGACGCCCTGTCGGACCAAGGCATAATCGCCCGTCCTTGGATCAACAGAAAGATCGCGCCCATGCTCTACGCCATCCTTTGCTATCACGCCGAAGCCATCGTCGGCGGCTGGTCCAAAGCCGAGGACGACGCGGTCATGGAGAAGCTGGACGCGGTCCACCAGAGGTTGGCGGCGCAGGGCCGGCTGGGGCCGGTGGCGCGCCTGCTGCCCACCTCGGCGGCGACCACCCTGCGCAAGGACAGCGATCCGCCGCTGGTGCTGGACGGCCCCTTCGCTGAGACCAAGGAGCAGCTGCTGGGCTTCTACATCGTCGACTGCGACGATCTGGACCAGGCGCTTGAAATCGCCCGCGACCTGGGGCGCGCCAATCCCGGCGGCGCCTATGAGCTGCGGCCGATCGGGGTGTACCATTCCAGCGCCCTGCCGAGCGACGTAAGCCAATGAGCGACCTGGCCTGGATCGACGGGGCCCTGGCGGCCGCCCGACCTCAGGCCATGGCCGCCCTGCTGCGTTATTTCCGCGACCTGGATATCGCCGAAGAGGCCTTTCAGGAGGCGAGCCTGCGGGCCCTTCGGAACTGGCCCGACAAGGGCCCGCCCCGCGATCCCACCGCCTGGCTGATCTTCGTCGGGCGCAACGCCGCCCTGGACGGGGTGCGTCGCAAGGCCCGCGAGGCGCCGCTGCCGCAGGAGGTGCTGATCTCCGACCTGGAGGACGCCGAGGCCGATCTGGTGGAGCGGCTGGACGGGGCCGACTATCGCGACGACGTGCTGCGGCTGCTGTTCATCTGCTGTCATCCCGATCTGCCGGCCACCCAGCAGATCGCGCTCGCCCTGCGGATCGTCTGTGGTTTGAGCGTCGCCGAGATCGCCCGGGCCTTTCTGGTGGGCGAGAGCGCGATGGAGCAGCGGATCACAAGGGCCAAGGCCAAGGTGGCCAAGGCCGGCACACCCTTTGAGACGCCCGGCGCGGTGGAGCGGGCCGAGCGCCTGGCGGCGGTGGCGGCCATGGTCTACCTGCTGTTCAACGAGGGCTATTCGGCCAGCGGCGGCGAGGCGCCCCTGCGCAGCGGGCTCTGCGATGAGGCGATCCGCCTGGGGCGGCTGTTGCTGCGCCTGTTTCCCGCCGAGGCCGAGATCATGGGCCTGACCGCCCTGATGCTGCTGCAGCACGCCCGCGCCCAGGCCCGCTTCGACGCCGACGGGGCGATCATCCTGATGGAGGATCAGGACCGCACCCATTGGAACGGCAAGATGATCGCCGAGGGCCTGGCCCTGATCGACAAGGCCATTCGCCATCGCCAGCCCGGCCCCTACCAGATCCAGGCGGCCATCGCGGCCCTGCACGCCCGCTCCCCCCGGGCCGAGGACACCGACTGGCCGCAGATCGCCGGCCTCTATCAGGCCCTGGAGCATCACATGCCCTCGCCGGTGGTCACCCTGAACCGGGCCGTGGCGGTGTCGAAGACCGAGGGCCCAGCCGCAGCGCTGGAGTTGATCGAGCCCCTGGCCAACCGGCTCGCCGCCTATTTCCATTTCCATGGGGTGAGGGGCGCCATGTTGCTCCAACTGGAGCGCAGGACCGAGGCCCGCGAGGCCTTCGACCGCGCCATCGCCCTGGCGCGCACCCCGGCCGAGGCCGCCCACATCCGCCAGCATATCGACCGCCTGCAGGCCGAGGCGGCCCAATCCTGAGCCCAAATGAAAACCCCCGGCCGTGAGGCCGGGGGTCCATGTGGTCGAACCTGTCTCCCCGACCGAGGCCGGGGGAACGGGCCTTAGTAGCCCTGGATGCGGGCGTAGCGGTCGCGATGATAGCCCTGGTTGCCAAAGGCCGCCTCGGCCGCACGGGCGCGCTTCATGTAGAAGCCCGCGTCGTGGGCGTCGGTCATGCCGATGCCGCCATGCATCTGGACCATCTCGTTGGACACCAGATGGAAGACGTCGCCCATCTTGGCCTTGGCCAGGCTGACCAGTTCCGGAACGTCCGGGGTGTCGGCGTCGATCGCCTGGAGGGCGGCTTCGACGGCCGAGCGGGCCAGTTCGAGATCGGTGAACATCTTGGCCGCGCGGTGCTGCAGGGCCTGGAAGGAGCCGATGACCTGGCCGAACTGCACCCGGACCTTGAGGTAGTCGAGGGTGATTTCGAAGGCCTGCAGGGCCGAGCCGAGCATTTCGGCGCAGAGGCCGGCGCGGGCGCGGTCCAGGGTCTTTTCCAGCAGGGCGTAGCCCTTGCCGACTTCGCCCAGAACGGCGTCTTCACCCACTTCGACGCCGTCGAAGGTGATGTTGGCGGCGCCACGGCTATCGGCCAGGTGCAGACGCTTGCGGCTCACGCCCTTGGCGTCGCCAGCCACCAGGAACAGGGTGATCCCGTCGGTGTCGCCGGCCGCGCCCGAGGTGCGGGCCGAGACGACCAGCAGACCCGCCGCCATGCCTTCCAGCACGAAGGACTTGGAGCCCGACAGCTTGTAGCCCGAGCCGGACTTTTCGGCCTTCAGGGCGACCTTTTCCGGCGCGTGGTGCGCGCCTTCGTCGATCGCCAGGGCGCCGACGACTTCACCGCCGGCGATCTTCGGCAGCCATTCCGACTTCTGGGCGTCGGAGCCGCCCAGCACCAGGGCCGAGGCCGTGGCCAGGCCAGAGGCCAGCAGCGGAGACGCGGTCAGGGTGCGGCCGGTTTCCTCCAGGATCAGGCCCATGGAGAGGTAGCCGAAGTCCGAGCCGCCGTATTCCTCGGGGATGATCACCCCGGCCCAGCCCATCTCGGCCATTTCGTTCCAGGCGTTGGCGTCGTAGCCAAGCTCGACCCCGCTGTCGCGCATCTTGCGGAACGCGGTGACGGGAGACTTTTCCTGCACCCAGCTCTTCGCGGCGTCGCGGAGCATTGTCTGTTCTTCGTTGAGAACGGCCATCTTATTGTAATCCCTATGAATTCTATTGAGTGCTTATTTCGGGTCGGGCAGGCCGAGGATGCGCTTGGAGATGATGTTGTTCTGCACCTCCTGCGAACCGCCATAGATGGTCGTCGCCTTGCCACCCAGCCAGGAGCGCACGGCGCCCAGCTCTTCGGCGGTGAAGTCGTCGCCTTCCCAGCCCAGGCCCTGGTGGCCCATGAGCTCGATGGTCAGTTCGGCGCGATCCTGCATCCAGCGGGTGCCCGCATTCTTCATGATCGAGGTGGCCGCCGAAGGCCCGGAATTGGCCTTGGATTCGGCCATGGCGCGCATGGCGGTCAGCTGGAAGGCGCGACCGTCGATCTCGTTCATGATCACCCGGGTGCGCAGGTCGGTGTCGGCCAGGCGGCCCGACTCGTCGGACCCCACATATTCCTTGGCCAGCTTGACCAGCGAACGACCGCCGCCGCCGCCGCCGGCGCCCGACAGGCCCGAACGCTCATGCGGCAGGAGGCGCTTGGCCACCGTCCAGCCGCCGTTGACCGGGCCGACCACCTGGTCCTTTTCGACGCGGACGTCGGTCAGGAAGGTCTCGCAGAAGGGCGAATTGCCGGCGATCAGCGGGATCGGGCGGACTTCGACGCCGGGGACATCCATCGGGAACAGCACGAAGGAAATGCCTTCATGCTTCTTGGTGGTGTCGGTGCGCACCAGGCAGAAGCACCACTGGGCCCACTGGGCGCCCGAGGTCCAGATCTTCTGGCCGTTGACGATATAGTGGTCGCCCTTGTCCTCGGCGCGGGTCTGCAGCGAGGCGAGGTCGGAACCCGCGCCAGGCTCGGAGAAGCCCTGGCACCATTGCAGCTCGCCCTTCACGATCGGCGGGATGTGCTGCTGCTTCTGGGCCTCGGTGCCGTATTCCAGCAGGGTGGGGCCGAACATCATGACGCCCATGCCGCCGATGGGGTTGTAGGCCCCCACGCGACCCAGCTCCTGCTGGATGATGCGTCCGTGCGCCGGGGTCAGACCGCCGCCGCCGTACTGGGTCGGCCAGGTGGGAACGCCCCAACCCTTTTCGCCCATGGCCTTGCGCCAAGCGTCCATGTCCGGAGTCGGCTCGGACCGTTCTTCGCGCATCATCATCCCCCCCTTGCCCTTCAGGGACTTGGGGAAGTTGGCTTCGATCCAGTCGCGCGCTTCCGTGCGGAAGGCGTCCAGATCAGAGCCGCCAAAATCAGCCATTAAATATCTCCTTTAAAATCAGTCGCTTGTAATCATTTCGAAGGCGCAGCGTCCGGCAGGCCGAGGATGCGCTTGGAAATGATGTTGTTCTGCACCTCATTGGACCCGCCGTAAATCGAGCCCGCCTTGCCAGCCAGCCAGCCGCGCACGGCGGCCAGCTCTTCTTCGGTGAAATCCTCGCCTTCCCAGCCCAGGCCCTGATGACCCATGAACTCCAGGGTCAGCTCGGCCCGGTCCTGCGCCACCTTCATGTTGGCGTTCTTCATGATCGAGGTCGTCGCCGAAGGACCAGAATTGCCCTTGGCTTCCAGGGCCGCGCGCTTGACGGTCTGCTGGAGGGCCTTCAGGTCCATGTCGTTCATGACGATGCGGGTGCGCAGGTCGAGATCGGCCAGGCGGCCCTGCGCGTCCTCACCCACATACTTCTTGGCGACGATGCCGAGCGCCTCGCGCTTGCCGCCTTCGCCGGCCCGGCCGCCCATGCCGCTGCGCTCGTGCTGCAGCAGGCGCTTGGCCACGGTCCAGCCGCCGTTCAGCGGGCCGACCAGGTTCTCCTTGGGCACCTTCACGTCGGTGAAGAAGGTCTCGCAGAAGGGCGAGGAGCCGGCGATCAGGCGGATCGGGCGAACCTCGACGCCCGGCTGATGCATGGAGAAGACCACGAAGGAGATGCCTTCATGCTTCTTGGTGGTGTCGGTGCGCACCAGGCAGAAGATCATGTCCGCCCACTGGCCGCCGGAGGTCCAGATCTTCTGGCCGTTGACCAGCCAGTGGTCGCCCTTGTCCTCGGCCCGGGTCGAGAGCGAGGCGAGGTCCGAGCCGGCGCCGGGCTCGGAGAAGCCCTGGCACCAGCGCACCTTCCCGGTGACGATGTCGGGGATGTAGGCCTTCTTCTGATCTTCGGTGCCGTATTCCAGCAAGGTGGGGCCGAACATGCCGACGCCCATGCCGCCGATCGGGTTCCAGGCGCCGAGGGCGGCCATTTCCTGGTTCAGCACCCGGGCTTCCTGGGGCGAAAGGCCGCCGCCGCCGTATTGGGCGGGCCAGGTGGGGACGCCCCAGCCCTTTTCGCCCATCCGCTCGCGCCAGACGGCCATATCGCCGGTGAGTTCGGCGCCGCCGGCCATGGCCCGGGTCTGGGCTTCGGTATCATGGGCCAGGGACTTGGGGAAATTGGCCTCAAGCCATTCGCGCGCCTGGGTCCGGAAGCCGTCGAGATCGGCGCCACCAAAGTCAGCCATGAATATTCTCCCTAAAAATCATTATGTTATGATTTATTATAGCATGAAGTTCGGCGTTCGTGGAGTCGTCCGCTTACTTGGGGTCAGGCAGGCCAAGCACCCGCTTCGAGACCACGTTCAGATTGATTTCCGAGGTTCCGCCCTCGATGGAATTGCCCTTGGACCGCAGCCAGGCGCGAACCAGGGCCAGCTCGGATTCGTCATAGCCTTCGCCCGACCAGCCCAGGCCCTGGTGGCCGAAGGCCTCGACCATCAGCTCGTTGCGATCCTGGGCGATCTTGGCCCCGGCGTACTTCATGATCGAGGTGGCGGCGCTGGGCCCGGCGTTCGACTTGGCCTCGTCGGCGGCGCGGCGCACGGTCAGCTGGAAGGCCCGGGCCTCCATGCGATGCTCGATGATCCGTCGGCGCAGGTCGTGGTCGGCGATCCGGCCGGTTTCGTCGAGGCCGATATACGTCTTGGCCGCGTCTTCGACGCTCATCACCGCCGTCGGCGCGCCGATATTGCCGCCGCCCAGGCCCGCCGAGATGTTGTCGCGCTCGAACTGCAGCAGGCGCTTGGCCACCGTCCAGCCGCCGTTCAGCGGGCCGAACAGCTGGTCCTTGGGGACCTTCACATCGGTGAAGAAGGTCTCGCAGAAGGGCGAGCCGCCATTGATCAGCAGGATGGGCCGAACCTCGACGCCCGGGTTCTTCATGTCGATCAGCAGGAAGGAGATGCCCTCATGCTTCTTCGAGGTGTCGGTGCGCACGAGGCAGAAGCACCAGTCGGCGAGATTGGCGACCGAGGTCCAGATCTTCTGGCCGTTGACCAGCCAGTGGTCGCCCTTGTCCTCGGCGCGGGTCTGGAGGGAGGCGAGGTCCGAGCCCGAGCCCGGCTCGGAATAGCCCTGGCACCAGCGGACGGAGCCGGTGACGATGCCGGGCAGATGCTGGCGCTTCAGTTCCTCGGAGCCGTATTCGATCAGGGTGGGGCCAAACATCATGACGCCCATGCCGCCGATGGGATTGCGCGCGCCGATGGCGGCCATCTCCTCGGCCAGCACCCGGGCCTCCTGGCGCGACAGCCCGCCGCCGCCATATTCCGCCGGCCAGGTGGGCACGCCCCAGCCCTTGGCGCCCATGGCTTCGCGCCACTGTCGAGCCTCCGGGCTCTCCTTGCCGCCGGCCGCCGCAGCGGTCTGGCTGGCCGCATCGCCCTTCAGGGCCTTGGGGAAGTTCGCTTCGAGCCAGGCCTTGGCCTCGCTGCGGAAGGTGTCGAGATCGCCGCCAAAATCGGCCATGGAAATCCGCCTTTACAAATAATGCCCGTCTGGACGCCCGACAGCCGAAAATGCGGCCGCAGGCTCTGCTCGACCCGCTACTTGGGGTCGGGCAGCCCCAGCACGCGCTTGGAGATGACGTTCAGGTTCACTTCGCTGGTGCCGCCCTCGATAGAATTGCCCTTCGAGCGCAGCCAGCCGCGGGTGGCGATGATCTCGCCGGGCTTATAGTCGTCGCCCTGCCAGCCGAGGCCCTGGTGGCCCATGGCTTCGATCATCAGCTCCGACCGCTCCTGGGCGAAGGTCGCCGCGGCGTACTTGATGATCGAGACCGCCGCGCTGGGGCCATTGCTGGCCTTGGCCTCGGCCGCCGTCCGGCCGATGGTCAGGCCCAGGCACTGCATGTTCATCTTGTTCTGGGTGATGCGGGTGCGCAGGTCGGTGTCGGCGAGCACCCCGCTGGCGTCCACGCCGCAATAGGTCTTGGCCACCTGGGCCAGGTCGCCGCTGGCGCCGCCGGCCCCACCGCCGCCGCCGAAGCCGCCGGAGATGTTCTGGCGCTCGTACTGCAGCAGGCGTTTGGCGATCTCCCAGCCGCCATTGACCTTGCCCACCAGGTTTTCCTTGGGGATCTTCACATCGGTGAAGAAGGTCTCGCAAAAGGGGCTCTCGCCGGAGATCAACTGGATCGGCCGGGTCTCGACGCCGGGGGACCGCATGTCGATCAGCACGAAGGAGACCCCTTCATGCTTCTTCGAGGCGTCGGTCCGCACCAGGCAGAAGCACCAGTCGGCCTTGTCGGCGTAGGAGGTCCAGATCTTCTGGCCATTGATCAGCCAGTGGTCGCCCTTGTCCTCGCAGCGGGTCTGAAGTGAGGCGAGGTCCGAACCCGCGCCCGGCTCGGAATAGCCCTGGCACCAGCGGATCTCGCCCTTGACGATCTTGGGCAGGTGCTCGCGCTTCTGATCCTCGTTGGCATATTCCAGCAGCACCGGACCCAGCATCCAGACGCCGAACGAGGCCAGCGGCGTGCGGTAGCGGCCAGAGTTCAGCTCCTGGTCCAGGACGCGGGCCTGGGCGGGGGTCAGGCCGCCGCCGCCGTATTCGGTGGGCCAGGTCGGGGCGGTCCAGCCCTTCTCGCCCATCGTGCGCATCCAGGCGATCTGCAGGTCGTCGGAGTCCAGAAAGGCCTGGCCGCCCCACATGGCTTCGGGATCGACCTTGGCGGCGGGATCGCGGAGCTCGGCCGGATAGTTGGTCTCCAGCCACGAACGGACATCGGACCTGAAGGTGTCGAGCTCTCCGGCGCCGAAGTCGGCCATGGCGGTCTCCCAATGCTGTAAGCAGATTTTGCGCGCCACATTAGCGCCGGGCGGCCCCAGGGCAAGACGCCTTGCGAACAGTTGTTTGACGCAGGCGACAGCCCTGCGGCGCGAATCCGGGCTATATACTCCCCAACTCGCCACCAGGACGCTCCATCCCATGAGGATCTTGCGCGAACTGCGGCCCGCCGGCCTGGCCGCAGCCCCGCTGACCGGCGCCGTGCTCACCCTGGCGGCCGGCGTCATGCTGGTCGTGTCGGCCGCCACGCCGTCGGTGCCCAATCGCTTCCTCCTGCTGACCGAGCTTGCGCCGGCGCCGTTGATCGAAGCCAGCCACTTCCTGTCCAGCGTGCTCGGCCTGGTGCTGATCTTCCTGGCCTTCGGCCTGCGGGCCCGGCTGGACGCCGCCTGGATCGCCACCATGGTGGCGCTGGGCGTGGCCCTGCCGCTGACCCTGCTGAAGGGGATCGTCTGGGAAGAGACCGCCTGGCTCGCCGCCCTGATGCTGGCCCTGGCGCCGTTCCGCGCCGCCTTTATCCGTGAGGCCCGGCTGTCGCGGATGGAGATCACGCCGGGCTGGCTGGTCTCGGCCGCCGCCCTGGTGCTGGGCGCGGGCCTGCTGGGTCTCTGGTCCTTCCAGAACGCCGACTATGGGCACCGCAGCTGGATCAGCGTCATGGTCGAGGATGACGCGGCGCGCGCGATCCGCGGCTGGGTGGGCGCGGCGCTGGCCCTGATCGCCTTCGGCCTTTGGCGCCTCTTCGCCTCGGCCGCGACGCCGCGGGTGGTCACCCCCGATGACCAGGACTTCCAGCAGGTCCGCGCCATCCTGGCCTCGGCCCAGGCGGTGGAGCCCAGCTCGAACCTGGCGCTGCTGGGCGACAAGCGGTTCATCTTTTCCCAGAGCGGCCAGTCCTTCCTGATGTTCGGGGTTCGCGGCCGCTCCTGGATCGCGCTCGGGGCCCCGGTCGGCCGCCGGGACGAGCGGCTGGAGCTGTTGTGGCGCTTTCGCGAGATGGCCGACGCCCACGCCGCAAGACCGGGCGTCTATGCCCTCGGCGCCGACGACCTGCCCGACGTGGTCGAACTCGGCTTCTCCCTGCAGAAGATCGGCGAGGCGGCCGTGGTGCCCCTGGAGACCTTCTCGGTGGAGGGGCGCAAGCGGGGCAATCTGCGGCGGGCCTGGCGCAAGGCCGGCGAAGAGGGCGCCACCTTCGAGGTGCTGGCGCCGGCCGACTTGCCGCCTGTGCTCGACGAACTGCAGGTGATCTCCGACCAGTGGCTCGACGCCCATGCCGGGGGTGAAAAGAGCTTCACCATGGGCGGTTTCACCCGGGCCTATGTGGCGGAATTCCCCATCGCCATCGTCCGGCAGTACGGGCGGATCGTGGCCTTCGCCACCCTCTGGACCACCAGTTCGCGCTCGGCCTTTTCGATGGATCTGATGCGCTATTCGGACGCCGCGCCGAAGAACATCATGGACTATCTGTTCATCGAGCTGATCGCCTGGGGCCGGGCGCAGGGCTATCAGGCCTTCGAGTTCGGCATGGCCCCCCTGGCCGGGCTCGAGGATCGCCCCTTCGCCCCGATCATGTCGCGGGTCGGCCGGCTGCTCTTTGAACGGGGCGAGGAAATCTACAATTTCCAGGGGGTGCGGCGCTACAAGGACAAGTACGACCCCCTCTGGCAGCCGCGCTATCTGGCCGCCCCCCACAAGTGGGCCATCCCGCTGCTGCTGGCCGATGCGGGCCTGTTGTCCTCCGGCGGCATGGCGGGCCTGGCCAAACGCCCGCGCAAGACAGAGTCCAGGGCCGGCGAAGGCGTCGACACCGCCGCCTAGAAGCGGTTCGGGCCGGTCGACACGCCCATCAGGTTCACCAGATGGACCAGGATGACGATCAGGCCAGCCGCCCCCAGCAGCATGACGAAGCGATAGGGAATGAGGCGCGGGCCGCGGCGCAGATCCGGCGGCCGGGCGCCCTTCCAACCGGCGAACAGGGTCAGGGCCAGCAGGGCGGCGCCGGCGGCGAGGGTCAGGGACAGCTCCATCTGCGACGCCGTAGCGCAGGCGTCGGACAAGGGCAAATCGCGCCGTTAACGAACCGTTAACCCCACCGCTGGCTGTTGGCGGGGCAGGGTCTGTGGGCTTTTCGCGGTCGTCCACAGGTGATCGGCCCGAACGCTACATCTAGCGTTAACGCCGCGTTTACACCCCAAGGTTCGGTGGATAGCGTCGAACTCGGGTAGGAGATCGATTCGAATGACGGCGGCGGCGCCATGGAGCGTCAAGGGCATCGACCCAAAAGCCAGGGAGGTCGCAAAGGACCTCGCCCGGCGGTCGGGCATGACCTTGGGCGAGTGGCTCAATCGAATGATCCTTGATGATGAAGGTCCGGAAGACGCCGTCTCCGAGGCTGATCTCGCGCGCCGACCGCTCCCCACCTATTTCGAAAGCCTGCGCCGCACCGAGGACGCGCCCGCCCGTGTCGAGGCGCCCGAACATCCCGCCGACGAGATGGGCCGTATCGCCCTGGCGCTCGACCGTCTCAGCGAGCGCCTGGAAGTCTCCGAGAGCCGGACGGGCCTGGCGGTCTCCGGCGTAGAGCATTCGGTGCGCTCGGCCCTGGCCCGGATCGAGGCCGCCGAGCGTGAGCATGTGGCCGTGGCCGCCCGGTTCGAAGGGGCGGTGGAAGAGGTCGCCTCCGAACAGAGCCGCGTGGCCGAACGCCTGCGCCGCATGGAGGCCGAGGCCGTAGGTCCCCGGTCGGCCGAAGCCCTCCGCGCCCTGGAAGGCGCGGTCGGCAAGGTCGCCAACCACCTCTATGAGGGCGAGACCCGCACCCGCGAGGCCCTGGGCGCCATCGAGGCGCGGATGGAGCGGGTGGAGGCTCAAGGGGGATCTGAGTCACCGGGCCTGATCGAGGAGGTGGTGGGCCGTGTCGCCCAGCGTCTCAGCGAGGCCGAGACTCGCACGACCGAGGCCCTGGAGAGCCTGCGCGCCTCCTTCGCCCACCTCGACGGCCGCATGGGTTCGGTGGAGGCCGGCGAGGGGCCGGGCTTCGACCGCCGCCTGGAAGAGATGGCCGCGCGCCTGACCGAACGGGTCGAGGCCGCCCGGGTCGAATTGACCCAGAAGCTGCACGCCTCGGCCGATGGACGGTTCGACCGCATGGAGCGCCGGCTCGGCGAGATGACCGAGCATGTGCGCGCCGCCGAGCAACGCTCGGCCCAGGCCATCGAGGCCATGGGCCGCGAAGTGCTCAGCATGGCCGACAATCTCAACCGCCGCGTCCAGAGCGCCGAACATTCGAGCGCCCAGGCCATCCAGACCGTGGGCGGGGAAGTGGCGCGGATCGCCACGGCCATGGAGGCCAGGCTTGGCCGTTCCGACACCCTGCACGCCGAGGCGCTGGAGAAACTGGGCGGCGAGATCGGCAAGATCACCGAGCGCCTGAGCGAGCGGATCGCCACCTCCGAGCGCCGGTCAGCCCAGGCCATCGACGATGTGGGCGACCAGGTGGCCCGCGTCACCGAGCGCATCAGCCACCGCCAGGAACGGGCCACCGAAGAGCTTTCCGAACGCATCCGCCTGAGCGAGGAGCGCACCGCGCGCCTGCTGGAAGAGGCGCGCGAACGCATCGATCGGCGGCTGGCTGAAGTCCCGCCGCCGCGGAACGTGGAGCCCCCGCCGGCTCCCTCCGCAACCGAAACGTCCAAGCCTTCCGTCTCGCCTTTCGACCTGGAGCCCTTCGCCGGCTTTGGGCCGGCCGAGCCTGACCCGGCGCCAGAAGACAAGGCCGAGCCCTTCGTCCGACAGGCCTTCGCCTCACAGGCTGAGGGCTTCCCCGGCGCCTATGCCGCCGACACCGAGCGTCCGCCGCTGGCGGCCGAGGACTTCGAGGCCGCCGACGGCTTCGATCCCCCGGAGCCGACCCGCGCCGAGCCGCCGCCGCTGATCGCCGTCGAACCCCCGGCCGATCCTTTCGCGCCCGAGCATGAGGCTCCGGTCTCCCGCCGCAGCATCGCCCAGAGCTTCGAGGCCGCCCCGAAGGTGGGCGCCGAGATCGATGATGACGACTTTGGCTTTGAGGACGAAGCCGAGTTCGTGGAGCCGTCGCCCCGGCCGCGGGCTGGCGAGGGCCACACCCTTTCCACCCGTGAGGTGATCGCTCAGGCCCGCGCTGCGGCCCGGGCCGCCCCCATGGCTGAGACCAAGGGCCGCAAGGGCAAGGGCAAGGGAAAGACGTCCGAGGAGCCCCGGTCGGGCTCGATGTTCAGCGCCTTTTCGGTCCGCCCCAAGAAGCGCGCCGGCTCGACCCTGCAGACCGCCCTGCTGATCGCCGGTGGCGCGGCCTTCATGGGCATGGCCGCCGGCGGCATGGTGCTGATGGGCAGCGAGCCTTCTGGCGACCTGCCCTCGAGGGTGGCCAACGCCGTTTCGGCCGCCCGCGACAACGCCGGACAGGGGCCTGAACTGGCGGAGACGGGCACGCCCCGGGCCGCCTCGGCCCTGACGCCGGAACCGCTCACCGATCCCGAAGGCGCTGCGGTCCAGACTCGAGATGACCTGCCGGCCCTCTATGCCGAAGCGGTGAGCAATGTGGAGTCCGGGGCAGAAGGCGGCCTGGACGACCTGAAGCGCGTGGCCAATCTTGGCTATGCGCCCGCCCAGTTCTATCTGGCCAAGCTCTACGAGCAGGGCGGCGAGACCCTGCCCAAGGACATGGTCGAGGCCAGGCGTTGGACCGAACGCGCCGCCCAGGGCGGCGACCGCAAGGCGATGCACAACCTCGCCCTCTACTATTTCGAAGGCCAGGGCGGACCCAAGAACTCCACCACTGCGGCCCAGTGGTTCCGTCGCGCCGCCGATCTTGGCCTGGTGGACAGCCAGTACAATCTGGGGCGCCTCTATGAAGAGGGCTTCGGCGTCAGCCAGAACGCCGCCGAGGCCTACAAGTGGTTCCTGATCGCCGGCCAGGCGGGCGACAACGACGCCGCCGCCAGCGCCGAGCGCATCAAGGATGCGCTCTCCCCGGCGGCCCAGGCCGTCGCCGAGCGCTCGGCCAGCGCCTTCAAGCCCATGGCCCCGACCGCCACGGCCAGCGCTGCGGCCCCCGCAGGCGCCGCCCCGGCGTCGGTCCAGACCGCGCAGCGGGCCCTGTCGCGCCTCGGCTATTATCAAGGCCCCATGGACGGCGTGGCGTCGCCGGCCCTGCGTCTTGCGGTGGCGGCCTATCAGCGCGATCAAGGCATGGCCGCCACGGGCGCCCTCGACACGACGACGGTTTCGAAGCTTTCTGTCTTCACGCGTTGAGGCGAACGCGTCGGTCCGACCTGCCGGGCGCCCTGCGCCATTGTTCGTATGTGAGGCGCTAAAGGCGTGGATATCTACCTGCCCATAGCAGAGGTCTCGGTGAACGCCGGGATTCTCGTGCTGCTTGGGGCGGTGGTAGGGTTCATCTCCGGCCTGTTCGGCATCGGCGGCGGCTTCCTGATGACGCCGATCCTGTTGTGGATGGGCATTCCGCCGGTGGTGGCGGTGGCCAGCGAGGCCAACCACGTGGCCGCCTCCTCGGCCTCCAGCGTCATTTCCTACAGCCGCAAGCGACAGGTGGACTTCCGCATGGGCGGCGTCCTGGCCGCCGGGGGGGCGGTGGGGGCCATCGTCGGCGTGGAAGTGTTCCGCTGGCTGCGTCTGCTGGGCCAGGCCGACCTGGTCGTCTCCCTCTCCTATCTGATCTTCCTGGGCCTGATCGGCGGGCTGATGCTGGTGGAGTCCCTCGGCTCGGTGCTGCGCCAGCGTCGGGGCCAGCCGCCGGCCAAGCGGCGCGATCGCCGCCCGGTCTGGCTCTACGGCCTGCCGTTCAAGGTGCGCTTCCCCCGCTCGCGGCTCTATATCAGCATCATCCCGCCGGTGATCCTGGGGGTTTTCGTCGGCATTCTCTCGGCCATCATGGGGGTGGGCGGCGGCTTCATCCTGGTGCCGGCCATGGTCTATATCCTGCGCATGCCGGCCGGCGTGGTGGTGGGCACCAGCCTGTTTCAGATCATCATCACCACGTCGCTGGCCAGCATCCTGCAGGCCGGACGCAACCAGTCGGTGGATATCGTCCTGGCCACCCTGCTGCTGCTCGGCGGCGTGCTGGGCGCCCAGTTCGGCGCCCGGGCCTCATCCCGTTTCCGGGCCGAGGAGCTGCGCGCCCTGCTGGGCCTGATCGTGCTGATCATGGGCATTCAGATGGGGCTGGTCCTGTTCATCACCCCGGAAGACCCCTTCATCTTGGTGGGTGCTGGCAAGTAGTGGTTACGCCCGCCATTCCCCCGCCCGATATCTTCGTGCCCGAGCCGGGACCCTCGGTCTCGGCCGCCCTGACCGACGCCAATGTCCGGGTGACCTCGGCCTTTTCGGGCGCCCAGATCGTGCTCTACGGGGCGGTGTTCGATCCCGACACCCGGCCCTCGGATGTGGTGGTCATTGTCCGCGGCCCCGACCAGCCGATCCGGATCGCGCGAAAGGTGCGTGTGGCGGGTCTCTGGGTCAATTCCAGGCCGGTGGTCTTCGAAGGCGCCCCTGGCTTCTACATGGCCGCCTCGTCGAGGCCCCTGACCGAGATCGCCAGCTTCTCCACCCTGCGCCGCCTGGGCGCCGGCATCGACCATCTGCCCATGAACGCGCCCGAAGAAGAGCGGATCGAGACCCGCTACGGGGTCCGCGACGTGGTGGTCAGCCGCCTGGGGGGCGACTATCTCGAATGGCGCCGGGCGGTGATCCGCCTGAAGGAGAAGGCCAGCCTCTACGCCACCGACCACGAAGGCGTGCGGTTCGTGGACCGGGGCCTGTTCCGCGCCGAGATCGACCTGCCCACCTCGGCGCCCATCGGCGAGTACCAGACCGAGATCATCCTGTTCCAGGACGGGGAGCCGGTGTCCCGTCGCGCCCGGACCATAACGGTGGAGAAGGCCGGGCTGGAGCGCTGGCTCTTCCTGTTCGCCAATGAGCAGCCCTGGCTCTACGGCATCGTCTCGGTGCTCATCGCGCTCACCTCAGGCTGGCTGGCCTCGGTGGTCTTCCGCAGGCGCTGAGCCCCGCCATTGGCCCCCCTGTCAGTGCCCCCGTCAGTCACCGGTCAGCGAGCGCCAGCCCACCGCATGCACGCGGTCGCGGCCCAGGGCGCCAGCCAGGGGCGGGCGGGCGAACAGGCCGGCGAAGGCGGCGTCCTTCAGATTCAAACCGCCGGCATAGGCGCCGAAGGCCGGCAGGATCATGCGCGCGCCGTCGGTGGCGAAGCACCGCCGGCGCACCGTGCCACGGCCCGAACTCACCCGGGCGCAGGGGTGCAGGTGGCCCGACAACTCGCCGGGCTGCTCGCCGGGCTCCGGCTCGTGCCGCAGGACGAGGCCGCCCAGGGCCATGGTGTCGATCACCTGGCCGGGCAGGCGGCGGGGGCCGTCGGCGTCGTGATTGCCCACCAGCCAGATCAGGGTCCGGCCCTGCGCCAGCGCCACCAGCCTTGCGGCGTCGTCGGGTGAGAGGCGGTCCTCGGCCCGGCCGTCGTGAAAGCTGTCGCCTAGGAAGATCACCACCCGCGGCTCAAGGGCCGCCACCTCGGCCTCCAGGCGGTCGAGGGTGTCGCGGGTGTCATAGGGCGGCAGGAACTGGCCCCGCATGCCATAGGCCGAGCCCTTTTCGAAATGCAGGTCGGCGACGATCAGGGCGGCATGATCCGGCAGCCACATCGCGCCCGACGCGCGCAGCACGGTCATCTCGCCGTTGATGGCGATCGCCAGGCCGCCACAGGGGGAGGCGCTGAACGAGGTTGCGTGGTTCGACACGCGCTGCGCGCTGCTCACCATGACGAACTCCAATGCCCGTCATCCTGAACAGCGCTGAAAGCGCGTGTCGAAGGACGCACGACGTTCATCCCATAGCCTCCGCGATCAGCGCCTCGGCCGCCTCGGCCAGCATCATCTCGCTGGCCCCGCCCGGCGCGCGTTCGCGGCCCAGTTCCATGAACATCGGCACCGCGAACGGCGAGACCCGGTCCAGCGACACATGCCGGATGTGTCCCTTGATCCGGCCGAGCATCTGCGCAACCCGCTCGATCTCGACCAGGTTGGTCGCCGCGTCCGAGCGGGCACAGCGCAGCAGCAGATGGTCCGGCTGGTGCCGGCGCAGCACGTCGTAGATCAGGTCCGTCGAAAAGGTCACCTGCCGCCCGGACTTCTCCAGCCCGGGCATCCGCCGCTCGATCAGGCCGGAGATCAGGGCGCAGCCCTTGAAGGCGCGCTTCATCAGGAAGCTCTCGTCCAGCCAGGCCTCGAGATCGTCGCCCAGCATGTCTTCCTCGAACAGGGCGTCGAGATCGACCCCGTCCATCGGCCGCAGCGACCAGATGGCCATCGAATAGTCATTGCAGACGAAGCCCAGGGGTCCGATGCCGAGCCGGTCCAGCCGGCGGGTGAGCAGCATGGCCAGAGTCGTGTGCGCATGGCGCCCGTCAAACGGATAGCAGGTCAGGAAATGCCGCTTTCCCTGTGGAAAGGTCTCCACCAGCATTTCCTCGGGCCGGGGCAGGGCCGAATGCAGCCGCTGGGCCTCCAGCCACTCGCGGACCTCGTCGGGAAAGACATGCCAGGTG
>NZ_JAUSLG010000038.1 GCF_030646615.1 Phenylobacterium sp. | reverse complement strand
CTGAACTCGTCATCGACGTCGATCTGGATGTCTTCCATCGGCTCGAGACGCTCGCCGGTCTCGGGATCGATCTGGAACACCACGCGCGGGCGGCTGATGGAGACCTCGAACCCTTCGCGGCGCATGCCTTCGATCAGCACGCCCAGCTGCAGTTCGCCGCGGCCGGCCACCTCATAGGCGTCCTTCTCGGCGGTTTCATTGACCCGGATGGCGACGTTGGACTCCGCCTCCTTCAGCAGGCGGGCGGCGATGACGCGGCTCTGGACCTTGTCGCCTTCGCGACCGGCCAGGGGGCTGTCATTGACCGAGACGGTCATGGAGATGGTCGGCGGATCGATGGGCTGGGCCGGCAGGGCCTCATTGACATCGATGGCGCAGAGGGTGTCGGCCACGGTGGCCTTGGAGAGACCGGCGATGGCGACGATGTCGCCGGCTTCGGCGTCGTCGATCGGCTGGCGCTTCAGGCCGCGGAAGGCGAGCACCTTGGTGATGCGGCCGCGCTCGATCTCCTTGCCGTCCCGCGACAGGGCCTTGATGGCCAGGCCTGGCGTCGCCTTGCCCGACTCGATGCGGCCGGTCAGCAGGCGGCCGAGGAAGGGATCGCTTTCGATCAGCACCGACAGGATCTGGAAGGGCTCGTCGGCCCGGGCCACGGCCCTGGGCTCAGGCACGTGCTCGACGATCATGTCGAACAGGGGGGCGAGCGTGTCGTTGGGCTGGGCCATGTCCAGGGTCGCCCAGCCGTTCTTGCCGCTGGCGTAGATGTGCGGGAAGTCGAGCTGTTCGTCGGTGGCGCCCATGGCCGCGAAGAGGTCGAAGGCGTCGTTCAGGATGCGGTCGGGATCGGCGTGCGGCCGGTCGACCTTGTTCAGGCAGAGGATGGGCTTGAGGCCCATCTTGAGAGCCTTGCCCAGGACGAACTTGGTCTGGGGCATGACGCCCTCTTCGGCGTCCACCAGCAGGACGCAGCCGTCCACCATGCCCAGGATCCGCTCCACCTCGCCGCCGAAGTCGGCGTGGCCAGGGGTGTCGATGATGTTGATCCGCGTCTCGCCGGCCTTGCCGTTCCAGAGCACGCTGGTGCACTTGGCAAGGATGGTGATCCCGCGCTCGCGCTCCTGGTCATTGGAGTCCATGGCGCGTTCGACGGTCGCCTCATTGGCTCGGAACACGCCTGATTGGGCGAGAAGCTGGTCGACGAGGGTCGTCTTACCGTGGTCAACGTGGGCGATGATGGCGATGTTGCGCAGCGACATGGGAAACCTTTTCCGGAAGCGGCGGCTTTTAGGGGACAAGAGGCCCCGCGGCTAGCGCGAAGTCATGTCAGTCTCGGAATGGCCGAACGTCGTCTTGTGCGTTGCAACACGAAACACGTTGTGATCCCAACGCCTAAGCCCTTTGAAAACACAGCAATAAGCAGGAATTTTCCGCTCACGTGCGTAAATGCGACACTTTGGCGCTTGTTCTTTTGTGCGTCGCACCGTAGATTTGAAACGTGAGGCGTCTCCGGACGTCTCTGCCCTTCCTGGGCGTTTCCTCCCTAATGAACTGGCCGCGCTTTCGAGCGCGGCCTTTTTTTTGCGCTGCGAGGGATGGGGCGCCCCGCGCGCCGCAGGCGCTTGAAAAGAGAAACCACAAAGGGCGCGAAGACCACCAAGAAGGGCGCGGCGCCTTCGTGCCCTTTGTGCCTTTGTGGTTGATCTTGTTCCTGGGCGCGCGCTCGCGCGCCCTACAACCGCGCCGACCAGGCCTCGGCAGTCAGGGCCGCCGTCAGCCCCTGGATGTCGGATCGCAGCTGGTCGAAGGCGGCCGTGGGGGCCAGCGCCTCCTCATCCAGATAGAGCGCCCGGTTCAGTTCGATCTGCAGGGCGTGGACCCCCCGGGCCGGGCGGCCATAGTGTTCGGTGGTGTAGCCGCCGGCATAGGGGGTGTTGCGCACCACCCGATAGCCGCGGGCCTCAAGCTCCCGTTCGGCCAGCCGGGTGAGCGTGTTGGAACAGGCTGCGCCGAACCGGTCCCCCAGCACCATGTCGCAGCCGCCGACCCCGGCCGCCTTGGCCGCCACCGAAGGCATGGAGTGCCAGTCCACCAGGATGGCCACCCCGTGGGCGGCCTGGGCCTCGGCGATCAGCTGGCCCAGGGCCGCGTGATAGGGCCGGTGCGCCCCGTCGATGCGGCCTTGCGCCTCGGCGAAGGTCAGCTTGCGCGCATAGATCTCCTGGCCCTCGGAGACCACCTTGGCGATGGCGCCGAGGCCCGCGGCCACCCGGGCGGTGCGGCTGCGGGCGAAGTCGGGCAACTCGTCGATGAACATGCCCGGGTCGAGCTCGAAGGCGTCGCGGTTCACATCGATATAGGCCCGGGCATAGTTGGCGGTGATCAGGGCCGCCCCGGCCAGGGGGGCGTCTTCGACCAGCTGATCGACGAAGGCGTCCTCCGAGCGGCGGATGGCCTGGGCGTCCAGGCTGCTGGCCGACATCATGTCGTCGGGATAGAGGCGCCCGGAATGGGGTGAGGCGAAGATCACCGGGGTCGGCGGAGGCGCGCCGGGCAGGGCGGCGCGGCGCACCTCAAAGCCCGCCGGCCTTGCTGGGGCTGGCTCTATGACGTCAATGGGCTCGACCGCGGACATGACCTGCATATGACGATGCGCCGGACCCGGGGTCAAACGGATCGCGGGCCAAAGGGATCGGCGGTTCATCGGGGATTTACAAAGCCGCCCCTATGGTCGCTCCATGAAAGACGACGCCCTGGAATCGCCCATGCCCCGCATTCTTCTCGCCGAGGACGACGACTCCCTGCGCGGCTTCCTGGCCCGCGCCCTGGAGCGCGCCGGCTATGAGGTCCGCGCCTGCGCCGACGGCGAGGAGGCGGCCTCGGTCCTGGACCAGGACTGGGATCTGCTGCTCACCGACATCGTCATGCCCGGCATGGACGGGATCGAGGTGGCCCGCCTGGCGGCCGCCCGCAATCCGTCCCTGCGCATCATGTTCATCACCGGCTTCGCCGCCGTGGCGCTGGCCGCCGGCGATCAGGCCCCGGCCGGCGCCAAGGTGCTGTCCAAGCCCATCCACCTGCGCGAGATCGTCGCCGAGGTGGAGCGGATGATGGCCGCCTGAAGCCTGCGGCGCTCGGCGGGCTTTCAGCGCTTGCACAGGCGATGACCGCCCGTTATACCGCCGCCCTTCCCGTCCCCCAAAGGGGGCCGTCGGTATGGACGCGTAGCTCAGCGGGAGAGCACCTCGTTGACATCGAGGGGGTCACAGGTTCAATCCCTGTCGCGTCCACCATCCCTTCCGCCGCTAAACCGGCGTGAATTCCTTCCTCGCCAATACCTCCGAGAAGTCCGCCAGTTAGGCGGCTAAGCATCCCTGCGCTCGGCTCTCCGAAAATTGGCAACCGGCACCGACGCCCGCAATTCGCCCGGTTCTCTCCAGGGCCATTCCAGAAGTGTAGGTTTCGGTCCGCGAACTACCCTGGACATCGCTGCAAACTCTGACTCACCAGAAGCTGGGTTCGTTATCCGAAGCCAAGCCGTCGATCCTTAGTGCCTGTATCATCCTCATCGGACCGGTGATCAGGATGACACAGATGTTCTTCTTTTGTTCTAGACATTTCCGCGCATTTTGAATAGGCTCTTGCCATGGTGAGCAAGTGCGGCGGAGCCAACGCTCGTCGCGATCACCGTCTTCCCATGAACCCCCCAGGTGTCGCTGAACCGTCCGAGCAGGCGGTGCGACGTCATGCCTTGATG
Organism: Phenylobacterium sp.; assembly: GCF_030646615.1. Taxonomy (GTDB): domain Bacteria; phylum Pseudomonadota; class Alphaproteobacteria; order Caulobacterales; family Caulobacteraceae; genus Phenylobacterium. The sequence continues at coordinate 136,742 of NZ_JAUSLG010000038.1, read as the reverse complement.
GAGAGCGCGCATGGCATGGAGAGAGGTCAATCCTGCAGACTTGGAAGGTGAGGCGCTGCGACGATGGTACCTTCGCTCGCCCGACGATGTTGAGCGAAGACAACGAGCCGCGTCGGACGCACGCTACCAAGCTTTCTTCGCCCCACAGCACCTACCCGAGCCGCCCTCGGCCTTTCGCCCAGCAGGGGAACCATCGCAGGGCGCGCGAGGCTTCTCGATCAACAGTGATATCGGGTTCAGCGAGGATGACCCGGGGTGGCCCCCCACTTGGCATGCCGGTGGGTCGAGCGGATGGGGAGACGACGTCCCACGCGCGAAAGGCAGGGCCAGACCAGTCCCGCTTTCCTCGCCAGCACTCGGTCGAAAGGATGAAGGGACCCAGCATATTCCCCTTTCCCCGAACTCGCTCCCGGCAGGCGAGTCGCGGTCGGTTCCGCTATCCCCGATCTTTGCGAGCCACGCGCCTTCCAACGTCGGCTGTTCGACGGCGGCGCCGCCGGTTCGATCGATGTCCGACCGCCCGGAGCAGCCGGCCACTCCCAAAGAGGTCAGTCAACAGGCGTCCGCAACTCGGCCGCCGCGTCACGGGATATGGATCGCCGGCCGTCAGCCCGGTGAGTTGGACCCTTCCCGGACGGAGGTCTTTCAGCGAGGACCTGACGGCAAGCTCCACGCGGTTCCCGGCTGGCGCACCACAGGCCCGTTCGAGTTCGGCGAATGGTCGCGCATGTTCGACTGGGGTGGCGTCGCAGGCGATCTGACCGACATCACCACCGGCGCCCTAGACTTCATGGGAGGCGGAGGTCTTGCGGGAGAGATCGTCAAAGGCCTCGGTTACACAATAGGGCCGGACATTGTCCGAGGCATGGTGCAGGGCCATCATGCCTGGGCAAAGTTCCTCGGCGGCCCCGCCAAGCAGGAGCTGGCGCGGCTGCACCAGAGCCTGCATGCAATGTTACATCGTGATCTGGCAGCCGAACTCAAGGCGGCTGGCTTTCCGCGCGTCGGGGGGAGGGGAGGGAGCATAACGAATTGGGCAGAGTACTTTGCAGAGAACCCCGGAAGGCACGATGAGGCCATAGCGATCCTGCAGAGGGTGACCCTGGAGTTCGACCGCAAGAATGGGACAAAGGTATCTAAGTACCTGGACGAAGCCCTGGCGAGAGGTAAGGCTTCCGCGTCCCCACCTTCTCCATAGTCGAGCTTTGTCCCTGCCCCCTACAGATCCACCCATCCAGCGCTGGCTATGGTACGATACCGAGACGGCTGACTGTGTCTCGTTGGATCGGTCGTCCTATGTTGAGACCCTCTTCGATGGCAGGTCGGTTCCGCTTCCGGAATGGGTCTGCACCGCGCCAGACGGCGGCCTCCACAAGAACGGCGGCCTCCTCGCGCTGGATGTTGATATCGCCGAAGCGCCAAACACCCGCGATGAGCTCAACTGGACGTGCGAGTATGTCGTCAAGCTCGTCGCGCACAGCTGGCTCGACGAGATTCGCGATCTCATTGACGAAGAACGGATTGGGCTGGGCGTGCTTCGACAGAACGGAGAAGTCGTCTCGGGGTGGTCAACGATCCACGAGCGTCGGCCGCCCGTTCTCCTTGCCACTGAGGGACACGTGAAAACCTGTCCGATCTGCGGCCATTCTTACACGGTCCTTCATGGGCGGGAGTACTTCGCCGACCCTGAAGTGATCGGGAGACCGCTCATCGTCAACAGCAATGGCGTGTTCGTCCGCGAAGATATTGCTAGAAGCCGCAACCTGCGAACCCCGCGGGGTGCATTTGAGCCCGGCGTGATCGAATTCGAAGCAACGCGTTTTTGACCCCCGCCACGGAGACAGGTCAGCTCCTCATTGCGTCACCACCATCCGTTTTCTAGATGTAGTAGAAGATCGCGCCGACCCCTTGTGTGGTGCTGGGGTTTGGCTGCTTAAGGCCTTGCAAAGTGACGGCCCAGTGTTGGGGGCTTACAATCGACTGAAGCGAAGCTCGACCGAAGCGCAAGCTCGTAAGATCACCGGCATTAAAAGTCTCCTTGAGACTAGCCGGAATAGCCTCCCACATCAACGCCGGTCAGCGGTAAGATCGTTAGTTGTCTGATCGGAAAACTCCGCTGGTATGAAAACGCGCTTGCCAGGCTGAGCATAAAGCAGATGCTGTCCACACCGAACCAGCCCTTCGTATTCAGCTGATATTTCCGAAGTAAGATCACGTATTATATCAAGACCTCTGCCATCGGCAGGTTTGCCTGCTCTGTAGTTTTGCCAATCTACCTGCGCTTCTAGGAAGGACTCGGCTATCCGGCGGATGCTGGCGGATCTCAATGCCATCTCGCCCGAGGGGTAACGATCAACAGGAAACCTGTCGAGCAGATCTATGATTCGTTCGAGGTTCTTCGGTAGCGGGACTTCGTCCGCGTCCTTCTCTGTGCGAAGTACCTCCATTGTAAAATGGTGGACCTGCCAGCAGATGCTGCAGACCAACTCAACACCACGAATGACTTCCCATTTTTGGGTATCTCTCGTTTGCAAGCTGCTCTGCCTAGCAATCAAGATAGCAGCGCCCACTGCGGCGAGAGAGCCAAGGCCTTGGACCCAGGCAGCCGTAAACGCCGAGCTGAATTCACATCCCTCGGTAAATGCAAAGAGGCAGGCGTTCATGCCTACCAAGCTGCGCCGATTCCCGCGCAGGCGTAGTCCCAATGCGGAGCACCCACACCCCTTAGTGGTGTCGATGATCGGTTTGGCCGCCCGGCAAAGCCGAGCGCCCCCTAGTTCGGGGTGAACAGGCCCTGCAGGCCGACGAGGATGGCGATCACGCCGAAGATGGCGACGATCAGGCCGGCGCCGGTCGATCGGCTCTCGGGGATGTCCTGGCCGGTCCTGCGCGCCAGGCCCAGCCGGTCCCACAGCAGCAGAACGCCGGTGATGATGGCGACGACCTCGTAGTGCAAGAGGCGCGGGCCGCTGGTCAGGTGGACGATCAGATAGTAGCCGCCGCAGATCAGGGCGATGACGCCGACGATCCAGCCCAGGGGGCCGAGCTTGCGGGCGGCGTCGGCCAGGTTGTCGCCGACCGACGGCAGGCGCGCCAGCAGGCCGATGGCCAGCAGGAAGCCGCCGAAGATGTTCGAAAGGTCGAGAAGGAGGGCGATCACGCTCCCCTAATGCGCCAACAGGCTTGGCTGTTCCCGGGCGCCGCCAGCGCCCCGCCGTCTTGCCCGGCGCCCGCCGCGACGATATACCCCCATGGGGCATGTAGCAGACGCGCGGAGCCGCCGGGATGATCCAGACTGATCGACGTCGCCTGCTGGCCGGGTCATTGGCCTTTGGCGCCGCAGCTGCGACCCAGGGCCTGCTGCCGGCCTGGGCGCAGGGTGGGGCCTCGCCTGGCGCGCCGGCGGCGCTCTCCGGCGACCACATCGCCCTGCGGATCGGCCACACGCCGTTTTCCCTCGGGGGCCGGACCGGCCATGCCGTCACGGTCAACGGCACCCTGCCGGCGCCGCTGATCCGCCTGCGGGAGGGCCAGAGGGCGCATCTGTCGGTGACCAACGACCTGGATGAGGACACCTCCATCCACTGGCATGGCCTGCTGCTGCCCTTCCAGATGGATGGGGTGCCGGGGATCAGCTTCCCGGGTATCAAGCCGGGCGACACCTTCCACTACGACTTCCCGGTGATTCAGGCGGGGACCTACTGGTATCACAGCCACTCCAACCTGCAGGAGGCCATGGGCTGCTATGGCCCCCTGGTCATCGATCCGGCGGGCGCCGAGCCGGCCCCCTATGACCGCGAGCATGTGATCGTGCTCTCGGACTGGAGCTTCATCCATCCGCACGAGATCCTGGCCAAGCTGAAGAAGAGCCCCGGCTATTTCAACCGCTCGCGCACCACGCTCTCGGGCCTGCTGTCGGGGGCGGACGGCATGAGCCTGGCCGAGCGGCGCATGTGGGGCGCCATGCGGATGGACCCCCGCGACATCGCCGATGTGAACGGAGCCACCTATACCTATCTGGTCAATGGCCAGGGGCCTCAGGCGCCCTGGCGCGGCCTGTTCTCGCCCGGCGAGAAGGTGCGGCTGCGCATCATCAACGCCTCGGCCATGTCGATCTTCAATGTGCGGATCCCGGGCCTGGCGATGCGGGTGGTGCAGGCCGACGGGGCCGATGTGCGGCCGGTGGAGACCGACGAGCTGCAGATCTCGGTGGCTGAGACCTATGACGTGATCGTCGAGCCGCAGGGCGATCGCGCCTACGCCCTGGTGGCGGAGTCGGTGGATCGCTCCGGCATGGCGGTGGCCATGCTGGCGCCCCGGGCGGGGATGGCGGCCGAGGTCCCGGCCCTGCGCGAGGTCCCCACCCTGACCATGCGCGACATGGGCATGGGGGGCGGCATGGGGGCGATGGACGGCATGGACCACGGGGCGATGGACCATGGCGCCATAGACCACGCGGCCATGGACCACGCGGCCATGGGGCATGCGCCTGCGCCGCCCGCCGCCATGGATCACGGGGCTCACCAGATGCGCGACAAGGCCCTGGCCCCGCCGGGCATGGCCGTGGGCGTCGGGGTGGACATGATCGCCCCGGCCCCGGTCAGCCGCCTGGCCGAACGGCCCATGGGGCTGGAGGACGTTCCCCACCGGGTGCTGACCTATGCCGAGCTGGTGGCGCTTTCGCCGGGCAAGGACCGGCGGGCGCCGTCACGCAGCCTGGAGATCCACCTGACCGGAAACATGGAGCGGTTCATGTGGGGCTTCGACGGGCGCAAGTTCAGCGAGATCGTCGAGCCCATCGCTTTTTCCCGCAACGAGCGGGTGCGCGTGACTCTGGTGAACGACACCATGATGGCCCACCCGATCCACCTGCACGGCCACTTCTTCGAGCTGGTGAACGGCGCGCCGGAGGGTCACCAGCCCCTGAAGCACACGGTCAATGTAGCGCCGGGCGCCAAGGTGACCTTCGACCTGACGGCCGATGCGCCCGGCGACTGGGCCTTCCACTGCCACATGTTGATGCACATGCATGCGGGCATGTTCAATGTCGTCACCGTGCGCCCCCTGGACGGAGCCGCGGCATGAGCCGGCTTGCCCTCCTGTTGGCGCCGGCCGTGCTGGCGGCCGGCCCCGCCTGGGCTCAGGACGCCCATGACCCCCATGCCCATCACCGGGCCGAGCCGACCGCAGCCGGCCCTGCGGCGGAGGTTGACCCCCACGCGGGCCATGACATGGGCCCAGGCGCGACGGCAGCGCCGGGCACCCATGCGGGGCATGCCGCCGCACCGACGGGCCCCCGCCACGGCGCGCCCGCTTCGGCGGGGTCGGGACCCGCTCACGCCGCCGATCTCGTCTTCGATCCGACCGAAATGGCCCGGGCGCGGGACCAGCTGCGGGCCGAGAATGGCGATGTGCGGACCACCGCCCTGATCGTCGATCGCCTGGAGGCCGGCTTTGGCGAGGGGGCGGCGACCTGGCTGTGGGACGTGCAGGGCTGGACCGGCGGCGACATCAACCGCGCCTGGATCAAGACCGAGGGCGAGGGCGATGTCGACGGCGGCCTGGAAGAGGCCGAGATCCAGCTGCTCTATGGCCGCGCCGTGACGCCCTTCTGGGACGTCCAGCTGGGTCTGCGCCATGACATCGTCCGTGAAGCTGAGGATCTGAGCCACCTGGTCCTCGGCGTCCAGGGCCTGGCGCCGCACTGGTGGGAGATCGACGCGGCGGCCTTTCTCTCGCAGGACGGCGACCTGACCGCCCGGGTGGAGGCTGAGTACGACCAGCGGATCACCCAGCGTTTGATCCTGCAGCCGCGCCTGGAGCTGGAGGCCTCGGCCACGGATGTTCCGGCCCGCCAACTGGCCGCCGGCTTCAGCCACGCGGCGGTTGGTCTGCGCCTGCGTTACGCGTTCGCCCCGGAATTCGCCCCCTATGCCGGGGTCGAGTGGCATGGCGCCCTGGGCCGGAGCGCCGACCTGGTCGAAGCCACCGGCGGAGAGGCCGACGATGTCCGCCTGGTGATCGGTTTCAAGGCCTGGCGGTGACGAGGTCTGGCGAACAAAGGTTTGCGAGGGCGCCGATGGGCCGCTAAGAGGCTCGTGATGATCGCCCTGGCCGCCCACGCCTGCAATTCCTACGGTCCCATCCGGGGTCGAGGAATGGCGCGCGCCTAGAGCTCAAGAGCGCATCTTCCTTACAGACCCCGCCGCCTGGCCGGGGTCGATAAGGTCTCCGCCAGGGGCAAATCCTGGAGTGAGACCATGCCGCCCGCCGAACTTCGGCTGCCCATCGAAACCGAACGCCTGCGCCTGCGCGACTTCCGCCTGGAGGACGCCCCCGCCGTCCACGCCTATGGCTCCGACCCCGAAGTCACCCGCTACCTGCCCTGGGGACCCAACAGCCCTGAGGAGACGGCGGCCTTCATCGCCCGCGTGCTCGAGCAGCAGGCGACCTGGCCCAGGCTCAATCTCGGCCTGGCCATCGAGCACAGGGCCTCGGGCGTGGTGGTCGGCTCCATCGCCCTGCATCTGCGCGACATCCCGCATCGGACTCTGGAGATGGGCTACTGCCTGCGCCGGGACCTGTGGGGCCAGGGCTTGGTCACCGAGGCCGGGTGGGCGCTGTTGCGCCTCGGCTTCGAGGATCTGGGCCTGCATCGCATCACCGCCACCTGCGACGTGCGCAACACCGGCTCCTACCGGGTGATGGAGAAGCTCGGCCTGCGCCGGGAGGGCGAGATGCGCAAGGACCGGCAGGTGCGGGGCGTGTGGCGCGACACCTATCTCTACGCCATCCTCGCCGAATCCTGGCGGCCGTCTCCACCCTGACCCCCCAGTCCGCCCGCTCGTTGGCCTGGCTGATTCGATTCGCTGGGGCCGCGTTCAGCCGTCAGGCCGCTAGTGAAGCGTACAGGGGGCGGCCGGCCCCGGGGCGCATGCTCGGCCTATAGAACATGCGGTACTGTCAAAAGAGGCGCATTCGCGGCGGCGATGTGGCCGCTCGTCCCGGTCACCTGGGGTATACCGGAGGCTCAGCGGTGGATGTCTGTGGCGAAAATGTCATTCTCGAAGGTGAAGTATGCCCGAAACCCCTTTGTGGGTAAGGGATTTCGGATCAAAACTTGCGCACCAGTCAAATAGTCTGGTTATGTCCAAAGGTTGAAAAAATTCTGGCGGTTTCGCCAAAGCCGTCAGATGATCATTTTTGCTCAAGGGTCAAAATCCCCACGTCAGAAGGGGATCGACGCCAAGAGGGGGAAGGAAACCAATGTTGAAACGTACATATTTCTGCGGCGGCTCAGTCATGGCTGTCGCCCTGGCCATGGGCGCCGCCGGCCAGGCGGCGGCTCAGTCCCAACCGACTGTGGTCGAAGAGATCGTCGTCACCGGCTCATTCATCGCCGGCACGCCGGAGAACGCGGCTCTTCCGGTCGATGTGATCGGAACCCAGGAACTCGAACGTCGGGGCACGCCCTCGATGGTTCAGCTGATCAAGACCATCCCGTCATCGGGCGCGGTGATCGGTGAAAACAACCGCTTCGGCGCCGGCAACGGCGCGGCGACCATCAATCTGCGGAACCTCAACTCGACAGTGACCGGGCCTCGCACCCTGGTCCTGTTCAATGGCCGGCGGGTCGCCTCGACCACCCGCGCCCTGGGCAGCGTCGATGTGAACATGCTGCCGAGTTCCGCCATTACGCGCGTCGAAGTGCTGAAGGACGGCGCGGCGGCGACCTACGGCTCCGACGCCATCGCCGGCGTGGTGAACTTCATCACCCGCACCAATCTCGACGGCCTGGAGCTGACCGGCCAGTATCAATTCATCGACGGTTCCGACGGCGACTACGAACTGGGCGCCGCCTGGGGCTGGCAAGGCGAGCGCGCCAATCTGCTGCTCACCGGCGACTATCGCGAACGCTCCGAGCTCAGCATCTTCGAGCGCGACTGGGCGATCCTGACCGGCCCCGAAGGCTATCTGGAAAACCCGCTGGGCGGCTGGGCCGGCACCGGCAACCCCGGTCAGTACAACTACGCCACCACGGCGCCGGTGGGCTCGCCCAATACAGGCTTCACCGCAGCCTCGTTCACGGGCGCCCTGCCCGACATCGGCTGCGCAGCCAATGGCGGCGCCCCCTATGTCATCGGCTCGGCCATCGTCAGCCCGACGGCCTGTAACTTCCAGTACTCGAGCTTCGACAACCTCGTCGAGAACGAGCAGCAGTATAAGATCTACGGCCAGCTCGACTTCGACGTGACGGACGATATCCAGTTCCGCGCCGAAGCCCTCTATGCCAACAACTCGACGCCTCTGCAGAGCTGGGCGATGACGGGGCCGAACCAGTCGCCTTCGCCGATCCTGGCCTCCGGCGGCTCGGCGGGCGGCGGGGTTTCGCCGATCCCGGCGACGGGAACCTCGGAGCAGTCGCGCTTCTACATTCCGGCCGCCAACCCCGGCCTGCAGGCCCTGATCAGCCAGGTCCAGGCGGCTAGCTGCTCGGGCCCTGTCCTACCCTACGGCATTGACGCCGCCAGCTGCGCCACCGGTCTCGCCCTGGCGCGGGCCGGCATCGCCAGCGCCGGCCAGAATGGTCTGGTCACCAGCGCCACCAGTTGGCGGCCGATCGGCTTCGCCGGCAATCCCTATACTGACGATGGCCATAGCCACTACACCTACGAGACCCAGACCTTCCGGGTGGTCGGGGGGTTCAACGGCCGTATCAATGACTGGCTGCGGTTCGACTCGTCCCTGACCTACCAGCAGATCGACTACGAATATAATCTGCAGGACGTCTCGGTGAACCGCCTTCAACTCGGCCTCCGGGGCTTCGGCTCCCGCGCCGGCGGCGATGAGTGCACCGCGGCTGAGACCAACAACTTCACCACCAACGCCGGCAACGCCGCCCTGGGCTGCTACTTCTTCAACCCCTTCGCCAACGCGATCGAGGAGAGCACGGCGGGCACGGGCGCCAACCCCTACTACATCGCCTCCAGCAGCATTCCGGGCTTCAACCAGGCCGCTGAGGCGCGGGCCGATGTGGTCAACTGGATGGAAGAGGAGCAGTACAACCACGATCAGAGCCGTCTTCTGGTTGCGGACCTGATCTTCAGCGGTGAAACCCCGTGGACGCTCTGGGCCGACGACAACATCGCATGGGCGGCCGGCGCGCAGTATCGCTACGACCGGGACATCCGTGATCCGGACGCCTTCTACGACGCCAACGCCACCCCTTGCGTGGACTCGCCGCCCTTCGGCGACGGTCAGCCCGCCTGCCCGACCACCGCCAACGGCCCGTTCCTGTTCAACGCCAATATCCGGCCCTACGACGTCAATCGGAAGATCACGTCCGCCTTCGCCGAGGTTCGTCTTCCGATCCTCGACAACCTCGAAGTGACCCTCGCGGGCCGCTACGAGAAATATGAGGGCGTCGGCGAGACCTTCAATCCGAAGGCCAACTTCCGCTGGCAGGCCATGGACTGGTTCGCTCTGCGCGGCGCTATCGGCACCACCTATCGGGCCCCGCAGGCCACGATCGTCACCGACACCTTCGCCCGCGGCCTGACTAACGCCTCGGGCACCTATCGGGCCAACGACCTGTTCGGCAACCCGAACATCGAGCCCGAAGAGGCGATGACCTATTCGGTCGGCGCCATCTTCGATTTCGACCGGTTCAACGCCACGATCGACTACTGGAACTTCGACTTCGACAACCCGATGACGTCGGAGGCCACCGCGGACCTGCTGAACCTGTTCTTCCCGGGTGGCGCGGCGACCGGCCTCTGCGCCAATCCGGAATATGACGCCCTGGAAGCCCGGTTCACCTTCGTGCCCGGCAGCTGCGCGCGGACCGACATCCTCGGCTACCGCACCCAGTACATTAACGGCGGCGCCATCAAGACCAGCGGCGTCGATTTCAACGCCAATATCGAGGTCGCGGAAATCTATGACGGCCAGCTGACGGTCGGCTTCGACGGCACCTATCTGCTGAAGTACGAAGAAGACCCCTACGAGATCGAAGGCTTTGCGACCTCGACGGGCACTGTGGATCGGGCGGGCACCTACCGCGCCTCGATCTTCACGGGGTACAACAAGCTGCGGGCCAACGCCTTCGTCAACTACAACATGGGTATCCACAACGTCCGCTGGCAGCTCCGCCACGTGTCCTCGACCACCCATAGCGAAGCCACGCCGAACGCCATCGCCCGCAATGTCGGCAAGCCTGAAGCCGCCAAGATCGGGGAATACTGGCAGCACGACATCACCTATCGGGTCGAACTGCCCTGGGAAACGTCGATGTCTGTGACCGTGCAGAACCTCTTCGACGAGGAGCCGCCGTTCGCCATTGGCACCCAGTACAACTACGACTTCGGCAGCGGAAACCCCCTCGGGCGGGTGATCGCCGTCAGCGCCAAGAAGCGCTTCTAAAGCGCTTTAACGCAACCGGGCGGCGGCGCCGTCCGGTTCGCACCTCATCGGCGTCGCCCCTGGGCGGCGCCGATTTTCTTTGTCGATGGCCGCTTTGGCCGCCCGCGCCTCAGGGGCGGTGACCGCGGGGCAGGGCGTCGGCTTCGGCGGGCGTCAGCTTTCGCACCGCGCGCACCTGGCAGCTTTGCTGTCCGAACGGACCGGGGGTGACGATTGTCGCGTCCATCCCCCGGCATACGGTCGAACCGCTGCGGGATACGACGCCCAGCTTCTGGGCCCAGTCCATGTCGGGGCATGGGGCGAACATCTGCATCTCATAGACGTCGCGCACCCCGACCCTCAGATAGAGGGTCTCGTCATCTGGCGCGCTGAACCCGTTGACGTTGCGGGTGAAGAAGCACTCCCGACTGTCCGGGGCGTTCGTCGTGGTCTCCAGGTCATTGGAGCCGGTGGTCGGGGCGCAGGCGGCGGTCGCCAGCGCGGCCAGGGCGAGAATGGACGTACGCATGGAGAGCCTCCTCAATTCTGGTCAGGCCGCCGCCAAGGCGCTTCTGATGGCCGGACGGTAGCCCAGGATCGTGGTTTCAATCGGGCGCCAATCCCGCTCGTCGCTGCGCCCGGCGACGGAAACGGTCGGGGTCGATCAGGTCGATCATTTCGCCGGGCAGGGGCGAGGGGGCGCCGAGGAGCTGGGCGGCCACATGCTCGGCCAGGAGGGGCGCCAGGCAAAAGCCCCGGGAACCCAGGCCGGACAGGACGAACAGGCCTTTCTCGCCCCCCGGGCCTGGTCCGGCCAGCGGCAGGCGATCGGGCGTCACCGCCCGCAGCGATGCGCGCCCTGCAAGCGCGACGGCGCCGGCGCGGGCGGCCAGCTGGGGAAGGGCTTGGGCCAAAGTCTCCAAGTTGCGTCCGTGGTCGGAGGCGCGGACCTCGGAGCCATGGTCGTCGCGGTCGTGGGTGGCCCCAAACACCAGGCCATCCGGAGACGGGGCGACGTAGCCTCCCCAGGCGGCGGCCCGCGCATCCAGGCCAGGCGCCAGGGAGATCTGTCCCCGAACGGCCTGCAGGGGCGCCTGGGCCAGCAGTTCGCCGGCGCCCGCCCCGGCGCAGACCGCCACGGCGTCGCCGCGCCAGAGCTCTTGCCCCGCCGCCCCCAGCACGACCCACCGGTCGTCCCGGCGCGCCAGGGCCGAGACCGCGCCTTGGCTGACCTCGCCGAGCCAGGCCGACAGGATGGCGCTCGGCCTGACCACCAGGGCGCCGTGCTGGGCGAGACCGGCGCCCTCAGTCGCCTCTCCCGTCCACTGACCTACGGCCTGGCCGCCTATGACCTCCAAGGACCAGGACTCAAACAGGTCAGACGCTGCGATCCGGGCGAATCGGTCGCCGTCCTTGGGCTGATGGGCCAGTTGCAGCACGCCGCGGTCGAGCACCGCGCCGGGGATCGCTTCATACAGGGTTCGGGCGCGCGTCAGAGCCTGGGCGAAGAGGCCGGCGAGGGGGCCGAGCCCGGCGTCGAGACGGGGGGTGACGAGGGCGGCAGGATTGCCTGACGCGCCGTGGCCCGGACCGCCGGCGTCGAACACCTGGACCTCGGCTCCGCCTTGCCGCAACGCGCGGGCCAGGGCGGCGCCGGCCACGCCCGCGCCGATCACCGCCACCTGCGACGGCGGTGGGGCTGGAATGACAGCGTCGGTCTTCCAGGCTTCCAGACGTTCACGCTTGCGGCCGTGGCCCGGCCGCTTGGCCACCTCGAAGCCCTGCGCCTGAAGGCCCCGGCGGACGGCGCCGGCCACGGTGAAGGTGGCGAGGCGGCCCCCTGGCGCTGTGCGCGCCGCCACCCCTGCAAACACCTCGTCCCGCCACATCTGCGGATTGAGCGCCGGCGAGAAACCATCCAGGAACCAGGCGTCGGCCTGACCCGTCCAGGATCGCAGCGCCGCTGCGACTTCCATTACGGCCACATCCAGGGTGGCGTGGAATTCGGGCAGATCCACCCGGTGAAAGCCCCGCGCCTGACCTGGCCAGCGGTCGGTCAGCAGGCGGGCGAGGTCTGCAACCTCCGGCCAGGCGGCCAGCACGGCGGCGGCCGCCTCGGCGCGCAGGGGATGGGCTTCGACGGTGAAGATGTGAAGCCGCCCGCCGGGGGGCCGCGTCTCACGCCACAGGTCGAGCAGGGCCAGGATGTTGAGCCCGGTGCCGAAGCCAAGTTCGGCGACGGTGAACCGCCGGCGAGCGGCCCACCGCTCCGGCAGGCCGCACCCCTGCAGGAACACGGTCCGCGATTCGGCCAGGCCGTCTTCGGTGGAGAAATAGACGTCGCCATAGAGGCGCGAGCGCGGTTGGCCCTGATCGTCGAGAATCAGGGGCGACTCATCCGAACGGGAATCGGGCGGGGCGGCGGGCGGGAGCATCGCTCCATTGGCGGCCAGCGGACGATCGCTTCAAGACCTATCGTTCGCCCATAGCAAAAGGGCCGCCCCGGAGGGCGGCCCTTCATCGAAAACGCCGAGGCGTTCGCGAATGGCTTAGTGAGCCGGAGCTTCCACAGCGGCGTCAGCAGCCGGGGCTTCCGCGGCCGGCGCCATGGCGTCGGTGGCGGCGTCGGTGGCGGCGTCAGCAGCGGCGTCGGCGGTCGCGGCGGCGTCAACGGCCGTGTCGGCGGCGGCTTCGGCGGTCGCGGCTTCGGTGGTGGCTTCCGCGGCGGCTTCGTCGGCGGTTTCAGCGGGCTGGCCGCAGGCGGCGACGGAGAGAGCGGCGACGGCGGCGCCGGCCACGAGCAGCTTGCGAAGAATCTCGGAGGTCATGTCCCTGGTCCCCTGGAATGGAGGTTGATTGCGCCTGGCGCGACTGTCGCCCCCGGCCCGGGGGCCAGAAGCTTCAGCATCGCTGCGCAGTGCAGGAATATGCCGGTGTTTGGTGCGGGGGCAAGGGGGTAAATCACGCGGCTGTGATCACTTTTTTCGCCGACGCCGCCTCGCCCCCCGTTTTTGCCGGCAAAGCCGGTCCGATCAGGCCTCGGCCGGGATGGCCGAAAGGGCCTCTTCCAACTCCAGGAAGCTCGGCTGAGCGCCGCTGGGCACATGACCACGGCCGATCTCGACGGAGATCTGCGCGGCGTTGCCATGCAGGTGGGCCACCAGGACGGCCTGGATGATCTTGTAGAAGGAGGCCTCCTCCTCGACCACGGCGCTGAGTCGCGACGACAGCGGTCCTACCAGGCCATAGGCCAGGAACACGCCCAGGAAGGTGCCGACCAGGGCGCCGCCGATCATGCCGCCCAGGACCTCGGGAGGCTCGGAGATCGAGCCCATGGTCTTCACCACGCCGAGCACGGCGGCGACGATGCCCAGGGCCGGAAGGGCGTCGGCGGTGTTCTGCAGGGCGTGGGCCGGCGCCAGGGCCTCGTGATGGTGCTTTTCGAGCTGCTTTTCCATGGCGTCTTCGACCTGGTGGGGATCTTCCAGGTTCATGGTCATCATCCGCAGGGTGTCGCAGATGAAATCCACGGCGAAGTGGTCCTTGGTGATCTTCGGATAGCGGGAGAAGATCGTGCTCTCGCCCGGGTTTTCGATGTGGCTTTCCAGGGCGATGACGCCCTTGGACTTCATGGTCTTGGTCAACAGGAACAGCAGGGACAAGAGGTCGCGGTAGTCCGACGCCTTCCACTTGGGGCCGGCGAAGGCCTTGGCCAGGCCGCCGCCGACGCCCTTGATCACGGTCATCGAGTGGCTGATCAGGAAGGCGGCCACCGCGGCGCCGCCGATCGCCATCATCTCGTGGGGCAGGGCGTGGAGGATGATCCCCATATTGCCGCCGGCCATGATGTAGCTGCCGAACACCATGGCGAACAGCAGAACGATCCCGATGATCTGGAACATGACGACGTTTGGCCCCCGGCTAATCCTGCGGGAGCATCGGGGTTAATGCTTAATGGCCGGTGTGCGGTAATCGCAATTGCCTGCGGTGACGCGCCGCATTAACAGCGGTCACATGTCCGGATCTCCCGCGCTCCCCGTGGTGCTTCCCAAGCGTTCATTCGCGATCATCTTCGGGGTGTCCCTGGCCACGGCCATGGGCAATACGGGGCTGATCTCGGTGCTGCCGGCCATTGGCCGCTCGATTGGCATCCCCGACCCCCTGGTGGCGGCGGTCTTTTCGCTCTCGGCGCTTCTGTGGGCGTTTTCCTCGCCCTTCTGGGCCCGGGCCTCGGACCGGTATGGGCGCAAGCCGCTGATGCTGGTCGGCCTGACCGGCTTCATGGTCTCGATGGTCTGCTGCGGCCTGGTGGTGAATGCGGGCCTGCGCCACTGGGCGACGCCCATGGTGATCTTCGTCTTCTTCCTGTTCGCCCGAGCCCTGTTCGGCCTGTTCGGGGCCGCCTCGAACCCGGCGACCCAGGCCTATGTGGCCGAGCATACCGCGCCCGAGAAGCGCACCCAGGCCATGTCCAGCCTGGCCGGCGCCTTCGGCCTGGGGACGGTGATCGGCCCCTTTCTCGCGCCGCTGCTGATCCTGCCCTTCCTGGGCCTGTCGGGGCCGCTGTTCGGCTTCGCCCTGATCGCCGCGGTCATGTTGTTCGTCGTCTATCGCTTCCTGCCCGAGAGCCCCTTCGCCGGCGAAACCCGCGCGCGCACCGACGCAGAGGCCGAGACCCGCAAGGCCAATCCCGGGGTCAAGGAAACGCCCATGTGGCGGGACCCGCGGATCACGCCCTTCCTGATCTATGGCTTCCTGGTCGCCGCCTGCCAGACGGCCCAGGGTCAGACCCTGGGCTTTCTGATCATCGACAAGCTGGCCCTGTCGCCGGCCGCCGCCCAGGGCTTCATCGCCATCGCCATGATGTTCGGGGCCATGGCTGGCCTGCTGGCCCAGTGGGGCATCATCCGCATGTTCGAGATGACTCCGCGCCAACTGCTGCGCTGGGGCGTCGCCGTGGCCGCGGTGGGCAATGTGATCGTCGCCCTGTCGCCCAACTACTGGGCGGTGGTCATGGGCTATGCGATCGCTAGCCTCGGCTTTGGCTTCGCCCGCCCGGGTTTCACGGCGGGGTCGTCCCTGGCGGTGAACATGGGCGAACAGGCCCGGGTGGCCGGCGCCATCGCCGCCGTGAACGGCGTCAATGTGGTGTTGGCCCCGTTCTTCGTGTGGCTCTACCAGCTGATCGCCTGGGCGCCGTTTGCGCTGAACGCCGCGATTATGGTGGGCCTGCTCTACTACGCCTTCCGCAATCCCCAGCTTCGGAACGCCGACCCCGAGCCGGCGACGCGGGCCGACGCGGCCATGGCCACCCTCGAGCGCCGGGACGAGTCCGGCCAGTAGCGGCCCGGCGTCGGGTGAAGCTCAGTTCGGGGCGCCGGTCTCTGAGCGGAGGCGACGGACCATTTCCAGCGACAGGTAGCCGTCAGCCACCAGGCCGCGGGCCTGTTGATAGGCGCGCAGGGCCTTGCGGGTGTTGACGCCCACAATGCCGTCCGGGGCGCCGGCGTCGAAGCCGAGCTGGTTGAGGGCGGTCTGGGCCGCCGTGCGGTCGGAGAGCGCCAGCGGCGTCTCCTGCGGCCAGTCGCGGACCAGCCGCCCTTCGCCGCCTAGGCGCTGGGCCAGCAGTCCGACGCCCAAGGCATAGGCCGTCGAATTATTGTAGCGGCGGATCATGAAGTGGTTGTGGAAGATCAGGAACATCGGCCCGCCGGCGCCGGAGGGGGCGATCAGTTCGGCCGGGGCGTTCTGATCGGCGGCCGCTATGGGGCGACCATCGGCCGGGACGACGCCGCGCTGCGCCCACCAGGCCGGGATCTCCCGAGGGCCCTCGGTCAGCGCGTAGTCGAAGCTGGCCGGCACGGTGACTTCCCGGTGCCAGCTCTCGCCTCGGCGCCAGCCGGCCTTGGACAGCAGGTTGGCGGCCGAGGCCAGGGCGTCGGCCGAGGATCCCCAGAGGTCGCGGCGGCCGTCGCCGTCGCCATCGATGGCGGTGGCCAGGAAGGTGGTGGGGATGAATTGGGTCTGGCCCATGGCGCCGGCCCAGGAGCCGACCAGGCGCGACCGGGGGAATTCCCCGGAGCCGATGATCTTGAGCGCGGCCATCAGCTGGTCTTCGGCGAATTCCCGTCGGCGGCCATCGGCGGCCAGGGTGGCCATGGCGCGGACTACGTCGAAGTCGCCCAGGATGGCGCCGAACCCGGACTCGAGGCCCCAGATGGCCACCAGCACATTGCGCGGCACGCCAAAGCGCGTCTCGATGTCGCTCAGGGCCGGCAGGGCGTCGCGGCGCCGCGCGCCAATGGCGATTCGATCTTCGGTCACCACGCCGCGGATGTAGTCGCTGACGGGGCGAGAGAACTCGGGCTGCCGGGAATCCAGCGCTGAAATCCGGTCGTTGGGCGTCAGGCCGCGGAGCTCCCGGTCCACCAGATCGGAAGGCAGGCCAGCCTTGACCGCCTTGACGTAGAATTCCTTCAGCCAGGCGTCGAAGGTCGGGCTGCCCGAGGGCGGCAGATCGACGGTGGGCTCAGGCCGGTAAGGCGTCGGCGCGCCAGGGCCCAGGGCCAGTTGAGGGCCGAGGTTGGCGGCGGGGTCAGCGCAACCGGCGACAAGCAGCACAAGAAAGGAGCGTCGATCCATGGCCAATCCTAGGTCTCCTTGGCCTACGCCTCAATCACGCGATCGCGTGATGGGGCCGATATGGAGAGCCCCGGGCCTTTGCAGGCCCGGGGCTTCAGGACGCTAGGCGAGATTGGTGGGGGGGATCACAACCTCGCCTGCGGACAATGAAAGCCTGAAGGACCCTGCGGGTTCCGCGCGGCGGCGAGGAAATCTTGCCGCGAGGGTGAGAATTAATCGCAAAAAACTTGTGGCCTCGGAAAGGCCTTGCTAGTGCGAGCCAGTCGCAAGTCAGTAGGGTCGTCTCGTTTATGTCCGGTTTCCGTCGCAGTGGCCTTCGCCGCAGTCTCTTTTGCTCCGTCGTCAGCCTCGGGATCGCCGCCGGGAGCGCCGCTGTCGCCCAGGCCCCCAGCGCGCTGGACTCCGCCAATGACGCCGCCGAAGTCGAGCAGCTGGTGGTCACCGCCTCGGCCTTCGAACGCAAGCTGGTCGAGGCGCCCGCATCGGTCAGCGTGATCACCCGCGAAGCCCTGCAGACCAAGCGATTCTCGAGCCTCGCCGAGGCCCTGGCGGACGTCGAAGGCGTCGATGTGGGCGATGGCGTCGGCAAGACCGGCGGCCTGAACATCTCGATCCGCGGCATGCCCAGCGACTATACCCTGGTGCTGATCGACGGCCGCCGTCAGAACGCGGCGGGCAATGTGACGCCCAATGGCTTTGGCGAAACCTCCACCAGCTTCATGCCGCCCACCTCGGCCATCGAGCGGATCGAGGTGGTCCGCGGGCCGATGTCGACCCTCTATGGCTCCGACGCCATGGGCGGCGTGGTCAACATCATCACCCGCCGGGTCGGCGACCGCTGGCGGGCGGCGACGACCGTGCAGGGGACCTTGCAGAGCGATGACCAGTTCGGCGCCAGCTATGGCGCCGAGGCCTATGTCGATGGCCCGATCATCCCGGACCTGCTGGGCCTGGCGCTGCGCGGCAGCCTCTTCAAGCGCGACGCCTCCGATCTCGCCTATGTGGACGCCAACGGCCAGCCGGTCGAGGTGTCCAAGCGCGGGCCCAGCCCGGTGGAGGCCGACATCTGGACCCTGGGCGGCCGGCTGAGCTTCACGCCCGCCGCCGACCACGACCTGTGGCTGGATGTCGATGTGGCCGAACAATCCTATGACAATTCCGACAGCCAGCTCGGCACCGGCACGGTCCAGGGGGGCTACGGTCCCGAGCTGCGCTTCGAGCGCGAGCAATACGGCCTGGCCCATGACTGGCGCTCGCCCATCGGCCTGATCACCTCGGACGTGGTGCGCAACACCACCACGACGATCGGGCGGACCATCCCGCCGGGCACGCCCGGCAAGACCGCCGGCGACCCGCGCACGCTGGAGGCCACCAACACCATCTTCAACACCCGTCTGGCCACGGAGATGGGGGCGCACGCCTTCACCGTGGGCGGCCAGTGGTGGGAGGCCGAGATGGTCGATGGGGTGGCCGTCGACACCTATGAGCACACCCAATGGGCGGTGTTCGCCGAGGACGAATGGCGCCTGCTGGACAATCTCGCCCTCACGGTCGGCGTCCGGCACGACGACCATTCCAAGTTCGGCGGCCAGACCAGCCCCCGGGCCTATCTGGTCTGGACGGCTAACGACGCCTGGACGGTGAAGGGCGGGGTCAGCCGCGGCTTCAAGACCCCGCGCCTGGACCAGATCGCCTCGGGCATCACGGGCTTCACCGCCCAGGGCACAGTGCCGACCATCGGCACGCCGACCCTGCAGCCGGAAACCAGCACGACCGCCGAGGTCGGGGTCTATTTCGACAATGGCGCCGGCTTTGACGCCAACCTGACCCTGTTCAACAGCGAGTTCGAGGACAAGATCGCCTCAGGCCCCGGCCTGCCCAACTGTTCCTTCGCCGGCAGCCCCAATCGCCCCGGTTGCGTGGACTATGGCGCCTTCCCCCGGGTCGATCTCTATGGCCAGACGGTGAACATCGACGAGGCGGTGACCCGCGGGGCCGAGGTAGCGGCCCGCTACGCCTTCAGCCCCGATTGGACGGTCTCGGGCAACTACACCTACACCGACAGCGAGCAGAAAAGCGGCCCCTCGGCGGGCGAGCCCCTGGTGAATACGCCCGAGCACATGCTGAACGGCAGCGTCCGTTGGCGCGCCACGGACAAGCTGAACGCCTGGGTGCGGACCGAGGTGCGCTCCGAGCGCTATCGTGGCGCCGGCGCCGCTCAGGACGCCCTGGGCGACTACAAGGGCTACAGCCTCTTCCATCTGGGCGGCAGCTACCAGGTGGCGGAAAATGTCCGGGTGAACGCCACCATCTACAACCTGTTCGACAAGGACTTCGTGTCTTATCTGCCCTATGCGAACGGCGCGACCACGGCCTATGCGGGCGAGTACGCCATCAACCAGGAGCCGCGGCGGCTGTGGGTTTCGGTGAATGTCGACTTCTGAACGGCTAGGCGCAGCCTCAGCGGCCCCTGACGCCGCCGAGGCGCGCGCCCGGGCCAAGCGTCAGGCGCAACGGAGAGCTGGCTTCCTGCGCCAGACCCTGCGCTGGCACTGGATCAGCGCGGCCATCTGCCTGATCGGCATGCTGCTGTTCGCCATCACGGGCATTACGCTCAACCATGCGGGCTCCATCCCGGCCACGCCGCGGGTGAGCGAGCGGACGGCCGAGCTGCCGGCCGATCTCCTGGCCCTGGCGCAGGCTGCGGAGGCGCAGGAGGCTCCTCTGCCCGAGCCCGTACGCGCCTGGATCGGCGACCAATTGAAGGTGAGCCTGCCGGCCGACGCTGCGCCGGAATGGTCGGCGGGCGAGGCCTATCTCGCCCTGCCGCGGCCTGGCGGCGACGCCTGGCTGAGCCTCGACACGGAGGTGGGCGAGGTCATCTATGAGCGCACCGATCGCGGCGTGGTCGCCTACCTCAATGATCTGCACAAGGGCCGCAACACCGGGGTGGCCTGGATGTGGTTCCTCGACATCTTCGCCGTCGGGTGCGTGGTCTTCTGCGTCACCGGCCTGATCCTGCTGCAACTGCACTCTCACGCCCGCCGCTCCACCTGGCCCCTGGTGGGGGCGGGCCTGATCATTCCCCTGCTGCTCGCCCTGCTCTTCATTCACTGAACGGATCTTCGCCCATGCGCCGACTTGCCTCCGCCGCCGTTCTTACCGGTCTGATGGCCGCCCCGGCCGCCGCCGCCGAGCTGAA
This sequence comes from Phenylobacterium sp., assembly GCF_030646615.1. Taxonomy (GTDB): domain Bacteria; phylum Pseudomonadota; class Alphaproteobacteria; order Caulobacterales; family Caulobacteraceae; genus Phenylobacterium. The sequence goes on along the minus strand of NZ_JAUSLG010000038.1, from coordinate 116,497 downwards.
CCTCAGTGTGGAAATCCCGCGCATGTCGGTGGCCGAGTACCACAATCCCTATGTGGCCATCTGGGTCGAGAAGCCGGACCAGAGCGCGGTGAAGACCCTGGCGGTCTGGTACGACATCAAGCTCAGGAACAGCGAAGGCGAGACCTGGCTGAAGGACATGCGCCAGTGGTGGCGCCGGGCGGGGCGGGCCATGACCCTGCCGGCCGACGGCGTCAGCGGCGCCACCAAGGCGCCGGGCCGTCATCAGGTAAAGTTCGTCGGCGGCAAGGCGCCGCTCGGCACGCTTCCGGCCGGCCAGTACAATCTGGTGGTGGAAGCCGCCCGCGAGGTCGGCGGCCGCGAAATGGTCCGCATCCCCTTCCAGTGGCCGCCCCAGGCCGCCGCCAGCGGCCAGGCCAAGGGCGAGACCGAGCTCGGCGTCGTCAGCCTCAGCCTCAAGCCCTGATCCCCCTTTCAACAGAATTCCGGAGAGACGCGCCATGAAGACCCTGCTTCGCCCTCTTTGCGCCGCTGCGGCGCTCACCGCCATGCTGGCCGCCCCCATGGCCGCCCAGGCCCACCGGCAGTGGATGCTGCCCTCCATGACCGTGCTGTCGGGGACCGATCCCTGGGTGACCGTCGATGCGGCGGTGTCCAACGACCTGTTCGTCTTCGAGCATGTGCCCATGCGCCTGGACGGCCTGGTCATCACCGGCCCTGACGGTGCCGCTGTGCCCCACCAGAATGCGGCGACCGGCAAGTATCGCTCGACCTTCGATGTCCAGCTTTCCAAGCCCGGCACCTATCGCATCGCCAGCGTCGGCGATGGCGTCATGGCCTCCTACAAGCTGGCCGGCGAGCAGAAGCGCTGGCGCGGGGCGGCCGCTGATCTGCCCACCGCCATCCCGGCCGAGGCCACCGACATCAAGATCACCCACTCCCAGCGCCGTATCGAAACCTTCGCCACCGTGGGCGAGCCCACCACCGAGGCCCTGGCGCCGACCGGCAAGGGCCTGGAGCTGGCCCCGGTCACCCATCCCAACGACCTGTTCGCTGGCGAGACGGCGCAGTTCCGCCTGCTGCTCGACGGTCAGCCGGCTCCGGGCGTCGAGGTCACCGTAATCCGCGGCGCCGGCCGCTATCGCGACGATCCGGGCGAGATGAAGCTCACCACCGCCGCCGACGGCCTGCTGGAGATCAATTGGGCGGAGCCGGGCATGTACTGGATGGAGGCCGAGGTGCGGGGCGGCAAGAGCCCGATCGAGGGCGCCGAGCGCATGGCGGTCTATGTCGGCACCCTGGAAGTCCTGCCGGAATAGGCCGGTTGGCTTCCCAGGCTCCCTCATCGGTGCGCGCCGGCCCTGAACACCGGGTCGCCGTGCCCCTGACCCTGCCTGAGGATCTGGCGCCCCAGGCCGGCGGGCTGGAGGTGGAAGCCTCCGGCGTCGCCATGGGCGTGACCTGGACGCTCCGGGCGATCACCCTGCCGGGCCTTGGCGCCCAGGTCCTGGCCCGCACGGTCCAGGACCGCCTGGACCGTGTGGTCGCGGAGATGAGCACCTGGGAGCCGGCCTCCCATATCAGCGCCTTCAACCGCGCCCCGGCCGGCGCCTGGCAGGACCTGCCCCAAGGCTTCGCCCAGGTGATGGCCTGCGCCCTGGGGATGGCGGCCCTGGGCCGGGGGGCCTTCGACCCCACGGTCGGGCGCCTGACGGATCTCTGGGGATTCGGGCCGCCGGGACCGGTGGCCACGCCGCCGACGGACGAGATGGTCGCCGACGCCCTGGCTGGGGCCGGCTGGGCGCGACTCGACTTCGATCCCGTCGGTCGCCGGCTGCGCCAGCCGGGGGGCCTTAGCCTGGACCTGTCAGGCGTCGCCAAGGGGTTCGGGGTCGATGAGGCGGCCCGCGCGCTCCTGCGTCTTGGGGTGCGTGACTTCCTGCTGGAGGTCGGCGGCGAGTTGCGCGGCGAGGGGCTCAAGCCCGACGGCCAGCCCTGGTGGGTGGCCCTGGAGCGGCTGGAGGGCGAGGTCGAAAGCCAGACGCCGATCCTGCTGGCCCTGTGCGGCCTGTCAGTGGCCACCTCGGGCGACTACCGCCGCTATATGATCCATGAGGGCCGGCGCCTCGCCCATACCCTCGATCCCCGCACCGGCCGGCCCAGCGAGAGCGGCGTAGGCTGCGTCAGCGTGCTGCACCCCCAGGCCATGGTCGCCGACGCCTGGTGCACCCTGCTGTCGGTGGCGGGGGCGGACGAGGGCCTGGCGCTCTGCGCGGCCCACGACATCCCCGCCCGCTTCCTCATCCACACGAAAAAGGGCCTGGAAGAGCGGCTCTCGCCAGCCTTCCAGGCCCTCCTTGAAGACTAGATTCCTCAGACCAGTTCGGACGGCTTGATCCCCAGCTCCTTGAGCAGGGGCTCGGCATAGTCCACCCGTCCGGTCATGGATTTCGCATCGGCCTTGGCCAGCTGATAGACGGCCTCGGCGATGAACTCGATGGGCTGCACCCGGTCCTTGGTCTGCTCATTGATCAGGCCGTGCACCGCCACGCCGGGGGTGTCGACCAGGCCCGGCGAGACCACATTGACCGCGATCCCGTCGCCCTGGACCTCGGACGCCAGGCCTGTCGTGAACCGCTCCAGGGCCGCCTTGCACAGGCCATAGACCGTGCCGCCGCGGCCGCCGGAATAGGGCTGTTTGGGATGGATGCCGGCCGGCGAGGAGATGTTGACGATCGAGCCCCAGCCCTTCTGGCGCATGCCGGGCATGACCAGCTGGGCCAGATGGAAGGGCGCATAGACCTGCACCTCCATCATCAGCTTGAAGCGCTTCTCGGTGAAGTCCTGGACCGGCATGAAATAAGTGATGGCGGCGTTGTTGATCAGGATGTCGATGGGGCCAAAGGCGGCTTCGGCCTCCTCGACCAGCCGCTCGCGCTCAGACGCCTGGGCGAGGTCGGCCTTGACCAGGACGGCCTCGGCGCCGGCCGCCTTCAGGCGCTCGACCGTGTGGGCGAGCGTCCCGGGCAGGCGGCTCTCGCCCTCCTGGGCGGTGCGGGCCGAGACGACGACCTTGGCGCCTTCCATGGCCAGGCGCGCGGCGATGGCCTCGCCGATGCCGCGGCTGGCGCCGGTGACCAGGGCGGTCTTGCCCTTCAGGGTTCCGTTCGGATTAATGGTCGCAGACATAATGAATGATCCTCCCATGACTTAATTCTTATGGGAGAAGCCTCGCGCCTTTGGGCCGGCGCCGCAAGCCAGACCAGGGGCGGCAGGGCCCGGATGCGACGCCCCGTTGACTCCCAAGGCCTCGCCCCGTATATGCGCCCGCTCTGTTGGTAACCCTCTGGAAGACGGCGCGCGGCGACGCGCGAAGACAAGCTCATGAAGGTCAGAAGCTCGCTGAAGTCGCTGAAGACGCGTCACCGCGACTGCAAGCTCGTTCGCCGCAAGGGCGTGGTCTACGTCATCAACAAGACGGACCCGCGCTTCAAAGCCAAGCAGGGCTAAGCGCGGCCGGCTCCCGGAGATGGCCAAGGCGGTCCTCTGGGATATCGGCAATGTCGTGGTCCGCTGGGACCCGAAGACGCTCTATTCCAAAATCTTTCCGGAGCCGGTCGAACGCGACCGGTTCCTTTCGCATGTCTGCACCATGGTCTGGCATGTGAACCACGACCTGGGCGTCACCTTCGAAGACAACCGCAAGGCCCTGGTCGCGCGCTTCCCGGAATACGCGGCGCAGATCCTCGCCTGGGAGGCGCGGTGGTGGGAGATGTTTTCCGGAACCATCGCCGAGACCGAAGACGCCATCGAGGCCCTGCACGCGGCCGGCGTGCCGCAGTTTGGCCTGACCAACATGTCCCATGAGGTGTTTGACGGGGTCATCGCCATGAGCCCGGCCTTTGCCCGCCTGGAGGGCTATGTGGTCTCGGCCGAAGAGAAGCTGATCAAGCCCGACCCGCGCATCTACGCCATCGCCTGCGAGCGGTTCGGCCATGCGGCCGGCGACATCCTGTTCGTGGACGACAGCGCGGCCAATATCGCCGCGGCCAAGGCCTTTGGCCTGAACACCCACCACTTCACCGACCCGGCGGCCCTGCGCCCCGCCCTCGAGGCCCACGGCCTCCTTTAGAGACCTGGCGCGCCGCAGGCGCCTTCCTGTTCAACCACGAAGGACACGAAGACCACAAAGGGGCGGCGGTGCTGAGCCTTCGCGCCCTTTGTGTCCTTCGTGGTTCATCTTTGTCGCGCTGCGCGCCGCGCCTCACCGGCCGCGGACCAGCTCCAGGAATTCCTGGCGGGTGCGGGGGTCGTCGCGCAGTTCGCCCAGCAGGGTCGAGGTGGTGAGCGTCGAGCCGGGCGTATTCACCCCGCGCATGGTCATGCAGGAGTGCTCGGCCTCGATCAGCACGCCCACTCCCTTGGGGCGCAGGATGTCCTGGATGGCGCCGGCGATCTCGGCGGTGAGCTTCTCCTGGATCTGCAGCCGACGGGCGAAGCCATGGACCACCCGGGCGAGCTTGGAGATGCCGACCACCCGGTTGGTGGGCAGATAGCCCACATGGGCCCGGCCGATCACCGGCAGCATGTGATGCTCGCAGAAGCTGACCACCCGGATGTCACGCAGCACGACCATCTCGTCATAGCCGCCGACCTCCTCGAAGGTGCGCTCCAGATACTCCCGCGGGTCGGTCTCATAGCCGGCGAACAGCTCGCGATAGGAGCGGGTGACGCGGCCCGGCGTCTCGGTCAGGCCCTCCCGGTCGGGATCGTCCCCGGCCCACTCGATGAGGGTGCGCACGGCGGCCTCGGCCTCTTCCTTGGTGGGTCGGTGGCGTGGGGTGTCGGTCATGGCGGCCTCCGCTGGCGAATGACGAGCGACAACCCTAGGGGAGTTCAGCCTGTGACCTCCAGACGGATTTCGTTCGGCGACGATGCGAGGTAGGGTCCGGCGCTTCAAACCACCCTCGACTCGGAAGACGCGTTTCCATGGCTGACGACAGCGCCCACATCGACATTCTGAACACCACCGCCCAGGGGCAGCTGAAGAGCATCATCGAGCGCATCGAGCGCCTGGAGCTGGAAAAGTCCGAGATCGCCGAGCAGATCAAGGAAGTCTTCGCCGAGGCCAAGGGCAACGGCTTCGACGTCAAGGTGCTGCGCAAGGTGGTCCGCCTGCGCAAACAGGACCGCGCCAAGCGGCAGGAGGAAGAGGCCATCCTCGACCTCTATCTCTCGGCGCTCGGAGAGATTTGAAGCGTAAGGCGCCAGATCCCAGGGCCCAGGCCAAGCGGGCCGCGCTGAACGCGCTCAAGCGTGTTCAGCGTGAGGCCGTGCGCACCGGCGTGGAGCTCTCCGAATGGGAGGGCGAGTTCCTGGGTTCGGTGGAGGACCGGGTGAAGACCTATGGCCGGGCCTTCGGCGATCCCGAAAAGGGCGCGCCGGGCCAGGCGCTTTCGGCCCTGCAGCACCGCAAGCTCAAGGAAATCTCGGCCAAGGCCAAGGGCGAGAAGAAGCCCATGGCCCGCCGCGGCTTCGGCCGCAAACCGCGCGAGGTCGAGGACTAGGGCCTGCAGTTTTCGGCGCCGCAGGCGCAATGAAGATGGGACACGAAGGACACCAAGGCCTCTTCGTGCCCTTCGCGCCTTCTTCGTGTCCTTTGTGTCCCCTATTTATCTTGCGCTGACGCGCTTGGATGGCGCCCTCAGGCCGCTTCGGTCTCACCGTCGTCGGCGCCGCCGATCACCCCGTCCAGGCCCTGTTCGCGGACCTTGCGGTAGAGGGTGGAGCGGCCGATGCCTAGGCGCCTCGCCACCTCGCTCATGTGGCCGGCATAGATTTCGATGGCCAGCTGGATCAGGTCGCGCTCGATATCCTCGAGCGTGCGCAGGTGGCCGCGCTCGTCGAGGATGCGCACCGGGGCGTCCTTGGGCAGCTCGGCCATCAGCTCCCGGGCGGCGTCCGGCGAAATGGGGCTCGACGACGGGACCTGGGCGGCCGGAGCCGAGGCGACCTCTGGCGGCGGAGCCACCATCCCGGAGATGGCGGGGAAGTCGAAGGGCTGCAGATAGGGCGAGTCCGACAGGACGATGGCCCGATAGACCGCATTCTCCAGTTGCCGGACATTGCCGGGCCAGTCGAAGGCCAGCAGGTGCTGCAGGGTTTCGGGCGCGCAGCCGACCACCTTCTTGCCCTCCTCCACATTGAAGCGGCGGATGAAGTGCTCGACCAGGGCCGGGATGTCGTCCTTGCGCGTGCGCAGGGCCGGAGCCTCGATGGGGAAGACGTTGAGCCGATAGAAGAGGTCCTCGCGGAACCGGCCCTCGGCCACGGCGAGCGACAGGTCGCGATTGGTGGCCGAGACGATGCGCACATCGACCTTCACCGAGCGCTTGGACCCCACCGGATCGATCTCACTCTCCTGCAGGGCCCGCAGCAGCTTGACCTGCATGTCCAGCGGCAGCTCCCCCACCTCGTCGAGGAACAGGGTGCCGCCATTGGCCTCCTGGAACTTGCCCAGGTGCTTGTCCGTGGCGCCGGTGAAGCTGCCCTTCTCGTGGCCGAACAGGATGGATTCCACCAGGTTCTCGGGCAGGGCGCCGCAGTTGACGGCGACAAAGGCCTTGCCCGAGCGATCCGACGATCCGTGCAGGGCGCGGGCGATGACCTCCTTGCCAACGCCGCTCTCGCCGGTGATCAGGATCGGAATGGTCGACTTGGCCGCCCGCTCGCCCATGCGCTTGACGAGCGTCATCGGCGCGGAGCCGCCGACCATGTCGGCGAAGGTGAAGCGGCCGGTCTTGTGCTTCTTCAGGCGATCCACCTCGCCGCGCAGGTCGCCCATGGACAGGGCGTTGCGGATCGAGACCATGATCCGCTCGGGGCTGGCCGGCTTGACGAAGAAATCGCCGGCGCCCGCCTGCATGGCCAGGACGACGGTGTCGATGCTGCCCTGGGCGGTGACCACGATCACCGGCTGGTGGAAGCCGCGGGCGCGCATCTCCTTCAGGGCGTCCTGGCCCGAGAGCCTGGGCATGACCAGGTCCAGCAGGATCAGATCGACCTTGGCGCCGGCCATCAGGTGCTCGATGGCCGCGTCGCCGGATTCGGCGTGGGCCACGGCGAAGCCTTCCCGCTCCAGCACGGCCTGGATCAGCCTGCGCTGGGTCGGATCATCATCGACGACAAGGACCGTTTTGGTCATCTGAAGACACCACCTGTACTGGACGCCCACCTCTTCGGGCGGGGCTCACTTGTCGCGGATTGATACAGGTCGCCGGTAAAGGCGGGGTTTCGCAGACCTGAGTCAGGGGTTAACGGGCGAGCCTTGATCCTGGCCGGAGGCGGGCCCTGGCCGACCAAGATCGGCTGCGGGATTGCCTGAGGTCGAGAGCGCGCCATAGTGAAGCCTGAAGGCCGGAGACGCGGCCAGGCCGGGGAGGGCCGACATGACATTCAAGTTCACCCTGATCGCGCTCGCCTGCGTGGGTCTGCTCAGCGCCTGCCAGGAGGCGGCCGGCCCTCGGGACGTCGATCAGGCGCGGCTCGAGGCCGCCGAGACCAACGCCGAGTGGCTGTCCTATGGCCGGTCCTATTCAGAGCAGCGGTTCAGCCCGCTGACCCAGATCAACACCGAGTCGGTGCGCGAGCTGGGCTTGGCCTGGTCCTACGAATTCGACACCGACCGCGGCCAGGAGGCGACCCCCATCGTCAAGGACGGGGTGCTCTACACCACCACGGCCTGGTCCAAGGTCTACGCCTTTGACGCCGCCACGGGTGCGCTGAAATGGTCCTATGACCCCAAGGTCGCCGGCGAAAAGGCCTTCGACGCCTGCTGCGACGTGGTCAATCGTGGGGTCGCGGTCTGGGGCGGCAAGGTCTATGTGGGCGCCCTCGACGGTCGCCTGATCGCGCTCGACGCCGACACCGGCGCCGAGGCCTGGTCGGTCCAGACCACCGATACCGCCAAGCCCTACACCATCACCGGCGCGCCGCGGGTCATCAAGGGCAAGGTGCTGATCGGCAATGGCGGCGCGGAATACGGGGTGCGCGGCTATCTGTCGGCCTATGACGCCGAAACCGGGGCCCTGATCTGGCGCTTCTTCACCGCCCCCAATCCCGATGGCCAGCCCGACGGGGCGGCTTCGGACGCCATCCTGGCGGAGAAGGCGGCCGGCACCTGGTTTGGCGAGGGCTGGAAGGCCACCGGCGGCGGCGCCACGGTCTGGGACGCCATGGCCTATGACCCCAAGCTCGACCTCCTCTATGTGGGGGTCGGCAACGGCACGCCCTGGAACCACGGGAAGCGCTCGGACGGCAAGGGCGACAACCTGTTTGTCTCGTCCATCCTCGCCCTGAAGCCCGACACCGGCCAGTACGTCTGGCACTATCAGACCACGCCGGGCGAGAGCTGGGACTATACGGCCACCCAGCACATCATCCTGTCGGACCTGACCATCGAGGGCCAGACGCGCCAGGTGCTGATGCAGGCGCCCAAGAACGGCTTCTTCTATGTGCTGGACCGGGCGACCGGCGAGCTGATCTCGGCCGAACCCTATGTGCCGATCACCTGGGCCACCGGCGTCGACAAGGCCACCGGCCGACCCATCGAGGCGCCGGGCGCCCGCTATCGCGACGCCCCCTCCCTGCAGATCCCCGCGCCGTTCGGGGCGCACAACTGGCACCCCATGGCGTTCAATCCGCAGACGGGGCTGGTCTATATCCCGGCTCAGGTCGTGCCCTTCGCCTATGTGAACGAGGCCGGCTACCGCCATCAGCCCGGCGCCTGGAATGTCGGCACGGACTTCCTGGCCAACGCCCTGCCCGATGACGCCGCCCAGCTGGCGGGGCTGAAGGCCATGGTGAAGGGCCAGCTGATCGCCTGGGACCCGGTGGCCCAGAAGGCGCGCTGGACCGTCGAGCATCCCTTCTTCTGGAATGCGGGCGTCCTGACCACGGCCGGAGGCCTGGTCTTCCAAGGCGCCGCCGAGGGGACCTTCTCGGCCTATGACGCGGCCACCGGCGCCAAGCTCTGGTCCTATGAGACGGTGAACGGGGTGATCGCCCCGCCGTCCACTTATGAGATCGACGGCGAGCAGTATGTGGCCCTGATGGTGGGCTATGGCGGGGCCGGCGCCCTGTCCTCGCCGGCCCTGCTGCCCGACCGCTCGCGCCTGCCCGGCCGGCTTCTGGTCTTCAAGCTCGGGGGCGCGGCGACCGCGCCGGCCTATGACCTGCCACAGGTCGAGCCGCTGGACCTGACGGGGGTGAGCTCACGGGGGAATGCGACGGCGGGCTTCGCCAGCTTCCAGCAGTACTGCCAGGTCTGCCACGGCGCCAACGCCTCGGGCCGCTACCTGCCGGACCTGAAGCGCTCGCAGATGCTGCTCTCAGACGAGAACTGGTCCTCGGTGGTGCTCTATGGGGCGCTCGCCTCCCGGGGCATGGTCGGCTTCTCGCGCTACCTGTCGGACGTCGACGCCGAGAACATCCGCGCCTATGTGCTGACCGAGGCCCGCAAGGGGGCGACACCGCCCAAGGTCGCGGCCGGCGCGAAATAGAGGGAGCCTGCGATCCTGGGCGCCTTGACCCAGGATCGCGTTGGGACGCCCTGCCGTTAGGCCGGGTCGCGCAGGGCGGCCTCGAACTGCTCGGCGATCCAGTCGGCCTGGGCCGGCGTCAGCACCAGGGGCGGGGCGATGCGGATGGTGTGCTCGTGGGTCTCCTTGCACAGCAGGCCGCGGCGCTGGAGGTTCTCGCAGACCCGCCGGGCGCCGCCGGCCTCGGCATGCAGCTCGACCGCCAGCATCAGGCCCCGGCCGCGGACCTGCTTGATGGCGTCGTGGCGGATGGAGGCCAGGGACGCCTGCAGGCGATCGCCGACACGGGCGGCGTTGCCGATCATGTCCTCTTCCACCAGCACCTTCAGGGCGGCGCGGGCCACCGCGCAGGCCAGCGGATTGCCGCCGAAGGTGGAGCCGTGCTCGCCGGGCTTCAGCACGCCCAGGACCGCGTCGTTCGAAAGCACGGCCGAGACCGGATAGAAGCCGCCCGACAGGGCCTTGCCCACCAGGGTGAGGTCGGCCTCGATCCCCTCATGCTCCTCGGCCAGCAGCTTGCCGGTGCGGCCCAGGCCGGTCTGGATCTCATCCAGGATCAGGACGACGTTATGGCGGGTGCAGAGCTCCCGGGCGGTCTTCAGATAGCCGGCCGGCGGGATGATGACGCCGGCCTCGCCCTGGATCGGCTCCACCAGGAAGGCGACGGTGTTGGGGGTGATGGCCGCCTCCAGGGCCGCCGCATCGCCGAAGGGCACGACCTTGAAGCCCGGCGCGAAGGGGCCAAAGCCGCCGCGGGCCTGCGCGTCGGTGGAGAAGCCGACGATCGCCAGGGTCCGGCCGTGGAAGTTCTCCGAACAGACGATGATCTCGGCCTGGCCGGCCGGCACGCCCTTGACCTCATAGCCCCACTTGCGGGCCACCTTCAGGGCGCTTTCCACGGCCTCGGCGCCGGAGTTCATCGGCAGGGCGCGATGGGAGCCGGTCAGGGCGCAGATTTCCTCATAGAAGAGGGCCAGCTGGTCGTTGCGAAAGGCCCGGCTGGTCAGGGTCAGCTTGCCGGCCTGCTCGGTCATGGCGGCCAGGATCTTCGGGTGGCAATGGCCCTGGTTGACCGCCGAATAGGCCGAGAGCCCGTCCAGGTAGCGCTTGCCCTCGACGTCCCAGACATAGACCCCCTCGCCGCGGCTCAGCACCACGTCGAGCGGCTTGTAGTTGCGCGCGCCCAGGCGCGCCTCGGCGGCGATATAGTCCTGCGGGGTGGACAGGGCGGGACGGTCGAGAACGGCGTGGTCGGTCATGGGAAGCCTCATTCGGCCGCCGCGAGGGCGGGTTTGGGGTGAGAGGAAAGGTCCAGGCGCAGGCTCATGCAGAAGGCCGCGCCGCCGGACATGATGAAGGGGGAGAGATCGACCTCGACGAGGCGATAACCGCGCGCCTCCAGGGCCGCGCGCAGGGTCGGCGGGGCCTTGGCCATGATCACGGTGTCGCCCAGGTTCACCGCATTGACGCAGAGCGCCTCGGCCGCCGCCCGGTCGGCCTCGATCAGCAGGTCGGGCGCCACCCGCTCGCGCAGGGTCTTCAGGGCCTGATCGGTGAAGGCCGGCGGGTAATAGAGGATGTGGCCGCCGTCCAGCGGGCGCATGCAGGTGTCGAGGTGGTAGAAGTGCGGGGTGGCGAGCTCCAGGGCCACCACCTCCTGGCCGAAGAAATCCGCATGGGCCTCGAGGCCCGCCAGGGTCGAGCGCTGCCCATGGCCGCCCCAGAACCAGCCGCGGGCGGCGTCCCACAGGGCGTCGCCGGCGCCTTCGTGGATGACCCCGGGGGGAAGCTCGGCCACCTCGCGCAGCACGCCCCGGTCGCGCAGGGCGTGGAAGGCGGCCAGGAAGGGCGCTTCCTCACCGCGGCGCTCGGAATGGGCGAAGCGGGCCATCAGGGCGCGGCCGTCCAGCACGGTGGCCGCATTGGCGGGGAAGACGAGGTCGGGCAGGCCGGCCTCGGCGGGGATCATCTCGACCTTGCCGCCGGCCGCCTCGATGGCGTGGCGCAGGGCGTCGGAGCCGGCGGCGGCCCGGGCGCAGGCGCTGGCGTCGGCCCGCCAGACGGCGGGGTCCATCCAGGGATTGATCTGGTAGCACACCTCGAAATGCGCCGGATCGGTCATCAGATAGTGCGGGGTCGCCATGCGCGCCTCCCTCAGAATGTCGTGGGTGCGACGAAGGGTGGGACACGGCGGCGCTAGCGAAAAGGCGCAGGACTTGTAGTATATGCGGAGAATTCTGCCGATTTGACAGCTCAAGGTGGCGATCTGAGATGGATGAGATCGACCGCCAGCTCCTGGCCCTGCTGCGCGCCGACGCCCGGACCTCGGTGGCGGCCCTGGCCGAGCGCCTGAAGGTCTCCCGTGGCACGGTGCAGAACCGGATCGACAAGATGCGCCAGCGCGGGGTGATCCAGGGCTTCACCGTGCGCACTCGCCCAGATGTGGAGGCCCAGAGGGTGCGGGCGGTCATGACCATCTCGGTGGAAGGGGAGGGCGGCCCGCGGGTCGTGCGCGCCCTGCAGGGCTTCGCCGAGGTGGTGGCGGTCCACACCACCAACGGCCGCTGGGACCTGGTGGCCGAGCTGGACACCGACAGCCTGGCCGCCTTCAGCGCCGCCCTGGATGAGATCCGCCGCATCCCCGGCATCGCCGCCACCGAGACCTCGATCCTGCTGGCGACCACCCGCCTGTAGATTCTTGGGCCAAGGGGAGGTGGCGGCGGGCCCTGGGCGTGCTTAGATCGCCCCCATGAACGCACCCGTGAAGACCGACACCCTGCCCGAATGGCGCCTCGACGACCTCTATGCCGGTCGCGACGATCCGCAGATCGAGGCTGACCTGGACAAGGCCCGCAAGGCGGCCGCCGATCTGCTGGCCTATAAGGGCCAGCTGGTGGCCGCCCGCGGCGAGCCGGAAACCCTGGGGCGTCGTCTGGACGAGACCATCGCCCTCTATGAGGTGGGAACCAACGCCCTCTATGGGGTCGGCGCCTATGCCTCCCTGTCGGCCAGCACGGCGCGGGACAATCCGGCCTGGTCGAAGTTCGAGGCCGACTTCCGGGGCAAGGCCGCCCAGATCGGCGCCGAGACCCTGTTCTTCACCCTCGAGATCAACGAACTGGACGAGGCCGAGCTGGACGCCGCCCTGGCCGCCCACGCCCCGGCCAAGCGCTGGCTGCCCTGGCTGCGGCGGGTGCGCCTGTCGCGACCACATGAGCTGAGCGCCGACCTCGAACGGCTGATGATCGACCGGGGGCCGGGCGTCGCCAACTGGATGCGCCTGTTCGACGAAACCCTGGCCAAGCTGACCGCCAAGGTGGGGTCAGAGACCCTGACCCTGCCCGAGACCCTGAACCGGCTGTCGGACCCCGACGGCGCCCGGCGAAAGCAGGCCGCCCAGGGTCTGGCCAAGGCGCTGGAGGACCGCACCTCGACCCTGGCCCTCTGCCTCAACACCCTGGCCTATGAGAAGCAGGTGGAGGATCGCTGGCGGAAGTATCCGCAGCCGGCCGCCTCGCGCCATATGGCCAATGAGGTGGACGCCGACGCGGTTGAAGCCCTGGTGGAGGCGGTCACCGAGGCCTATCCCACCGTCAGTCATCGCTACTACGCCCTGAAGGCCAAGGTCATGGGCCGCAAGACCCTGGACTACTGGGACCGCAACGCCCCCTTGGACGCCAGCGCGCCGCGAACCTACACATGGCCGCAGGCCCAGGAGATAGTGCTGGAGTCCTTCTCGGCGCTCGCGCCGCGGTTCGCCGACACCGCCCAGACCTTCTTCACCCAGCCCTGGATCGACGCCCGCCCCCGGGCCGGCAAGCAGTCGGGCGCCTATTCCCACCCGGTCAGCGCCGACCGCCATCCCTATGTGTTCATGAACTATATGGGCGAGCGCCGCGACGTGCTCACCCTGGCCCATGAGCTCGGCCATGCGGTGCACCAGACCCTGTGCGCGCCGCTCGGCACCCTGCTGGCCGACACGCCCCTGACCCTGGCCGAGACCGCCTCGATCTTTGGCGAAGGCCTGGTGTTCGAACGCCTGATGGCCGGCGCCACCGACGAGGAGCGCCGCGGCCTACTGGCCGGCAAGATCGAGGACGGGCTGAACACGGTGGTCCGGCAGATCGCCTTCCACAAGTTCGAGACCCGCTTCCACGCCGCCCGCCAGCAGGGCGAGGTCTCCACCGACGAGATCTCGGCGATCTGGATGGAGGTGATGGGCGAAAGCCTGGGGCCGGCCATCAAGCTGAACGCCGGCTATGAGCACTAGTGGGCCTATGTCAGCCACTTCGCCCACGCGCCCTTCTATGTCTACGCCTACGCCTTCGGCGACCTGCTGGTGCGGGGCCTGATGGAGAAGCGCCGGGAGGACCCTAAGGGCTTTGCGCCCCTCTATGAGGACCTGCTCGCCGCCGGCGGCTCGCGGACCTATGTGGAGGCCCTGGCGCCGTTCGGCCTCAACCCGCGGGAAAAGGCCTTCTGGGCGGCGGGCATGACCCAGATGGAGCGGCTGGTGGACGAGTTCGAAGCCCTGGTCTGAGGCCAGCCGGCCTTGACGTCCGGGACTTAAAGCAGCGCGACGGGAAGACCCGCGCGTGGGGAGGAACCTGAAGATGAGCCAAGCCGACACCCGGCCGTGGATGGACGCCGCCCGCTCGCCCGACGAGCGGGCTGACCTGCTGATCGCCGAGCTGACCCTGGACGAGATGATCGGCCTGGTTCATGGGCCGATGCCCAACCTGCTGGACGAGGTTCCGGCCGACGCGGCGCGAGGGGCCGGCTATGTGCCGGGCGTGGCGCGCCTGGGGATTCCCCCGCAGAACGCCACCGACGCCAGCCTGGGCGTGGCCAACCCTCGCAAGGTGCGTGCAGGCGACGGCGCCACCGCCCTGCCGTCGGGCCTGGCGCTCGCCTCCACCTGGGACCCCGATCTCGCCCGCCGGGCCGGCGCCATGGTCGGGGCCGAGGCCCGGGCCAAGGGGTTCAATATCCTGCTGGGCGGCGGGGTCAACCTGACGCGGGACCCCCGCTGCGGCCGGAATTTCGAATATCTCGGCGAAGACCCGCTGCTGGCCGGCGTCCTGGCGGGCGAGGCCATCGCCGGCGCCCAGTCCAATGACATCGTCTGCACGATCAAGCACTTCGCGATCAACGACCAGGAGACCTGCCGCCACGTGGTCGATGTGCAGATCGACGAGGGGGGCTTGCGCGAAAGCGACCTGCTGGCCTTCCAGATCGGCATCGAGCGGGGCCAGCCGGGCTCGGTGATGAGCGCCTATAACCGCCTGGGCGGCGACTGGTGCGGCGAGAACGACTTCCTGCTGAACCGCGTCCTGAAGGGCGACTGGGCCTATCCCGGCTGGGTGATGTCGGACTGGGGCGGCTGCCATTCCACGACCAAGGCGGCGCTCGGCGGCCTGGACCAGGAGTCCGGCGAGCAGCTGGATAAACAGGTCTATTTCGGCGACCTCCTGAAGACCGCGGTGCAGGAGGGCGAGGTGTCCTTCGAGCGGCTGACCGACATGGTCCGCCGGATCCTGCGCAGCCTGATCGCCCACGGCGTTCTCGACCGGCCGGTCGAGCGGGAAGAGATCGACTATGAGGCCCATGCGCAGGTGGCCCAGGCCGCCGCCGAGGCCGGCCTCGTCCTGCTCAGGAACCAGGGCCTGCTGCCCCTGGCGCCCCGTCTGAAGGTGGCGGTGATCGGCGGCCATGCCGATGTGGGCGTACTGTCGGGCGGCGGCTCGTCCCAGGTGATCCCGGTGGGGGGCGCAGCCCTGGAGATCCCGGTGACCATCGGCCCGTCCTCGGCCTTTTCGCGGATCACCTATCATCCCTCCTCGCCGCTCGCGGCCATCGGCCGGCGCGCGGGCCTGGTGACCTATGCCGACGGGCGCGACCTCGCCGCCGCCATGGCCATCGCCGCCGACGCCGATGTCGCGGTGGTCTTCGCCGAGCAATGGACCACCGAGGCCGAGGACTTGCCGACCCTGGCCCTGCCCGGCGACCAGCACACCCTGATCGCCGCCGTCGCCTCGGCCAACGAAAAGACCGTCGTGGTGCTGGAGACCGGCGGCCCGGTCACCATGCCCTGGCTCGATGACGCCGCCGCCGTCCTTCAGGCCTGGTATCCCGGCGCCCGCGGCGGCGAGGCCATCGCCCGGTTGCTGTTTGGCGAGGCCGAGCCTTCGGGGCGCCTGCCGATCAGCTTCCCCCGTTCTACAGACGACCTCGTGCGGCCCGAAATCCCCGGCATGATCTTCGGTCCGCCGGTGGAGGGGGCCACCATCCCCACCTCCTATCCGGACGTGCAGCAGCACAAGGGGCGGTTCTCCGTGCCCCATCCCGAAGGCGCGGCCGTCGGCTACCGCTGGTTCGACCGCCAGCAGACGTCGCCGCTGTTTCCGTTCGGCTTCGGGCTCTCCTACACGCGCTTCGCCCATGAGAACCTGCGCCTGCAGGGCGGGGCGAGCGTGCGGGCGCGGTTCAGCGTGGCCAATGTCGGCGATCGCGCCGGGGTGGACACACCCCAGCTCTATGCGCGGGTCAAAGGCGCGGATGGTCAGTCTGGCCTGCGGCTCATCGGCTGGACCCGGGTCGCCCTGGCGCCTGGCGAGCGGCGGGAGGTGGAGATCACCGCCGATCCGCGTCTGCTGGCGGCCTATGATGTGAGCCTGCCCGGCTGGCGGATCGACGGGGGCGCGGTGGCCGTCAGCCTGCAGTCGGACGCCCAGACTGTGACGCTTTCGGGCGAGGCTGAACTGGAGGCTCGCACCCTGGCGCCCTGATCGCGCGGGAGCGGCCTAATCTCGCCTGAAGCCTTGTCATTTTTCAAACGGGCGTTAGTCAGCAGGGCATGTCCGATGATCTGACCCCCGTCCAGACCGCCGTCATTCCGGACGGCTATGTGATCAACCTCTGGCAGCGTGGCTTTGGCCGCACGGTCGGCCCCTTCTATTCCAAGCGGGACGAGGCCAATAACGAGATCATGGCCTTCCGGGTGGAGGAGCATCACGCCAACGGCATGAACAACTGCCACGGCGGCATGCTGATGAGCTTCGCCGACATGGCCTGGGGGCGGGTGATCTCCAACCAGCGGGAGATCGGCTGGGTCACGGTGCGCCTGACCACCGACTTCCTCTCCGGCGCCCAGATGGGCGACTGGGTCGAGGGCGGCAGCGAGATCATCTCCGAGCAGGACGATATCTTCACGGTTCGCGGCAAGATCTGGTGCGGCGAGCGGACCCTGATGACCGGCACCGGCGTGTTCAAGGGGATGCGCCACATCAAGCGCAAGCCCGGCGACCGCCAGGCGCAGAGGGCCTGATCCCATGACCGACCAGACCAAGACGCCGCCGGCCGTGGCCGCCGCCGAGTTCGACGACGACCGGCCCATCCAGACCAAGCCCGGCGAACTGCCGCCGGAGGTCCAGGCGCCGCTGGCCCCGTTCAAGGGCGAGAAGCCGCCGGCCCCGCCCTGGTTCGAGGCCGCCATCGCCAAGGCGCCGCAGCGCAGCTTCGTCACCTCGATGGGCAGCCAGATCGAAGTGCTGACCTGGGGCGAGGTGGGCAAGCCCGGCCTGCTGCTGGTGCACGGCAACAGCGCGCATGCCGACTGGTGGAGCTTCATCGCCCC
Organism: Phenylobacterium sp.; assembly: GCF_030646615.1. Lineage (GTDB taxonomy): Bacteria > Pseudomonadota > Alphaproteobacteria > Caulobacterales > Caulobacteraceae > Phenylobacterium. Next base: position 99,283 of record NZ_JAUSLG010000038.1, on the reverse strand, counting down.
CTATCTGGCGGAGGACTATCGGGTGGCCTCGATGTCGCTGGCCGGCATGGGCGCCTCGGACTGGCGGGAGTCCTACGCCTTTCAGGACTTCGCCGAAGACGCCGAGGCGGTGGCGAAGGCGACCGGCCTCTATGACGGCGGCCGCAAGCCCATCTATATCGGCCACTCCTTCGGCGGCTCGCAGGTGTTCTACGCCGCCAGCCGTTATCCGGACCGCATGCACGCCGCCATCCTGGTGGACACCGGCTTTGGCGGCCCGCCGCCGCGGGAGCAGGAGGAGATGGCGCGCCGCATGGAGCAGGTGCGCAATATCCCCACCACCGACCGACCCAAGCGGGTCTATGCGACCCTCGAGGCCGCGCTCGCCCGCTTCCGCTTCATGCCGCCCCAGGAACCGGGCCATCTGTTCGTCGCCGACTTCATCGCCCGCCGCTCGCTGAAGCGCGCGCCGCTGGAGGATGGCTCCGGCGAGGGCTGGGCCTGGATGTTCGACCCGGCCATGTGGAACAAGCTGGACCGCAGCGCCATGAACGCCCTGGTCACCGAGGGGCCGCCCAAGGTCGAGGTCCCCATCGCCCACATCTATGGCGAGCTTTCCCCGGTGATCGCGCGGCGCCATGACGGCCGGGCCAATCCGCTGCCCAAGGATATGATCGAGATCGCCATCCCGGACTCCAACCATCACGTCATGGTGGATCAGCCCCTGGCCCTGATCGCCGCCCTGCGCGCCCTGCTGGCCGTCTGGCCATCTTGAGCCGGCGCGCGCTCTCGTGTAGCACCGCACTCGAACTGGTTCCGTAAGAAGAGAGACCCGGCCGCCATGGGCGAACAGGCTTCCGACTATCACCGCGGCGAAATGGAAATCCAGGAGCAGGTGGCCACCTACAACCTGTTCATGGGCATGACCAAATGGGGCTCCCTGGCGATCGCCAGCGCCCTGCTGCTGTTCACGGTCTGGTTCTGCACGCCGGGCGGCTTCCTCGCCGGCCTGATCAGCGCCGTGGTCCTGGCGGCGGTCGGCTTCGTGCTCCTGCGCGAAAAGCCGGGCGCGGCGCACTAGCCACACCCCTGTCGCCTACCGAGGCGTCGGCGCGGGCCGTGGTCCGGCCGCGCCTCCGCCTGCCCGCGACGGGCGACAACGATTCAAACGCGCGTTTAGAGATCGCTGATCGACGTCTGGACAAGGCCCCTGTGACGTCCCTAAGGTCCGCCGGCTTGACCGACCCGGGGGGAACCACAGGCATGGCCGTCATCGCCGTCACCAAGGAACGCCGCGACGGGGAAACCCGCGTCGCCGCCACGCCGGATACGGTCAAGAAACTGATCGCCGCCGGCTTCGCCGTGGTGGTCGAGGCCGGGGCCGGGGCGGCTTCGTCTTATCCCGATGGCGATTACGAGGCGGCCGGCGCGGAGATCGCGCCCGACCTGGCTGCAGCCCTGGCCAAGGCCGACATCCTGTTCAAGGTCCGTAGTCCCGTCCCTGAGGAGATCGCAGGCCTGAAGGCCGACGCCCTGGTGGTCGGCATGCTCAATCCGCACCAGGACAAGGCGACCCTGCAGGCCCTGGCGGCCAAGGGCGTCAGCGCCTTTTCCATGGAGTTCGTGCCGCGGATCACCCGGGCCCAGGTGATGGACGTGCTGTCCTCCCAGGCCAATCTGGCCGGCTACCGGGCGGTGCTGGAGGCGGCCAACGCCTATGGCAAGGTCATGCCGATGATGATGACCGCGGCCGGCACCGTCGCCGCCGCCAAGGTCTTCGTCATGGGGGCGGGGGTCGCCGGCCTGCAGGCCATCGCCACGGCGCGGCGCCTGGGCGCGGTGGTCACCGCCACCGATGTGCGCCCCGCCGCCAAGGAACAGGTCGAAAGCCTCGGCGCCAAGTTCGTCGCCGTCGAGGACGAGGAGTTCAAGGCCGCCGAGACCGCCGCGGGCTACGCCAAGGAAATGAGCGCCGAGTACCAGGCCAAGCAGGCGGCCCTGGTCTCAGAACACATCCGTAAGCAGGACATGGTGATCACCACCGCCCTGATTCCGGGGCGTCCGGCGCCGCGGCTGGTCAGCGCCGGCCAGGTGGCCTCCATGCGGCCGGGCTCGGTCCTCGTCGACCTGGCCGTGGAGCAGGGCGGCAATGTCGAGGGCTCGGTATCGGGTCAGGTGGTGGAGACCGGGGGCGTGAAGATCGTCGGCTATGCCAATCTGCCTGGCCGCATCGCCGCCGACGCCTCGGCCCTCTATGCCCGCAACCTGTTCGCCTTTGCGGGCCTGTTCCTCGACAAGGAAGGCGCCTTCGCCCCCGACTATGAGGACGAGATCCTGAAGGCGGCCCTGGTGACCCGGGGCGGCGCCGTGGTCCACCCCGCCCTGGCCGGCTGACCCCATCAAGAGAGGACGACCCCCATGGAATCCGTCGATCCCACCGTCTTCCGCCTGGCGATCTTCGTGCTCGCCATCTTCGTGGGCTACTATGTGGTCTGGAGCGTGACGCCGGCCCTGCACACGCCGCTGATGGCCGTGACCAACGCCATCTCCTCGGTGATCATCGTCGGCGCCCTGCTGGCCGCCGCCGCCCATGGGGCCGAGGGCGCCGCCTTGAGCGGCAGCGTGATGGTCTCCAAGGGCGCTGGAGCCTTGGCTGCGGCCTTGGCGGCGGTGAACATCTTCGGCGGCTTCCTGGTCACCCAGCGCATGCTCGCCATGTACAAGAAGAAGCAGAAGTAGAGCGGGCTCAGGGGGCACAACCATGAACGCCAATCTCGCGGCCATTCTCTATCTCGTCTCCGGGGTGCTGTTCATCCTGGCGCTGCGGGGCCTGTCCAGTCCTGAGACCAGCCGGGCGGGCAATCGCAACGGCATGATCGGCATGGCCATCGCCGTCGGCACGGCCATGGCCACCCTGCTGGGCCAAGGGGCGCTGGACGCCCTGACCCTGGCCCTGATCATCGGCGGCGTCGCCATCGGCGGCGGGGTCGGCGCGGTCATCGCCCGCAAGGTGCCGATGACCTCCATGCCCCAGCTGGTGGCGGCCTTCCACAGTCTGGTGGGCATGGCCGCCTGCCTGGTGGCGGTGGCGGCGATCTATACCCCCGAGGCCTATGGCATCGGCATCACCGGCGAGATCCACCTGATCTCGCTGATCGAGCTGTCCCTCGGCCTGGCCATCGGGGCGGTGACCTTCACCGGCTCGGTGATCGCCTTCGCCAAGCTGAACGGCAACATGTCCGGCGCGCCGATCCTGCTGCCGGCCCGCCACCTGCTGAACCTGGCCATCGCCGCCGGGATCGTCGCCCTGGTGGTGGTGCTGGTGGCCAGCGGCGGCGCGGCGGTCTGGGCCTTCTGGGGCATCTTTGCGCTCGCCCTGCTGATCGGCGTCACCCTGATCATCCCCATTGGCGGCGCCGACATGCCCGTCGTCGTCTCGATGCTGAACTCCTATTCCGGCTGGGCCGCCGCGGCGCTCGGCTTCACGCTGGAGAACACGACTCTGATCATCACCGGCGCCCTGGTGGGCTCGTCGGGCGCGATCCTGTCCTACATCATGTGTAAGGGCATGAACCGGTCCTTCGTCTCGGTGATCCTGGGGGGCTTCGGCGCCGACGATTCCGCGGCCGCGGCCGGCGGCCATGTGGAGACCCGGCCGGTTAAGCAGGGCTCGGCCGAGGATGCGGCCTTCATCATGAAGAACGCCAGCAAGGTGATCATCGTGCCCGGCTACGGCATGGCCGTCTCCCAGGCCCAGCACGCCCTGCGCGAGATGGGCGACGTGCTCAAGGCCGAGGGCGTGGATGTGAAATACGCCATCCACCCCGTGGCTGGCCGGATGCCCGGCCATATGAACGTCCTGCTGGCCGAAGCCCGGGTCTCCTATGATGAGGTGTTCGAGCTGGAGGACATCAATTCGGAATTCTCCACCGCCGACGTGGCCTTCGTCATCGGGGCCAATGACGTCACCAATCCGGCGGCCAAGACCGACCCGACCTCGGCCATCTACGGCATGCCGATCCTGGACGTGGAGAAGGCCCGCACCGTGCTGTTCGTGAAGCGCGGCATGAGTTCGGGCTATGCCGGCGTCGATAACGAGCTCTTCTTCCGGGACAACACCATGATGCTGTTCGGCGACGCCAAGAAGATGGTCGAGGGCATCCTCAAGTCGCTCTAGGCGGCCGGCTCTCGCTCCACGAGGCCGGCGGCGGCCTCAAGGCGGCCGGCGATCAGGCTGCGGATTTCGACGCCTTTGATCGGGGCCAAGACGGGGCAGGCAACCTGACCGTCCGCCTTGATCACCGCCGGCAGGACGGGGCGCAGACGGGCGGGCAGGGCGGCGAGCTCCTGCCGCGCCGATGGCTCCAGCCTGGACGCAAGCCCCGCGAGGGCGCGGACCCGCAAGCCTGGTCGAGTGGTCGTGATCTCGAAACGTCCGTCCCAGACCTGAGCCCTGTCCGGGATCAGCGCCTGCTCCGTCAGGCCGCCCCGGGCCGCCTCGCCCGCCTCCCGCAGGATCGTGACGTCCTGGGCCTCAGCCTCGATCCGGGCGCCGGCCAGGGTAGCCGTGAAGGCCTCCGGCGTTCCGATGCGGGCCAGCAGACTCGCCAGCGCCGCCGTTCGCGGTGGCTGCACAGCGCCGGCCGCACACAGGCAGGCGATGGCGAGCGCCCGCTGGGCCACGGCGACCGGTTGAGCGGCCAGTTCGCCCCGCGGCCATGCAACGAGCCCCAGAGCATGGATGCGGGCGGTCGCCGCGAGCGCTCGGGTGTCGATATGGCGCGGCGTCGGCAGGTCGCGAACCTGTCCATCGGCCAGGGCTGTTCTCGCCCGAGCCCGCGCATAGGTCAGGTTCTCATTGGCCGGATCGTCGATCCAGGTGAGCGCCTGATCGGCCAGCCAGGCGCGCAAGGCGGCTCTGCGCTCACCGAGCAAGGGGCGAAGGATGAAGAGGTCGCGACCCTCGGGCCAGACGGGACTGGGCGTCCAGCTCCGAGGCTCCGGGACGGAGGCGCCGTCCGCCCGCATCAGGCGGGCCTCCTCGACATCATCAGCCGTATGCCCCAGCAGCAGAACCCGGGCGCCGAGGTCTCGCGCGGCCTGCGCCAACAGACGATGGCGGGCTGCGCGGGCGGCGGCCGGCAGGCCGGTGTTCGGCTTTGGTCCCGTCCATGTCAGCCTGAGGAAAGGTACGCCCAGGCGCTCGGCCACGTCAGCGCAATGGCGCGCCCAGGCGTCGGAGGCGGCCTGCAGTTGATGGTCCACATGAAGCGCCACCACCTGGCGCTGATGGGCTCGCCCCCAGGCCCGGACGCTCAGTAGGAGGGCCAGGCTGTCGCCGCCGCCGGAATAGGCCACGGCCAGGGGGGCTGGCGAGTCAGGCCGCAGACGCCGCGACAGGGCGTCCTGTCCGGGGTGGCTCTCGGCCGGCGCGGCCTCGGCTAGCCGCACCGCGCCTGGGTCCGGGCCGCCGTCGCCCGGGACTTGATCGACGGCGCGGCGTTGGGATAGCGGCGGGAAAGCTCGCCCAGGGTCTGGCAGGCCTCGGCGTTGCGCTCCAGGGCGATCAGCGACCGGGACAGCTCGAGCACAGCGTCCGGCGCCCAGGCCGTCGTCGGCCAGCCGCGGATGGCGGCGATGAAGGCGCTGGCCGCCTCGCCGTCGGCGCCGCGAACCACCAGGGTCTTGCCCAGCCAGTAGTTGGCCTCGGGCGCCAGATTGGAGCCGCCATGGTTCGCCGTGAAGCCCTCGAAGGCGGCCTCGGCGGCGTCATAGTCGCCGCTGAGCATCAGGCCGCGGGCGCGGTCAAACTCCGCCTGCGGCGAACCGCCGGCGCCGCTGCTCGCACCGGGCGCGGGGGTGGCGCCGAAGCCGGGGGGTGTGCCGCCGCCCCCGCCGCCGATGGGCGCCCCGGTATAGGCTTCCAGCGTGGCGATACGTTCGCTGAGCGCCTGGATCTGGGCCTCCAGGGCGGCGTTGCGCTCGGTGGCTTGGCGAAGGTCGAAGCTGCTGGTCTCGATCTGACCGTTGATCCGGGTCAGCACCGTCTCCAGATCGCTCAGCCGCCGGTCCAGGTCGGCGAGGCGGTAATCGGTCTCGGCGGGCTGGACGACCACGGGGCGGCCGGTGTCGCGGCCCTGGAAGACGATGGCGCGGAGTTCGCGCACCACCTGCTCCATGCGCTCGACCCGCCGGGCGTCGCGGGCGTCCAGGGGGTCGCTCATGGACGTCTGGGCCAGGGCCGGCGGTGAGAAGGCCGGCCCCAGGGTCATCAGAGACAGGGCCAGGGCGGCGGGCAGGGCGATGCGGCTGCGATGCGTCATGGTCAAATCATCTATGGGGCCGAAGGGCCGAAATTGCGGCGTTGGCGCCACCATGGGCCAGCGAAGCCATCGGCGCCAAGGGTCATGGGAAGCTGACAGCAAAGAGGGGACCCGCCAGGGGTCCCCTCCGCCAGTTCATAGCTTGAGCTCAGGCCTAGTTGGCGCCGGAGGTGATCGCCGTGTGGGCGTTCCGGTTGCGCTGGTAGGCGTCCTCGCTGGTGCCCGGATCGATCGGGCGTTCCTTGCCGTAGGACACGGTGTTGATGCGGCTCGACGACACGCCGCGGCCGACCAGGAAGTCGCGCACGGCGTTGGCGCGACGGGCGCCCAGGGCGAGGTTGTATTCGCGGGTGCCGCGTTCGTCGGCATTGCCTTCGATGCGGATCATCACCGACGGATAGCGGTTCAGCCAGGCGGCCTGGGCTTCCAGGATTTGGGCGGCGTCGCCACGAACCGAATAGGCGTCGAAGTCAAAGTAGACCCGGTCGCCAACATTGATGACGAAGTCTTGCTGGGTGCCCGGCAGAGCGCCTTGGCTCACGGGCGGCGGCGTCGTACCCGGCTGGGACGTCGCAGGCGGCGGGGGCGGAGGCGTGGGGCCTACGGCTTCCGGCTTGGGACGTGAAGCACAGGCAGTGACGGAGGCGGCGGCGAGCGCGATAACCGCAAACTTTGCGGCGCGCTTGGTCATGGAGCTGGTGGTCATCACGCAGTCTTTCCTTATAAAAGAGTTATAATAGCGGGGCGCGCCCGGGGCCAGTCACACTTGCGAAGGCGGTTGTACATGCTGAAGTCAAGCTAGCCTAACAACTTCAAAACTCTTTTCCTGCATTCACATTCAGTTGAGCAGAGGCGACCAAGCCGGGTCCGACCCTGACTGAGGGTAGGGCGCCGGCCGGACTACCCGGCCCGTCACGTCAACCGTCCACAAACGCGAAGGTCCGCCAGATGTTTCACGGGAGAACATCAAAACTCTGCCATTGGGCGCCCAGGTAGGACCCTCATCCAGATAGCTGGTGGTCAAAAGGCGCTCCCCTGAGCCATCGGGGCGCATGATGCCGATATGGAATTGGCCGCCGGCCTGTTTGGTAAAGGCGATGTATTCGCCCGTTGGGCTCCACACCGGGGTCATGTATCGGCCGCTCCCCCGGGAGATCCGCATGGCGCCTGATCCATCGGCGTTCATCACGTAGATTTGCGGGGAGCCGCCCCGGTCAGAGTTGAAGGTGATCCGCCCCCCGTCCGGCGAGAAGGAGGGCGAGGTGTCGATGGAGGGATCACTGGTCAGGCGGCTGGTGGAGCGGCTCCGCAGGTCCATGACGTGGACATCGGTATTGCCGCCTCGCTCCACCGAGAAGGCGACCTTGCCGCCATCGTGTGAAAAGCGCGGAGCGAACACCATGCCGCTGAAATTGCCCAGGGACTCCCGGCGGCCGGTCTCCAGATTGAACAGGTAGATCGACGACCCGTCCGGCCGCAGGGCCATGTAGGTGATCTCCTGGCTGGTGGAGGAGAACCGCGGCGTCATGACGATGTAGGAGCCGTCGGTCAGATAGCTGGGATTGGCGCCGTCCTGGTCCATGATGGCCAGGCGCTTGATCCGGTCCACGCGGCCGCCGCTCTCGGCCACGAACACCACGCGGGTGTCGAAATAGCCCTTTTCCCCGGTCAGGCGCTCATAGACGGCGTCAGAAATCTTGTGCGCCACCCGGCGCCAGTTCTCCGAAGTCGAGGTGAACTGCATGCCCAGCAGCTGTTGTTCGGAGAAGACGTCCCATAGGCGGAAGTTGACGGTCAGGCGGCCGGTGGCGTCCACCGTCACCTCGCCATTGACCAGGCCCTGGGCGTTGATCGTCTTCCAGTCGGCGAAGCGTGGCTGGTAGCGGATGTCCAGGTCGCGCTCGATGAAGGCGGCCGGGTCGATGGGGCGGAACAGACCCGAGCGCTCGAGATTGCTGGTGATCACCTGGGCGATTTCCGCGCCCCGCTCGCCGGTGAAGGCGGGTACGGCGACGGGCAGGGGTTGGATATCGCCGCGGTTGACGTCCACCTCGATCTGGGCGCGCGCAGGGCTGGCGAGGGTCGCGGCCGACAGCAGGGCCGCCGTCAGGGCGACGAACAGGGTCCTTAGACGCATGGGCTCGAATGCTCCTTAATTGTCGGCGCACGCCTGGGCGGCGTTGAAGCTCACGGCGATCTGGTCACCGTAGAACTCGCGGGGCAGGGTGGTGAAGGGGGCGGCGCTATAGACCGCGCGAATGGCGCGTTCGGCGGCGGCGCGGACGACGGGGTCCGAAGAGTTTTCCTGTCCGCCGGCCTGAACATTGCCGACCACCCGGCCGTCGCTCCCCAGGCGGAAGGTGACACGCACGCGGACGTTGCGCGCCGCCTCGACCTCGCAATTGGGATTCCAGCGGCGCTGAAGTTCTTCGGACAGGCCTGACATGGCGGCTCCGGAGATGCCGCTGCCGGTGGTCGCGCGGGGTTGGGTCGCGGTTTCGGGGCGACTGGGTCCCTTGGCGGCGGAACTGCGAGAGCCCTTGAGGCTGTCAGCCAGGGCGTCCAGGTCCAGGCCGCTGTCCTTCTTGGCCGGGGCGGCAGGCTTGGGGGCGGGCGGCTTCGGGGCCGGTTGAGACGGAGCCGGCGCAGGCGCAGGCGTGGGCGCGGGCTTGGGCGCCGGCGCCGGTTTGGGAGGCGGGGTGGGCGTCGGCTTCGGCGTCGGCGCGGGTTTGGGCGTCGGCGCAGGTTTGGGCGTCGGCGTCTTGGGCGTGGGTTGCGGCGCAGGCTGAGGCTGAGGCTGAGGCTGAGGTTGTGGTTGCGGCTCAGGTTGTGGCTCTGGCGCCGCAGCCGGCGCATCAAGCGGCGCCTCGGGCTCCGGCGTCTCGGTCTGGGCGGCCTGATCTTCCGGCCCCTGGACGGCGGGGCGAGGATTGTCTGGGATCGAGCTCACAACCTTGATCGGGACTACCGCCCCGACGGTCAGCTCCCGCGCCCAGGGCCAGGGAATCAGGGCCGCGCCGACGACGGCGACGTGCAGGATCGCCGAGATTATGAGGGCTGAGCTCAGATTCGACCGCTCATCGCGCATGCGCTGGCCTCAGCGCGCCGTCTGATCCGCGCCCGAAGAGGGGCCGCCGGTCTCGGTGAGCAGGTTGATCGAGGTGAAGCCCGAGCTGGCCAGGGCGGCCATGACCTGGGCGACGAGGGCGTAGGTGGCCCGGCCGTCGGCGCGCACATAGATCGGGCGCTCGGTGGAGCCGTCGGCCATGGCGATCAGGCGGGGCGACAGGCTGTCGAAGGGCGTCTCCTCCTCGTCGATGAAGACCGCGCCGTCGGCGCGCACCGAGACGGTCAGGGGCTCGGACTGGTCGGGGATGGCGCTGGCCTCGGTCTTGGGTAGCTCCAGGGGCACGCCGACGGTGAGGAGCGGCGCCGAGATCATGAAGACGATCAGCAGCACCAGCATCACGTCCACCAGGGGCGTGACGTTGATTTCCGACAGGGCGCCGCGGCGGCTGGACCGCCGTCGCCGCCGGCCGCCGCCGGCCGAATAGGCGTCGTGGGAGGAGAGCGCCATGGGGACTTAGGCCCGATCGCTCAGCCGCCGCTGGATTGCGGTGGCCAGGTCGTCGGCGAAGCCCTCCAGGCGTCCGGAGTAGCGCGCGGCGTCGGAGGAGAACTTGTTGTAGGCGATATAGGCCGGGATGGCGGCGGCCAGGCCGATGGCGGTGGCGAACAGCGCCTCGGCGATGGCCGGGGCCACCACGGTCAGGTTGGTGTTCTGCTGGATGGCGATGGCCTGGAAGGCGCCCATGATCCCCCAGACCGTGCCGAACAGGCCGACGAAGGGCGAGGCGGTGGCCACGATGGCCAGCAGGGGCAGGCCTTCCTCCACGCGGGAGGCTTCGCGGGCGATGATGGCGTCCTGCACCCGGTCGATGCGCTGGATCAGGAAGCCGGCCTGGGTGTCGCTGGACAGGCCCTTGGTTCGGGCCTCGCGCCATTCCCGCAGGGCGGCCTGCAGCATGCGGGGCAGGGCGTGGCGGGGGCGTTCGCCGGCCTCGTTGGCGATTTCCTCCAGGGACCGGCCCGACGACACCTGGTCCTCGAACTGGTCGGCATGGCGGTTGAGCGCGCTGAACCGCAGCAGCTTGTCGATGATCACCGCCCAGGAGAACAGGGAGGCGAGGCCGAGGCCGATCATCACGGCCTTCACGACCCAGTCGGCGCGCAGGAACAGCGCGATCAGGGAAAAGCTTTCGGCCGTCAATGTGCCGGAGGCGGCGGGGTCCATGCGGTCTGGGCTCCGTTGGCGAGGGCGAGATTGCGCCCAGGGGTGGCTTGGAACGTGGCGGTGGCGAACTTAAGGCGCCGGTCGGTGATGACCACGTCCTTAACGAGACACTGGAACAGCAATAACCTTACCGAATCCTGCCTAACGCGCAGAAACGCCACACGCCTCGAATCGATCGCAGCAAAGTTGAATCACCGTGCGCTCGTCGTCACCTGCCCGGGCCTTATGAGGAGGCTGATGGCTCGTGGGCGAAGAAGGGGATGAGCGCGGCCGCCATCCCCGGCGGTGGCTTGCGGGGCCGGCCATCCAGGCCGATGCAGGCGGCCAGGACCGCCGCCTGGGCGATCAGGGTCTCGCCCCGCACGATCCTCTGGCTGATGAACAGGCGGGGGCCTTTGACCCGGTCATAGGTGGTGCGCACCTGCAGGGCGTCGTCGATGCGGGCCGGGGCTTTGAAATCCAGCTCCATGCGCACGATGGTGAAGGCCGCCGGGGTCTCCTGCGCCAGCAGTTCGGCGTGGCGCACACCCGCCAGCCGCAGGAAGTCCGACCGGCCGCGCTCGAAATAGCGGAGATAGTTGCCGTGATAGACGACGCCGGTGAAGTCGGTGTCCTCGTAATAGATTCTGACCGGCAGGACGTGTTCGCGGCCGTCGATCCAGCCGGCGGAAGGCTCGCCAGGGGCAGGCGTCATCGCGTCGGGCCTTTCGTCTATTCGTCGAACAGGGTCGCCTGGCCCGCCCCCGGCGGCTGGGGCGGCGGGGTCAGGCCCAGATGGGCGTAGGCCTTGGCGCAGGCCACGCGACCCCGGGGGGTGCGCTGGATGAAGCCTTGCTGCATCAGATACGGTTCGATCACGTCCTCGACGGCGTCGCGGGCCTCGGCGATGGCGTAGGCCAGGGTTTCGACCCCGGCCGGCCCGCCGCCATAGTTGTCGATCAGGGCGCGCAGATAGCGGCGGTCGAGGGAGTCCAGACCCACCTCATCCACCTCGAGACGCGCCAGGCCCCGGCCGGCGGCGCCACGGTCGATCTCGGCGGCGCCCTCTGCGGCGGCGAAGTCCCGCACCCGGCGCAGCAGCCGGCCGGCCACCCGCGGCGTGCCCCGGGCGCGGGCGGCGATCTCGGCGGCGCCGTCCTTGGTCAGGCTCACCCCCATCTTGCCCGCCGCATGGGCCAGGACCTTGATGAGCTCGGCCGGGGTGTAGAATTCCAGGCGGACGGGGATGCCGAACCGGTCGCGCAGCGGCGTGGCCAACAGGCCCGCCCGCGTGGTGGCGGCCACCAGGGTGAAGGGCGACAGATCGATGCGGATCGACCGGGCCGAGGGGCCCTCGCCTATGATCAGGTCCAGCACATGGTCCTCCATGGCGGGATAGAGGATCTCCTCCACATTGGCCGCCAGGCGGTGGATCTCGTCAATGAAGAGGACGTCGCCGGCCTCCAGATTGGTCAGGATGGCGGCCAGGTCCCCGGCCTTGGCCAGGACCGGGCCGGAGGTGGCGCGGAAGTTCACCCCCATCTCCCGGGCGATGATCTGGGCCAGCGTCGTCTTGCCCAGCCCCGGCGGCCCGAACAGCAGGACGTGGTCGAGGGTGTCGCCGCGGTCGCGGGCGGCCTGGATGAAGATCCGCAGATTGGCCTTGGACTGCTCCTGGCCGACGAATTCCGCGAGCGTCTGGGGGCGATAGGCCCGGTCGGTCCCCTCGGCTGGGGCCGCCTCGCCGCTGACCAGCCGACTCACCGGCCGAGCTCCTGCAGGGCCGCCTTGATCAGGGCGGGCGCCTGCGCCTCTTCGCCCAGGCGCGCGGCCGCGGCCTCGACCAGTCGGCGGGCCTGGGGCTCGGCGACGCCCAAGCCCATCATGGCCGCGACCGCTTCGCCGGAGGCTGAAGGCGTCACGGACGGTTCAGCCGCCCCGGCGCCGGGCGCAAAGGCGCTGATCGGCAGGTCGGTCAGCGGCTTGTCCTTCAGCTCGGTGGCGATGCGCAGGGCGAGCTTGGGCCCCACCCCTTGGGCGCGGGCGATGGCCGCCTTGTCCTGACGCCCGGCGGCGGCGGCCAGCTCGGCCGGCGGCAGCACGTCCAGCACCGCGAGCGCGGCCTTGGGGCCCACCCCCTGGATCTCCTTGAGGATCAGGAAGGTGCGGCGCTCGTCCCGGGTGAGGAAGCCATAGAGGCGCATGCCCGCCTGCTCGCTCCACTGGGTCTCGATGTGCAGCACCGCCTCCTCGCCCACCGGCGGCAGCCGGGCCAGGGTGCGGGCGCCGCAGCGGACCACATAGCCGACGCCCAGGACATCGATCAGGGCGTCCTCCTCGCCGATCTCGGCGACCGTTCCCCGCAGCCGGCCGATCATCACGCCACCTTCCTCGACGGTATCCGCGCCGCAAGGCTGCGGGCTGTGCGGGCATGCGCGTGGGCGATGGCCACGGCCAGGGCGTCGGCGGCGTCGGCGGTGACGCCGCCGGCGGCCGGCAGCAGCCGGGCGATCATGAAGGCGACCTGGTCCTTGTCGGCGCCACCGGTGCCCACCACCGCCTTCTTGACCACGGTGGCGGCGTATTCGGCCACCGGCAGACCGGCGCGGGCCGGCGCCACCAGGGCCATGGCCCGGGCGTGGCCCAGCTTCAGGGCGGAGGCGGCGTTGTTGTTCATGAAGGTCTCCTCCACCGCGGCCTCGTCGGGCCCGTGCTCGGCGACGATGGCGCTGATGGCCTCGAACAGAACCAGGAGGCGCTCGGAAAAGGGCAGGGAGTCCTTGGGCGCAATGACCCCATGGGCCACGTGGGTCAGACGTGCGCCCTCGATGGTGATCACCCCCCAGCCGGTGCGGCGGAGGCCGGGGTCCAGTCCAAGGATTCGCACGGCGGCCATGGGCGACTCTATAGGCGTGTTCGGGGATTGTTCCTACCGGCCGATTAGCCCGCCACGGGGTTAAGGCGGCGTTTACGCTTGCCTAGAGGCCGCGGACCTTGGTCAGGTTCGGGCGGGGGATCGGGTTCTTGAACGTCCCCTTGGTCTTGGCCTTGTCCCGGGCGAGCTCGGCCCAGGCGGCCGCAAAGCCGGCCGGCGTGTGGGGGTCGGTGGGCTGGGTGCGGACCAGGCTGAGGGTCCGCCCGGCCAGGGCCTGGGCCACCCCTTCCCAGCCTTTGGCTTCCGGATCGGGCGCGCCGGCCTCATCCAGCCAGCCGGCCGCCCGCCTCGCCGACATGGTGCGCACGCCGTCGATCAGCAGGGGGTCGGAGAGGTGCAGGGCGACCCCCTCGTCGGCCGGCAGATCGATCAGCGCCGCCTGCAGGGCGCGGATGCAGAAGCCTTCGGCGTCCAGGTCCCGGTCGCCGCCGGCGGCGCCGGAAACGGCCTTGCCGGTCTGACGGAGCCAGGCCCAGCCGCCGGTGCGGTAGGGGGCCTGATGATTGGTTTCGATCCAGATTCGCAAGGTCATGAGGGCGCGGCTTCTAGCACCGCAGGCATGGCCCTGTCGCCTGGCTCAGTCCTTTCGGGGCGCAAGCCTGTACTCCACCACCAGGGGATCATCGCGCAGACGCCTGGCCAGGCGCTCCACCTTGAGCTGGCCGCTGCCGTGCAGGGTGGCGCTGTATTCCACCCGGCCCAGCCGGTCCCCGGCGCCGGCCCAGAGCCGTTGGCTGATGGCGCCGGCGTGCAGGCCGAACTCGCCCATCAGCTCGCGAAAGGCGCTTTCGTCCAGGGCTTCGGCGCGACGGTAACAGACCCGGACGTCGATGATATTGAGCTGGGGCATGTGCCGGTCGGCCCACCGCAGGACCCCCAGGACCAGCACCGTCACTGCCGTGCCGCCGATCGCCAGGCCGTAGAAGCCGACGCCATAGAGGGTGCCGAGCGCCGAGGTGATCCAGAGGGAGGCCGCCGTCGTCAGGCCGTGCACACTGAGGCCATGGCGGAAGATCACGCCGCCGCAGAGAAAGCCGATCCCGGTCAGGATGCCGTGGGCCATGCGCACCGGATCGATGCGGATGATCTCGGCCGAGACATCGCCCATCCACTCGACCTGGTGGACGGCGGCCAGCATGAGCAGGGCCGAGGCCAGGCTGACCAGGATGTGGGTGCGGAAGCCGGCCGGCCGGCCGCGGTACTCCCGCTCGAACCCGATCAGCCCGCCGGCGATGACGGCGCCCGCAACGGGCAGCACATAGGCGGCGAACCACTCCATGGACCTCCAACGCGCGAGGCGCGCGGGAGCTTCACGGGCGCTCAGCCGGCGTAGGTCTCCAGGTCCTCGTCGGAGATGTCGTAATTGCCATAGACGTTCTGGACGTCGTCATCGTCTTCCAGGGCGTCGATCAGCTTCATCAGGGTGGCGACGGGCTCGCCCTCAACGGGCGTCAGGGTCTTGGGGCGCCAGGCGATGGTGGTGGACTTGGGCTCGCCGAGCGAGGCTTCCAGGGTCTGGGCGACCTCGGACAGGCCTTCAAAAGCGGTGTAGATGGTGTGGGTGTCCTCGTCGGATTCCACGTCCTCGGCGCCGGCCTCGATGGCGGCTTCCATCACCTTGTCTTCGGTGCCGACGCTGGCCGGATAGACGATCTGGCCGACCCGGTCGAACATGAAGGACACCGCGCCGGTCTCCCCCAGATTGCCGCCGTTCTTGGCGAAGATGGCCCGCACATTGGCCGCCGCACGGTTTCTGTTGTCGGTCAGGGCCTCGATGATCAGGCCGACCCCGCCCGGGCCGAAGCCCTCATAGCGGATTTCTTCATAGGCCTCGGCGTCGGCGCCTGAGGCCTTCTTGATCGCCCGGTCGATATTGTCCTTGGGCATGGACTCGGCCTTGGCGTTGGCCACCGCCAGGCGCAGGCGGGAATTCATCGCCGGGTCAGGCATGCCCGACTTGGCGGCCACCGTGATCTCGCGGCTGAGTTTGGAGAACAGCTTGGACCGCACCGCATCGGCGCGGCCCTTGCGGTGCATGATGTTCTTGAACTTTGAATGTCCGGCCATGGGTCCTGGAGGTCTTCGTCTGGTCTGCAGCGTGTGAGCGCCGCTTCTAGCGCCCGCCGGGGCGCAAGGCAAAACCCTGCGCCCCTTCGAAGGTTGCGCCTATCGGGGGCCGCCGCGCTTGCCCACGGGATGTGAGGACGAGAGACCGCCGTCCACGGCGATGGCCTGGCCGTTGACATAGGAGGCCTCGTCGCTGGCCAGGAACAGGGCCATGTGGGCGATCTCGTCGGGGACGCCGGCGCGCTTCAGCGGATTGAGCTGGCCGATCCTGTCCTCGCTGCCGCGGGATCGGGCATAGTCGAAGACGCTCTGGGTCATGCCGGTCTCGATCAGGCCCGGGCAGACGGCGTTGACCCGCACGCCCGTGCCATAGAGCTCGTTGGCCGCCGTGGTGGCCAGGTTGATGACCCCGGCCTTGGAGGCCGAATAGGAGGCCGGCCCAGCGCCAGAGCGGATGCCGGCCACGGAAGCCGTGCAGACGATGGAGCCCTTGCCCTTGGGGATCATCACCTTGCTGGCGTGCTTGATGGCCAGGAACGGGCCGATCAGGTTGATCCGCAGCACCTCGGTCCAGATCTCCGGCGTCAGCTCGAAGAAGGGGGTGGGGCCGCCGGTGATCCCGGCATTGGCGTAGACGGCGTCCAGGCCGCCGAATTCGTCCACCGCGCGCTGGATGTAGGACTGGACGAAGGCCTCATCCCCGGCGTCGCCGGTCATGGCGATCGCCTGGCCCCCGTGGGCCTGGATGGACGCGGCGGTCTCTTCCACGGCCTCGGCGCGGTCGACGCAGACCACCCGGGCGCCCTCCTTGGCGAACAGGCTGGCGCTGGCGCGGCCGATGCCGCTGGCCGCGCCGGTGACCACGGCCGAAAAGCCCTCGAGACGTCCCATGTAGTTCTCCTGCGATAAAGGCGTCAGCGCGCCCGTTCGGCGGCGGCGACGATGGCGTCGATAATTGTGTCGTAGAGGGCTTCGGGCAGGTCGTGGCCCATGCCCGGAATGATGCGCAACTCCGCGCCGGGGATCGCCTTGGCCGTGGCCTCGCCGCCGGCCTTGGGGATCAGCGGATCGACCTCGCCGTGCAGGACGACGGTGGGCACGTCGAGCTTGGAGAGCTTCTCCGTGCGATCGCCACTGGCCCCGATGGCGCCGCGCTGGCGTTGCACGCCCTTGGGATTGAAGGCGCGGCGCATTTCCGACAGCACACGCTCGCGCAGGGCCTCGTCGGTCCACGGATAGGCCGGGCTGCCGATGATGCGGGCGTTCCTCATGCCGTGGGCGACGAAGGCCTCTTCGTCCACGGTGGGATCTGGCGCCACCTGGGTGAGCACGGCGGCGGCTTCCGGGGTGGAGTCCATGGTTCCCGGCGCGCCGGTGGCCGACATGATCGAGGTGAGCGAGCGCACGCGGCCCGGATGCTCGATGGCCACGGTCTGGGCGATCATGCCGCCCATGGAGACGCCAGCCACATGGGCCTTGTCGATCTTCAGGCAGTCCAGCAGGCCTGAGGCGTCGGCGGCCATGTCCGACAGGGTGTAGCGGTCGCCGGACTGGAACCAGGTGGAGCGGCCCACATCGCGGTTGTCGAAGCGGATGGCGCGATAGCCCCGGGCGACCAGCTTCTCGCAGAAGGCGACGGGCCAGCGGGTCATCTGCGACCCCAGGCCGTTGATCAGCAGCACGGGCGGGGCGTCATCCGGGCCGAAGGTCTCGTACTCGATCTCGATGCCGTTGACGGCGGCGCGGGGCATGGCGGCCTCCCGGTATAGGAAAAGGATTGCGGACGGCGCAGGCCTGCGCCCGCGCCGTCCGATCATGGGGCGATCAGGGGACCAGCACCACCCGGCCGACAGCCTGGCGGCTCTCGATATAGGCATGCGCCCCGGCGGCGTCCGACAGGGGGAATTCCTTGTCGATGATCACTTCCAGCTCGCCCTTGGCGGCGTCTTCGATCAGTTGCTGGATGTTGTCATGCACCCGGTCGGTGCCGATCTCGGCGCCCAGGAAGACGCCCGACAGCGCCCGGTTGCCGCCCATCATGGTGCCGACATCGACCACCATGGGCTCGCGCCCGGCCGCGCCGACCATGGAGACCCGGCCGCGATAGGCCAGCGAATTGATCGAGCCCTGCAGGGTCGAGCCGCCGACGGAATCGACCACCACGTCGACGCCCTTGTTGTCGGTCAGGCGCTTGACCTCCTTCACCACGTCGTCGCGGGTGTAGTTGATGCCGTGATCGAGGCCGAGGCGCTTGAGCTTCTCCAGCCGCTCGTCGGACGAGGCGGTAGCCAGGATCAGGCCGGCCCCGGCCCGCTTGGCCAGCTGGATGGCTGCCACGCCGACGCCCGACGCGCCGGCCTGGACCAGGACGGTTTCGCCCTTCTTCATGCGGCCGAACTCGAACAGGCAGTCATGGGCCGTGCCGAAGGTCACCGGAATGGCCGCGGCCTTGCGCAGGTCGAAGCCGTCGGGAACAGGCCAGCAGTTGCGCGCCGGAACCGAGCGCAGCTCGGCATGGCTGCCCCAGTTGTTCACCGTGGCGACCTTCTGGCCGACCCGGACATTGGTGACTTCCGAGCCGATCTCGATGATTTCGCCGGCCGCCTGATAGCCGACCACATGCGGGTTGGTCATCAGCGGGCCGCGCCAGCGATTCAAGGTGTCGCCGCCCTCGATGGCGATGGCTTCGACGCGGATGATCACCCCCTTGGGGTGGCAGGTCGGGTCCGGAATTTCCTCGTATTTGAGGACTTCAGGACCGCCGTTCTCGTAATAGACCGCAGCCTTCATGGGCCGTCTCCCTAATGACTTAAAACAAACGTTTGACGCCAAGCCTTCCCATGCCGGGGCGATGATCGCAAGGCGCCCGGCGCGCCGAAGTCGGCCAGCCTAGTCCGTTTGGATCATGCGGCGGTCCCGTCGCAGGCCGCAGGAAGGGGACGACACGCCTCCGTCTGTTTTCGCCAAGGCCATTCCCCCATGCGCCTCACCATCCGCCGTCGCCGCCAGGGCCTTAGCGTCCTGGGTTGCGCCAGCCTGTTGACCCTGGCCTTCAGCGGTCCGGCTGCGAGCCAGTCCGATCCCTTCGGCGCCCTCTACACCCCGCCGGCAGGCGCGCCGCCGGCCCAGGACGCCTCGTCGGGGCGCACCGGCTCGACCTCGGTCAGCGGCGCGGTGGGGCGCTTCTATGTGGGCGCCGAGGCCGGCGGTCGGGTGAGCCTCGCGCAGCTGGACATGATGCCGACCCATGCGCCGCCCCTGCCGGTGGCGCTGCAGGGCCATTCCACCCGGTTCCTCGCCAACCGGTCGAAGATCGCCATCCCGGGCTACACCCTGGCCTTCGTCCAGGGCGCCAGCGCCAGCGCCTTCGGTGGCGGAGCCGGCCTCGACCCCAGCCAGCGGCGGACCCAGATCGCCACCCGTCTGGTGGGCCTCACCGATGAGATGGCCCGCGACCTGGCCGACGAGGCCTATGCCGACCTGGTGCGCCAGCTTGAGGCCGCCGGCTTCCAGGTGGTCGACCCGGTCGCCCAGCTGG
This sequence comes from Phenylobacterium sp., assembly GCF_030646615.1. Lineage (GTDB taxonomy): Bacteria > Pseudomonadota > Alphaproteobacteria > Caulobacterales > Caulobacteraceae > Phenylobacterium. Next base: position 80,168 of record NZ_JAUSLG010000038.1, on the reverse strand, counting down.
CGTCCGAGCAGATGCAGGGCCTGGCCCGCTACAGCGCCCGTTTCGGCGGGCAGGGGATCATCGACGGTCGGGCCACCAAGGCCTGGGTCGTCTATGGCCCGACGGGGCTGCCGCCCATCAAGGGCCACGCCTTTGAGACGGGCATGGGGGCGGTGGCGGCCTCCGGCGCCCTCATGCGGTTCGGCCGGGCCAGCCGCGATCTGGACGCCATCATCATCTCGCCGCGGCTGCTGCTCGACTATATCGACATGGAGAGCACGGGCCGGCGCACCTACAGCGGCTCGGCCTCGGTGGATGCCGAACTGCGGTTCGGGATCAATCCCACGTCGCGGGTGGACTTCGTCTGGGGGAACGACAGCGGCGGCGCCATGCCCGGCTGGTTCACCACCAAGGGCGCCTTCACCCCGCAGCCCTTCGGCATCCTGGCCCAGACCGCCGACCGATCGGACTCCGTCGCCACCCACAACGCCCTGGTCAGCGTCGGCTTCGGCTCGATCTACCGCCAGAGCCTCGTCTACGACGCCGAGGTTTCGCCCAAGCGCTACGCCGCCCTCAGCCGCGCCGCCATCCAGGGTTTCAATACCGCCCTGGTGGCCGAGATCCGCAAGGCGCGCGGCCAATGATCCTCCCCGCCATCTTCCGTCCTATGGAGACCAAAACCATGAAGCGCTTGATCTGCGCCACGGCCGCCCTGGCGCTGGCCGCCGGCGCCGCGGTCGCCCAGACCCCTGACGTCACCGCCCTGCCGCCGGCGCCGGCCGAGAGCCTGCCGCCCGCCGCGCCGATGATCGACCCCGGCGTCTATCAGGTGCTGCGTCCCGGCGACCGGGCCATGAGCTGCGAGCGGGTCGGCGCCGAAGCCAACGCGCTGAACGCCCAGCTGATGGCCGAGCAGGCGGAAGCCGCCAAGCAGGCCCAGCGCGCCAAGCAGGGCCGGGGCATGGCCGGCGGCCTGGCCAGCGGCGTCCTGGGCGGCGCGGCTCGCTATGGGCTGGCCCGCGGCATGGTGGGCGGGGCCTTCAGCCCCTTCGCCGCCCAGGCCTTGAGCGCGGTGGCCGATTCCAGCTCCGAGGCCGTCGGTCAGGCGGTGGCGGCCGGCGGCGAGGTCGCCGCCCCGACCGTTTCGCCCCAGCAGCAGCGCATGAACCACCTGCTGGGCCTCTACCGGGAAAAAGGCTGTTAGGAGCGTCGCATCCCTTGCTGTGACGTAGCCGGGCTTGGGGGAGTTCCGGCCTCATCCTGACGGAGAGAGCGCAGTCCTTGGCTGCGCTCTCATTCGTTTTGCCTTCCCCTAGGGCGCCCTTTCTAGAAGCAGGCTTATTGATCGCGGCCTCCCCGCCGCGCCTGCCATTTTTTGAGGGATTTCCCATGGACGCCGCCGCGCCCGTGCGCCTGCACGACTTCGACGAAGCCCTGCCGTTGAGCCCGGCCGGTCCCCGCCTGTGGGACTCCCGGATCGACAAGCGCTACTGGAACATGATCGGCCCCTGGGGCGGCTGGACCGCCGCCCTGCTGCTGAAGGCCGTCCTGGCCGAGAGCGACCATGGCGGCACGCCGGTGGGCCTGACCGTCAATCTGATGGGCGGCCTGGACGACAGTCCGCTGCAGCTCTCCACGCGGCCGGCCCGCCAGGGCAAGTCTGTGGAGTTCTGGACCTCTGAGCTCATCCAGAACGGCGCCCCGGTGGCCATGGCCATGGTGACCCTCGGCCAGCGGCGGGAGACCTTTTCGACCCACGAGGCGAGCTTTCCCGAGGGCGTAAAGCGTCCCGAAGATATCGAGAGCGTCCCAACCCGTCCGGGCTTCTTCACCGCCATGTTCGAGCAGCGGCCGGTCCAGGGCTCGGCGCCGCTGCAGGAAAACCCCGACAGCCTGACCCGCAACTGGATGCGCGACCACCAGGCGAGACCGCTGGACTATGTGCTGCTGGCGGGTCTGGCCGACGTCTTCGCCCCGCGGATCTTCTACCGCAGCGCCGAGCGGCGGCCGGCCTCGACGGTGAGCATGAGCGTCTATTTCCACGCCACGCCGGCGGAGCTGGAAGCGGTGGGCGGCGACTTCATCCTGGGCGAAGCCAAGGGCCGCCGGTTCGAAAGCGGCTTCTTCGACCAGCACGGGGCGCTCTGGTCCCGGGACGGCGTCCTGCTGGCCACCACCGAGCAGCTCTGCTGGTTCAAGTAGGGGCTTCACCGTCTTGGTCGGGCTTGACCCGACCATCCATGAATACGGGACTGGCTCTGTGTTCATAGGCCCTCGGGTCGCGCCCGAGGGTGACGAGCGTGGGCGGCTTTGTCCTCAGGCCTTGCGGATCTGATCCACGAAGTCGGGGGCCAGGCGGCCGACGGCGTTGCGGGTGTCCACCACCAGGGGGACCGCCGTCGTCAGGGCGGCGTAGTCCACCGCGTCGTGGTCGGTGCAGATGACCGCGCAGTCATAGGCGCCGATGGCGGCGAGGTCCCAGGCGATGGAGCTCATGCCGGCCACTTCCGGATGCTCGCCATGGTCATGAACAATCGGGATGTGCGGGTCATAATAGTCGACCAGGGCGCCGCGCTCGCGCAGCAGGCGGATCACGTGCAGCGAGGGGCTCTCGCGCATGTCGTCGACATTCTTCTTGTAGGCCAGGCCGACCACCAGGATGCGGGCGCCCTTGACCGCCTTGCCTTCGCGGCTGGACAGGGACTCGGCCACCGCCTCCACCACCCGCCGGGGGAGGGCGGCGACCACGTCGCCGGCCAGCTCGATGAAACGGGTGGCCTCGCCGTGGGCGCGGGCCTTCCAGGTCAGGTAGAAGGGGTCGATGGCGATGCAGTGCCCGCCCAGGCCCGGCCCCGGATAGAAGGGCATGTAGCCGAAGGGCTTGGTCTTGGCCGCATCGATCACCTCCCAGATGTCGATGTCCATGCTCTCGAAGACCACCTTGAGCTCGTTGACCAGGGCGATATTGACCAGCCGGAAGATGTTCTCGGTCAGCTTCACCGCCTCGGCCGTCTTCAGGTCGCTGACCGGCACCACCTGGGTGAGCGGCGAATAGACCGCGATAGCCATCCGCCGCTCGGCCTGGGTGTCGGCCCCAACCACCTTGGGGATGGTGGTGGCCCCGAAGTCGAGATTGCCGGGGTCCTCGCGCTCGGGGCTGTAGGCGATGGCGAAGTCGACGCCCGATTTCAGGCCGGTGGCCGCCTCCAGGATGGGCCGGATCAACTCCTCGCTGGTGCCGGGATAGGTGGTGGATTCCAGAACCACCAGCTGACCCCGGCGCAGATGCCGCGAAATGGTCTTGGCGCAGTCGGCCACATAGGAGAGGTCCGGCTCCCGATGCACGTTCAGCGGCGTCGGCACGCACATCAGCAGGGCGTCGGCGGCGGCCAGGCGCGCCTCGTCTGTGGTGGCCTCCAGCCGGCCGGTGGCCCCCATGGCCGCGACCCGGGCGTCGGAGATGTGCTTGATGTAGGAGTGGCCGCTGCTCAGGGCGGCGATCTTGGCGGCGTCCGGGTCATAGGCCAGGACGCGGAAACCCTTGCCGATGAAGCCTTCGGCGAGCGGCAGGCCCACATAGCCCAGGCCGATGACGCCGATGACCAGGTCGCGGGATTCCGCGCGGGCCTCGAACGCCGCGGCCATCTGATCCGGCGTCGGACGATCCCCGTCCAGGGCAGGTCCGCTCATGCGTTGCGACCGGCGAAGGCGCGGATGGCGGCGATGATCTGATCCTGCACGTCGGCCTCCAGATAGGGGTGCATGGGCAGGCTGATGACCCGCTCGGCCGCGGCCATGGTCGCCGGCAGGCCCCCCGGCCCCACAGGATAGCCCGAATAGACCCCCTGTTTGTGGATCGGGATCGGATAATAGACCGCGGTGGGGATTTCGGCGGCCCTCAGGTGTCCGGCCAGGCCGTCGCGGTCGTCGGTTTCGATGGTGTACTGGGCCCAGACCGAGACGCCGCCGGCGATCACGTCAGGCGTCCGGACCACGTCGCCCAGCCCCTGGGCGTAGCGATCGGCCACCCGGTTCCGGGCGGCGATCTCGTCGGCGAAGATCGACAGCTTCTGCAAGAGGACCGCGGCCTGGATCGTGTCCATCCGGGCGTTCATGCCGATCCGCATGTTCAGGTACTTGGGATCGTGGTCGAAGGTGCGGCCCTCGAGGTCGGACTTCACCGCCTGGCCGTGCACCCGCAGGGAGACCAGCAGGTCGTGCAGGCGCGCTTCTTTGCTCAGCACCGCCCCGCCGTCGCCATAACAGCCCAGCGGCTTGGCCGGGAAGAAGCTGGTGGTGGCCACATCGGCCCAGTGCAGGGGGTGATGGCCGTCCAGGGTGCAGCCGAAGCCTTGGGCGGAATCGGCGATCAGCTTCAGCCCGTGCCTGCGGCAGACCGCGCTGATCGCGGGATAGTCGGCGGGCTGGCCAAACAGGTCCACGGCGATCACCGCCCTGGGCGTCAGCCTGCCTTCGGCCTTCACCGCGGCGATGGCGGCGTCCAGGTGGACGGCGTCCATATTGTAGGTGTCGGGCAGGATGTCGACGAAGACCGGCGAGGCGCCCACCAGGGGCACGACCTCGGCGGTGGCCGCAAAGGTGAAGGACGGGCAGAAGACCGCGTCGCCGGGTCCGATCCCCCAGGCCATCAGCGGCAGCATCAGGGCTTCCGTCCCCGAGCCGCAGGACAGCACGTGCGGCGCCTGGCCAAATTCGGCGAGCGCGGCCTCGAAGGCGGCCACCTGCGGACCCATGACATAGGCGCCGGAGCGCACCACCTCGAGGATGGCCGCCTCCAGGGGCTCGCCGAGGCGCTGGCGCTGGGCCTGCAGGTCGATGAACGGAATCGGCATGGCGGAAACTCGCGGATCTAGAGGGCGGCGGTACATGCCACGGTCCCGGAGGTCACGCCAAACACGGATGTTTTCGCAAGATTTCGCCGCGCCGGAACGGGTCCCGGCGCGGCGCTGCGATCAGATCTGCCGGGCGCGGCCTTCCCAATAGGGGGCGCGGACCTTGTTGCGCTGGATCTTGCCGGCCTCGCTGCGCGGCAGCTCGGTGACGAAGTCCAGGCTGCGGGGGACCTTGAAGCCGGGCAGGGCCTTGCGGGCGAAGTCGAGGATTTCGTGGGCCAGTTCGTCGCTGGGCTCATAGCCCTCATTGAGCATGATCACCGCCTTCACCTGCTCGCCCCATTCGGCGTGGGGGATGCCCACGGTGGAGGAGTCGGCCACGGCCGGATGCTTGATCAGCTCGTTGTCGATTTCCTGCGGATAGATGTTCACGCCGCCGGAGATGATGGTCTCGGCGCTGCGGCCGGTGAGGAACAGATAGTCGTCCTCATCGAAATAGCCGACGTCGCCCATGGTGAAGAACTCACCGACCCGGGAGGCCTGGGTCTTGGCTTCGTCCTTGTAGTACTGGAAGCCGCCGCCGGGGGGCAGCTGGTGGTAGATGGTGCCGGGCACGCCGTTGGGGCAGTCATTGCCCTGTTCGTCGATGATGCGGACCTGCAGCATGGCCGGACGCTTGCCGACGCTGCCGGGCTTCTTCAGCCATTCCTCGGAACTGATGGCGAAGCCCGCGCCCCCTTCGGAGCCCGCATAGTACTCGCTGAGCACCGGGCCGAACCATTCGATCATCGCCTGCTTGACCTCGGGCGGGCAGGGCGCTGCGCCGTGGACGATATAGCGGACGTGATCGACGGAATATTTGGCCTTCACCTCGGCCGGCAGGTCCAGCAGGCGCTGGAACATGATCGGCACCATGTGCAGATGGGTGACCTTCTCTTCGCTGATGGTGCGCAGGATCTGCTCTGAGTCCCACTTGTCCATGAAGATCAGGGTCGAGCCGGTGCCCATGGCGGCCCGGACATCGAAGGCCAGCGGCGCGGCGTGGTAGGCGGGGCCGGCGCAGAGCTGGATCGAGGTGTCGTCATAGCCGCGGCCGGCCAGGATGCTGGCCGGCGTGACCGCGGCGACGGGGCGGAACACGCCCTTGGGCCGCCCGGTGGTGCCCGAGGTGTACATCATCTGGTTGCCCAGGACGGGGTCAGAGATGTCGGAGCCGTCCAGGGGCGAGAGCGCGGTGTCATAATCCACAAAGCCGTCGATCTCACCGCCCACCGACAGCTTCAGCGTCAGGTGCGGGCAGTGGGTGGCGGCCTCGCCGATCACGGCGACGCGGACGTCGCCGACCAGCACCTTGGCCTCGCAGTCATTGATGATGTAGGCGATTTCGTCGGCGTTCAGGTGCCAGTTGACCGGGGTGATGCGCACGCCGGCGCGCATGGTGGCGGCCAGGACCTCGATGAATTCCGCCCGGTTCGAGCAGACCAGGGCCAGGCTGTCGCCGGGCTGAACCCCATGCTGACGGAAGAGGCGGGCCAGCCGGTTGGCGTTGGCGTTGACCTCGGCGAAGGTCCGCGACTTGCCATAGGCGTCGATGACCGCGGCCTTGTCGGGCTGGACATCGGCCCAGACGGCCATGGTCATGCCGTTGACTGCGGCCTGATCCAGGCGATCTTCCAGGCCAAGGCGCTCTTTCAAATCTTCCATCAAATTCCTCCCGGCGCCTGCTGTCCGAGGCTTCGGGACGCAGGTCGCATCTGATTATCGTTGCGGACGGCCGTTCATCGGAGGGGCGCAGACGCAATATGCCTGCCCGCCCGCCGAACCGTCATCGGCGCTCACAATGACAGCGGAATTCCGCAACGACAACGCCCGCCAAATCCGAACAGAGGTCGGATGGGGCTGGCGATGGGAGGGGATCGGCGGCCTAGAAGGTGCGCTCGGCCCAACGGGTGACGAAGTAGCCGGCGGTGGCCGAGGCGCCGGTCAGCACCGTGCCCCAGGCGATGTCGGCCAAGGTGATGTGGGTCGCCCAGACCTTCAGCGTCGCCTGGTTGGTCAGGTCATAGGTGGCGTAGCAGAGGAAGCCGAGGATGGCGCCGGTAGTCAGCGCCTGGGTCCAGACGCCCTCGCGCACCGCCGGACTGACCGCCAGGATCATGATGCCGGCGATATAGATCAGATAGAAGGCGATGGCCGGGGGCAGGGAAAACTGGTCGGCCAGCACCGCGTTCAGGGTCGGCCGATAGAGCTTGGGCCCCGCCGTGGTCAGCCAGACCGCGTCGATGAGGGCGAAGGCCAGGCCCGCGCCCAGATAGCCGATGACATATTTCAGCATGGTCGAGTCCTTCAGGCCGACGGTTTCAGACGATAGTGGCTGACGCCCCACTCCTGCCCGTCCCGGTGACCGAACAGGCCGGCCGTGGCCAGGAAGAACAGCCGCCAGCGGCGGCGCCAAAGGGGGCTCGCGTCCCCATAGACCTCGGCCAGCACCTCGCGCAGGGCGGCGTCATGGCGGTCGAAATTCTCCAGCCAATGGAGGGCGGTGCGCTCATAGTTGCGGCCCGACCAGCGCCAGTCGGCCTCGACCTCGAACAGGTCGGGAAACTGGGCCATCAGGCCGTGGCTGGGCATCACCCCGCCGGAGAAGAAGTGCTGGGCGATCCAGTCGGCCTCGTCCTCCACATCGAACCGATAGGGCGTGGTGCGATGGGTGAAGACGTGGATGAAGGCCCGCCCCTCGGGCTTCAGCCAGCCGCGCACCCGCGTGAGCAGGGCGCGCCAGTTGGCCATGTGCTCGAACATCTCCACCGAGACTACGCGGTCGAAGCGGCCGGCCGCCTCGAAGACGTTCATGTCTGCGGTCACCACCGTGACATTGGTCAGCCCAAGGGCGCCGGCCCGGCTGCGGATGAAGTCCCCCTGGCTGGCCGAATTGGACACCGCTGTGATCCTGGCGTTCGGAAGGGCCCGCGCCATCCACAGGGTGAGGGAGCCCCAGCCGCAGCCCAGCTCCAGGATCTCCTGGCCGTCCGCCAGACCCGCATGATCGGCGGTTTCGGACAGGGCATTTTCCTCGGCCGCCGCCAGATCCTCGACGCCGGGGCCATAGAGGCAGGAGGAGTATTTCAGCTGCGGCCCCAGCACCTTCTCGAAGAAGGCGGCCGGCAGTTCGTAGTGCTGGTCATTGGCCGCGGCGGCGTGCTCGGCGATGGGCCTCTGGGCCATCTCCAGGGCGAAGGCGGTTTCAGCGTCTCGCCCTGCAGCGCCCAGGCGCCGACGGGCGTTGGCCACCAGCAGTTCGATCGCCACGCGCCGCATGACATCGGGGATGGGCGCGCCCTCGAAGGCCTGGACGGTCGAACTGATGAAACTCATGGGGGCGGTCCTCGCTGGGGCGTGGCGGCCGGGGGATCAACAGAGCCGGGGCCAGATCACCCATGGATACGCGCAAGGCGGAGGTTCGGATGCGTCACCTTGGCTGCATCCGCCGCGGTGCTCGCGTCGTATCGTGTCTCGCCGGGACCCGCTGTGGCGTCGCCGCCAAGAGATGGGAATGCCCGTGGGCGTAGAGAGCACTTCCAGGCCGTTGCGGATCGCGGTTGTCGGCGGCGGTGTCGCCGGACTCTCCGCCGCCTGGCTCCTGAGCGCTCGCCACGAGGTGACCCTGTTCGAAGGCGATGGCCGCCTCGGCGGCCACGCCCATACGGTGGAGGCTCCCGGCGGGCCCGACGGGGTCATTCCGGTGGATACGGGCTTCATCGTCTTCAACGAGGACAACTATCCCAACTTCACCGCCCTGCTGAAGCACCTGGAGACCCCCAGCATCGACGCCGACATGGCGCTCAGCGTCTCCCTGGACGACGGGGCGTTCGAATATTCGTCGGGCTCGCTGTTCGCCCAGAAGCGCAACTTCTTCAGCGCCCGCTACTGGGGCATGCTCCGGGATGTCACCCGCTTCTACCGCAACGGACCCAAGGACCTGGCCGAGCTGGACTCGCCGCTGACCAGCCTGGACGACTATCTGAAGCAGAAGGGCTACTGCCAGGCCTTCCGCGACGATCACCTGCTGCCCCAGGCTGCGGCCATCTGGTCGACGCCCCTGGCGGCCATCCGCGACTATCCGGCCGCGGCCTTGATCCGCTTCTTCCAGAACCACGGCATGATGCAGGTGTTCGGCCGCGGCCTCTGGCGGACGGTGGAGGGCGGCAGTCGGGCCTATGTGGAGAAGCTCGCCCAGGCCTTTCAGGGCGAGGTGCGCACGGGCGTCCGAGTCACCGGCGTGCGCCGCGAGGCCGGCGGGGTCGATATCCGCCTGGCCAGCGGCCAGGTGGAGCGGTTCGACGAGGTGGTGATCGCCACCCATGGGGACCAGGCTCTGGCCCTGCTTGAGGATCCGACGGCCGAGGAGACGCGGCTTCTGTCGGCCTTCCGCTACAGCCGCAACCTGGCGGTGCTGCACACCGACCCGGCCCTGATGCCGCGGCGCCGGGCGGCCTGGACCAGCTGGAACCACATCGGCCGGCGCAACGCCCCGCAGGAGGGCTGTGTCACCTATTGGATGAACCGGCTCCAGAGCCTGCCGGCCAGGCCCGAGCTGTTCGTCACCCTCAATCCGACCCGGGAGATCGCGCCCGACGCGGTGATCCGCACCGATGTCTATGACCACCCCCTGTTCGATGGCGGGGCGATCGCCGCCCAGCAGGAACTCTGGGGCCTGCAGGGGGTGAAGCGGACCTGGTTCTGCGGCTCCTATTTCGGCCATGGGTTCCATGAGGACGGCCTGCAGTCAGGCCTGGCCGTCGCCGAGCAGCTGGGGGGCGTCCGCCGGCCCTGGTCGGTGAAGGACGAGTCCGGCCGCATCCACCTGTCGCCTCCGGCCGCCGCCGCCCTGGCCGAGGCGGCCGCGTGAGCGAGCGCGCCAGCGCGCTGTATTCCGGCCTCGTCAGCCATCGGCGGACGCGGCCGCGGACGCACGCCCTGCGCTATCGCATCTTCATGCTGCTGCTGGACCTGGATGAGGGGCCGGCGCTGGGTCGGGGGCTTCGCCTGTTCGGCTTCGACGGCCCTGGTCTGATGAGCTTCCAGACCTGCGACCACGGGGACGGTTCGGAAACGCCGCTCAAGATCCAGGTGGAACAACACCTGGCGACGGCGGGCCTAGAGGGCGGCGGGGCGGTGCGCCTGCTTTGCATGCCGCGGGTGCTGGGCGGCGTCTTCAACCCCATCAGCGTCTATTTCTGCCATCGGCCGGACGGGGCGCTCAGCGCCATCCTCTATGAGGTCAACAACACCTTCGGCGACCGGCACAGCTATCTGATCCCGGTGGCGGCGGACGGGTCGGGCGGGGTCGTGCGCCAGAGCGCCGACAAGGTGTTCTTCGTCTCGCCCTTCATGGACATGGACCTGACCTACGCCTTCAAGGTCCGTCCGCCGGGACAGGGCGAGACGGCTGGCCTGGCCGTCAGCATCGAGGTGGCCGACGCCCAGGGGCCGCTGCTCTCGGCCAGCTTCGCCGGTCAGCGCCAGCCGCTGGATGACCGGCGCCTGCTGGCCGCCTGGTTGGGCCACCCCTGGATGACCCTGGGCGTCATGGGCGCCATCCACTGGGAAGCCCTGAAGATCTGGCTGAAGGGCGAGCGGATTCGCGCCCGACCCAGGGCGCCGCGAAATCCCGTCACCCTGACGCCACAGGCCCACCCTTCGGCGGCCTGACGCCAACTTGTCTGTCCTGTCTGGTCGCCCGCGTGGGGATGGATGTCACGTGGGCGGACTATTTGGCGGGCGCGTCAAAAGATGGTGGCGCGACCCCTGGTGGCGCCGCATGATGGCGTCATACCAAGATTGGACATTTTCAGATGAGTGATTCACGCCCCTCCCCCAGGGATGCGGCGGCGGATTCTGTGTCGATTGACGTCTCGGCCATGCCCCGGGTGCTGCGCAGAATCATGGGATTGGCCCTGCGCTATCCGGGCCTGGTCGCCCTGGCCGTCGGCTGTTCCATTGGCGCGGCCCTGTTCAGCCTGACCCTGCCCCGGCTCTTCGGCCAGGCGGTGGACCAGGCCCATCTGCTGCTGGCCAGCGAGAACGCCAGCGTCGATGACGTCCAGCGCGCCCTGATCACCACGGCGCTGCTGGTTCTGGGGGCCGCCAGCCTTCGCGGCCTGCTCACCGGCTATGGGGGCTATGTGGCCGAAAAGGTCAGCCAGAAGGTGGCCTATGACCTGCGCCTGGCCTTCTTCCAGCAGCTTCAGCGCCTGTCCTTCGGCTTCCACGACAAGATCCATTCCGGCGACCTGGTGACCCGGGGGATGCTGGACCTGGAGGGCACGCGGGCCTTCATCCAGGGCGGCATGATGCAGACCCTGACGCTGGTCATGCTGCTGTCGGTCTCGGCCTTCATGATGTTCTCCACCGACGTGACAATGGCCTTCCTGGCCCTGGCCTTCGTGCCGTTCGCCAGCTGGGTCCTGGCGCGGATGGGGATCATGCTGCGGGTGACCTGGCTGCGGGTTCAGCAGCTGATGTCGGTGCTGACCCTGACCATGGAGGAAAATCTCCAGGGCATCCGGGTGGTGCGCGCCTTCTCGGCCAAGGCCTTCGAGATGGGCAAGTTCGACGTCGCCGCCGACAACGCCCTGCAGTATTCGTTCAAGCGCATCACCCTGCGCTTCCGGGCGATCACCGCCATGACGCTGAGCTATTACGGCTCCATGGCCCTGCTGCTCTGGTACGGCGGCCACCAGGTGATCGCCGGCGCCATGTCGGTGGGCCGGCTTACCGAGTTCCTCGCCTATATGACCCTGCTGCAGGCGCCGATCCGGCAGATCGCCATGATCTTCGCCTCGGCCGCCCGGGCCACCTCATCGGGCGGGCGGGTGTTCGAGGTCCTCGACCTGGAGCCCGAGATCGCCGATGCGCCGGGCGCCCAGCCGCTGGCGCCGACGCAAGGAGTCCTGCGCTTCGAGCATGTGGACTTCGCCTATGACGTGGGCCGGCCGGTGCTGAGCGATGTCAGTTTCGAGGTCCGACCGGGCCAGACCCTGGGCGTCGTCGGCGCGCCGGGCAGCGGCAAGTCGACCATCGCCAACCTGATTCCCCGTTTCTATGACGTCACCGGCGGCAGGATCACCATCGACGGCCAGGACATCCGCGAGGTCAGCCTGGCCTCCCTGCGGGAATATGTCGGCCTGGTGCAGCAGGAGGCCTTCCTGTTCGACACCACGGTGACCAACAATGTCGCCTATGCCGATCCCTGGGCCGAGGAGGATCGCATCGTCGGCGCCGCCCGCACCGCCCAACTGCACGACTATATCGCCGGCCTGCCCATAGGCTACACCACCCGGGTGGGCGAGCGGGGCGTGGCCTTGTCGGGCGGCCAGCGCCAGCGGATGTCCATCGCCCGGGGCGTGGTGCCCGGGCCTGGCGTCATGATCTTCGACGACTCCACCGCCGCCATCGACGCGGTCACCGAGCGCAAGGTCCGCGACGCCCTGGCCAGCGCCACCAAGGCCAAGGCGACCGTGATCATCGCCCACCGCCTGTCCTCGCTGATGCACGCCGACCAGATCATCGTGCTGGACGAGGGCCGGGTGGTGGAGCGCGGCGACCACCAGACGCTGGTGGCCGCCGGCGGCGTCTATGCCGACCTCTACGCCCTGCAGACCCGGGCCGATCAGGGGGGGCTGGCCGAAGACCTGCCGCCGGAGCCGACCATTGACCCCGAAGCGGTCGCCAACCAGATCCAGGGGGTGCGGGCATGAGCGACTTCGTCTTCGACCGCGGCAATGATGTCGCCTCGCAAACGCCCCGCCGGCCCCGGGCCACCCTGGGCAATGACGACGCCGAGGAGATCTTCGCCTCGATCAACCCCAAGGTCCTGGGGCGGTTCATCCCCTATCTGAAGCCGCACAAGGCGTTCGTGATCGGGGCGCAGATCGCCGTGCTGATCTCGGCGGCCACGGCCATCGCCATCCCCTACATGATCGGCCAGGCGGTGAACGCCGCGGTCGGCGGCGGCGACAATGCGCGCCTGGACATGATCATCGCCGTCTTCGTCGGCGTGGTGATCCTGAACGCCGGCGCCTTCTTCCTCGAACAGTGGATGAGTTCGCGGCTGGCCCAGCGGGTCATCTTCGATGTCCGCCGCTCCATGTTCAGCCACTTCCAGGACGTCTCCCTGTCCTTCATGGACAAGACCCATGTGGGCCGGATCATGGCCAGGCTGCAGGGGGACGTGAACGCCCTGCAGGAGTTCCTGGAGAGCACCACAGGCGCAGTGGGCGACATCGCGCTCCTGATCGGCATCACGGTCGCCCTGCTCAGCATGGACCTGCAGTTGGGCCTGCTGACCCTCACGGTGATCCCGGCCCTGATCGTGGTCCGGGCCATCTGGCTGCCCTTCTCCAAGAAGACCTTCCGGGAAGCCCGCGACGCATCGTCCACCGCCAACAGCGCCCTGGCCGAGAACATCCAGGGGGTCCGCACCGTCCAGGAGAGCCGCCGCGAGGCGATGAACTTCGAGCTCTATTCGGAGAAGGCCCGGGAGAACATGGTCGCCCAGAACAACTCGGCGGCCATGACCCAGGTGATGGTGCCGACGGTGGACGTGCTGACCGGCCTGGCCATGGGCATCGTCATCGTGGTCGGCGGCAATGCGGTGCTGGGGGGGCGGCTGGACGTCGGCGTCATGGTCGCCTTCATCTTCTATGTGCAGCGGTTCTTCGATCCCGTGCGCATGCTGTCCATGCAGTACACCATCATGCAGCGGGCCATGGCGGCCGGGCACCGGATCTTCGAGGTGCTGGATGTGCCGGTGACCATTGTCGACAAGCCCGACGCCCAGCCCCTGGCCGACTTCGAGCCGACGGTGGAGTTCCGCAATGTCACCTTTGGCTATGATCCGGCTCGGCCGGTCCTGCACGATGTGAGCTTCGAGGTCCGGCCCCGCCAGGTGGTCGCCCTGGTGGGCCCTACCGGCTCAGGCAAGACCAGCATCATCGCGCTCGCCCACCGCTTCTATGAGGTGGACCAGGGCCAGGTGCTGATCGGCGGCCGCGACGTGCGCGACGTGACGCTGGAGTCCCTGGGCCGCAATATCGGCATGGTGCTGCAGGAGCCCTTCCTGTTCAGCGGCACCATCGAGGAGAACATCCGCTACAACACCGAAGGCGCCACCCGGGAGGACGTGATCTCGGCGGCCAAGTCCGTCTCGGCCCATGACTTCATCATGCGCCTGCCCGAGGGCTACGACACCCAGCTCGGTCAGCGGGGCCGCAACCTCTCGCTGGGACAGCGACAGCTGTTGTCCTTCGCCCGCGCCCTGGTGGCCGATCCCCAGATCCTGATCCTCGACGAGGCCACAGCCAATATCGACTCCTTCACCGAACAGGCGATCCAGAAGGCGCTGAAGGTGCTGTTTGCGGGACGCACCTGCATCGTCATCGCCCACCGGCTGGCCACCATCCGCGACGCCGACAAGATCATCGTGCTGCAGCAGGGCCACATCCTGGAGCAGGGACCGCATGAGGCGCTGATGGCCAATAAGGGGCTCTATTCGCGGCTCTACACCTCGGCCCACGCCTCGTTCGACGACGCCCAGGTGGCCGCCACCGGCGATGCGGAGTTCGCGACGCGGACCTGAGCTTGGGCGAGCCATAGGCGGCTGGGCTCGACCGGACGGCTCAAGCCGCCCCGTTGAGCACGAAGGTGATCTCGGGCAGCGGCGAGAGCGTTCTCGGGTCTTCGCCGCCGGCTTGGATGTCCAGCCGCAACGCACTCGGCGGACCCCAAGGACTGGCGAGAACGAGCTGGGTGGGGCCCAGGTCGAAGGCCATGCCTTCATAGGGCGGCAGGGGCGACTGCACGGGGCCTGCGGTCTTGGCGCCCAAGGCCGAGAGCACCGCCTGCGCCGCCTCGAGATCGGCTTCGGGAAGCCAGACCCGGGACAGCTCAGCCGAACCGGCGCCCGGCCCTGCCGGATCATAGAGCGGGCTTTCAAAGTCCGGCAGGGTGGGGGCGCCTGAGTGGTAGGCGATCACAAACATCTGGGAGGCCAGCCCCTGTCCCTTGCGGAATGATAGCAGATCCCAGGGCGCTTCCAGTTGCGGTTGCGCGGCCTCGGCCCGGCGGGCCGCCTTGGCGCGCAGGCCGGACGCTGTCGCCCGGCGCTCGACCTGGTCGATATCACCATTCAGGCCGACCAGCCGGTGAAAGGGCCGGCCGTCGTCAGGGGACGGTTTCTCGACCTGGTGGACATCGAGGAACGGCCCATTGGCGAAGCGAACGCCGCGGGCCACCAGGTTTCCGGCCGGGGTGTAGCCATCGATGATCCCGAGACCGGCGGCGTCGGCCACGAGGTTCAGCAGATCATCCCTCTGGTCGGTCCAGATGGCGATATGATCCAGCCTGATCATGCGGGGCTTCGCAGCGTCGCCGCGGCAGGCCCAGGTCTCGCCTCCACATCGCGGGCGGTGACGGGCTCGCCGCATTCGGAGCAGACCTGGACGGCGTGGAAGTCGCAGCCGCAGCCCTTGTGCCGCCGCAGGATCGGCGGACCAGCCTCGCCCGCATAGTGGCGGTCGCCCCAGTCGACGAGGGCCATGATCACCGGATGCAGGTCGAGACCCTTGTCGGTCAGGCGGTATTCGTGACGGACGGGGCGATCCTGATAGAGGCGGCGCTGCATCACGCCTGCAGCGACCAGCAGGTTCAGCCGCTCGGTGACGATGCTGCGGGAAATGCCCAGCCTGGCCTGGAAGGCCTCGAACCGGCGCACGCCCAAGAAAGCGTCACGCAGGATCATCAGGGTCCAGCGGTCGCCGATCACCGCCAGGGACCGGGCCACCGAACAGGGCTCCTGCGCCAGCTCATCCCATTTCATCGCGGTCGGCCTCCCGTTGCCGGCCAATGATGCGATTGACTCCGTTCAAATTCAATACGAGCCTGAGTTCGAATTCAGAACGGAGCAACCTATGACCCATGAACCCAGAGGCGCCTGCGTGGTCATCGGCGCCGGCGACGGGGTCGGCGGGGCGATCGCAAGGGCCTTCGCCGCCGAGGGCCTGGTGGCCTGCGTCACCCGCAGGCCCCGCCATGGGGATCAGCTCCAGGCCCTGGCCGACGAGATCATCGCCGCCGGCGGTCAGGCCCGGGCCTACGGGGTCGACGCTCGGGAGGAGGGCGAGATGGCCGCCCTGTTCGACCGCATCGAGGCCGAGGTCGGCCCCATCGAGGTGGTGGTGTTCAACATCGGGGCCAATGTCCGCTTTTCGATCCTGGAGACCACCAGCCGGGTCTTCACCAAGGTCTGGGAGATGGCCTGTTTCGCCGGCTTCCTCACGGGCCGCGAGGCCGCCCGGGTGATGCTGCCCCGCGGGCGCGGGACGATCCTGTTCACCGGCGCCACGGCCTCGGTGCGCGGGCGCGAGGGGTTCGCCGCCTTCGCCGCGGCCAAGCACGGCCTGCGGGCCATCGCCCAGAGCCTGGCCCGCGAACTGGGGTCGAAGGGGATTCACGTGGCCCATGTGGTGGTGGACGGCGCCATCGATGGCGTGTTCAGCCGGGGAAACCTGCCCGATATCGAACAACGCCTGGCCGAGGACTCCATCCTCAAGCCCGCCGATATCGCCGCCACCTATGTGGCCCTTCACCGTCAGGCGCGCTCGGCCTGGACCCATGAGCTCGATCTTCGTCCGTGGTCGGAGAGCTGGTGAGCAAGGAGAGACGCCCAATGGCCGCCACCCTGGAATTCCTGTTCGATTTTGGCAGTCCCAACGCCTACCTGTCCTGGCGCGCCCTGCCGCCGATCCTGGCGCGCACCGGCGCCGTGGTGGCGGTGCAGCCGGTGCTGCTGGGCGGGCTCTTCAAGCTGACCGGCAACCGCTCGCCGGTGGAGGCCTTCGCCGAGGTCAAGGGCAAGCTCGCCTATGAGAACCTGGAGACCCGGCGCTTTGTGGCCCGCCATGGGCTCGCCGCCTTCCAGATGAATCCGCACTTTCCGGTCAACACCCTGCTGATCATGCGCGGCCTGGTCGCCGCCCGCCGCGCGGAAGTCGAAGCGCCCTATCTGGAGGCCGTCCTCGCCGCCATGTGGGAGGCTGGGCGGAAGATGGATGATCCCGCCGTGGTCGCCGAAGTGCTCACGGCCGCCGGCCTCGACGCTCAGGCGTTGCTGGCGGCGACGCAGGATCCGGAGGTGAAGGCCGAGCTGCTGGCGGGGACCGAGGCGGCGGCGGCCCGGGGCGCCTTTGGCGTGCCCACCTTCTTCGTGGGCGAGGAGATGTTCTTCGGCAAGGACCGGCTGGACCAGGTGGAGGCGGCGCTCGGCGCCTAGAACCTGTCGCCCATTGCGCCGGATCAAGGCGCAGCCCACATTCGCGGCGAAACTGCGCCATCACCGCTTTGGAGCGCCCGCCTTGTCCAGACTGATCGCCCGCCTCGCCCGCGCCGCCGTCCTGATCGTCGTGCCCCTGGCCCTGGCCGGCTGCGGCATCAACACCATTCCCACCAAGGACGAGCGGGCCAAGGCGGCCTGGGCCGAGGTGCAGACCCAGTATCAGCGCCGCTCGGACCTGATCCCCAACCTGGTCTCCACCGTCCAGGGCTTCGCCGCCCAGGAGCGTGAGGTCCTGGTGGCGGTCACCGAGGCGCGGGCCTCAGCCACACAGGTCCAGGTCAATGCCGACACCGTCACCGATCCCGAGCAGTTCCAGCGGTTCGCCGAGGCGCAGAACCAGCTGTCGGGGGTGCTCGGCCGGCTGATGATGATCCAGGAGCGCTATCCGGAGCTGAAGTCCAACCAGAACTTCCTGGCCCTGCAGAGCCAGCTCGAGGGCACCGAGAACCGGATCGCCATCGCCCGGCGCGACTACAATGAGGCGGTGCGCGACTACAATACCGAGATCCGCACCTTCCCCGGCGCCATCTGGGCTAACACGATCCATGGCTGGGCCGAGCCCATGCAGACCTTCGAAGCCTCGGCCTCGGCCCAGACCGCGCCGACGGTGACCTTCGAGCAGCCGGCGGCGCCTGCGCCCACACCGGTTCCCACACCGGCCCCGGCCCCGGCTCCGCTCCCCGCGCCGGCCCCTGCTGTTGAGCCTGCGCCCGCCCAATGAGGTCGTTCGGCGCCGCCTGCGCCCTGGCCTTCGGTCTCGTCCTGGCGATCGCCGGGACGGGACAGGCCCAGACCGCGCCCACCTTCCCGGCGTTGAGCGGCCGCGTGGTCGACGGCGCCGACATGCTGTCGCCCCAGACCGAGGCGCAGCTGACGCAGCAACTGGCCGCCCTGGAGAGCGCCACCGGCCGCCAGCTGGTGGTGGTCACCCTGCCCGACCTGCAGGGTTATGAGATCGAGGACTACGGCTACCAGCTCGGCCGGCATTGGGGGATCGGCGAGGCCGAGACCGATTCCGGCGCCCTGTTCATCGTCGCCCCCAACCAGCGCAAGGTCCGCATCGAGGTGGGCTATGGGCTGGAGCCCATCCTCACCGATGCGCTCTCCTCCACCATCCTCCAGGCCGTGGTCCTGCCGCAGTTCCGCAACGGCGAGATGGAGGCGGGCGTCATCGCCGGGACCCAGGCCATCATCGATCAGCTGGCCCTGCCGGAGGATGAGGCCCTGGCCCGGGCGGCGGCGGCGGCCGAACAGCCTCGGTCTGAAGAGGGTCTGATCGCGCCGATCATCTTCGTCCTGTTCATCGTGCTCTGGATCGTCGGCGGCTTCATGGGCGCCTTTGGCCGTGGCCGTGGCCGAGGCCGCGGGCGCCGGCGCGGCGGCTCAAGCCTCTGGTGGCTCTTGCCCCTGCTGCTCTCCAGCAGCGGTGGCCGGGGCGGCGGCGGCGGCGGTGGGGGCTTTGGCGGCGGAGGCTTCTCCGGCGGTGGCGGCGGCTTCGGCGGCGGCGGATCCTCGGGGAGCTGGTGAGATGCTGAACGATCAGGACACCCAGAAGGTCAAGGCCGCCGTGCGCGCGGCCGAGACCCGCACCCGCGGCGAGCTCTATTGCGTCATCGCCGAGGAATCCTCCGACTACCGCGAGACCCCCTTCCTGTGGGCGGGGCTGACGGCCCTGGCCGCGCCGGCCATCCTGTTGTTGGCGGGCGTCGAAGTGTCGGTCCCCGACGCCTTCGCCCCCTGGACGGCGGCCCAGGCCGGGGCGGCGGCCGAGATGGCGGTCCGCGGCGCGCTCACTGCCACCCTGGTCCTGCAGGCGGTGCTGTTTATCCTGGTGGCTGCGGTGGGCTCCCTCGAGCCGGTGCGCCGGTTCATGACGCCGCGCAGCGTCAAGCTGGACCGCACCCGACGCCACGCCCAGGAACTGTTCCTCGCCCGCAACCTGCACCAGACCCGCGAGCGCACCGGGGTGCTGATCTTCATCTCCCTGGCCGAGCACGCCGCCGAACTGATCGCCGACGAGGGGATCGCTGCGGTGGTCGACCAGAAGCGCTGGGACGACGCCATCGCCGCCCTGGTGGCCGGCGCCAAGGCCGGGCGCACCGGCGAGGGCCTTGTGGACGCCGTCACCCAGGTGGGCGACATCCTGGCCGAGCACTTCCCCGCCGATCCCACCGACAATCCCAACGAGTTGCCCGACGCGGTGATCCAGATTCCCCGCCTCTGAGGCGAGGGTCGAACACCCGTTTACCTACGGCCCCGCCCCCCGTACTCTCGGTATCTGAGGAAACGAGAACAAGGGGACGGGGCATGGCCTACGAGCTCAACGTCAACGGCAAGGCGATGACCGCCGACGTGGACGCCGATACGCCCCTCTTGTGGGTGTTGCGCGACACTTTGGGCCTGGTGGGGACCAAGTATGGCTGCGGGATCGCCCAGTGCGGCGCCTGCACCGTGCATGCGGACGGCGCGCCAATCCGCGCCTGCGTGACGCCCATCGAGGCCATCGGCGGCGCCCAGATCACCACCATCGAAGGCGCGGCGAGTCTTGAGGTCGGCGCCCGCGTCCAGCAGGCCTGGAGCGAGCTGGACGTGGCCCAATGCGGCTACTGCCAGCCGGGACAGATCATGTCGGCCACCGCCCTGCTGGCGGAAAACCCCGCCCCCAGCGACGCCGATATCGATGCGGCCATGGCCGGAAACATCTGCCGCTGCGCCACCTATGTGCGCATCCGCGCCGCGATCAAGCGCGCCGCCGGCCAGGAGGCCTGAAGGTCATGGGCATTATCTCCAACATCACCGAAGGCTTCTCCCCCTCCCGCCGGGCCGTGCTGGCCGGCGGGGGCGCGGGCGGCCTGGTCCTGGCCTTCAGCCTGGCCGGCAAGGGCGCGGCGGCCGATACGCCCGCGGCGCTGAACGCCTATGTGGCGGTCGCCCCGGACGGGATCGTCACCATCGTCTCCAAGAACCCGGAGATCGGCCAGGGGATCAAGACCTCCCTGCCCATGCTGATCGCCGAGGAGCTGGACGTGGACTGGGTCAATGTCCGCACGGTCCAGGCCGACAACGACCCGGTGGCCTATGGCCGCCAGTTCGCCGGCGGGAGCATGGCCACCCCCCTGCACTGGGACCAGCTGCGCCAGGTGGGCGCGGCCGGCCGCGCCATGCTGCTGGCCGCCGCCGCCGCCGACTGGGGCGTGGAGGCCGCAAGTCTGACCACCGAGCCCGGCGTGGTGGTCCACGCCGCCAGCCGCCGCCGGGCGACCTATGGCGCCCTGGCCGCCAAGGCCGCCACCCAGACCGCGCCGGAACTGTCCAGCGTGCCGCTGAAGGACGCGAGCGCCTACCGGATCATCGGCCAGCCGATCCCGCAGGTGGACACCGCCGCCATCGTCACCGGCCAGCCCTTGTTCGGCATCGATATGCGCCTGCCGGGCATGCTCTACGCCGCCTACGCCAAGGCGCCGGTGTTCGGGGCCAAGGTGGCCAGCGCCGATCTGGCCGCAGCCCAAGGGGTCAAGGGCGTCCGCCGCGCCTTCGTGGTCGAGGGCGGGACGGAGTTCGACGGCCTGCTGCCTGGCGTGGCCGTGGTCGCCGACAGCTGGTGGGCGGCCAACAAGGGCCGCCAGGGGCTGAATGTTCAGTGGGCGGACCACTCGACCTCCAGCCAGTCCACGCAAGGCTATGCCGGCCAGGCCCGCAGCCTCGCCGAGGCCAAGGCTGGCAAGACCCTGCGCCACGACGGGGATGTGGAGGCCGCCCTTTCGGGCTCGGCCAAGACGGTGGAGGCCGACTACTTCTATCCCTTCCTGTCCCATGCCACGCTTGAGCCGCAGAACTGCACGGCCCACTTCCATGACGGCAAGATGGAGATCTGGGCCCCGACCCAGCTGCCCGAGCCCGGCCGCCAGATCGTCGCCAAGACGCTTGGCCTCGCGCCCGAGAACGTCATCGTCCACATGACCCGCTCCGGCGGCGGCTTTGGCCGGCGGCTAATGAACGACTACATGGCCGAGGCCGCCTGGATCGCCAAGGAGGCCGGGGCGCCGGTCAAGCTGGTCTGGACCCGCGAAGACGACATGCGGCACGACTTCTACCGGCCGGCCGGCTTCCACCACTTCCGGGGCGGGATCGACGACGCGGGCAATGTGACGGCCTGGGCCAACCACTTCGTCACCTTCGGCGAGGGCGAGGCCACCGCCCGCAGCGCCGGCATGGCGCCGACCGAATTCCCGGCCCGTTTCATCGACAACTACAGGCTGGACGTCTCGATGATGCCGCTCGGCGTGCCCACGGGCCCGCTGCGGGCGCCGGGCAGCAACGCCATCGCCTTCGTGGTGCAGTCCTTCATCGACGAACTGGCCCATGCCGGCGGGGTCGATCCGGTGGAGATGCGCCTGCGCCTGCTGGGCGATCGCGGCCTCGTCGGCGACGACGCGCGCTCGGGCTATGACGCGGCCCGCATGGCCGCCGTGGTGCGGCTGGCGGCGGAAAAGTCCGCCTGGGGCGAGGGCTTGGAGCCGCGGCGGGGCAAGGGGATCGCCTTCCACTACAGCCACCTGGGCTATTTCGCCGAGGTCGCCGAGGTGGTCGTGGCCGAGGACGGGACCGTCAAGGTGGAGAAGGTCTGGGTCGCCGCCGATGTGGGCCGCCAGATCATCAATCCGCTCGGCGCGCTCAACCAGATCGAGGGCTCGGTGATCGACGGCATCTCGGAGATGTTCGGCGAAATCACCATCAAGGATGGTCAGGTGGAGCAGGGGAATTTCGACACCTTCCCCCTGCTGCGCATCGACGCCGCCCCGGTGATCGAGACCCACTTCATCAAGTCCGACAACCCGCCCACGGGCCTCGGCGAACCCGCCCTGCCGCCGGTGGTCCCGGCCGTCACCAACGCCATCTTCGCGGCGACGGGCAAGCGGGTGCGGAGTCTGCCGTTGAGGGCGGAGGAGTTGGCGGCGGGGTAGGCGGGCGTGCGAGTGGCGCATAAGACCCCAACTCGTTGCTAATTTGTTCTAGACGGCCGGCTGGATTCTGGCAGTCTCGCCTGACGAGATGCTGCCCGTGGGGGGCTGCGCGGGTCGGGTGATCGTGATGGGCCTCAAGCTGAGCTGGGTGGCGGTCAAGGCGGAGCGGCGGGAAGCGCTGCTGGCGTGTCTGGGCCTGGAGCTGGCGGGGGAGGTGAGCCAGGAGGTCGGCGTGGGGCTGGTGATGGCCGAACTGCCATCCGGCTGGCTTGTCCTGGTCGGTGACGCTTCTGACGATCTGCTGGACGAACTCCCCCGCGTGTCAGAGGCGTGCGGGGAGGCCCTCGGGGCCGAGATCATCGATACGGAGAGCTTCACCCGGGCGAAGGCCTATCGGGATGGCCGGCTTCAGTGGTCGCTGGCTTCCGAGGAGGACCAAGGCGAACCCATGTCGATGGGCGAGCTACCGCCCATTCCCTCAGAAGCGGATGAATATGAGGCGCCCCTCGCCCTGGCTGAGAGCCTGTGTGGTTATCGTGCGGGTGAAACCGACGGTCTCGAATGGTTCAGGCTAGCGCGGCGGGCCACGGCCCGGACGAGTCCGCCTGAGATCTCCCTACGCGAAGCCATGCGGGGGGAATTGCTGCCCCTGCTGCAGGACCTCGGCTGGTCATTTCCGTCCCGGCCGGCCATGGCCGAGGCCGGCGTTATCACCCGCGAGCTCCATGGCCGACAGCAGTCGATCTGGTTCGATTACAGCAGCGGCGTGGAGACCTACATCAACGTTCGTTTCCTCAGTCAGGAGGTCAATGACGGTGAAGAGTCCGGCCTGTCGGGCGGTGTCGGGCCGCCTCGGGTCAAGCTTTCGTTCTGGCAGAGGTTCAGCTGGAAGCGCCTGAGCGAAGCGACCAGCCATCCCCCGCCGTCCACGGACCGGATCGGCGCGGCGATCGCTAAGGCGCGGGAGGAGATCGCCGTGGCCGACGTCTATCTGCGTGGCGGTGTCACCGACAGCCGAATCTACATCTCCCACCGCTGGCCGCGCCGGGGCTGACGCCCCCCTCAGCGCGGGACGTACTGGCGCAGGACGTCTTCGATGATGCGTTCGAGCTGGTCGAGCGTGTTGCAGGTCTTGGCCAGGTGGCAGAAGGGCAGGTAGCGGTTCATGACGCTGTCGCCCTGGTTCCAGTAGCTCTCCGGCTCCGGGTTCAGCCAGATCACCGAGCGCGACCGCTCGTGGATGGTGCGCATGATGTCCAGGCGCGGATCGGCGTAGTTGGACCGGGCGTCACCTAAGAAGATCACCGTGGTGTGGCGGTCGAGCTTGTCGAGATGGTTCTCGGCGAAGTCCTGCAGGGCGCGGCCATAGTCGGTCTGCTGGAAGCCGATCAGCCTCAAAACCTCCAGGATCGCCTTGTCCACCCCGTGCTCGTCCAGGATCTGGTTCACCGGGATCATGCGCCCGGAAAAGGCGTAGGCGTCCATCCGGTCGACCACCTCATTGAGGCTGTAGAGGAAGGTCAGCAGGAACTGGGCGGCCGCAGCCACCGACTTGGAGACGTCGCAGATGGCGATGATCTTGGGCTTGTCGACCCGCTCGGTCTTCCAGACCACGTTGAACGGCACGCCTCCATAGGCCATCGACTGGCGGAGCGTCCGGCGCACGTCCAGGTGACCTTTTCGGGCCCGGTTGCGCCGCCGGGAATAGCGCTCGGCCAGGCGCTTGGCCATCTTGCGCACCAGGGCCTGCATCATCTGCAGGTCCACCGGATCGATGCCGCCCTCGGCGTTCAGCGCCTTGCGGGCCAGAAGCTCCTCGCGCAGCTGGCGGCCGCTCTCGGCGGCATAGAGGTCGTGCTGGCGCTGGACATAGCGCTGAGCCTCGGCGGCCACGACCTTGCGGCCCGCCTCCAGCCGATCGGCCAGGGCGTTCCCGCCCTCGCCCTCCAGGCGCCGGGCCTGGCTGATGATCTTCTCGATCTGCGCCACCCCCATCTCGTCCAGCAGACGCCTCGTCAGACGGCTCTTCTGGGTGGAGAGCCTGATCTCCGAGACCTGGGCGGCCTGGGCGGCCTTCTCCATGGCCTGGGTGAGCGCGGTGGAATCGCCCGCCAGGATGATCTGGGCGAGCTCTGAGCCGGCGGCCTCTTCCGACACGTCCTCCAGCCTCGCCTCGGGCGGGGCGGCCTCGCCCCCCTCCGGCGGCGGGGGCTGTGTGGCGAAGTCGAACGGGTCCCGGGCGAAGAAGTTGTCGAAGGCCCGGTCGAACCGGCGCACCTCGTCCTCGCTCTTGGCGAGCGTGGCGCAGAGCGCGTCCTTCAGCAGCTCGCGATCGGCATAGCCGATGCGGGCGACGGCCTCGTGGGCGTCGATGGACTCCGCCGGCGAGACCTTCACATCGGCGGCCCGCAGGGCGCGGATGAAGTCCTCCATCTGGTGCTGCATGGCGCGGCGCCTACGGAGTCGTCTGGGCCGTCCGCAGCAGTTCGCTGATCTGCGGCTCGACCATCTGAATGTCCTGCTCGTACTTGAGGATCACGTTCAGGGTGTCGCGGACCATGGCCGGGTCCAGGCTGTCAGCATGCATCAGGATCAGCGCCCGGGCCCAGTCGACGGTCTCGGAGATCGAAGGCGACTTGCGCAGGTCCATCTCGCGCAGGGCGTGGACGAAGCCGACCAGCTGGTGGGTCAGGCGCGCCTCGATGTCGGGCACCCGGCTGGCGACGATCCGCCGCTCCAGGCTGGCCTCGGGCAGGGGGATGTGCAGGTGCAGGCAGCGGCGCTTCAGGGCGTCGCCCAGGTCGCGCACATTGTTCGAGGTCAGGAAGACGATGGGCGGGGTCTTGGCCTTGATCACGCCGAGCTCGGGCACCGAGGCCTGATAGGCCGACAGCACCTCCAGCAGGAAGGCTTCGAAGGCCTCGTCGGACTTGTCGATCTCGTCGATCAGCAGGACGCAGCCGCCATCCTCCCGCAGGGCCTTCATCAGGGGCCGGGGCTCCAGGAAGGGCTCGGAGAAGAACATGTCGCCCATGCCATGCAGGCGCTCCATGGCCTCGTCCATGCCGGCGGCATCGGCCAGTTCGGCGCCCATGCGGTCCTTGAGGATCTGGGTGTAGAGGAGCTGCTTGCCGTACTTCCACTCGTACAGGGCCTTGGACTCGTCCAGGCCCTCATAGCACTGCATGCGGATCAGCGGCAGGTCGAGGAGGGTGGCGGTGGAGAGCGCCAGCTCGGTCTTGCCGACGCCGGCGACCCCTTCCACCAGGATCGGCTTCTGCAGGTGGACCGACATGTAGAGCGCCGTGGCGATGCGGCGCGAGGCGATATAGCCGACGCCGGCCAGGCCCTGGACGAGGGCGTCGACCGAGGCGAACGAGTCCATGGGCGGCGAGGCGTTCGCCGCCTGAGCCAAAATCGTCAAAGTCTCAATCTCTCAAAATTCGGGCCGCCGTCGAAAAATCGCGGCCCTCTTGGGTGCAATCTGTCGATAGTGCCAAGCCGAGCGCCCCAAAGGCAAGCCGCATCGTGTGAACCCGCCGAGCGCATTCCGAAAGCGGCCGCCGGTTATCGGACAGAATACGCTCCAGGCTTCGGGCTTCAGGGCGCGTCGGCCAGGAAGTCGGCGATCGCCTGGCGGGCGGCCGGCTCCTCCAGGGTGGGCGCATGGCCGACGCCGTCGATATCCACCCGGCGCAACTGCGGGGCCAGGGCCTGCATCCGCGCCGCCGTGCCCTCAGCCAGCAGGTCCGAGGCGCCGCCGCGCACCAGCAGCATCGGGCGGTTGATGGCCAGCGCCATGTACAGCGGCCAGAGGTCCGGGCTCGGCGTGCCGGCCGGGGCGGCGGCGAAGGCCTGGGCGATGGCCGGGTCGTAATCCAGCACCAGCTTGCCGGGCTCGGCCTCCCGCCAGGTCCGCCGGGCGAAGCGGTCCCAGTCGGCGTCGGTGAGGTGGGGTTGGGCCGAGCCGTTGATCGCCCGGGTCCGTTCGGCCGCCTCGGCCCAGCTGGCCGCAGGGCCGCCTGACCCCACATAGCTGCCGATCCGGGTCAGCCCCTCGGTGGCGATCTCCGGGCCGATGTCGTTGAGGATGGCGCCGGCGATCAGGTCCGGCCGCAGGGTCGAGAGCGTCATGGTGATCAGCCCGCCCATCGACGTGCCCAGGAAGATCGCCCGGGCGATCCCGGCCTCACCCATCAGGCTCGCCACATCCCCCGCATAGACAGCCGGGTTGTAGTTGGTGGGATTGGGGTCATAGGCCGAGCGGCCCCGTCCGCGGACGTCCAGGGCCAGGACCCGGCGGCCGGCAGCCGCGATGGCCGGCGCCACATCCTCGAAATCCCCGGAATTGCGGGTCAGGCCGTGGATGCAGATCACCGGCAGCCGGGCGGGCCCGGCCCCGCCGCCATAGTCCCTGGCCCACAACTTCAGGCCGTCGCTCGAGGTCCAGGTGCGTTCGACATAGCCCGCCGGCTCAGCCCTGGATTGAGCTGCGGCAGGGGCCGCCGCCGCCGGCGCCGCGCCGAACATCTGTGCCAGAAACCGCCTCATGATCGCCTCCGTCGGTGATGGACCCTGACCCGATCAGGCGCGGGGCCGCTTGGCAAGACCCTCAGCCCAGGCCGTAGGGTTTATAGGGGCCGGCGATGAGCTGTTCAAAAACCCCCAGGCCGGTCTGCTCGGCCTCCCCCGGCCAGGCCAGCCGCACCCGCGACAGGGCCTGGATATGGACATGCTCGGGGGCGGACATGTCGGCGGCGGCCAGGTCGATGTCTTCGCGCTCCACCACCAGCTCGCCCTTATAGGCCCCGTGACGCCAGGCGCCGGAATAGCCGATGCCGCGCATCAGGAAGGTGAGGAAGGGCGCAAAGCTCACCTTGGCCACGCCCCCGTCGACGGGAATCTCCAGCACCCCGCCCTTGGCGTGCCGCGTGCCGGGAACGAGCTCGACGCCGGTCATGCGCGCGGCCTCGGTGTGATAGCCGCCGCCCTGCGCCGCCCCGTCGGGCAGGACCACAGCCCGGGTGTTCCAGGCGCTCCCGTCCGGATCGGCGTTGACGTGGAAGAAGAGGCTGCGGTCGGCGAAGTTCAGCGGCGTCCACTGCCAGAAGAAGCCGCTCATGGTCATGGGGACCGGCGGCTGCGGGTCCGGCGCGCCGACCGGGCGCACGCCCCAGGAGCGGTCGCGGGAGCCCACCGTGCCGGCCGGCAGGTCGCGCCGCTGACCGTCCACCTCGATCCAGCCCTCGCAGCGGACGTTCTGGGTCATGCGGGTATAGTCCATGAAGGCCCGCGGCCCGTTGCGGCGGGTGAACCGCGGCTCCTCGATGGGGAAGGCGCGGCCGGTGAAGGTGATCTCGGCCGCCAGGCCCTCGCCGCCGGTCACCGTCACCTTCAGCATCTGCAGCGGCTCGATCACCGAGATCGAGATCGGGCCGACGCTGAGGTCCAGCCGTTCGGAATGCAGGACCCGCGAGGCGTGCAGGCAATGCTGCACCCCGCCGCGGACGACGCTGAAATGGGCGTCGGCGATGTTCAGGTGCGGATAGACGCCAAACGCGATGGCGAAATAGGTCTCTCCATCGGGGCTGTAGCCGTTGAAGAAATAGCGGTCGTAGAAGTTGCGGTCGGTCCCGGCATAGGCGACCGGCTCGGCCGTCTGGTGGATGGGAAAATCGTCGGCCTTGGTCAGCATGGCGTCCTCCTCCTGGCGGTCTTTCTTACGTCCATTTGATTGTCGGTATTGCGACGCCGCTCAGGCTCGCAGTATCAATTGTCCAAATAGAACAAAGCAAGGGAGGTGTCGGGCTGCTGACGTCGCGGAATGAAATTGCTGCCGCTAGGTAAGCATTCCGTCGCGTAAACGGTCCGGCCAGGGCGATCATGACTAAAGCTTCGGCGCGCATACCAGACGAACATGCGCAAACCCTCGTCGATCCGGCCGCCTATGCCGATGGACGCATCCACGAAACCTATGCCTGGCTGAGGGGCAACAACGCCTTCGGGCGGGCCGAGCCCAAGGGGTTTGAGCCCTTCTGGGTGGCGACCCGGCATGCGGACATCCTGGAGATCAGCCGCCAGAACGCCCTGTTCCTCAATGGCGCCAAGTCCCCGACCATCGTCAACCAGGAGACCGACGCCAAGATCCGCGAGATGACCGGGGGCAGCCCGCACCTGCTGCGCACCCTGATCCACATGGACGCCCCCGATCACCACAAGTACCGCGCCCTGACCCAGGCCTGGTTCATGCCGCAGAACCTGCGGGCCATGGAGGAGCGCATCCGCGGCGTCGCCAGGGCCGCCGTCGATCAGATGGCCGCCACCGGCGGCCAGTGCGACTTCGTCCGCGAGGTGGCGCTGCACTATCCCCTGCGGGTGGTGATGGAGATCATGGGCGTGCCGCGGGAGGACGAGCCGCGGATGCTGATGCTGACCCAGGAGCTGTTCGGCGCCGCCGACCCGGAACTGGCCCGCAAGGAGGAGGTGGAGCCGGGGGCGAAGCTGACGCCGGGCGTCATCACCGACTTCTTCGAATATTTCCGCAAGCTGTCGGCCGATCGCCGCGCCAACCCGACCGATGATCTGTCCAGCGTGATCGCCAACAGCATGATCGACGGCCAGCCGATCTCGGAATTCGAGGCGATGAGCTACTACATCATCGTCGCCACGGCCGGCCATGACACCACCTCGTCGTCCACCGGCGGGGCCATCTGGGGCCTGGCCGAGAACCCTGCCGAACTGGCCAAGCTCAAGGCCGACCCGTCGCTGATCGCCGGCCTGGTGGACGAGTCGATCCGCTGGACCACCCCGGTGAAGACCTTCATGCGCACCGTGGCCGAGCCGACCCACCTGGCCGGCCGCGATCTGGCGGCGCAGGACTGGCTGATGCTCTGCTACGCCTCGGGCAACCGGGACGAGGCGGTGTTCGACGATCCCCAGGCCTTCCGGGTCGACCGCAAGCCCAACCGCCACCTGGCCTTCGGCTATGGGGCGCACCTGTGCCTGGGCCAGCACCTGGCCAAGATGGAGATGCGCATCCTCTGGGAGGAGCTGATCCCGCGCCTGGAATCCCTGGAACTGGCCGGCGAACCGCAGATGTCCCAGGCGGTGTTCGTCAACGGGCCCAAGACCCTGCCCATCCGCTTCCGCATGCACTAGCCATGGAGGAGGCGGAACTGACCACGCGGCTGGCCGGCTATATCGCCGGCCAGATGCCGCAGGCCCGGGACGTGGCGATCAGCAATGTGGCCCGCATCACCGGCGGCGCCTCGCGTCAGACCTATCGCTTCACCCTGTCGTGGACCGAGGCTGACGGCGTCGCCCGCCAACGGGGCCTGATCCTGCGCCGGGACCCGGCCGATAGCCTGATCGACACCGAGCGGCGGGTGGAGTTCGAGGCCTATCGCGCCTTTCACGGCACAGGGGTGCCGGTGCCCGAGATGCTCTGGCTGGAGGAGGGCGCTGACGCCCTGGGCAGTCCCTTCTTCGTGGCCGAGGAGATCGCCGGATTCCAGGCCGGACCCGGCGCCCTGTGGTCTTCGCCCTATCTGGAAACCCATGCGATCCTGGGGGCGCGGAAGTGGGAGATCCTGGGCCAGATCGCCCGCGCCGATCCTACAGCCCTGGGCCTGGCCGGCGCCCTGCCGGCGGTGAGGGCCGAGGACTGCTGGCGCCGCGAACTGGACCATTGGGAGGCGGTGCTCGACGCCGACGAGAGCGAGCCCCTGCCGATCATTCGCGCGGCCATCCGTCACCTGCGGGCCAATCCCCCGCCGCCGGCCCAGAAGGTCGGCGTGGTGCACGGGGACTATCGCACCGGCAACTTCCTCTATGACACGGAGGGCGGCGTCCATGGCGTGCTCGACTGGGAGATGTGCCATTTGGGCGATCCCCTGGAGGACCTCGGCTGGAGCTTCAATCCGGTGTGGTTCTTCGGCCGCGGGATGCCCGGCGGGCTCCTGCCCCGGGCGGACGCCCTCGCCGTCTGGGAACAGGCCAGCGGCCTGCGCGCCGAGCCTGAGGCTCTGAAATGGTGGGAGCTGTTCGCCTGCGTAAAGGGCCAGGCCATCTGGGTCTCCAGCGCCCGGGCCTGGATGGACGGCGCCAACCGCGACCCGATCCTGGTCTATCCGGCCTGGGCCCTGATCAACGCCCAGGACCGCGCCGCCCTGCATGTGATGGAACGTCTATGAAGCCCGATGTCGCCCAGGTGCTCGTCGATCTGGCGGGCCGTGTCGCTCGCAACGCTGCGCCACAGATCCCCGCCGCCCAGAGGGCTGGAGAGCTGGGCCTCTCGGCCATGCTGCTCGGTCTGGCTGCCGAAATGTGGGACGGCGCGGCCGAAATCCTGGTTCAGGAGAACGCGGCCCTGCGTGGCCTGCTGGCCTCCGGCGCCCGGGTGAGCCAGGACAATGCCCGCCGCCGCTGGCTGGTCGAGCTGGCCGGCGGCCGCGACGGGAGCCTTCGCCTGAGCGCCCTGCAGGGCGCCAACGCCGAGCTGCGGGTGGCTCTGATCGCCCTGCACGCCGAGCTTGAGCGCCGCGACGATCCCGAGGCCAAGGACCTTGAAGCCGACATCTGGCGCGAACTCGTGGCGGGCGCCGAACGGCGGCGTCTTTCGGGGTCTCCGGTCTAGAGCGCGTTCCGATAAGTGGGAACCGGTTATCGGGACGAAACGCGCTCCAGACTTGGAGTTTAGAGCCTGATTCAACGATCAGACGATTCCGTCTGATCGCATCAGGCTCTAAGCCGGTCGACAAGCGGCCCGCACTCGTCTTTTGTGGCGCCCGCTCGGCCGGAACAGGCCGGGATTTTTGACAACATTATTTGAGGGAGGGAGACGAATGCCGCCTCGCATTTTGCCGGAGCCGACTCCGGAGACCCAGCATTTCTGGGACGGGACCCGCAACGGGGAGCTGCTGCTCCAGCGTTGCAAGGAGACCGGTGAAGCCTATTTTCCCCCGCGCCCCTTCGCGCCCAAGACCGGCTCGCGCAATGTCGAGGTCTTCAAGGCCAGCGGCCGCGCCACCCTGCACTCCTATGTCATTAACCATCGTCCCCGTCCGGACATGGGGACCGAGCCCTACGCCATCGCCGTGGTGCAGCTCGAGGAAGGCCCGCGGATGATGACCAACATCGTCGGCTGTCCGCAGACGCCGGAAGCCCTGGTGCTCGACATGCCGCTCGAGGTCGTCTTCGAGAAGATGAGCGACACCATCACGCTGCCGTTCTTCCAGCCGGCCAAGGGGTAAGGCGACCATGAAGCAGAAATCTGTCGCGGTCGTAGGCGCCGCTGAAACCACCAAGATGGGCAAGATTCCGGACGTGTCCGTGATCGGCCTGCACGCTGACGCGGCCCTGAACGCCATGGCCGACGCCGGCCTGAAGCCCACCGATATCGACGGCGTGGCCTGCGCCGGCATCTCGCCGGTGGAGCTCGCCCAGTACCTCGGCATCACCCCCACCTATGCCGACGGCACCAGCGTCGGCGGCTGCTCCTTCATGCTGCATGTCCGCCACGCCGCGGCGGCCATCAACGAAGGCCTGTGCACCACAGTCCTGATCACCCACGGCGAATCCGGTCGCTCGCGGGTCGGCGCTGGCGGCTTTGGCCGGGCGCCGTCCAGCCTGATGGGGCAGTTCGAAATGCCCTATGGCGTCACCGCGCCGCCGACCATGTTCACCATTCCGGTGCTTCGCTACATGAAGACCTATGGGGTCACCGAGGAAGACCTGGCCAATGTGGCGGTGATCCAGCGGGAGTGGGCGGCGAAGAATCCGCGCGCCTCCTACAAGGACCCGATCACGATCGACGACGTGCTCAACTCCGACATGATCGCCTGGCCGTTCCGCAAGCTGATGTGCTGTCTGGTCACCGACGGCGGCGGCGCGCTCATCCTGACCAGCGCCGAGCGGGCCAAGGATTTCCCGCAAAAGCCGGTCTATGTGCTGGGTACGGGCGAGAGCGTGGAAACCCCCATGGTCAGCCAGATGGAGGACTTTACCTCGTCCAAGGCCTTCCGGGTCTCGGGCAAGAAGGCCTTCGATGAGGCCGGGATCAGCCACGCTGACGTCGATCACCTGATGATCTACGACGCCTTCGCCCACCTGCCGCTGTACGGCCTGGAGGATCTCGGCTTCTGCAAGCCGGGCGAAGCCAAGCACTTCATCAATGAACGCAACACCGCCATCGGCGGCAAGCTGCCGCTGAACACCAATGGCGGCGGGCTCTCCTATATGCACTCGGGGATGTACGGCATGTACGCCCTGCAGGAGAGCGTGCGTCAGATGCGCGGCATAGCGCCGGCCCAGGTGGACGGCGCCAAGATCAGCGTCTGCCACGGGGTGGGCGGCATGTTCGCCGCCTCGGGCACGGTGATCTTTTCCAACGAGGCCTGACGGGCCTTAGGGATCGCCCCTGGAGCTTTCAGCTCCGGGGGCGGCTATCCCTCATTCGGCGGGCGAGGTTTCGACTTCGCCGTCACTGTCATCGAAGCGCAGGCGATCGGTCAGGGCCCAAAGGCCTTCGACCATGGTGTCCAGGTGCTCGCGCCCCGCCGCCTCGGTGTTCCAGATCAGCCGCATGCCGTTGACGTGCAGCTTGATCGAAGCCCAGTCCTCGCCCTCGCGGGTGCGAAGCTTGTCGGAAAGCTCGCAGAGGCTGTAGGCGGCGCGGCAGAGCTGCTTGTCGTCGAACAGGCCCGCAATATCCAGCACCTGGGTCGACAGGTCGTAGACCGAATCCATCGGCGCATCGCGGGTGTCGCACAGCCATTCCAGGGTCTCCAGGGTTTCCCCGATCGCTTCGTAGGAGCGACCCTGCTGGGCGGCCAGTTCGCGGCCCGCGCGGCTGTTGGCCATGCCGGCGGTCATGCCGCCCGGCTCGGCGACGTGCTGGGCCAGTCGGTTCCGGACCTTGAAGACTTCGGCCTCGCTCATAGGGCGGCCCTTTGCGGCTTAAGCAGCATGTCGATCTCGTCCTGATCCATGTTCGGATCCTTGGCCATCCCCACATGGGTGGACAGGTCGTCCTTGCGGCGGCCCTTGACGCCCAGGGGCGGGCCGATATTGCGGAAGCGTCGGTCGGGGCCGACATAGGTGTCGCTCCGGACCATGGCCCGTTCGTCCTTGGCCACCCAGTAGATCCGCTGAAGCAGGACCTCCGGTGTGAAGGGCTTGGAGACGATGAAGTTGGCGCCGCAGTCGCGGCTGCTCTCGACGGTGCTCCGCGCGGCGTGGCCGGTCAGCATGATGACGGGGGAGAAGCGCGCCTCCTCCGGGCCTTCCCGGCGCAGCCAGCGGACGAAGTCATAGCCGTCCATGTCGGGCATGACGGTGTCGCAGACGATCAGGTCGATTTCCCGGCTGCGCAATATGTTCTGCGCCTCGGCCGCCGAGCCGCACTTGACCTGCCGAAGGACGCCAAAGCCACGGAAGATCGAGGCCAGCACCTCCAGGGCCTGCGGATTGTCGTCAATCAGCAGGACGTTGGACCGCGCCAGGTTCATCCGGATGTCGGGATGAAGGCTCATGGCGCCGCGGCCTCAGAACAGGTCAAGGTCACCCGATCCACTGTCCCTCGGGGGGAGGATCAGGGTGGCGCTATAGAGGCAGGCGCGCAGACGGCCCGCCAGATCGCTCAGCGGCACCTGGGCCAGGACCACGTCCGGGTCCACCGTGCGCGCGCTGGTCAGTTCGCCGGAAAGGCCCCGGGTGAAGACCGACAGGGCGGCCAGGTGCTGGGTCAGGACGTCCAGGGTCTGGGCCTCGCTCAGGGCCAGCTCCCGCGGCTCCCCCTGGACGGCGGCGGCCAGGCGGGTGACGAGATCTTCCAGGCGCGCGCACAGTTCCCCGGCATGGTCCAACTCCGCAGCCAGGGCGGCGAGGACGGGCGGGGCGAGGGCGGCGACCTGGGCTGGGCGCATCAGAACAGCTCCACCGCGCCTTCGGCCACCGGCAAGGGCGCAGGCGCGCGCGGCTTGGCGACTTCCTTCAGCTCGTTGGTGTCGGTGACGGTCTTCTGCTGAGCCCGGCCGCTGACCGGCCAGAACTGGATCCGGCGGGCGCCAAAGCCGCCGAGACTGGTGCCCACCACGGGAATGCCTTCGTCCCGAAGGAAGCGTTCGGCGAAGGCGGCGTTGGAGGCGCCCACGTCCGACAGGCCGCTGAACATGCGGGCGCCGCCGAACAGCTTGGCCTGCATGTTCTCGCGACGGGCGCCCATGCGCAGCAGTTCGTTGATCAAGAGCTCCATGGCGAAGGCGCCGTAGCGGCGGCCCTCATTGGCGCCCTCGGCCTTGCCCTCGGGCAGCAGGAAGTGATTCATCCCGCCGACGCCCCGCTGCGGATCCCACAGGCAGACGGCCACGCAGCTGCCCAGGATCGTGGTCAGGGTGATGTCGGGGTCGTCGGTCACATAGTGCTCGCCCTGCACCACGTGAACCCGCTTTCCCGGCCGGTTCGAGATGTTCTCAATAATCATTCGAGAGGTCCGAAAACGGCTTCGATCTTTTCCTTCAGGATCTGGGTCGTGAAGGGTTTGACCAGATAGTTGTTCACGCCGAACTGCACCGCCCGCTGCACCAGCTCGCGGTCGGCGCGGCCCGTCAGCATGATGACCGCGGTCTTGGAGATCGGCCCATGGGCGCGGATCGCCCGCAACAGGCCAAGGCCGTCCAGCTTAGGCATGTTGAAGTCGGTGATCACCAGATTGACCGGCTGGGCCAGCAACAGGCGCAGGGCGTCCTCGCCATCGGCGGCCTCCCGTGTCTGGTTGATGCCCAGGGCGTTCAGGCTGGTGCGGATCAGCGAGCGCATGGACTGCTGATCGTCGGCGATCAAGGTCTTGATGGCTCCGGGGGCGGGCATCAGGCGCTCCTTTGCGGTTCGGCGGCCGCGCATATTCCAAGGATGGCCGAGCTCATGCGAGCAAGCGGCGACTGCTTTTCCACTGCGCCGATCTCGTGGGCTGCGCGGGGCATGCCATAGACGACGCAACTGGACTCGTCCTGGCCCAGGGTGCGGGCCCCGGCCTGGCGCATGGACAGCAGGCCCTGGGCGCCATCCCGGCCCATGCCGGTGAGAATGACCCCAAGGGCCGGGCGGTTCAGCCGGGCCACGGACTCAAACAGCACATCCACCGAGGGCCGATGGCCGCTGACCGGGGCGTCGTGCCGCAGGCGGCAGGACAGGTGGGTCGTGCCCGTGATCTCGAGGTGAGCCTCGCCGCCGGGCGCCAGATAGACATGGCCCGGGGCCAGCCGCGCCCCGTCCCAGGCCTCGGCCACCTTGGCGCCGGACACCCGGTCCAGCCGCTCAGCGAACGACCGCGTGAAGGTGGCCGGCATGTGCTGGGTGATCACGGTGGGCGGGCAGGTGGCCGGGAAGGCCGAGAGAATGGTCATCAGCGCCTCCACCCCGCCGGTGGAGGAGCCAATGGCCACGATGATGTCTTCGGCCTTGTAGGACCGGGTGTCTTCCACCTTGGTGACGTGGCCGACGAACGGACGCACCCGGGCGCGGGCGGCGGCCTTCACCTTTTCGGCGAGATCGGCGAAGGCCTCGATGGCGGTGTGACCGGCGCCAGGCTTGCCGACGCAGTCGACGGCGCCGAGCTCCATGGCGGTCAGGGTCGCCTCGGCGCCGGCCTGGGTCAGGGTCGAAACCATGACCACGGGCATCGGGCGCAGCCGCATGATCTTCTCAAGGAAGTCGAGGCCGTTCATATGCGGCATCTCGACATCAAGGGTGATCACGTCCGGATTCAGCCGCTTGATCGCCTCGCGGGCCTCGATGGGGTCGTTGGCGAAGCCCAGCACCTCGATCTCGGGATCCTGGCGCAGGGTGGCGGCGATGAGGCTGCGCATCGTCGCGGAGTCATCGACAATCAGTACGCGGACGGTCATCGGGCGGGCCTCAGCTGATAGGTGGTCAGGCCGGCGGTCTCCAGGGTCGATACGGCG
Source organism: Phenylobacterium sp. (assembly GCF_030646615.1). Classification (GTDB taxonomy): domain Bacteria; phylum Pseudomonadota; class Alphaproteobacteria; order Caulobacterales; family Caulobacteraceae; genus Phenylobacterium. The sequence goes on along the minus strand of NZ_JAUSLG010000038.1, from coordinate 44,017 downwards.
GGACCGGAGACCCGTTCGGAGTGGCCGATATAGAGCGTGGCGCCCGGCGCCATGGCCGGGACGAACCGGCTCCAGATGCGCTCCTGGGTCGGCTCATCAAAATAGATCACCACATTGCGGCAGAAGATCACGTCGAACCGGCCCCGCATGGGCCATTCGCCAATCAGGTTCAATTCCCGGAAGGCCACCAGATCGCGCAGCTCCGGCGAGACCGACCAGATGCGGCCGTCGGCGGCGGGGACCTTCTCGAACCAGCGGCGACGCAGCTCCAGGGGCACGGGGGAGACCGCATCCTCGCGGTAACAGCCGACCTTGCCCTCGGCGATCATGTTCGGGTCGATGTCGGTGGCCAGGATCTTCACATCCAGCCGCGCGGCTTCCGGCAGGACCGACAGCAGCGTGATGGCCATGGAATAGGGCTCCTGACCATTGGAGCAGGCGGCCGACCACATGCGCACGCGACCGCCGGCCCGGGCGCGGGCGGCCAGGTCCGGCATCACCTTGTCGCGCAGGTGATCGAAGTGATGCGGCTCACGGAAGAAGCGCGTCACATTGGTGGTCAGCGCCGCCATCATGGCCTGGCGCTCGTCCAGGCTGTCGGCGTCCTCCACCAGGGCGCAGTACTCCCGGAAGCTGCGCAGGCCCAGCGTGCGCAGGCGCTTGGCCAGGCGCGAATAGACCAGGGCCGCCTTGCCCTCGTTGAGCGCGATCCCGGCATGGGAGTGCAGGATCTGAGCGATCTTGCGGAAGTCGTCGGTGGTCAGCAGGAATTCGCCGTCGACCAGACCTTCGTTCTTTGCGCCGCGCCGTGACTCTGGGGTCTGCGTCATGCCGCCTCGGCTTCAGTCTCGGGAAGAACCCGGTCCAGGGCGATGAGGCTGACCATGCGGCCTTCGAGGGCGAACAGCCCCTTTACGAAGGTCTTCACCTGGTCGCTGGCGACGTCGGGGGTCGGCTGGACCAGGTCGTCGCTCATATTGATGATGTCGGACACCGCATCGACCAGCAGGCCGATGGTCCGCTCGCCGATATGGACCACCATGATCACGTGACGGGCGGTGGGCTCCGAGGTGGTCAGGCCCAGGCGCGCGCCCAGGTCGATGATCGGCAGGACAGCGCCGCGCAGGTTGATGACGCCCTTCACGAAGGATGGCGTGCGGGGCAGGGGGGTGGCCGGCGCCCAGCCGCGGATTTCCCGCACCGACATGATGTCGACGCAGAATTCCTGGTCGCCGATCCGGAAAGCGATGAGTTCGCGCCGCTGGGCGACGCCGGGGGTCACGGTGTCAGTCATGGTCAAACCGCCATTCGCTTCTCGATACGGGGAGCCTTGCGACGCGACGTGGTCACCAAGGCGTCCACATCCAGGATCAGGGCCACGCGGCCATCGCCGAGGATGGTCGCCGCGGCGACGCCGTGGATGTGCTGATAATTGGCTTCCAGGCTCTTGATCACCACCTGGCGCTGGCCCTGGATCGCTTCGACCAGCAGGGCCGCCTTGCCGCCGCCTTCGCTCTCGACCAGGACGGCGACGCCGGAGGCCGGCGGCAGAGGCTCATCACGGAAACCGAGCGCCATGCCCACGTCGATCAGGGGCACGAAGGTGTCGCGGATGCGGATCACCGCATCCCGCCCGCCCACCAGGTGGACGTCCTCGGCGCGGGGGGTCAGGCTTTCGACGATATTGGAGAGCGGCGCCACCAGGGTCTGGTCGGCGGCCGAGACCACCATGCCGTCCAGGACGGCCAGGGTCAGGGGCAGGCTCATGGAGAATTTCGAGCCCTTGCCGGGCTCCGAGGTGATGGAGATCCGTCCGCCCAACGCCTGGATGGACCGCTTGACCACGTCCATGCCGACGCCGCGGCCGGAGATGTCGGACACCACGTCGGCGGTGGAGAAGCCGGGCAGGAAGATCAGGTTGTCGATCTCGTCGTCCGACAGCACCGCATCCTCGGCGATCAGGCCCTTGGTCACGGCGATCCCGCGGACCCGGGGACGATTGATGCCCCGCCCGTCGTCCTGGACCTCGATGACGATGCGGCCACCGCGATGCAGGGCGGCCAGGCGGACCACGCCCTCGACGCCCTTGCCGCCCGCCTCGCGCTCCTCGGGCGTTTCCAGCCCGTGATCGCTGGCGTTGCGCAGCATGTGGGTGATGGGGTCGGACAGGCGCTCGATGACCGTCTTGTCGACTTCGGTGTTCTCGCCGTCCATGACCAGGCGGACCTTCTTGCCCACCATGTCGGCCACTTCGCGAACCAGGCGCGGCATGCGCTGGAACACCGACTTCACCGGCTGGGCGCGGATGGCCATGACGCTGTCCTGGATCTCGCGGGTCAGCAGCTCCAGGTCTTCAAGACCCAGCGCCACGTCCGACGAGCGGGCCAGGCCGCTTTCGAAGACCCGCTGGGACAGCATGGCCTGTTGGATGACCAGCTCCCCCACGGCGTTGATCAGCCGGTCGACCCGGTCGAGATCCACGCGGATGGTCGGGGTCGCCGCGGTCGCGGTTCCGCCGGCGCTGGCCCGTTCGGCCCTGGCGTCGGCCTTGGGGTCCGTCTTGGCCTCGGCCTTTGGCGGCGCGGCGGCCTGCACGTGATCCAGGGACGCCTGCTCGGCCAGGGCGATCAGCCCGGCCACGCCCATATTGGCCGGGTCGGCCTTGGGGGCGTCCTGGACGGGCTCCGGCGCCGGCTCGGGGGCGGGCGTCGCCGCCTCAGGAGACGGCGCGCCCTGCACGCGAGCCAGCAGGGCGTCCAGGTCGAGCGGGGCGGCCGCGGCGGCCTCCACAGCGCTCGCCGAGGCGTCGCTTTCGGCATCGTCGGCGGCTTGCAGGCTGGCGCTCGGCGCCTCGGCCTCGCCCTCGCGGCGGACAGTCAGTTCGCAGTCGTCCTCGACGAATTCGAAGACCTCGCGCACGTCAGATTCGGTGGCCGGGCCCAGAAGGCGGATGGTCCAGGAGAGATAGGCCTGTTCGGCCGAAAGCTGGTCCAGGGGCGGCACGGCGGTCGTATCGACGACCACCTCGACCTCACCCAGGCGCGCCAGTTCGCGCAGCACCAGGGCGGTCTCATTGGCCTTGGCGTACATCTCGGCCTTGGGCCGGAAGGTGACGAGCCAGGCTGGGGTTGCGGTGGCGGCCTGGGGCGCCGCATCGGCCGGCTCCGCGGCGGCGGCCATCAGGGCGGCCAGATCCACCTCGGGCGCCTCGGCGGCGGGTTCGTCCAGGCTGAGGACGATCGGCACGAAGCCGAAGTCTTCGTCAGCCGCATCGTCGGCGCCGTCGCCGTCAAGGCCAAGCTCGGCGGCCCGTTCCTGGTCGATCAGACCCTGGAGGTCGGCGATCATGCCCAGGGTGCGGCCCTCGTCCACCGATCCGGCGCTGCGGGCGGCGGCCACATGGTCGGCCAGCACGTCGGAGGCGCGCAGCAGAACCTTGGCGACCTCGTCGGTCAGGTGCAGCCGGTCCGAGCGCATCTCGTCCAGCACGGTCTCGAAGATGTGGGCGAAGCGGATCAGCTCCTCGAGACCGAAGGCCCCGGCCCCGCCCTTGACCGAATGGACCGCCCGGAAGACCGCATTGATCGTCTCGGAATCATCGTCGCCGGCTTCCATGGCGAGCAGCCCCGACTCCATGTCGGTCAGCAGCTCGTCGCACTCCTGGAAGAAGGTCGCCTTGATGCTCTCAAATGGGTCCACAGGGTCGCTCCGGGGTCAGGGCTGGCTTAGGTCGGCGCTGGCTTGCGCCTAGGCGGCGACGCGGCGAATGGCGTCCACCAGCTTGGTCGGATTGAACGGCTTGACGATCCAGCCGGTGGCGCCGGCGGCCCGGGCCCGCTCCTTCTTGGTGGCGTCGCTCTCTGTGGTCAGGACGAGGATCGGGGTCGCCCGGTGGGCCGGATCGGCCCGCACGCCTTCGATGACGCCGAAGCCGTCCATGCGCGGCATGTTGATGTCGGTGATGACCACATCGGCGCCTTGGGCGCGCAGGACCTCGAGGCCCTCCACGCCGTCGACCGCCTGGATCACACGGTAGCCGGCCTGCACCAGGGCCATGTTGAGCATTTCACGCATGGTGCGAGAGTCGTCGATGGTCAGAACGGTCTTGTTCACAGGTTTGCCCCCTCGGGTTCGAAGTCGATCTGCGGCGCGCCGAAGGCGGCCAGTTGTTCAATAAAACCTTCGGAGGCCCGCTCGATGCGCAGCGGCAATCCGTCTTCCGCCCAGCTCATCCGCGCCGACAGCAGGACCTGCAGGCAGAGCCCGCCGAGCCGGCTGACCTGGGAGGCGTCCATCTGCAGGGGGCGCCCGCGCAGAGCCATCAGCTCTGCGCGAAGCGGTTCAGCGGCCTGGAGATCGAGCACCGGGCAGAGACTCACCTCGGCGACGTTTGTGTCCGTTTCAGACATCAGGCTTTTCCCCCCTTAATGATCAGGTCGAGTTAGGATGAAAACTCTTAAAACTCTTCCCACCCCTCGCTCTCGGTGACCGGCTCCGGCTTGCGGGCGGCCGAACCTTCGCGAGAGGTCGTCTTCATCTGGGTCGTGTGGCGATTGGCGAAGCTCTCACCACGCGAAGCCTTGGGCGCCGGCCGCTGTGCGGGCTGGGTCCTGGCCGGTTCGCCGGTGGCGCCGATGTTGAAGCGCCCGACGCTTTGCGAGAGGCTTTCGGCTTCCGTGGCCAGCGAATGGCTGGCCGCAGTGGTTTCCTCGACCATGGCGGCGTTCTGCTGGGTGACCCGGTCCATCTCGTTCACCGCGGTGTTGACCTGATGCAGGCCAGTGGCCTGCTCCTGGGCCGAGGCGGCGATTTCGGAGACGAGGCTGTCGATCTCGGTGACCTGGCTGACGATGCGCTTCAGCGCCTCGCCGGTCTGGCCCACCAGGCCGACCCCTTGGGCCACCTGCTGAGACGAAGCGCTGATCAGGGCCTTGATCTCCTTGGCCGCGTCGGCCGAGCGCTGGGCGAGCGCCCGGACCTCGGAGGCGACCACGGCGAAGCCGCGGCCGGCGTCGCCGGCCCGGGCGGCTTCCACCCCGGCGTTCAGGGCCAGCAGGTTGGTCTGGAAGGCGATTTCGTCGATCACGCCGATGATCTGGGTGATCTGCTCGGACGACTTCTCGATCTCGCTCATGGCGTCGACGGCGTCGCCGACCACCAGGCCGGTCTTTTCAGCGTCGCCGCGCGAGGTGGCGACGACGGTGGAGGCCTGCTTGGCGCCTTCGGCGCTTTTGCGGACCGTGGCGGTGATCTCGTCGAGGGCCGCGGCGGTCTCTTCCAGGCTGGCGGCCTGCTGTTCGGTCCGGCGCGACAGGTCGTCGGCGGCCTGGCTGATCTCGCCGGCGCCCGAGCGCATAGCCCGGACGTTGACGGCGACCACGGACATGGCCTCCTGCAGCTGGCCGATGGCGGCGTTGAAGTCGTCGCGCAGCTTCACATAGTCGGTCGGGAACGGTTCGTTGATGCGGAAGGTCAGGTCGCCGCGGGCCAGGTGGTCCAGACCGGCGGCGAGACCGGTGACGACCTTGGCCTGCTCCTGGGCGGCCGCGGCGCGGTCGGCCTCGTTGCGGGCGCGTTCGGCCTCGGTGGCGCGGCGCTGTTCGTCGGTCTGGTTCTCCAGGCGGGTCTTCTCGATGGCGGCGTCCTTGAAGACCTGGACGGCCTCGGCCATCAGGCCGACCTCGTCCTTGCGGCCGCGGGCCGGCACTTCGACAGAGGAATCGCCCTCGGCCAGGCGGCGCATGGCGGTGGTCATGGCGGCGATTGGTGAGCCGATGGCCTTGGACAGCATCCAGCCCAGGACGACCGCGGCCAGGACCGAGAAGGCCAGGGCGCCGGAGATCATCATCGTGGTCTGGTTGTTGATCGCGGCCAGTCGGGTGCGCGTTTCCTCAACCTCAACGGCTTCGGCCGCGGCGATCTGGTCGATGGGATCTTCAGCCGCGCCCATCAGTCCATCGGCGACGCCGTCGGAGCCGATCATGTCGGTGGCGTCCTGGTAGGTCATCGGATTGGCGGCCAGGGCGGCGCCGCCTTCGACGACCTGCGTGTACCAGGCGTCGGCGGCGAGCTGGGCGGCCTCGAGCTGAGCCAGCTTGGCGGGCTCGGCGGCGAGAAAGACCCTAAGCTCGTCAATCGCCTTACCGAAGTTGGTCCGGTGGACTTGGGCGCGTTCGAGATAGTAGGGGTCGAGGCCGATCAGATAGCCGCGAAAGCTGTTCTCCTGGCGCGCCAGGAGGAAGCTGGCCTGGGTGGTGGCGGCGATGGCGCTCTGCGAGGCGCTGTAGTCGGCGCGCGCGGTTGTGAGGCGGTTCATGTTGTAGAAGGTGGCCGCGCCGGTGCCGGCGATCACCAGAACCATGAGCGCGAAGCCCGCGGCGAGCTTGTGCGAAATCTTCCAGTCGTTGAACGACACGTCAGCCATCCCAGTCTTCGGTTCGCCGCGCCGTGATGGCGAAGCGAGAGGTTTTGGCCCGTACACTGGCCTTCGATGGGCGTTGGCGGGGGAGACCCCCGAGGCGCGCCCGTTAACTCTGGTGAGAGAACAGGCTTGACCGCTGAAGAAAGCGTTACTCGGGGGCAGGAATTTTGCCGCATACCAATGTTCAGGCCTTGATTCATATGACCTGCGGCGGTCTGCGACATTGTGGCGCGCGGTGCGCCACCACGTGGTTCGGCGCGTGTGCTGCGACCAAATGCCCGCTTCAGTTAAGCAAGGCTGAAGGACTTTCTTAACGACTGTCCGTGTCCCTTCAGGCCTGGTTGAAGCTCATGGCTCAGCTTGCCATCGCGACCCCAGCGGCTGGCTTTCCCTCTGGAGCGCCTTATGGCTCTCGAACCCACATCCCGCGGCCGCTTCAATCTCGAGAAGGCGTCGATCCTGATGCTCGAGGCCAACGGGATGGGGATGGACATCCTGGTCCAGATCGTCACCGGCCTTGGCGCAAAGTCCTTGTATCGCTGCAACACCGTCGAGGACGCCCAGGAGGTCGTGCGGCACAATAATGTCGACCTCATCATCGCTGACGCCCTTTCGCCGGCTGGCGAGGGCTATGAGTTCGTCTCGTGGCTCCGCACCCAAGGCGGGGAGCCCAACAGCTTTGCGCCCGTGGTGGTCACCGCCGCCCACACGCCCGTGTCGATGGTCCAGAAGGCCCGCGACTGCGGGGCGCATTACATCGTCAAGAAGCCCCTGACCCCGATCGTCATGCTGGAGCGCATCCTGTGGATCGCCCGCGAGAGCCGGCCGTTCATCGAATGCGACGCCTATGTGGGGCCGGATCGCCGTCACAAGAACGAGGGTCCGCCCGACGGCAAGCCCCGCCGCCGCGACGACCTGCCCCCCGAGGTTGGCCTGGCCCAGGAGCCGAACATGAGCCAGGACCAGGTCGATGGTCTCTTCGCCGCCCGGAAGGTGTCCCTGTGAGTTCGGTCCGTATCCACCGCCCCAAATACGCCCTGGCTGGCATGCTCAGAAAGCCCGGCGGCCTCACCGTGGCCCATGCGGTGGAAAGGGCTGGGGCCAATCTCGACGGCTTGCAGGCCGAGGCCTGGCCTCAGTTGGACGAGGGTCTGGGGCAGGTGGAAGCCATCTACAGCCGCTATGGCCAGGTCTTTGATGACGCCCTCCTGGCCGAGCACTATGAGGCCGCCGTCCGGCTGATCGGCCTGCCCAGTCTCTGCGGCCTCGACGCCCTGGAGAACGCCGCCCACAGCCTCTGTGATCTCCTCGACCGCCTGCGGACGACGGGCAAGCTCGATCGGGATGGGGTCGGCGTGCATATCCAGGCGCTGCGCCTGTTGCGCAATCTGCCAGCGGAGTCCGGGGAGGTCGCCGAGCCGGTGCTTGATGGTCTGCGGCGGGTGCGCGAGCGCCATGCCATCCTGTCCACCGGCTGACCAGCGCCTCCTGCGCGCCTCCTATAGGGGCAGGCGGACGGTGTTCTTCACCTCCTCCAGCACGGCGTAGGTGCGGGTCTCGCGCACGCCGGGCATCTGCACCAGCACTTCGCCCAGGAAGCTGCGATAGGCGTCCATGTCGGCGACGCGCGCCTTGATCAGATAGTCGAAGCCCCCGGCCACCATGTGGCATTCCAGGATCTCCGGGGCCGCGCGGGCGGCGGCGGCGAACTCGGCGAACAGGTCGCCGGTGGTGCGGTCCAGCTGGACCTCGACGAAGATCAGCAGGCCGCGATCGATCGCCTTGGGGTCGAGCAGGGCGGCATAGCCCTGGATGACCCCGGCCTCCCGCAGCCGCCGGACACGTTCATGACAGGCGGCGGGCGACAGATGGCAGCGGGCCGCCAGGGCCTGGTTGGTGATGCGTCCATCGGCCTGCAACAGCCGCAGGATGCGCAGGTCGGTCTCATCAAGGTTCGGCAAGGGCGCTCTCGATTGCGCAAATATTCGGTCATTCTCCCAAACTTACGAAGCACATTCGCCTGTGGCAACGTTACATCGAAGGGAAAGCCCTAACGGAGGTTGCGGTGAACTGGGACAGCTTGGACGCCGACAAATATCGCGATGAACCCGAGGCCGTGAGCGCCCTGCTGGCGGCGGCGCCCCTCGGTCCCGCCGATCAGGCCGTCATCCGCAGCCAGGCCGAAGCGCTGGTGCGTACGGCCCGGCGCAAGGCCGACCGACAGGGCGTCGTTGAGAGTTTCCTTCAGGAATTCAGCCTCGGCACCCGCGAGGGTCTGGCCCTGATGTGTCTGGCCGAGGCCCTGCTACGCACGCCCGACGACGAAAGCCGTGACCGGCTGATCGCCGAGAAGATCGGCTCGGCCGACTGGGCCGCCCATCTCGGCAAGTCCGACAGCCTGTTCGTCAACGCCTCGACCTGGGGCCTGATGCTCACCGGGCGACTGGTCGAGGTGGACGACGAGGCCCAGCGCGATCTGGGGAGCTTCCTGCGCCGCCTCACGGGCCGGCTCGGCGAGCCGGTGATCCGCGCGGCGGTCGGCCAGGCGGTCCGCATCATGGGCGAACAGTTCGTGCTGGGACGGAACATCGAGGCCGGCCTGAAGCGGGCCGGCGCCGAGGGCTATCTCTGCTCCTTCGACATGCTGGGGGAGGGGGCCCGCACCGCCGCCGACGCCGCCCGCTACGAGGCCGCTTACGCCCAGGCCATCGAGGCGGTGGGCCAGGCCAACCGCGGCCAGGGGCCGGAGGCCGGCCACGGCATATCGGTCAAGCTCTCGGCGCTCTCGCCACGCTATGAGGCGACCCATGCGGCGCGGGTCTGGGACGAACTCTATCCGCGCCTGAAGCGGCTGGCGGCCCTGGCCGCGCGCCATGACCTGAACCTGACCCTCGACGCCGAGGAGGCCGACCGCCTGGTTCTGTCGCTGAAGCTGCTGGACCGGCTGGCGCGGGAGCCCGAGCTCGGCGACTGGCAGGGTCTTGGCCTGGCCGTCCAGGCCTACCAGAAGCGCTGTCCGCAGGTGATCGCCGCCCTGGCGGACCTGGCCAAGGACAGCGGCCGCCGCCTGATGGTCCGGCTGGTCAAGGGCGCCTATTGGGACACCGAGATCAAACGCGCCCAGGTTCAGGGCCGCGCCGACTACCCGGTCTATTCCACCAAGGCGGCCACCGATCTGTCCTATCTGGTCTGCGCCAAGGCCCTGATCGCCGCGGCTCCGCATCTCTACGCCCAGTTCGCCACCCACAACGCCCATTCCCTGGCGGCGGTGCGGAAGATGGCGGCCGACGCCGGCGTGGCCATCGAGTTCCAGCGCCTGCATGGCATGGGCGAGGCGCTCTATGCCGCTGCCGAGGCCGAGGCCGAGGCGCCGCTGCGACTGCGGGCCTATGCGCCAGTGGGCGGCCACGAGGACCTGCTGCCCTACCTGGTACGCCGCCTGCTGGAGAACGGCGCCAACACCTCCTTCGTCCACGCCCTCCTGGATGAGCGCGTGCCGGTGGAGAAGGTGGTGGCCGACCCCCTGGCGCAGATCGCGCAGAGCGGGCCGGGACGCCATCCGAAGATTCCGGCCCCGGCCGACATCTATGGCGCGGCGCGGACCAACTCCCATGGGCCAGACCTGAGTATCAACCAGACGGCCGAGCGCCTGGCCGCCGCCGCTCGCAGGCATGAGCCTTTCGCGGCCGGTCCGGTGGTGGCGGGGCGGGTGGGCGGCGCAGGCGGCGCCGAGCCGATCCGTAGCCCCGCCGATCATGGCCGCCTGGTGGGCCACGTGGTCGCCGCAGGCCCAGCCGATATCGACGCCGCCTTCGCCGCCGCCCGCAAGGCCCAGCCGGCCTGGGACGCGCGCGGCGGGGCCGGCCGCGCCCAGGTGCTTCGCGCCATGGGCGAGGCCTTGGAGACCGAGCACGAACGCCTGATCGCCCTATGCGCCCTCGAGGCGGGCAAGAGCCTAGCCGACGGGATCGCCGAGGTGCGTGAGGCTGTCGATTTCTGCCGCTACTACGCCCATCTGGCCGAGACCCGGTTCGGCGCCCCGCAGGTGCTGGACGGGCCGGTCGGGGAGACCAACACCCTGGCCCTGCGCGGGCGCGGCGTGTTCGTGGCCATCAGCCCGTGGAACTTCCCGCTGGCCATCTTCACCGGTCAGATCTGTGCGGCGCTCGCGGCCGGCAACGCGGTGCTGGCCAAGCCGGCCGAACAGAGCCCGCTGATCGCCGCCGAGGCCGTGCGGCTCTTTCACCGCGCGGGTCTGGCGCCCGAACTTCTGGCCCTGTTGCCGGGTCCGGGCGGCGAGGTCGGCGCGGCTCTCGTGGCTCATCCGGATTGCGACGGCGTCGCCTTCACCGGCGGGACCGAGACCGCATGGGCGATCAACCGCGCCCTGGCCGAGCGGCGGGGTCCCATTGTGCCCTTCATCGCCGAGACCGGCGGGCTGAACGGCATGTTCGTCGACACCACCGCTCTGCGCGAGCAGGTGATCGACGATGTCATTCTCTCGGCCTTCGGCTCGGCGGGCCAGCGCTGCTCGGCCCTGCGCATCCTCTTCCTGCCGGCCGAAACCGCCGATGGGCTGATCGAGGGCCTGATCGGGGCCATGGACGCCCTCGTCCTCGGGGACCCCGCCGATCCGGCCACCGATGTGGGTCCGGTGATCGACGCCGAGGCCCGCGAGGCCCTTGCGGCCCATGCCGAACGCCTGGGTCGGGAAGCGAAGATCCTGCAACGGCTGGACGCGCCGGCCGGCGGGACCTTCTTCGGGCCCGTCCTGGCGGAGATTCCCCGGCCGGGGTTCCTGAAGCGCGAGGTGTTCGGCCCTATCCTGCACGTGGTGCGCTACGAGGCCGGCCAGTTGGAGGCGATGGCCAAGGAACTGGCGGACCTGAACTATGGTCTGACGCTGGGGGTGCATTCGCGGATCGAATCCTTCGCCCGGCGAATCTGCGAGCTGGTCCCGGCAGGCAACGCCTATGTGAACCGCGGCATGACCGGGGCGGTGGTGGGCGTCCAGCCCTTCGGCGGCGAGGGCCTGTCGGGCACAGGTCCCAAGGCCGGCGGCCCCAACGCCCTGTCCCGCTACGCCGTGGAACGCGCCCTCAGCGTCAACATCGCCGCCCAAGGGGGCGACCCGGCCCTGCTCAACCTCTAGGCGCGTGCAAAGATTTCGGGCGGGAAGGCGCCTGAACGCCGTCAATCCGCGCGCTCTCGTCGGAGTCCCGGTCTTGCGCGCCGTCGCGTCTTGCCAAGCCGACGGCCGCCCAACGCTCTAGGTCCGTCGAGCGTTTGGGCGGGGTCGAGTCATGAGTGTCAGTCGGCGTTTATTTCTGCATCGCCTTGGGGCCGTGGGCGGGCTGGGCGCGGCCTATGGCGCCATGACCGCCCTGGGGCTGAACGCCGCCGAGGCCGCCGCCGCCCCGGCCCTGTCGCCTGATCTCGGCCAAGGGCGCCGGGTGGTGATCCTGGGGGCGGGGATTGCGGGTCTGGTCACCGCCTATGAACTGGAGCGGGCCGGGTTTTCGGTGACCATCCTGGAGGCCCGCGACCGGCTCGGCGGTCGCAACTGGACCCTGCGCGGCGGCGACAAGGTCGAGATGGAGGGCGAGGCCGACCAGACCGTCACCTTCGAGAAGGATGTCTACATGAATGCGGGGCCGGCCCGCATTCCCAGCCACCACGAGGGTCTGCTGGCCTATTGCCGCAAGCTTGGCGTGCCGCTCGAAGTCGAGATCAATGTCAGCCGCAGCGCCCTTCTGTGGGGCGACAAGGCCCATGGGGGCAAGCCCATCCAGCTGCGCCAGGGGATCAACGACACCCGCGGCCACGTCTCCGAACTGCTGGCCAAGGCGATCAACAAGGGCGCCCTGGACGCCGAACTGACCCTGGCCGACAAGGAGAAGCTGCTGCCGTTCCTACGGGCCTATGGCGACCTGTCGGAGGATATGAGCTTCCAGGGCACGGAGCGGTCGGGCTTCGCCCAGGCACCAGGCGCCGCCGACCAGTTCAGCCAGCGCCGTCCGCCCGTTCCCTTGCGCGACCTTCTGGCCAATCCTCAGCTCCGGGCGACCCTGTTCGAGGACAATATCAACATGCAGGCCACCATGTTCCAGCCGGTGGGCGGCATGGACCAGATCGTGGCCGGCTTCGAGCGGGCCGTCGCCAGCCCGATCCTGCGCAAGGCCCAGGTCACCCGCATTGGCCGCTCCGGCCAGGGCGTCCAGGTGGCCTATCGGCAGGGGGGCGGCGTCGAGCAGGTGATCGCCGCCGACTTCGCCGTCATCACCATCCCCCTGTCGATCCTGGCGGGGATCCCATCGGACTTCTCTCCGCCGGTGAAGACCGCGGTGGCCAGCGTGCCCAACGCCTATTCCAACAAGATCGGCTTCGAGGCGCCGCGGTTCTGGGAGGCGTCTCAGATCTTCGGCGGCATCTCCTGGGTCGGGGGCGACACCTCGCTGATCTGGTATCCGAGCAACGGCCTGCACACCGAGCGCGGCATGCTGCTGGCCTGCTATGGCTCGGGGCCGGGCGCCAAGGCCTTCGCCGACCTGCCGATGGAAACCCAGATCGCCACCGCCCGCGCCGCGGTCGGCCGGGTGCATCCGGGCCATGAGGGGGATCTGGCCAAGCCGGTGGTGGTCAATTGGAGCAAGATCCCGCACAACCTGGGTCCATGGCCCGACTGGGAGGGCCACGGCGGACAGGAAGGCCATATGGACATGCCGGCCTATCGCCTGCTGAATCAGCCGGACGGCCCCTTCCACTTCACCGGCGCCCATCTCAGCCAGATGCCGGGCTGGCAGGAGGGCGCCGTGCTGTCGGCCCATCGCACGATCAGGGCCCTCGCCGCCCAGACCCGTAGCGCGGTCCTCGCGTCCTAGGGCGCCTTCCGGCTTCAACGAAAACCAAGATCAAGGAGACGCCCATGCGCCCGACCCCCCTTTTCCTGGCCGCCGCCCTCGCCGCTCTCGCCGCCAGCCCGGCCGCCGCCGAGATCAAGCGTATCGGCGCCGAGACCTCGCCGATCGCCAGCGCCGTCGTGGTGCCGGCCGGCTATGACACGATCTATGTCAGCGGCATCACCCCGCCCGTCACCAACGAAGGCGCCCCCGAAGGGACGCCGCGGGAGTTCGGCGACACCAAGACCCAGACCATCGGCGTCCTCAACCGCATCAAGGCCATCCTGGAAGGCCAGGGCGCAACCATGGGCGACGTGGTGATGATGCGCGTCCTGCTGGTGGGCGACCCGGCCTTGGACGGGAAGATGGACTTCGCCGGCATGATGGAGGGCTATCGGCAGTTCTTCGCCAACGCCGAGCAGCCCAACCGTCCGGCGCGGATCACCTCGCAGGTGTCGGCCCTGGTGGCGCCGGGCATGATGGTCGAGATCGAGGTGCAGGCGGCGGTCAAGCCCGACTAGGCCAGCGGCCCTTCCCCGAACCCCGGGCCGCCTCTAGGATCGGCCAAGGTCAACGGCGCCACAGGATGGTGCGGACGCGACGCCGCCCCCCGGGAAAGGTCCTCCTTGAACTTCGAACAGCTCGCCACCCTGGCCGTCCTGGCCGCGGTCGTCGTCGCCCTGCTCAGTGACAGGATCCGGGCCGACGTGGCGGCCATGGCGGCGGCGGCGGCCCTGCTGGGTCTGGGGGTGGTGTCGCTGGAGGACCTCGGCCGCGGTCTGGCCAGTCCCGCCCTGGTGGCGCTCGCCTCGTTGTTCGTCATCGCCCGGGCGCTGGATGTCACGGGCGTCATGGGCGTCATCATTCGCTCGGCGGCCAATATGACCGACCGAATGGGGGCCGCCTCGGCGCCGATCATCATCGCCCTGTGCGGCACGCTGTCGGCGTTCCTGAACAACACGCCCCTGGTGATCCTCGGCGCGCCGGTGATCAAGGATTCGGCCAAGCGCCTGGGCATTTCGCCCAAGCGACTGCTGATCCCCCTGTCCTACGCCTCGATCATGGGCGGCGCCTGTACGCTGATCGGCACCTCCACCAACCTGCTGGTGGACGACATGGCGAGGCGGCAGCACCTGGCGCCCTTCACCCTGTTCGAGATCACCGGCGTCGGCCTCTGCGTCGCCGCGGTGGGCGCGCTCTATCTGGCCTTCGTCGCCCCACGCCTGTTGCCCGGCGACGACAGCGACGCCACCGAGACGACCCCGGCCCTGCAGGAGATCGCCCCGCCTCTGAAGCTGGCGCCGGCCCTGGTCAGCGTGACGGTCTTCGCCTTCGTCCTGGGGGCGGCGGCCGGGGGGCTCTCCATCGCCGTGGTCGCCTTTGTCGGGGCCATGGCCCTGATGGCCTTCCAGGTGATGAAGCCCGACGAAGCCTATTCGGGGCTCCGGCCCCAGGTGCTGCTGATGATCGGCGGCATGCTGGTGGTGGGCGAAGCCCTGGGCAAGACGGGCCTGGCTTTCCAGGCCACCAACATGATGGCCCTCTGGACCCAGCCGCTGGGGCCGATCGCCGCCCTGGCGATCATCTATATCGCCACCTCCGTCCTGACCGAGATCATGTCCAATGCTGCGGTGGCGGTGCTGATTACACCCCTGGCCATCGGCCTGGCCGAGAACCTCGGCGTCTCCCCGCGCCCCTTCGTGGTGGCGGTGATGATGGCGGCCAGTTCGTCCTTCGCCACGCCCGTGGGTTACCAGACCAACGCCATCGTCCAGCAGATCGGCGGCTACACCTATATGGACTTCGTCCGGGTTGGCCTGCCGTTGAACGTCATCACCGGCGCGGTCGCTGTCTGGGTGATCCCCAAGATGTTCCCGTTCTAGGAAGCGGGGCTAGATCGCCCGCTCGCCGGTCATCAGGGCCGAGACGAAGGCGTCGCGCCAGGCCGAGACGTCTGTGGCCTTGAGGTCCGCCATCAGGGTCTCCCACCGCCGCCGACGCTCGTCCAGCGGCATGGCCAGTCCCCGCAGGATGGCGTCGGAGACGTCCTCGCGGCTGAACGGGTTGACGATCAGGGCCTGGCCCATCTGTTCGGCGGCGCCGGCGAACCGCGACAGGATCAGCACGCCGGGATCCTCCGGATCCTGGGCGGCCACATATTCCTTGGCCACCAGGTTCATGCCGTCGCGCAGGGGCGTCACCAGGCCAAGCTTGGCCGCCCGATAGATGCCGGCCAGCTGGTCGCGGCGATAGCCCCGGTTCACATAGCGGATCGGCACCCAGTCGACGGTGGAGAAGGCCCCATTGATCCGGCCCGAAACCCCGTCCAGCCGCCCGCGGATCTCCTGATAGGCCTCCACATCCTCCCGGCTGGGGGTGGCGATCTGCAGCAGGAAGACCTTCTCGTGCAGGTCGGGATTGTCATGCAGGAACTGTTCGTAGGCGAGGAAGCGCTCCTCCAGCCCCTTGGAATAGTCCAGCCGGTCGACGCCGATGATCATCTGGCGGTCCAGCATGCTGGTCTGCATGCGGGCATATTCCGCCTTGGCCGTGTCCTGCTCGAGGGCGGCGGTGAACTCGGTGACGTCCATGCCGATGGGAAAGGCGCCGAAGTCGGCGGTGCGGCCAAAGGCGCTCAGCCGGTGGTCCTCCCCCACGGACCCGCCGGCCTCGTGCAGCACATAGTCCTCGAAGGCCTCCAGGGAGTCGTTCGTCTGGAAGCCCACCAGGTCATAGGCGAACAGGGCCTCCACCAGCTGAGGATGGCGGGGCAGGGTGGTGATCAGGTGGCGGGCCGGCCAGGGGATGTGCAGGAAGAAGCCGATCCGGTTCTTCACCCCGCGCCGGCGAAGCTCCTGGGCCAGCGGGATCAGGTGGTAGTCATGGACCCAGACGAAGTCGTCTTCCTCGATCAGCGGCAGGACGGTTTCGGCGAAGCGGGCGTTGACCCGGGCATAGCCTTCGCCGAACGAGCGCTCATAGGCGGTCAGGTCCACGCGATGGTGAAACAGCGGCCACAGGGTCTTGTTGGCGTAGCCGTTGTAATATTCCTGAACGTCCTGCTCCTCGAGATCCATGGTGGCGACGGTGACGCCGCCGGCCCGCTGGACCCCCACCTGGCCGCTATAGGTCTCGGTGGTCTGGCCGCTCCATCCAAACCAGATGCCGGAATGCTCCCGCAGGGCCGCGGCCAGGGCCATGGCCAGACCGCCCTGGGTCCCGCCGCCCACATCGCTGGGCGGGCTCACACGGTTTGAGATGACGACGAGACGGGGCATCAGGCTTGGGCCTTTGCGGGTTTCTTATCCGGCTGCGGCGCGGTCTCCGCCGGCTGGGGCAGGACAAGGTGCACGTGCGGATAGGGGATTTCGACGCCGGCGGCGTCCCAGGCGGTCTTGATTCTGCGATTGAAGGCGCGGCCGACCCCCCACTGGGCGCCGGGCGGGGTCTTGATCCGCGCCCGCAGGACGACGCCGCTGTCGGCCAGGGCGCTGACGTCCATCACCTCCAGGGGCTCCAGGATGCGGGGCGACAGGTCGGGGTCGGCCCGCATGTCATCCACCACCTGGGCCATCACCTCGAAGGCCTTGTCGATGTCCGACTCATAGGACACCGCCAGTTCGATGACGTGATAGGAGAAGACCTTGGTCATGTTGTGAATGATCTGCGCCTCGCCATAGGGCAGGACGTGCAGGGTGCCGTCCAGGGCCCGCAGGCGGATGGTGCGGATGGTCATCTGCTCCACGACGCCGCTGGAGCCGGCAATCTCCACCACGTCGCCCACGGCGACGATATCCTCCGAGATCAGGAAGATGCCGGTGAGAAAGTCCTTCACCAGGGTCTGGGCGCCGAATCCGATGGCCAGGCCGATGACGCCGGCGCCGGCTAGAAGCGGACCAATCTCCAGCCCGACCTCGGCCAGGATCATCATCAGGCCGATGATGACGATGACGCCCCGGGCCACCCCATGCAGCAGGGGGCCGATGGTGTTCAGCTGGGCCTCTCGGCGCACGCCGGCTTCCTTGCGCGCCGCCATGCGCGCCAGCAGACGGTTGACCAGCAAGGTCGCAAGCTCGGCGGCCGCGAAGGTGACGACCGCCAGGATGGCGATGCGGATGACGCCTTCGACCACCTGTTGGCCCAGCCCCGCGGTCAGCCAGCCGAGGATGTCAAAGCCCCAGATGGCGGCCAGGGCGAAGAAGGCGCCCAGGACGAGGCCCGTCTCGAACGCCGCCCAGGTGACCTGGGTCACGCGCCGGGTGCGGATGGTCTTCTCGGCGTCGGCCGGGCCGGGCATGGCGCGCACGCCGCGCTTCAACAGGCGGCGCACAAGGACGCCCGCGCCGACGGCGGCGATGATCACCAGGGCGGACAGGGCGATGTTCAGGGCCAGGGCGCCGGGCCCTAAGCGCAGCAGCGCGTTCCAGCTCTCATGGAGTCCGAGAATGACCTGTTCGCTTGCCGTGTTGACCACGCCGGGGCCTCCTTGTCTGTTCTGTCTTGTCGGGCCGGCGGCCAGTGGGGCGCTGGGCCCCCTGCGGGTCGGCCTCAGGCCGCCGATCTAATAAGGCCCCTGCGCATTATCGGTTCAGTCTGCGGGGCGCTCTCGGTTAGAGCTAACATGGGCGCGGCCTCGGAAGGCGGCGTCTCACGGACCTGTGATGGCCAGGCGGGAAAGGTGACAGCTTTGGCGACGAACTGCACAGACGCGCGGACCGTTTGACCCCGTCGGACGCCAAACCTTCGGAACGTAAGCGCGCGCTTTGGCGGCTGCGCGCCCGTCTTCGCGCGCTCTATCACGGCGAGTCCCCCGGCGCCGTGCGGTTCCGGCTGGCGGTTATCGGCGTGGACCTGGCGCTGATCGCCTTCTTCATCGCCGCGCCGTTCCTGCGGGAGTCCCGGGCCTTCCTGCCCCTGGATCTGACGGTGGCGGCGATCCTGGCCGTCGACATGACCGCCCGGGCCCTGGCCTGGCGTAGCCTGAAGTCCTGGATCCGGCGGCCGATCGTAATGATCGACCTCTTTGTCCTGCTGACGCTGCTGTTCCCCACCGTACTGATCAACCTGGCCTTCCTGCGCGTGCTGCGCATCTGGACCCTGTTTCACAGCGACTTCTTCTGGGAGACCGTCGGCCATCGGTTCGATGACACGCGCTGGGAGGACGTCATCCGGGCGGCCGCCACCCTGGTGACGTTCGTCTTCGTCGCCACCGGCTTCGTCTACACCATCTATGTGGGCGATGAGGGCGGGGTCAGCGGCTATATCGACGCCCTCTATTTCACCGTCACGTCGCTCACGACCACGGGTTATGGCGACATCATCCTGCCGGGAATCACCGGGCGGCTGGTCTCCATCGTCATCATGATCTCGGGGATCACCCTGTTCGTGCGGTTCGCCCAGGCCCTGTTCAAGCCCTACAAGGTGCGCCACACCTGCCAGGTCTGCGGCCTGATGCGGCATGACCCTGATGCGGTTCACTGCAAGGCCTGCGGCGCGCTCCTGAACATCCCCAACGAGGACTGAGCCTGTCGCGCCCGGCGCGACAAATCTCGTTTTCCCCTGCGGACGGCCCAGATTTCGACACGCTTGAATCGGCGATCACCGACGCCTTTGGCGCTATTTTCGTTAGCAGAAACAACGTCTTGACCCAGGCCGTGGCCGAGATGTCGCAGGCCGTCGGCTGCACAGAACTGTCACACATCCGTTCGCGACCTGTCACGCAGCCTACCTAGAACGGCGGTCGGGCAAGCGGGCGTTCAGGTCTCAAGATGGGATCTGGGGAAAGCCGGCGCCTGCGCGCAATTCATCGCCACGGCGGAGATAAAGATGACCGGCACCACCACCCTCAGAAACCTGCTGATCGTGTCGATCAGCGCCATGGCCCTGGCCGCCTGCGGCGGCGGCGCCGACAATGTCGCCTCGCCGGGCGAAGGCGCCTTCCCTCCGAACCCGACCACCCCCACCACGCCGACGAACCCGACCGATCCCGGCACGGGCCAGGCCGCCGCCGATTGCCCGACCGGCTTCACCAATGTCGGCGTCATCCTGAACGGCACCCTGCGCAACTGCCAGCTGCCTTCCAAGATCACCGGCAACCTGGTCGTCCCGGCCCGCGCCGGCACCATCTATTCGATCGGCGGCCGCACTGATGTGGGCGATGACCGCGGCGCCGATCCGGCCAACCCGGTGGCCGGCGCCCAGCAGGGCATCCTGACCATCGAGCCCGGCGTGCGCGTCTTCGGTTCGGCGGGCCTCGACTACATCAACGTCCAGCGTGGCTCGCAGATCTTCGCCGAAGGCACCTCGACCAACCCGATCATCCTCACCAGTCGTCAGAACATCGAAGGCACGACCGGCGCCGACTCCATCGGCCAGTGGGGCGGCCTGGTGATCTCCGGCCGCGCGCCGATCGCCTCCTGCCCGGCCGGCACGACGCCGCCGAACATCAACTGCGTCGCCACCTTCGAAGGCGGCGTCGCCCTCTATGGCGGCAATAGCCCCAACGACAATTCCGGCCGTCTTCGCTACGTCCAGGTCCGTTACGCCGGCTTCGAAATCCAGCCGAACCGCGAGCTGAACGGCATCACCTTCAACGGCGTGGGCGCCGGCACGACCCTGGAATATGTCCAGGTTCACAACGGCTCCGACGACGGCATGGAGTTCTTCGGCGGCACTGTGAACGGCAAGTACATCGTCATCACCGGCGCCGACGACGACAGCGTCGACACCGATGAAGGCTGGCGCGGCGGCATCCAGTATCTGATCGTTCGTCAGCGGGCCAATGGCGGCGACCGCGGCTTCGAACAGAGCTCGGTCGGCGTTCAGGCGGCCTACAACTCCCAGCCCAAGTTCGCCAACTACACTGTCATCGGCTCGGGCCGCACCGGCGCGGGCGACATCCAGCTGCTGAACACCGGCACCGGCGGTCGCTTCGTGAACGGCATCCACGTGTCGGCCAATCCGGCCACCGCCTGCCTGGATGTGGACACCCCCTCCACCGTCGCGGCGGCACCCCGTTGGGACTCGGTGCTCTTCTCGTGCGCCACGGCCTTCCGCGCCGACAGCGACGTCGACGGCCCGGCGACCCAGGCCCTCTTCGCCGCCGGCACGAACAACAACGCCAACCACACCTCGACCCTGAACGGCTTCGTCAACGGCGCCAATGAAACCGCCGCGACGGCCACCGATCCGAAGACGATCTACGCCTTCTTCGACACCACCAACTATGTCGGCGCCGTTCGCAATGCGAGCGACACCTGGTGGCAGGGCTGGACCTGCGGTCTGGCCAGCGGAAGCAACTGCTGATCGAGCCGGAACGGGGCGGCCTTCGGGCCGCCCCCTTTCTCTTCGCGTCCGTCGACAATCAAGGCGACCTTCCATGAATATGCTCCGCCCCCTCACGGGCCTCCTTCTCTGCACCACAGCGCTGATGGCGCCGGCGGTGGTCTCCGCCCAGGCCTCTGACGGGGCTGAGGTTCAGGAACTGGTTGTCCGCGGCCGCTACATCCCCGAAGTGATGCGCGAGACGGCCGAGGTCGCCTCCATCGTCACCGCCGACGATCTGGTCCGCCAGGGCGACGGCACCGCGGCCGAAGCCCTGACCCGCCTGACCGGCCTCAGCGTGGTCGGCGGCCGCTTCGTCTATGTCCGTGGCCTCGGCGAGCGCTACTCCTCGGCGCTGCTCAACGGGTCGCCGCTGCCAAGCCCCGAGCCGCTACAGCGGGTCGTGCCCCTGGATCTGTTCCCCAGCGGCATCCTGGCCAGCGTGAACGTCCAGAAGACCTATTCGGCCAACTATCCGGGCGAGTTCGGCGGCGGCGTCATCGACCTGCGCACCGTCGGCGTGCCGGACGAGCCCTTCCTGGCGCTCAGCTTCAGCCTCGGCGCCAATGATGAGACGTCCCTCAAGCAGGGCCTGACCTATTTCGGCGGCGAGTCCGATCTCACCGGCTTCGACGACGGCACCCGCGATGTTCCGGCCGCCATCGCCGCCGGCATCGCCACGGGCAAGCGCATCGACCAGAGCAACTTCGACGCCGCGACCCTGGCGACCATGGGGCGCAGCTTCCAGAACGCCAATGTCCGCCTGCTCCAGTCCACCAACGACGTGCCGATCAATGGCAGCTTCGGAATCTCGGCGGGCTCGCGCTGGAACTATGACTGGGGTTCGCTGGGCGTCATCGCGGTCGGCGGCTACGACCGCAGCTGGGAGACCAGGCGCGCGGTCCAGCAGGCTGGCGTCGTCAGCCTGGGCGGTCTGTCGATCACTGAGGACCTGATCTCCAACTCCACCGAGATGGACGTCGAGTGGCACGGCCTGGGCAGCGTCGCCCTCGATCTCGACGACCACAAGTTCCAGTGGACCAACTTCTACGTCCGCAACGTCACCAAGGAAGCCCGCTCGGTTGAGGGCGAAAGCACGCTTTCCAGCAACTTCATCCGCGACGACTACACCGCCTGGTACGAGCGCGAGCTGTTCAACAGCCAGCTGACCGGGGCGCACACCTTCGGGGATCTGGAGATCGACTGGCGCGGGTCCTACGCCCAGACCCGTCGCGATGCGCCTTACGAGACGCAGACCCGCTACCGGCGGATCGCCGACACCTTCTACCATAACCCCCAATCGGACGCGAATTTCATCCGGTTCAGCGAGCTGGAAGATACCACCTACGGGGCCGGCGTCGATGTTCGCTATCGCCTCGACAATCCGCTGATCGTCGATCTGACGCTGTCGGGCGGCTACGCCTTCTACGAAAACGAGCGCGACTCCGTGACTCGCGTGTTCCGGTTCACCATGGACCAAACCCCGTCACTGGCCTTCCAGCAGCAGCGGGTCGACTTCCTCTATTCGGACTACAACATCGGCCCCAATGGCCTCTTCCTCCGGGAAGTGACGGGTTCGGAAGGGGCGGCCGCCTACGAGGCCAAGCTGACCACCAACGCGGTCTACCTTCAGGCTGAAGGGGAGATCCTTCCCGCCGTGCGCGCCAGCCTTGGCGTGCGCTACGAGGAGGGCGAACAGTTCGTCCGCGCGCTGGATCTCTTCTCGACGAACCAGCCCCTCGGCGTGGAGCTGAACAACGACTATGTCCTGCCCGCCGCCACGGTCACCTGGAACTTCGCCGAGGACCAGCAGCTCCGGTTCGGCGCGTCCAAGACCATCGCCCGCCCGCAGTTCCGCGAGCAGGCGCCGCAGCTCTATCTCGACCCGGAATCGGACCGCACCTTCATCGGCAATCCGTACCTGATCGACAGCGAGCTGCTGAACCTGGACATCCGCTACGAGCGCTACTTCGAGCGGGGCCAGTTCGCCACCATCGGCGCCTTCTACAAGGATATCGACAAGCCGATCGAGTCGATCGTCAACGAGACCGGCGGTGGCCTGCAGCAGACCTTCCTGAACGCCCCCAAGGCCGTGCTCTACGGGGTCGAGGCCGAGTTCAAGAAGTTCTTCGAACCCCAGTTCGGCATGAACTGGGTGGACGACAAGCGCTGGCTGATCGGCGCCAACTACACCTGGACCAAGGCTGAGGTGCAGGTGGATGAGGGCGATCTGGTCTTCCCGCTCACGGGTCTTGGCCAACCGGCTCCCGCGGAGAACTTCGTGATCGACGGCAGCCGCCTGCAGGGCACGTCGGAGCACATCGCCAACATCCAGTTCGGCTTCGAAAGCCTGGACGGCGCCACCCAGGCGACCATCCTCGCCAACTACGCCAGCGAGCGGACCACCGCCCGCGGCGGGGCCGGCGCGGCGGACTTCCTGCAGGAGCCCGGCGTCACCCTGGACTTCAACTTCCGCCAGAAGTTCCAGATCTGGGGGCCGGAATTCACCCTGGGCCTTGAAGCCCGCAACCTGCTCGGCGAGGAGTTCGATGAATTCCAGACCCAGGGCGGCGACAAGGTGATCCTCAACAACTACGAGCTCGGTCGCAGCTACACCATCAGCCTGTCGACCCGCTTCTGACGACAGGGCGAAGGCGGCCGGCGGCCGCCTTCGCCTGATCGAACAGGGCCTGCGGCAAAGCGTCATCAAATCCCGGCGCTGTCACGGACCTGTCATCGAAAGTTTACATGAAGGCCCCGACGGGCATGCGGCCGCCGGCCCAGCCCACCATCCCAGGGACTTCGGAGATCCTCCTGTGAACCTAGCCGCCGTTCGTCACGGCGTCGCCCTGCAGCCCCGCACCATCCTGGGGCTGGTGGAGATCGCCCTGGTTCTCCTGCTCGCCGTGCAGGCTGCGCGGCTGGTCTGGATCGTCGTCGCTCCGCCCTCTGGCCCCCTCGGGGTCGCGCCGACGAGCGGGGCGGGCGCCTCGGCCCAGACCGAAATCCTGGCCCGGTTCGACCCCTTCTTCCGCCTCGGCGGCCCGTCCGACGCCCCGGTGACGACGGGTTCGGACCTCCAGCTCTATGGGGTGCGCACGGGCGGGGCGAGCGCCTCGGCCATTCTTGGGCCCCCCGGCGGCGCCCAGACCCTCTATTTCATCGGCGAGCAGGGTCCTGACGGGATCACCCTGGTCGAGGTGGCCGACGACCATGTGGTGGTGCGCCAGGGCGCCAACCGCCGCCGGATCGGCTTTCCGACGCCCGGCGGGTCCGCCTATGCGCCGCCGCCGACCGCGGCGACGACGGCCCAGGCTTCCGAGGCCGCCCCAGGCTATAGCGGCGCCCAGCTCATGGCGGCCCTGGCCCTGGCGCCGCGGATGCGCGAGGGTCGGTCGGCCGGCTATACGGTGACGCCCCGCGGCGCCCAGGGGGCCGCCATTCTCGCCCAGGCGGGTCTGCAGCCCGGCGACGTCCTGCTCACCATCGACGGCTCGGAGCTCAATGGCGAGCGCATGAGCGAACTGCCCCAGATCCTC
Organism: Phenylobacterium sp.; assembly: GCF_030646615.1. GTDB lineage: Bacteria > Pseudomonadota > Alphaproteobacteria > Caulobacterales > Caulobacteraceae > Phenylobacterium. The sequence continues at coordinate 19,835 of NZ_JAUSLG010000038.1, read as the reverse complement.
GCCACCGCCACCCATGTGGACGTCAGCTACGAGCGTGGCGGCCAGGTCATGAACACCCGACTGCGGATGTCTGCCCCGTGAAGAGACTGATCGCCCTCGTCATCCTTATGGCCGCCGGCGCGGGCCTCGGGCCGGCGCCAGCCGCCTACGCCCAGCAGCAGACCCTGAACCTGCAGGACGCCGATATCCGCGTCTTCATCCAGGATGTCGCCCGGGCCACCGGCCAGACCTTCGTCATCGACCCGCGGGTCCAGGGGAAGGTCAGCATCAGCAGCAATGAGCCCCTGTCGCGCAACGAGCTGTTCGAGGTGATGCTCTCGACCCTGCGCGCCAACGGCCTGGTGGCCGTACCGGCCGGCGCGGGCGTCTATCGCATCACGCCGGAAGAGGGCGCGGCGGCCCAGCCCTCCAGCCTCAGCGGCGGGGGCGGCTATGGCTTCTCCACCCAGGTCTTCCGGCTGCGGAACATCGACGCCGTCTCGGCCGCCGAAACGCTGAAGCCGCTGATCGGCCGCCAGGGCGTGATCATGCCGAGCCCGCGGGGCAACCTGCTGGTGGTCGCCGACTATGCCGACAACCTGGCCCGGATCCGCAGCCTGCTGGGTCAGGTGGACCAGGACCGCACGCTCACCGAAACTGTCACCCTGCGTTCCAGCTCGGCCCGGGAGATCGCCAGCGTGGTCAACCAGGTGCTGAACCCCCCCGGCGCCGATCCCGGCGCCCGCAACGGCATCGTGTCGCTCGTGGTGGTGGAAAGCAGCAATTCCCTGATCCTGCGGGGCGAGCCCGAGGCCGTCCGACCGCTTCTGGACCTGGTGCGCGACCTCGACAGCCGGGCTGAGACCAGCGGCGACGTGCGGGTCATCAACCTGCAGCACGCCGACGCCGAGCAACTCGTGCCCGTGCTGCAGCAACTGGTCGGCCAGACCCAGACCCGGGGCGGAAACGACGAGGCCGCGGCCACCTCGACGGCCGCCGCTGGCGACCAGACCGCGACGGCGGGCGGAGGCGGTCGCCGGGCCAATATCGCCCGCTATCCCGGCGCCAACGCCATCGTCATCGCCGCCGACCCCGACACTCAGCGGGTGCTGGGCGAGGTGATCCGTCAGCTCGACACCCGCCGCCGCCAGGTGCTGGTGGAGGCCGTGGTGGTGGAGCTCTCCGACAACGCCGCCCAGCAGTTGGGCGTCCAGTTCGCCCTGGCCGGGATCAACGGCTCCAGCATTCCGTTCTCGGCCACCAACTATTCCAACGCCGCGCCGAACCTCCTGGCCCTGGCCGGGGCCGCGGCCGGCGAGGCGAACCTGCCTGAGGATTCCGCCGCCCTGGCCGCCCTTCGCCAGACCGCCATGGACTCCCTGCTGGGCGCCCGCGGCATGATCACCGGCGGCTACGGGCGCAGCGGCGACGCCCTGTTCGGCTTCATCATCAATGCGGTGAAGAACGACACCACCTCGAACCTGCTCTCGACCCCCTCGGTGATGACCCTGGACAACCAGGAGGCCACCATCCTGGTGGGCCAGGAAATCCCGATCACCACCGGCGAGGTGCTGGGGGACTCCAACAGCAACCCCTTCCGGACCGTCCAGCGGCAGGATGTGGGCATCCAGCTGGACGTGAAGCCGCAGATCAACGCCGGCGGGGCCATCACCCTCTTCCTGCGCCAGGAGGTGTCCAGCATCGCCGGACCGGTGAGCGAGGACTATAACGAGCTGATCCTCGACAAGCGCTCCATCGAAACCACCGTGGCGGTGGACGACGGCGCCATCGTCGTCCTGGGCGGCCTGCTGGACCGCAATGAGCGGACCACCGTCGAGCGCACGCCGTTCCTGGGCGACATCCCTGTGGTGGGCAATCTGTTCAAGGCGACCTCGCGCCAGAACGTGCAGCGCAATCTGATGGTCTTCATCCGTCCGACGATCATCGAAAGCGCCGCCGACGCCCAGGCCCTGACCGGGCCGCGCTACGCCTATATCCGCGACCGGGAGCTGGCCCGCAGCCCCGACGGCCTGAGCAATCTCGACGCCCTGGTTCGCGATTACATGCAGGCCGAACCCGTCACGGCCCTGCCGCCGCCCCCGCTTCCGCCGCCGGAACGCTGAGATGGAGGCCGCTGGTCCGCCCCTGCTGCCCTACGGATTCGCCAAGCGGCACGGCGTCGTGCTGCTGGGCGTCGACGAGGTCGCCCATGTGGGCCTGCGCGACGGCGCCGATCCCTTGGCGCTGGTCGAGGCGCGCCGCGCCCTGGGCCGCGCCCTGAAGGTCCACGCCCTGCCGCGGGCCGAGTTCGAGCGGCGCCTGTCGGAGGCCTATGCCGATGACGGCCTCTCGGCGGGCGGCCCTGACGATCTCGACATGCCCGGCGGTCTCGACAGCCTGGCCGAGGATATCCCTGCGGCCGCCGACCTGCTCGACAGCCAGGACGATGCCCCGATCATCCGCCTGATCAATGGCGTCATCGCCGAGGCCATCCGCCGCGGCGCCTCGGACGTCCATGTGGAGCCCTTCGAAACCGCCCTGATCATCCGGCTACGGATCGACGGCGTGCTGCGTGAGGTGCTGAGCCTGTCGCACCGGCTGAGCCCTCTGATCGTCAGCCGCATCAAGGTCATGGCCCGGCTCGATATCGCCGAGCGGCGCATCCCCCAGGATGGCCGCATCTCCCTGGCGCTGGGCGGCCGCAGCCTGGACGTGCGGGTCTCCACCCTGCCGTCCCGGGCCGGCGAGCGGGTGGTGATGCGGATCCTCGACCAGGAACAGGCGGGCATCCCCTTGCCCGAGCTGGGCATGCGCCCCGCCGTGCTCTCGGCCTTCCAAAGGGCCCTGGCCGAGCCCAATGGGGTGATCCTGGTCACCGGGCCCACGGGCTCGGGCAAGACCACCAGCCTCTATGCGGGTCTCGCCCTTCTGAACGACGCCAGCCGCAACATCCTGACCATCGAGGATCCGGTGGAATACGCCGTGCCTGGCGTCGGCCAGACCCAGGTCAACGCCAAGGTCGGCATGACCTTCGCCGCCGGGCTGCGGGCCATCCTGCGCCAGGACCCGGACGTGGTCATGGTCGGCGAGATCCGTGACGTTGAGACCGCCCAGATCGCCGTCCAGGCCAGCCTCACCGGCCATCTGGTGCTCTCCACGGTCCACACCAACGACGCGGCCGGCGCCGTGACCCGCCTGCGCGACATGGGGGTCGAGCCCTTCCTGCTGGCCTCGACCGTGCGGCTGATCGTGGCCCAGCGCCTGGTCCGCCGGCTCTGCCCCACCTGCCGCCGGCCGGAGCCCGCCGACGCGGCCACCGCCCGCCAGGCCGGGGTGGCGGAGGGCCAGATCCTCTACCGCGCCCAGGGCTGCGCCGACTGTGGACAGACCGGCTATGTGGGTCGGATCGGCATCTATGAGGCCATCTGGATCGACGACCATGTGCGTCGGCTGATCGGCGAGAACGCCGACGAGGCGGCCATCGCCGCGGCCGGGGTAGCGTCCGGCGGCGGCAGCCTATCGGCCGAGGCGCACACCTGCATCGTCGAGGGCCTGACCACGGTCGAGGAAGCCCTGCGGGTCACGCGCCAGGAAGGCGGCGGTCATGGCCAGCTTTGACTATGTCGCCCTGGACCTGGCCGGCCGCACCCGCACCGGCCAGCTGACGGCGGCCGACGAGGCCGCCGCCCGCGAGGTCCTCGAACGTCGCCGCCTGGCCGCCATCCGCCTGTCGCCGGGCAAGGCCAGGCCAGGCTCGGCCGGCCTGTTCGGCGGACGGCTGGACGCGCGATCCCTGGCGCTGGTCACCCGGCAGCTTGCGACGCTCGTCGCCGTCGCACCCTTGGAAGAGGCCCTGCGCACCATCGCCGTCCAGGCCGAGAAGCCGGCGGTGCGCAACGCCCTGATGGGGGTCCATGGGGGCGTGCTGGAGGGCTATCGCCTGTCCGACGCCATGGCGCGCCAGGGTCGGGCCTTTCCGCCCCTCTACCGGGCCATGGTCGCCGCCGGCGAAGGCTCCGGCGCCCTGCCATCGATCCTGGAGCGCCTGGCCGATCTTCTGGAGCGGGACCAGCAGGCCCAGAGCAAGGTCACCGCGGCCCTGGTCTATCCGGCCGTGCTGGCCGCCACCGCCCTGCTGGTGGTCCTGGCCCTCATGACCTTCGTGGTGCCCAAGGTGGTCGACCAGTTCGAATCCATGGGCCAGACCCTGCCCCTGCTGACCAGGCTGGTGATCGGAACCTCCGACGCGATCCGCAGCTATGGCCTGGTCATGCTGCTGGTCCTGGCGGTCGCAGGCGTCCTGGCGGCGCGTGCGCTTCGGCGGCCAGACATCCGGATGAACGCCGACGCGCTCATGCTGCGCCTGCCGATCCTGGGCCGCCTGACCCGCGACCTGCATGCGGCGCGTCTGGCGCGAACGCTCTCGACCATGATCGCCAGCGGCCTGCCGATCCTGGAGGGCCTGCAGATCACCGCGCCCACCATCCACAACCACGTCCTGCGCCAGGCGACGACGGACATGGCCGAGATGATCCGCGAGGGCGGGGCGCTGTCCTCGGCCATGCGCAAGGTGGCGGTCTTCCCGCCGCTGCTCGTCTATATGACCGCCAGCGGCGAGAACAGCGGCCGGGTCGAGCTGATGCTGGGTCGGGCGGCGGAATACATGGAGCGCGAGTTCGCGACCTTCACCGCCGTGGCGCTCAGCCTGCTGGAGCCGGCGATCATCATTCTCATGGGCGGACTGGTGGCGGTCATCGTCCTGTCCATCCTGCTGCCCATCCTGCAGATCAACACCCTGGCCCTGGGCTAGGGACCAGAGCGTTCGAAGGAGCCCTCATGACCCGACGCAAGATGCGCGCCCGCCCGGCCTCGGAAGCCGGCTTCACCCTGGTGGAGCTGATGGTCGTGGTCGTCATCCTGGGCCTGCTGGCCACAGTGGTGATGATCAATGTGCTGCCGAGCCAGGACCGCGCCATGCGGGAGAAGACCAAGGCCGACATCTCCACCCTGGAGCAGGCGGTGGAAACCTACCGGCTGGAAATGCTGGCCTATCCCACCACCGAGCAAGGGTTGGCGGCCCTGACCCAGCTTCCGGCCGGGCTTCCCCGGGCCGATCGCTATCGGGACGGGGGCTATATCCGCCGCCTGCCCGACGATCCCTGGGGCAACCCCTATCAGTACGCCTATCCCGGCGAGCGGGGCCGGTTCGATGTCTACTCCTTCGGCGCCGACGGGGCCAAGGGCGGCGAAGGCGAGGATGCGGACATCGGCAACTGGAACTGAGGCCGTCCCCGGGACGCGCCGCCGCGCTGAGGCCGGCTTCACCCTGGTGGAGCTGATGGTGGTGCTTGTCATCCTGGGCCTGATGGGCGCCGCGGTGGTGATGACCGCCCCAGACGGCCGCGGCGAGGTGCGCCGCGAGGCCGAAGCGCTCGCCGGGCGCTTCGCCCGGGCGCGGGAGGAATCCCTGCTGACCAACCGCGCCGTTGAGGTTCGCCTGGACGAGGACGGCTACGACTTCCGCGTCCTGCGCCGGGGCCAGTGGGAGCCTCTGGAGGCTGCGCCCTTCGAGGCCCACGCCTGGCCTGCCGGCCTGGGGGCGCGCCTGCAGGCGGCCCCGGGCCGGGACGCCGTGCGGTTCGATCCCACCGGGTCGGCCGAGCCGGCCAGGGTGACCCTGTCTCGGGCCGACCAGCAGATGACAGTCAGCGTCGATGGGACCGGCGAGGTGCGGCTCGATGCGCCGGCCGGCTGAACAGGGCTTCACCCTCATCGAGCTGCTGGTCGCCCTGGCGGTGTTCAGCCTGGTGGTGCTCGCGCTCCTGAACCTGGCGGGGGAAAACACCCGCACCGCCCAACTGCTGCAGACCCGAACCCTGGCGGCCATGGTGGCGGAGAACGCCGCCGTCGAGGCCCTGATCTCGCCGGAGCCGCCGGCCCTGGGCGAGGCCGAGGGCCAGGTCCAGCTCGGCGGTCAGGACTGGGTCTGGCGGCGCACCACGGCGCCCGCCGACCAGGGTCTTTTGCGCATCGACATTCAGGTCCGGGGCGCCAGCGAGCCGCGCACCGTGGCCGAGGTCACCGTCTTCCGGGGGGGCGCATGAAGGGCTTCACCCTGGTGGAGATGCTGGTGGCCCTGCTGGTCTTCAGCCTGCTCTCGGCCGCCGGCGTGGCGGTGCTGGGCTTCGCCGCCGACAACCGCGCGGTGGTGCGCGAACGGATGGACGAGATCGCCGCCCTGCAGAGCGCGCGGGCCCTGATCAAGACCGACCTGGAGCAGATCGCCGATCGCCGCACCCGCGCCGATGGGGGCGTCCCCAGCCGCAGCCTCTCAGGCGGCGAGAGCGACGCCGCGCCGGTCCTGGCCTTCACCCGCCGGGGCTGGGACAATCCCGACGCCGCGCCGCGGGCGGCGATGCAGTATGTGGAATACCGCCTGGTGGAGGACCGCCTGGAGCGGCGCGCCCGCTCGGCCCTGGACGGCGCGGCCCTGGGCGAACCTCAGGTGTTGCTGCGCGGGGTGAGGGGTCTGGTGGTCGCCTTCTACGCCCGCGGGGCCTGGGCGCCGGCCTGGGCGCCCAGCGCCGACCGGCGTTTGCCGCAGGCGATCCGCCTGGAGATGGACCTGGAGTCCTTTGGCCAGGTCACGCAATTGGTCCTGTTGCCGGATGGCGGGGCATGAGGCCCGCGGCGAGCTCATCGGAGCGGGGCGTCGCCCTGCTGACCGTCCTCCTGCTGGTGGCGGTGCTGGCCACCCTGGCCGCCGTGGTGCTGGACGACATCCGCTTTGGCATTCGTCGGGCCGCCAACGCCCAGGCCGTGGGCCAGGCCCGCTGGTACGCCCTGGGCGCCGAGACCCTGGCGGCGGGACAGATCAGCCAGCTGGTGCGGGCGTCGGACCGGGTCACCCTGGACGGCGGCTGGCATGATCGCCCCTTCAGCTTCCCGGTGGAGAACGGCCTGATCCAGAGCCGGATCACCGATGGCGGCGCCTGCTTCAATCTGAACAGCGTGGTCCAGGGGGCCGGCGATGTGCTGAGCCGGCGCGAGACCGGGGTCGCCCAGTTCAACGCCCTGCTGGGCGCCCTCAATTTCGCCCCCCGCGAGGCCGAGATGCTGGGCGCGGCCCTCACCGACTGGATCGACAGCGACGGGGTTCGCGAGAGCGGCGGCGCCGAGGACGAGGCCTATCTGGCGGGATCGCCCGCCTATCGGACCGGCGGGACCCTGCTGGCCGAGGTCAGCGAACTGCGGGCCATCCGCGGCTTCACGCCTTCGGTCTATGCCCGCCTGCGCCCCTATGTGTGCGCCCTGCCGATCACCGACCTGTCGCCGATCAATGTGAACACCCTGACGCCGGACAAGGCTGTGCTGATCACCATGCTGACGCAGGGCGAGGTGAGCCCGGAGCTCGCCCTGCGCGTGATCGCCGCGCGGCCGGCCGGCGGCTGGAGCGTCACCGATTTCTGGGCCCAGCCCGCGCTTGCCGAGCACATCCCGGGCGACCCCAGCCAGCTCAAGGCCATCACCCGCTTCTTCACCCTGCAGACCCAGGTGGACTATCTCGACGCCGAGGTGGTCGCCAGCGGCCTGTTCGAGGTCGATTCCGCCGGCCAGGTCCGCCTGGTCGCCCGCCGATGGACATATGACGAATGAACCGAACCCGTATCGTCCTCGCCGGCGCGGCGCCCGACGCCGAGCCGACCTATCTGATCCTCGACGAGCTGGGCTCGGTGGTGGGGCGCGGCATCCTGCCGGTGCAGGAGGCCTCGGCCCTGACGCCCATGCGCAATGTGCTGGTGATCCCCGGCGCCGAAGTCCTGGTCCGCTGGGCGCCGATCAAGGCCGCGTCGGAGGCCCAGGCCCGGGGGGCGGCGCTCGCCCTGTTGGAAGACCAGATGACCAGCGCGGTGGGCGCCCATCTGGGCCTGTCGCCGCCTGAGGCCGATGGTCATCGCCTGATCGTCGCGCTTTCGGCGGTCCGGATGCAGGCCTGGCTGGACCACGCCGCCCTGCACGGGGTCGCGCCCGATCTGGTCATCCCCGACTGCTTGGCCTTGCCCGAGCCGCCGGACGATCCTGAGGGCGTGCCGGTGATCATCACCGCAGATTTCGGCGCCCTGACCGCCGTGCGGGGCCAGCGGCTGGCCTTCACCGGTGAGCCGGACCTGGTGGCCGCCATCGTCGGCGAACGTCCGGCCCAGGCCCTGGCCGGCCCCGCCCTGGAGCGCGCCCTGGCCGACATGGCGGTCAGCCCTGCGGTCAACCTGCTGCAGGGGGCGTTCGATCCCACGCGGCGCGAGCCCCTGGGTCGCCGCGACCTTCGCCGGACCGCGATCCTGGCGGCGGCCCTGCTGATCAGCCCGCTGGTCCTCTGGGGCGCCCAGGCCGGCGCCGACCACCTGCGCGCCCGTCAGGCCGAGGCCCGGGCCGAGGCCAAGGTCGCCGCCATCCTGCCCCAGGGGACGCTGGTCACCGACCCGGCCGTCCAGGCCCAGGCGCAGCTGGACGCGCTCAGCCTGGTGTCCGGCGGCGGCGCCAGCGGCCTGGCCGCGCAATTGTTCGCCGCCGTCGAACCCATGGATCAGGTCCAGGTCGAAAGCCTGATCATCATGCCTGACGGCGCAGCCCGGGCCGCCCTCAGCCATGCCGCCTATTCCGATGGCGAGAGCCTGGCCCAGGCCCTGAACGCCTCTGGCCTCTCCGTGCGGGTCGAGGGCTCGCGGGAAGAGGGCGGGCGGGTGATCAGCGACGTCATTCTGGGAGCACGGTGATGGTGGAATGGTGGACGACGCGCAGCCGGCGCGAGCAGAGTCTCCTGGGCGCGCTCGCCGGGCTGCTGCTGATCTTCATCCTGTGGTTTGGCGTGGCTTCGCCCCTGCGGGGCGCCGCCCAGGACGCTGAAGACCACCTCGCCCGCGCCCTGGCTGACGAGGCGGTGGTGGACGCCGCCGTCGCCGAGATCGCCCGCCTGGGCGAAGCCGCGCCTGCGCCTACGCGGTCGGCCCCGGTGGAGCAACTGGTGGCCGACACCGCCGCGGCGGCTGGCCTGGAGGTGGTGCGGATCGAGGCCGGCGAGGACGGCGGCGTCCAGGCCGTGGTCATGGGGCCAAGCGCCTCAGTCATGCCCTGGATCGCCCGCCTGCAGGCCGAACACGCCATCGCCGCCCGCCACCTGACGGTGCTGAAAGGCGAGGTCGGCCAGCTGGATGTGGACGCCACCTTCGCGGCGGTGACTCCATGAGGCTCATCGGGCCAAGCCTGCCGCTCGCCGCCCCGGCCCTGGGGGGCGTCTTCGGTCTGGCGGCGCTGGTGGTCGTGCTGGCCATGGCGCCCCTGAGCCTTGTCCTGGGAGACCGCGCCGGCGCAGCGGGTCTGAGCGCAGCCCAGGTCTCGGGGACGGTCTGGCGCGGCCGCCTGTCGGACGCCGCCTACCGCGGCCTGCGGCTCGGCGAGGTCCGCCTGGGGCTGAGCCCGCTGTCGTTGCTGGCGGCGCGGCCGCGCCTCACCTTTGCTGGCGAGGTCGCGACCGGCGCGGCGCGGCTTGGCCGGGGCGCTGTGGAACTGATCGATGTGGACGCCGCCTTGCCCCTTGGCCAGCTCGCGCCGGCGTCGGGATTGGCCGGGACGGTGCGGATGGTCGGCCTCTCCCTCGACCTTCGGGGCGGCGAATGCCGAAGGGCCGGCGGCCAGGTATCCTTGGCCGATATCAGCCTTGCGGGCCTGCAACTGCCGGGCCTCGTCCTGGCGGGAGACCCGGCCTGCGCGGGCGCCTCGCTCGCCTTGCCACTTCGCGGCCAGGCCGAAGGGGTCGATGTGCAGGCCGACCTGCTGATCGGGGCCGATGGCGGTTATCAGATGGACATGATCCTGCGCACCAGCCGCCCCGAGGTGGAGGCGGCCCTGGGGATGGCCGGCTATGAGCGCACCCTGAACGGCCACCGGCGCCGGTGGATCGGGCGGCTAGGCCAGCCCTAGGGGGCCATAGAGCCAGGTGAGCCAGACGCCCACGGCCAGGAACACGCCGAACGGCAGGGGCTGGTCGGCGGCCGGCGCCTGGCCCCGAAACCGCAGGACCAGGGCGAAGACCAGACCGGAGGCTGCGGCGATCAGCAGGATGCTGGGCAGGGCGATGGCGCCGCACCAGGCGCCGCCGCCGGCCAGCAGATAGGCGTCGCCGCCGCCCAGGCCTTCTCGGCCCCGGGCCTTGCGATAGGCCAAGGCCAGCAGGCTCAGGCCGGCGAAGCCGAGGACAGCGCCCAGCAGGTGGCTTCCGAGCACGCCCTGGGCTGCGGCGACCGCCAGGCCCGAGACGATCAGGGGCAGGGTCAGCATCCGCGGCAGCCAGAAGTGCTCGGCGTCGAGCAGGGCCAGCAGCAGGAGTTGCCAGGCGAGCAGAGCGCCGAGAAATCCCTCCGCTGACGGATGGACCAGCGCCGCCCACAGGGCGAGCGCCGGGCAGGCCAGCTCCAGGGCCAGATAACGGCGAGGGATCGGCGCGCCGCAGGTGCGACACCGCCCTCTGAGTGCGACGAAGGAGAGCACCGGGACCAGGTCGACCGGCCCTAGGGGCCGCGCGCAGGCGGGGCAGGCCGACCGGGCGAGGCCTACCGGCTTCCCCTCAGGCAGTCGAAGACTCATCAGGCCCAGAAAACTGCCGATGAACGGCCCGAGCGCCACGGCGGCGACCAGCCAGCTCAGGTCGGGTTGCAGGGGCATGGCGGGGCCGGCGGGGCCTGCGCCCCGCCGATCGGTCCTTAGTTGGGCCGGCTCATGGTGGTCATGTTGGCGGCGGCGGCCTTCACGGCCTCATGCTCTGGCGGCAGCAGCGGGATCAGGCCGCGGCTCTGCAGATAGCCGCCGCGCCCGGTCGCCGCATCGGAGGTGAACTCGGTGGTGAACTCCTGCAGGCCAAGGGTCACGCCCACATGGGCCTTCTTCACATAGATGAAGATGGAGCGGGACAGGGGATAGGTCCCCTGGGCGATGGTGGCCACGGTGGGCGCGATCCCGTCGATCGACATGGCCTTCACCTTGTCGCCGTTCTCTTCCAGGAAGGAATAGCCGAACACCCCCAGGGACCCCGGGGTCTTGGTCAGGGTCTGGACGATGGCGTTGTCGTTTTCCCCGGAGTCGACCCAGCCCTCCCGGCGCAGCGGGTGGGTCATCTGCTTGAACTCGTCCTGATCGCGGTCACGCAGGGCCGCCGCGGTAGGATAGGTGCGGGCCGAAGCCTCGATCCCCAGCTCCACAAAGGCGTCGCGGGTGCCCGATGTCGGCGGCGGGCCATAGACCAGGATGCGGTTGTTGGGCAGGCCCGGGCCGATCTCGTTCCAGTTGGTGTAGGGGTTGGGCACGAACTTGCCGCCGCGCAGCACATTGGCGCCGAGCGCCAGATAGAGGTGGGGCAGGCGGAACTGATAGTCCGGCGCGCTACGGTCGGCGGCGATGACGATGCCGTCATAGCCCACCTTCAGCTCGACGATGTCGGTCACCCCATTGGCGGCGCAGGTGTCGTATTCCTGCTGGGTCATCGGCCGCGAGGCGTTGGCGATATCCGGGAAGTTGTCGCCGACCCCGCTGCAGAACAGCTTGATGCCGCCGCCGGTCCCCAGGGCTTCGACGTTGGGGGCCTTCATGCCGGACTTGCGGGCGTAGTTCTCGGCGACCCGGGTGGCGAAGGGGAAGACGGTCGAGGAGCCGGCCGCCCACACATAGTCCCGCGCCGCATGCGCGCTGCCGGCGCCGCCCAGCAGGGCGACGGCGGCGCAGAGGCCCGTAAGCGTCTTCATCATGTCTCTCCTAGCTTGCCGGCGGGGCGCAACGCAGCGCCCATTTGGCTCAAAGGCCCCATTTTGGCCCCTAGGCCTAAGGCGCCGTGGGGTTGATTTCCAGGGCGGACTTCACCGCCCGCCAGTCCACCAGCTTGAAGTTCTGACGCTCCCGACGAACCTCGCTGGAGGCGCCTTCGGTGTCGGCGTCATCCTGCACGACGATCAGGCCCTCGGCATAGGGGCCGACCGGGCCGCCCAGGGCGGCCACGCCATCGGTCCCGGTGACCGCATCCACGTCGCCGGCTGCGGCGACGGAGAACCGGCCCTGATAATCGGCGGCTTCGCCGGCCACCCGCCAGACGGCGAAGGCGTTGTCCCCCTGGCTCGAGGCGATCAGGAAGGTCTGGCCCGAATCCCGCAGCAGGGTCAGCCCTTCGACATCGGGGGTCAGGCGGGGACCAGGGGCCGCTTCCAGCAGGGTGCGGGCGCCGCCGGCCGCCGGATCGAGGGAATAGCGCCAGATCCCCTTCATCTCCTCGCCCACATAGAGGACGCCGGTCTCGTCATCGACGACGCAGCCTTCGGACTGGGAGCCGACGGCGAAGCTCTGTTCCTCGACGCCCACGGGCTCGCCGCCCTGGTCGCGCACCCGGACCTGGCGGACGTCGCCGTCCTTGCCGACCACGATCACCACCACGTCGTCGCCGCGGCGGGCCATGCAAAGGCCATAGGGCTCGCTGACCGGAACCGGGACCAGGCCCCAGGGGCGCACGTCCAGGGTGTCGGGGTCCATCAGGAAGAGCAGCGCCCCGCCGCGGCTGCGGTGGCTGGCGGCGATGAGCACCTGGGCCTTGCCCCCGACCATGAAGCCGTCGCGCAGGTCCACATTGTTCAGCGGGCCTTCGGGCAGGAAGGCGCGGACCTGACCGTCCAGGCCATAGACGTAAAGGCCGGCCTTCTTGTCGGTGCCGAAGATCACCGCGCGACTCGGATCGCGGGGGTCGGCCCAGATTTCGGGGTCATCGGCGGCGTCGCTATTGGCGGTGCCCACAGCCACAGTCTCGTGGGCCGCGGGAACCAGGGTTCCACTGAGCGTACCATCCTTGGGCGCGTCGGAACCGAAGCTGGCGCAACCGGCAAGCAACAGACCAAGGGCCGTGGCCGCCGCCACGCCCGGCTTGGGAAGAACTGATCTGAACAATGGAGCCTCCGTGGGCGACATTCTGCCTACGGCGGGTGACAGTTTTCAGACAAGGTGCGGGCTTGTCGCCCTGCGCCTGTTCAGCCGCCGGGCTTCTCGCCGTCCAGTTGGGGATCGAGCAGCTTGTGGGCGTGGATGATGAAGTAGCGCATCAGGGCGTTGTCCACTGTCGCCAGGGCCTTGGAGCGCCAGACCGCCAGGGCTTCCTCGTAGGTCGGATAGGCGCCGACCAGGTCGATCTTGGACGGGTCGCGGAAACGAACTTGCTCGACTTCCTCGAGTTCGCCGCCGATGACGATGTGCAAAAGCTGTTTTTCGGGCATGTCTTCCTCGAAAGAGGGCTCAGTTTGGTATGGCGATATGCGAGACCCGCGCCATGATCAATGGGGCCAATCGTGGCGCCGCGCATAACAGACTCCGTTGCGACGGAATCCGCCCGTTATAGGCGAAGCTGCGCCCCAGATGGTCGCCGCAATAGGCCCCGGCCTCCCGGGCCACCAGATCGGCGGCGGCCAGGTCCCAGTCGGCCTTGGCCACCAGGGCCAGCGCCGCGTCGAACTGCCCAGAGGCGACCAGGCACATGCGATAGGCGGTGGAGTTACGGGACTCCACCCGCATGATCGGCCAGGGCTCCGGCCAGGACGGGTGGTCGAACATCCGCGGGTCGCCGACCATGCCGCAGCCATCCAGCCGCACCGTGGGGGCCGGCACGATCAGGGAGCCATTCAGCTTGGCCCCGCCGCCCAGGATGGCAGTGTAGACCTCGCCCACCTGCGGGGCATAGACGACGCCGGCGATCGGCTGGCCGTCCTCGACCACGGCCGCCGAAATCACCCACCAGGGCTTGTCCTTCATATAGGCCCGCGTGCCGTCGATGGGGTCGACCACGAACACGCGGCGCCGATCCAGCCGCTCCAGATCGTCCGCCGTCTCCTCTGACAACCAGCCATAGTCGGGGCGCGCCCGGCCCAGGGTGGTCTTCAGCAGGGTGTCGGTGGCGAAGTCCGCGTTGGTGACCGGGGAGTTGCCTTCCTTCCAGGCGATCTTCAGGCCCCGGGCGCGCAGGTCCAGGGCCAGGGTCCCGGCCTCCACGGCGGCGGCGACCAGAAGCTCCAGGTCCTGGGCGGGACTGGGGGCGGCGCTGGGGCTCATTTCCCCGCGATCGCCAGGGCGTCGATCAGCACCGACGGCGCGTTGGACGCCCCGCGGATCTCCAGGTCGGAGCCGGGGACGAGGCGGGCGTACATCTCGATCAGATTGCCGGCCACGGTGATTTCGCTGACCGGATAGGCCAGTTCTCCGTCCTCGAACCAGAAGCCCGAACAGCCCACCGACCAGTCGCCCGTGTTGCCGTTCAGGGAAGGACCGAACATCGAGGTGATCAGCAGTCCCTTGCCGGCGCTGCGCATCAGGCTCGCCTGATCCTCGGTCCCGGGCTGCAGGGTCAGGTTGGAGACGCCGACCCCGGGGGGGCCGGCCAGGCCGCGGGAGGCGTGGCCCGTGGTCTCTAGGCCAAGCTGCCGGGCTGAGCTGGAATTCAGCAGCCAGGTGGTGAGCACGCCCTTGTCGATCAGGTCCATGGCCGTGGTCGCCACACCTTCGTCGTCGAAGGGGCTGGAGCCGAGCCCCCGGCGGCGGTGGGGATCATCGGTGAGCGTCACGCCAGGGGCGAAGACCGGCTGGCCGAGCTTGTCCTTCAGGAAGGAGGACCCGCGGGCGATGGAGGGGCCGGAGATCGCGCCGATCAGCGGGCTGATGATCGACATGGCCAGGCGGTTCTCGAAGATCACCGGCGCTGTCGTCGAGGCGATCTTGCGCGACCCCAGCCGCGCGGCGGCCCGGCGCCCGGCTTCGGTTCCGATGCCGTCAGGCGCCGGCAGGTCCTCATGCCAGCGCACCGAGCGGCCGTCATAGCCGGTCTCCATGGACTGGCCGTCGCCGGCGATCGCCGAGGCGCCCAGGGAAAAGCCCGACGCCTGGTGGGATCCCGCGAAGCCGTGGCTGGTGGCGATCAGCCACTTGGCGGTGGACCAGCCCGCCGTCGCCCCATCGGAATTGACCACGCCCTTCACGGCGCGAGCCGAGGCCTCCGCGGCGCGGGCGCGATCCTCCAGGGCTTCCGGAGAGAGTTCGGTGGGATCGTAGAGATCCAGGTCCAGGTGCGGCCCCTGGGCCAGACGCTCGGCCGGGGCGAACCCGGCATAGGGATCTTCCGGCGCCAGCCTGGCCATGGCCACGGCCCGATCGACCAGCTTGGACAGGGCTTGCGGCGACAGGTCCGAGCCCGAGACCGTCGCCTGCCGCTGGCCGACAAAGACCCGCAGGCCGAGATCACGGGACTCCTCACGCTCGACCTCTTCCAACTCGCCCTCGCGGACGGAGATCGACAGGGACTGGCGTTCGGCGGTGACGGCCTCAGCGGCATCGGCGCCGGCCTTGCGGGCGGCGGCGATCAGCTCGGCGAGCAGGTTTTGATCCATCCCAGCCATATGGCGAACCTCAGGCGGTGGAGCAA
This sequence comes from Phenylobacterium sp., assembly GCF_030646615.1. Taxonomy (GTDB): domain Bacteria; phylum Pseudomonadota; class Alphaproteobacteria; order Caulobacterales; family Caulobacteraceae; genus Phenylobacterium. Next base: position 4,366 of record NZ_JAUSLG010000038.1, on the reverse strand, counting down.
GCCGGCTCAGGGATGGCGGGGTCGGCCGGGCTGTGGCGCAGCTTGATAGAAATTCCCGTGCGTGATCATCAAGTTTATTGATTTTCCAATACCCCGCCCCCGGGCCTAGGCTCCATCAACGCCTAGAACGCGAGGGAGAACGACCATGGACGACGCCTCCAACACCGGCGATCCGCTGGGCTGCCCGATGAAGCAGCCTGCGGCGCTCCGATCCCTGCTCGGTCGCACCAATCGAGACTGGTGGCCCAACCAGCTGTCGCTGGAAATCCTCCACCAGCAGGGCCTGCATGGCGACCCGATGGGGGACGACTTCGACTATCCCAAGGCCTTCCAGTCCCTGGACTATGAGGCGGTCAAGCGGGACCTGACCGCCCTGATGACCGACAGCCAGCCCTGGTGGCCGGCCGACTATGGGCATTACGGCCCCTTCTTCATCCGCATGGCCTGGCACAGCGCCGGCACCTATCGCACGGGCGATGGCCGCGGGGGCTCCTCGTCGGGCTCACAGCGGTTCGCGCCTCTGAACAGCTGGCCGGACAACGCCAACCTCGACAAGGCCCGGCGCCTGCTGTGGCCGATCAAGCAGAAATACGGCGCCAAGCTGTCCTGGGCCGACCTGATGATCCTGGCCGGCAATGTGGCCATCGAGTCCATGGGCGGCCCGGTCTTCGGCTTCGGCGGCGGTCGCAAGGACATCTGGGAGCCTGAGAAGGATATCTACTGGGGCACCGAGGAGCAGTGGGTCGGCCACGAGGAGAACCAGACCCGCATCCAGCCCGACAAGGAAATGGCCCTGGAAAATCCCCTGGCCGCCATCCAGATGGGCCTGATCTACGTCAATCCGGAAGGGCCCGGCGGCAATCCGGACCCGATCCAGTCGGGGCGCGACATCCGCGAGACCTTCGCCCGCATGGGCATGAATGACGAGGAGACCGTCGCGCTGACCGCCGGCGGCCACACCTTCGGCAAGTGCCACGGGGCCGGCGACGCCTCCAAGGTGGGCGCCGAGCCCGAGGGCTCCGATATCGCCCAGCAGGGCCTGGGCTGGACCTCAAGCCACGAGAGCGGCATTGGCGATCATACGATCACCAGCGGCCTGGAGGGCGCCTGGACGCCGACCCCGATCCAGTGGACGATGAACTACTTCCACATGCTGCTGGACTACGAGTACGAGCTGGTGCGCAGCCCCGCCGGGGCCAAGCAGTGGCAGCCGATCAACCAGAAGCCGGAAGACATGGCGCCCGGCGCCCACAGCCCCGACAAGCGCCTGCCGACCATGATGACCACGGCCGACATGGCCATGAAGATGGACCCCAAGTACCGGGAGATCTCCGAGCGGTTCCGCGCCAATCCGGACCAGTTCGCCGACGCCTTCGCCCGGGCCTGGTTCAAGCTGTGCCACCGCGACATGGGTCCCAAGTCCCGCTATCTCGGGCCTGAGGTGCCGGCCGAGGACCTGCTGTGGCAGGATCCGATCCCGCCCGTCGACCATCCGCTGATCGACACGGCCGACATCGCCGCGCTGAAGAGCAAGATCCTGGGTTCGGGCCTGACCGTGGCCGAACTGGTGGCGACCGCCTGGGCCTCGGCTGCGACCTATCGCGGCTCCGACCATCGGGGCGGCGCCAATGGCGGACGCCTCCGCCTGGCGCCGCAGAAGGACTGGGAGGTCAATCAACCCGCCCAGCTGGCCCGGGTGCTCCATGTGCTGGAGGGGATCAAGGCCGGCTTCGACGCCTCGGCGCCGGGCGGCAAGAAGGTGTCGATGGCCGACCTGATCGTGCTGGGCGGCGTTGCGGCGGTGGAGAAGGCGGCCAAGGACGCCGGCCACGAGGTCGAGGCGCCCTTCACGCCAGGCCGCACCGACGCCTCCGCCGAACAGACCGACGTGGCGAACTTCGAGGTGCTCGAGCCCAAGGTCGACGGCTTCCGCAACTATCTGCAGGTGCGGTTCAGCGTGCCGACCGAGGAGCTGCTGATCGACCGGGCCCAGCTTCTGGGCCTCAGCGCGCCGGAGATGACGGTGCTGGTCGGCGGCCTGCGGGTGTTGGGCGCCAACCACGGCGGCTCGCCCCACGGGGTCTTCACCGACCGGCCGGGTCAGCTGACCAATGACTTCTTCGTCAATCTGCTCGACATGGGCACGGCGTGGAAGCAGGTGGACGACCGCGGCGACGAGGTCTTCGTCGGCACCCTCCGCGCCACCGACGAAGAGAAGTGGACGGCCACGCGCACCGACCTGGTGTTTGGCTCCAACTCGCAGCTGCGGGCCCTGTCGGAGGTCTACGCCGCCTCTGACGCGAGCCGGAAGTTCGTCGACGACTTCGTCAAGGCCTGGACCAAGGTGATGAACGCCGACCGCTTCGACCTGGCTCGGGCGGCCTGACCCACACCGACGCCTGATGTCCCGCCGTGGCGCGCCTGCGTCACGGCGGGATTCTATCGTCAGACGATCGCGTAAAACAGCAGGGCGACGCCGGCGAAGACGTATGAAATCCAGGTCAGGGTCACGCCGATCGCCCGCGGCAAAGAGGCGCCGCCGCTCTGCGAGAGGCCGATGGCGTGCATCACCCGGCCGGAGAACAGCGCCAGTCCCGAGATGTGAACGGCCAGGGGCGGGGCTTCCACCAGGGCCAGGACGGCGATCGCGGCCAGGCCAGTGGGAACATACTCTGTGGCGTTGCCGAAGGCCCGGATGGCCTGGGCCAGTTCTGGAATGCCGTCGTCGCCGAACGCCACCTTGTGGCGCTGCCGCTGGCGGACGACCAGCATCGACAGGGCCAGCAGCAGAAACAGATGCAGCCCCGTCCAGAGCGCTGCGGCGTGTCCCGATGTGATCAGGTTCATGATGGTTCCCCGTGCGCCCCCGCACGGGTCGCAGTTGGACTGCGAATTCGCCCCAGGGGCAAGGGGGTTCGATCCCTTTCGAAACGACCTTGGACGCCGCCATGGACAAGCTCGGCGCCACGCGCCACATGAGCCTCCGTTCTGTCCCCAGGCTCCGCCCGATGCCCGTCGCCGCTCTGCCCTTGCCGCACGTCCTCCTGGCCCTGGCGGTGGTGGCGGTGTGGGGGACCAACTTCGTGGTGATCAAGTACGGCCTGGTCGAACTGCCGCCGCTCGCCTTTGCGGCGCTGAGGTTCTTCTTCGCCCTGGTCCCGGCCGTTTTCTTCCTGCTGCGCCCCATGGTCCCCTGGCGCCACTTGGCGGCCTATGGGGTGCTGATCGGCGCGGGCCAGTTTGGCCTGCTCTACATCGCCATGAACGGCCAGATTTCGCCGGGCCTCGCCTCCCTGGTGGTGCAGGTGCAGGTCTTCTTCACCATCGGCCTGGCCATGGCGGCCGCCGGGGAGCGGGTGCGGCGCTTCCAGATCGCCGCCCTGGTGCTGGCCACCGCCGGAGTGGGCGTGATCCTGGCCCACTCGGACCGGACGACCACGCCCCTGGGCCTGGCCCTGGTGATCCTCGCGGCCATGGGCTGGGCCGGCGGCAACCATGTGGCCAAGCTGAGCGGCCGGGTGAACATGCTGGCCTATGTGGTCTGGGCGAGCCTGTTCTCAGTCCCGCCCCTGGTGGTGATGTCGCTGGTTCTGGAGGGCTGGCCGACCGTGCGCGCGGCGCTGGTCACGGCGAGCCCGGCGGCCTGGGCCACGGTGGTTTGGCAGTCGGTGGGCAACACCCTGTTCGGCTATGCCGCCTGGGGCTGGCTGCTGGCCCGCCATCCTGCCGCGACCATCACGCCCATGGCCCTGCTGGTCCCGGTCTTTGGCATGGGCGCCTCGGCCCTGCTGCTGGGGGAGGCCATGCCGGTCTGGAAGATCGGCGCCGCGGCCCTGGTCATGGCCGGCCTCACCCTCAACATCCTCTGGCCCATCGTCGCGGCCCGCCGTCTGCCGCCGCCCGCGGCCTGAGACCCTGCGCGCAGCGGAGATATTTCACCACGAAGAGCACCAAGGACACCAAGGGTCGGCGCTGACCTTTGTGCTCTTTGTGACCTTCGTGGTTGATCTTTCCTGCGCCTGCGGCGCGCCCATCAGCCCTTCAGGGGCGGCAGGCCGAGGCTCGCCCAGCGGTCGGTGACCCGGGCGACCGTGGCCTCGTCCATGTCGAGCTTTTCGCCCCATTCGCGGTGGGTTTCCGGCGGCCACTTGTTGGTGGCGTCCAGGCCGATCTTGGAGCCCAGGCCGCTCTCCGGGGAGGCGAAGTCCAGATAGTCGATGGGGGTGCCCTCCACGAGGGTGATTTCCCGGGCCGGGTCAATGCGGGTCGACAGCGCCCACATGACATCCTTCCAGTCGCGGGCGTCGATGTCGTCGTCCACTACTATCACCCAATTGGTGTAAATGAACTGCCGCAGAAATCTCCA
>NZ_JAUSLG010000033.1 GCF_030646615.1 Phenylobacterium sp. | reverse complement strand
GGCCAGCCATTTGGCCAGGCGCTGGGCGGTCTCCGACATGGGCGGCATCATCCTGGCCACCGAGGCCTCGATGCGCATCAGCCCCTCGACCGGCTCGCAGGCGGCCAGGCGGATCATGGCCGCCAGCCGGGCGCCGAGGTCGAGGTCCTTGCCGATGATGTCGTCGAGGCCGGACTTGGAGCCAAGGATTTCCGACAGGGGCTGCTCGATGACGGCCAGGGCCAGGCCTCGGGGCGGACCGGCGACGGGGGCGGAATCGGCCAGGTCCAGCAGGCGGGTGACCTTCTCGGTCCAGCTGCGGGCCGGCGCGATGGAGACCGCCACCCCGGCGCCCAGTAGATAGGCGCGCTCCGGGTGCTGGGCCACGCGCTCGGCGGCGCGGGCGAAGCCTTCCTTGTCGACGTCCGGCAGCTCGCCCTTGCGAGCGTCCTTGAGCAGGCGCTCGATGGCGCGCTCCACCAGGCCCTGGAAGACCCGGATCAGCTCATGGACCGACAGGCCGCGGGCCTGGGCCTCGGGGATGGCCAGCTTCTGGATGGCATGCTGCAGGTCGGTGCCCGAGGCCTCCAGCTCCTCCACCAGGTCGGCGCGGTGCAGCAGTTCGAAGGGGGTGGCGCCCTTGCGCTCCAGGAAGCCCTCCAGCAGGCGGCCGATCCGGTCGCGGGCGTGGATCGTGTAGAGATCCTGCGGGCTGACGCAGAGCGGGTCGTTGTCCTCCTTGACCTTGGATTTCTTCGGCGCCTCGCTGTTCCCCAGGTTCAGGATGCCGATGGACTGGAACTCGCGGGTCTCGGGATCCAGGGTCTCCTTGGTGACGCGCACGGCGGCGGCCTTCCTGGCGGCCATCATCTCGTTGGCGGCCGCCAAGGCGCCGGCGCGGTTCTCCGTGGCCAGGTCGAGCACCCAGGCGCCGCCCGGCGTCTTCTTGCTGAAGACCTCGTAGTGAACCTGCGCGCCGGTCATAGAACCTCCCAAAGGAAGACCCATGTTCGCGCAACAAACTTAAAGCCAGTTTACTGCGACGATTGGGCGCGAGCGGCGCGGTGACGCGTTATAGGGATGTAGGCGCTTTCCCCGCCCCATTGAGGCCACGCTGTGGGGCGACTAGCTTCGCTGCTGCTTCCTGAAAGGAATTGATCCCCGATCATGGCCAAGATCACCCTGGTGGACGACGACGAGAACATCGTCACGTCGGTGAGCCTCGCCCTCGAAAGCCACGGCCACACGGTCAAGGCCTATTACGACGGCGCTGCGGGCCTCGCGGCCCTGGAGAACGACCCGCCCGACCTGGCCATCCTCGACGTGAAGATGCCGCGGATGGACGGCATGGAGGTGCTGCGCCGCCTGCGCCGGACCTCCGACCTGCCGGTGATCATCCTGACGTCCAAGGACGAGGAGATCGACGAGATCCTCGGCTTCAACCTGGGCGCCGACGACTACATGCACAAACCCTTCAGCCAGCGCCTGCTGATCGAACGGGTGAAGGCGGTGCTGCGCCGGGCCGGCGCCGACGCCGAGGAGGCGCTCGCCACCCCCGGCGACACCAACGCGCGCGCCCTGAAGCGCGGCAAGCTGACCCTCGATCCCGCCCGCCACGACTGCCTGTGGGAGGGCAAGCCGGTGAAGCTGACGGTGACGGAGTTCCTGCTGCTGCAGTCGCTGGCCCAGCGTCCCGGCTTCGTGAAGAGCCGCGACAACCTGATGGACGCCGCCTACGACGATCAGGTCTATGTCGACGACCGCACCATCGACAGCCACATCAAGCGCATGCGGAAGAAGTTCCGCGAGGTCGACCCCGAGTTCGACGGCATCGAGACCCTTTATGGCGTCGGATACCGATACCGCGAGACCTGACCCGGGACGGTTGTCCTCATGGTTCGGCTGGCTGCCAGGCTCGCGCCTGGGGCGGCTCATCATCGTGCTCAACCTGCTGGGCCTGACGATCCTGATCATCGGGGCCCTGGTGCTGAACGAGCTGCGCCGGGGCCTGGTGAACGCCCGGATCGACAGCCTGACCACCCAGGGCGAGCTGATGGCCACCATCATCGACCAGGCCGCCACGGTGGGCGAACCCCTGCCGTCGATGGACGGCGCATACGCCAGCCAGATCCTGCAGCTGCTCTCCAACCCCCGCACCCAGCGGGCGCGGCTGTTCGACTCGAAGGGCCGGCTGATCGCCGACAGCTACTGGGTCGCCGACCGGGTGGAATGGAAGGTGCTGCCCCCCGCCCGGCCCCGGGAGGACGATCCCGGCTTCTCCCTGCAGTTCCGCGCCGAGCGCAAGCCGCCCGGGCCGCAGCCGGGGGTGCAGAAGGCGCTGGCCCACGAGGTCGCCCAGGCGCTCGACGGCAAGCACTGGGCCGGCATGCGGGCCGGCGACGACGGGGAGCGGGTGGTCTCGGTCTCCATCCCCATCCAGCACGTCCAGGCGGTACTCGGCGTCCTGACCCTGGAGGCCAGCGACGTCGACGAGATCATCGCCCGCGAGCGCCTGGCCCTGATCCCCTTCATCCTGATCGCCATCGGGGTGACCCTGGCCTCCTCCCTGCTGCTCAACAACCTGATCGCCCAGCCGGTGCGCCGGCTGGCGCGGGCCGCCGACCGGGTGCGGCTGAGCCGGGCCCGCTCCATCTCCCTGCCCGATATCGCCCGGCGCGACGACGAGTTGGGGGACCTGACGCGGTCCCTGCAGGACATGACCCATGTGCTTTCCGAGCGAATGGACGCCATCGAGCGGTTCGCCGCCGACGTGGCCCACGAGATCAAGAACCCGCTGACCTCCCTGCGCTCGGCGGTGGAGACCCTGGAGCTGGTGAAGGACCCGGCGGCCCGCGAACGGCTGCTGGCCATCCTGCAACAGGACGTCACCCGCCTGGACCGGCTGGTGACCGACATCTCCAACGCCTCGCGGCTGGACGCCGAGCTGTCGCGGGAGGATCCCAAGGCCTTCGACCTGGGTCATCTGATCGGCGAGGTGGTGCAGCTCTACCAGGACACCGCCAAGGCCGGGGAGGCCCGCGTGGTCTTCACCGCCCAGGACACCCTGGAGCCGATCATGGTCTCCGGACGCGAGGGGCCGCTGGGCCAGGTGTTCCGCAACCTGATCGACAATGCGCGCTCCTTCAGCCCCCGAGACGGCGAGGTCCGGGTGCGGCTGGAGCACGCCCGGGGCGAGGCCACCGTGGCGGTGGAGGACGACGGCCCCGGCATTCCGCCCGACAATCTCGAAACCGTGTTCGAGCGGTTCTACACCTCGCGGCCCAAGGGCGCGGCCTTCGGCGGCAATTCGGGCCTGGGCCTGTCCATCGCCCGCCAGATCGTCGCCGCCCAGGGCGGGACCATCCGGGCGGAGAACCGCACAGGGGCGGACGGCCAGACCGCCGGCGCCCGCTTCACCGTTGTGCTGCCCGAGGCTCGCCGGTGATCCTGCACGCCGGGCTGATCGCGGCCTTCCGCGGCGGGCGCTGGCGCGGCGTCCTGATCGAGGGCGCCTCGGGGGCCGGCAAGAGCGACCTGGCCCTGCGTTGCCTGGACCGGGGCTTCCGCCTGGTGGCCGACGACCGGGTGACGCTCTGGACCTCGGGCGGTCGGCTCTATGGGAGGGCGCCGGAGACCCTGGCGGGGCGGATCGAGGTGCGCGGCCTGGATGTCGTGGCCGAACCGGCCCTGGCCTGGAGCGGCGTCGACCTGGCGGTCCGCTGCGGAACGCCGGAGCGCATCCCGGAACGGGCCTTCCTGACGCACCTCGGGTTGAGCACACCCCTGATAACTCTCGCACCGCTTGAATCCTCGGCGCCTGTGAAACTGAGTCGCGCATTGCAGCATCTTGGAGGCGGCCAAGAAGGAGCGTATCTAGGCGGCCTCGCGGCCGGCGTTTCGCCGCCGCCGGGTGGGGATTCCCGTTGAGAGAGTTGGCATGATCGGCCTCGTGATCGTCACGCACGGGCGTCTGGCCGAGGAGTTCGTCTTCGCCATGGAGCACGTGGTGGGCCCGCAGACCGCGGTGGCCTCCATCTGCATCGGGCCGGAAGACGACATGGAAAAGCGGCGCCAGGACATCCTGGCGGCCTGCGGACGCGTCGATACCGGCGACGGCGTCATCCTGCTCACCGACATGTTCGGCGGCACGCCCTCGAACCTGGCCATCTCGGTGATGGAGCAGACCAAGGCCGAGGTGATCGCCGGCCTGAACCTGCCCATGCTGATCAAGCTGGCCAGCGTGCGCGCCAAGCTGCCGCTGCAGGACTGCGTGGCCCACGCCCAGGAGGCCGGGCGCAAGTACATCTCCGTGGCCTCCTACGTGCTGGCCGGCGAGAAATGACGGCGAGCCGCTCGGTCGAGATCGTCAACAAGCGGGGCTTGCACGCCCGGGCCTCGGCCAAGTTCGTCAAGATGGCCTCGACCTTCGACGCCGAGGTCACGGTCTGCAAGGACGGCCAGACGGTGGACGCCCGCTCGATCATGGGCCTGATGATGCTGGCCGCCGGCCCCGGCGCCTGCATCGAGATCCAGGCGCACGGCGCCGAGGCCCAACCGGCCCTCGAGGCCCTGGCCAAGCTGGTGGCCGACCGTTTCGACGAGGACGAGTAGGCGGACTATCACCGGCGCCGTGCGGCTCCCGCTGTCGGAAGAAGATTGTCCACGAACCTCACGAACAAACAAAGGGTGTCATCCTGGTTTCCGCGGCACGCGGAAGACCGGGACCCATATTCACCGATCTTTCCTGAGAGCCCCGCGCATCTGGGTCCCGGCCCGCCGCTTCGCTGCGGCCGGGATGACACCAGGGTTTGCCGCGTTCAGCCCTAGGTCTTCAGCTTGTAGCCGGTGCGGAAGATCCAGGTGATCGCCCCGAGGCAGAGCAGCATGAAGCCGAAGGTGGCCGCCAGGCTGACGCCGACGCCGACGTCGGACTTGTCGTAGAAGGCCCAGCGGAATCCGGAGACCAGGTAGACCACCGGGTTGAACAGGGTGATCTTCTGCCAGAGCGGCGGCAGCATGCTGATGGAATAGAAGCTGCCCCCCAGGAAGGTCAGGGGCGTGACGATCATCATCGGCACGATCTGCATCTTCTCCCAGCCGTCGGCCCAGACCCCGATCACGAAGCCGAACAGGCAGAAGGTCACCGCCGTGAGCGCCAGGAAGGCGATCATCACGAAGGGGTGGGCGATGGAGAAGGGCACGAACAGCCTCGCCGTGCCTAAGATGATCAGGCCCAGGATCACCGACTTGGTGGCCGCGGCCCCCACATAGCCGATGACGATCTCGATCGGCGAAATGGGCGCCGACAGCACCTCGTAGATCGTCCCCGACCACTTGGGCATGTAGATACCGAAGGACGCGTTCGAGATGCTCTCGGTCAGGATCGACAGCATGATCAGGCCGGGCACGATGAAGGCGCCGTAGCTGACCCCGTCGATCTGGGTCATCCGCGACCCGATGGCCGAGCCGAAGACGATGAAATAGAGCGAGGTGGAGATCACCGGCGAGGCGATGGACTGCATCAGCGTCCGCCAGGTCCGCGCCAGCTCGAACTGGTAGATGGCCTTGACCGCATAGAGGTTCATTGGGGCGCCCTCACCAGGCTGACGAAGATGTCTTCCAGGGAGCTCTGCCGGGTCTGCAGGTCCTTGAAGTCGATGCCGTGGGCCTCCAGCCTGCGCAGCAGGGCGGCGATGCCGGTATCCTCGGCCTGGGCGTCGAAGGTGTAGATCAGCTCGTGGCCGTCGGCCGCCAGCTCCAGGGGCTCGCCGGCCAGTTCGGGCGGAATAGCCGCCAGCGGGCTCTGCAGCTGAAGGGTCAGGCGCCGCTCGCCCAGCTGGCGCATCAGCACGTCCTTCTCCTGGACCAGGATGATCTCGCCCTTGCGGATCACCCCGATCCGGTCGGCCATCTCCTCGGCCTCCTCGATATAGTGGGTGGTCAGGATGATGGTGACGCCGCTCTCGCGCAGGGCGCGGACCATCTCCCACATGTCCCGGCGCAGTTCGACATCGACGCCGGCGGTGGGCTCGTCGAGGAACAGGATCTTGGGCTCGTGGGACAGGGCCTTGGCGATCATCACGCGGCGCTTCATGCCCCCCGACAGCGCCATGATCTTGGTGTCCTTCTTGTCCCAGAGGGACAGGTCCTTGAGCACCTTTTCCAGATGGGCCGGATTGGGCGACTTGCCGAACAGGCCGCGGCTGAACTTGACGGTGTCCCAGACGGTCTCGAAGGCGTCGGTGGACAGCTCCTGCGGCACCAGGCCGATCTTGGTCCGGGCGGCGCGGAACTCGCGGACGATGTCGTGGCCGTCGGCCAGCACCTGGCCGGAGCTGGCGTTGACGATGCCGCAGATGATCGAGATCAGGGTCGTCTTCCCCGCCCCATTGGGACCGAGCAGGGCGAAGATTTCCCCTTGGCGGATCTCCAGGTCCACGCCTTTCAGCGCCTGGAATCCTCCGGCATAGGTCTTGGTCAGACCCTTAACGGAAACGATGGACGACAACCGCAGCACTCCCCCTCGGCGTCACAGCCAGATAGGCGCCCCGACCGGGCGAAGCTAGACCCGAGGACGTCGCGGGGGGCGCCAATCCGACCTGCGCCGGAAATAAAGGGCTCAGGCGGTCAGGGTCGCGCCCGTTCCCATGGGCCGAAGGCCGAGCTCGGCCATCAGGGCCGCATCGGTGTCCTTGTCCGGATTGCTGGTGGTCAGCAGCTTGCCGCCCACGAACATGGAGTTGGCGCCGGCCAGGAAGCACAGGGCCTGCAGTTCGCGCGACATGTGCTCGCGCCCCGCCGAGAGGCGGACCACGGCCTTGGGGCAGACGATGCGGGCGACGGCGATCATCCGCACGAATTCCAGCCCGTCCACCGCCTCGCTGTCGCCCAGCGGGGTGCCCGGGATGGGCATGAGGTCATTGATCGGCAGGCTGTCGGGATGGGCCGGCAGGGTGGCGAGCGCATGCAGCAGGCCGGCGCGGTCGCGACGGGTCTCGCCCATGCCGACAATGCCGCCGCAGCAGGTGGAGAGGCCCGCGTCCCGCACCGCCGCCAGGGTGTCCAGCCGGTCCTGATAGGTCCGCGTGGTCACCACCTGGTCGTAATAGTCCGGCCCGGTGTCGAGGTTGTGGTTGTAGTAGTCGAGGCCGGCGTCCTTGAGCGCCTGGGCCTGTTCGGGCTTCAGCATGCCCAGCGTCGCGAAGGTCTCCATCCCCAGGGCCTTCACGCCGGAGATCATGGCGGCGACCTTGGGCAGGTCGCGATCCTTCAGGTCGCGCCAGGCGGCCCCCATGCAGAAGCGCTGGGCGCCCCCGGCCTTGGCCTCGGCGGCGGCGGCGATCACGGTCTGCGCCTCCATCAGCTTGCTGGCGGCGACGCCGGTGTTGAAGTGCTGGGACTGGCTGCAATAGCCGCAGTTTTCCGCGCAACCGCCGGTCTTGACCGACAGGAGCTGCGAGAGCTGGACCTCGGACGGATCGAACCACCGGCGATGAATCGCCGCGGCGTCGAACACCAGCTCCATGAACGGGCGCTCGAAAAGCGCCTCGATCTCGGCCAGCGTCCAATCCTGGCGCGGCTGGGCGGGGTCGACATGGCGGATTGGCGCGTTCATGGAGCACTCCTGGTCGGCGGCGCGGCCGGGTCATCGCGTTTCGTCTCCCTATAGGCCGCCTGGCCCAGGAGGAAAACGCTTCGAGAGGACGGATCATGGGCACGACCAACGAAGAGATCGAGCTGAAATTTCTCTGTGAGCCCGCCGACCTGGACGCTCTGCTGGCCGCCGCCGAGGGCGCGGATGACAGCGCGGCCGATCTCAGCGCCACCTATTTCGATACGCCCGAACACCGCCTGCGCGAACTGGGCGCGGGCCTGCGCATCCGCCAGGAGCCGGACGGCCGGCTCCAGACCCTCAAGGCCGGTTCAGGCCTCCGCCGCCAGGAGGACGAGACCCCGGTGGAGGCCGACCTGCCTGATCCGGAGCACGCCGCCCTGCGCGACCTGATCGGGGCTGCGGAGATCGCCCGCCTGGAGCCCCTGTTCACCGTCAAGGTCCACCGCCGCAAGCGTCTCCTGACCCGCGACGGGGCCCGGGTGGAGCTGGCTGTGGACCAGGGCGAGGTCCGCGCCGGGCGCCGCAAGTCCGCGGTCTGCGAGGTGGAGCTGGAGCTGAAGGCCGGCGCGCCCGCCGCCCTCTTCGCCCTGGCCCGGGAGCTTTTCGAAGTGGCGCCCCTCTATCTCAGCTTCGAGACCAAGGCCGATCAGGGGTTCGCCCTGGCCGACGGGGGCCGTTCAGCCAAGCGCCACGACCAGCCCGATCTGAAACGGGACATGAGCGCTTCGGCGGCCTTCCAGGCCATCGCCCGCTCGGCCCTGGCGCAGATCGCCGCCAATGGCCTGGTCCTGCGCGGCTCCGACTCGCCGGAAGCCCTGCACCAGCTGCGGGTCGCCGCCCGGCGGCTGCGCAGCGCCCTGACCACCTTCAAGCCGCTGATCGCCGATGACCGGCTCGAGCCTCTGAAGGGTGAGCTCAAATGGCTGGCCGGCGCCTGCGACGAGGCGCGCAACCTCGATGTCTTCATCGACGAGACCTATCGGCCGGCCGCCCAGGGCGCCGCGGCCATCCATGGCCTGGCTGATCTCGGCCAGGCGCTGGAGACCGCCCGGGGCCGCGCCCACGCCCATGCCCGGGCGGCGGTGGCCTCGACCCGTTTCCGCGCCCTGCTGCTGGAGCTCTATGCCTGGATCGAGACCGGCGACTGGCTGGACGCCCTGGAGGACGGCGGCGGCACGGCCGGGGACTTCGCCGCCAAGGCCCTGTCGCGGCGCCGGCGCAAGCTGGAGAAGAAGGCCGCCGACCTGATGAACCTCAGCGACGAGGCCCGCCACCAGGCGCGCATCCAGGCCAAGAAGCTACGTTACGGCGCCGAGGCCTTCCGGCCCCTGCTCAAGGACAAGGCCGCCCGGCGGCTGATCAAGAAGACCAAGAAGCTGCAGGAATCCCTCGGCGCCCTGAATGATGCGGTGTCGGCGGAGACCCTGCTCACGGGCCTGGCCCTGGAGGGCGCGGCCCTCTACGCCGCTGGCCACCTGGCCGGGGAACTTCAGGCGCGGCGGCCCGATCATCTCAAGGGCGCCGAGCGCGCCTGGACTGCGCTGAGCAAAACCGACGACGCTTGGTAAGGAAGACATAAGGATATCTTTATACGATCCTTGCTCCGGGCCGGTGTCCCGGCTATAGAGCCCCAAAACCGCATGTGCAGGCTTCTCTGGCCCGCCCCCGCGACAGGACCGCAGGACCCCACGACATGACCGACTACATCGTCAAGGACATCAGCCTGGCCGACTTCGGCCGCAAGGAAATCGAGATCGCCGAGACCGAAATGCCCGGTCTGATGGCGACCCGAGAGGAATATGGCGCCGCCCAGCCCCTGAAGGGCGCGCGCATCGCCGGCTCCCTGCACATGACCATCCAGACCGCGGTCCTGATCCAGACCCTGGAAGCCCTGGGCGCCGAGGTCCGCTGGGCCTCGTGCAACATCTTCTCCACCCAGGACCATGCCGCCGCCGCCATCGCCGCGGCCGGCACGCCGGTGTTCGCCATCAAGGGCGAGACCCTGATCGAGTACTGGGAATACGCCCACAAGATCTTCGAATGGGCCGACGGCGGCTATCCGAACCTGATC
>NZ_JAUSLG010000101.1 GCF_030646615.1 Phenylobacterium sp. | reverse complement strand
GACGCCGTTCACCTTCTCCAGGGCCTGGTAGATGGGCACGGTGCCGATGGGCACGGGGCTGTTGCGGATGATCCAGTCGCGGATGTTGTGGATGTTGCGGCCGGTGGACAGGTCCATGACCGTGTCGGCGCCCCAGCGGATGGCCCAGACCATCTTGTCCACCTCGTCGGCGACGGTGGAGAGCACCGCCGAATTGCCGATATTGGCGTTGATCTTGACCAGGAAGTTCCGGCCGATGGCCATCGGCTCCAGCTCGGTGTGGTTGATATTGGCCGGGATGATCGCCCGGCCGCGGGCGATCTCGTCGCGGACGAATTCCGGGGTCACCAGGTCGGGGATGGAGGCGCCGAAATCCTCGCCGTCGCGGATGAAGGCCTCGCCCTCCTTGCGGCGGAGGTTTTCGCGGATGGCCACATACTCCATCTCCGGCGTGACGATGCCGCGGCGGGCATAGTCCATCTGGGTGACGCTGGCGCCGGGCCGAGCCCGATAGACCCGCCGGGGCTGGCTGAATTCCGGCGCGAGGTGGGCGCCGCGGGCGAAGCCATTGTCCTCCGGCTTGACGTTGCGCGGCTCGGCGACGATCTCGACATCGCCGCGGGAGACCACCCAGGGCTCGCGGGTGCGGGGCAGGCCCTTGTCGATGTCGATGCTGGCGGTGGGGTCGGTATAGGGTCCCGACGGATCATAGAGGGTCACGGGGGGCTCGCCGGCGCTCTCATGAACGGCCACCTCGCGGAAGGGCACGCGGATGTCGGGCCAGAGCCGACCGGCCTCATAGACCTTCTTTGACCCCGGTCGTTCCCCGGTCGGGATGGCGTCGGCGTCGAGGGTTGGCGTCAGCGGCTTGTTCATGGGCGAGCCTTGCGGAAGAGCATCAAGAGGTGGGAGCGGCCTAGCCGGCCGCGCGGCGATAGCCGACCAAGGTCAGCCAGACCCCGACGCCGACGGCGGCGAGGCCTGCGGCCACCACCAGGGGCGTGGAGGCGATGACATTGTCGGCGAGGTCGAAGATGACGCTGGGGGCGAAGATCAGAAACGCGCCCCGCAGGGTCAGGAGCCAGATGGTCACGCTGAGCGCGATCTCGGCCGGCGTGCGCCAGCGCTGATGGACCGCCATCAGGGCCAGCCCCGCCAGGATCAGCATCATGCCGGTGACGAAGGTCAGGGCCGGGTCGCCCTGGAAGCCTTCGATGAGGATCAGGAGATCGTCACGGCGCAGCACTGCCGCCGCACCGGCGACAGCCAGGAAAGGCCCGAGAATCCGGGCGGTCAGTCGTGTCGAATCCAAGACCCGCGCCATGGCGCTCTCCCTTCCCTTCGCCGGCATGACCCGGATCAGGTTCTACGGGTCGCGGGCTCACCCGCCTCTCAGCCGCCCAAGCGCGGCCCCCCGAGGACGAACCCAACTCTAGTCGCGACGTGGCGTCGCGCCAAGGGGCTGGGCGAACGCCCCGGTTTGGCCGCAATGGCTCGCAAAACCGGTATGGAACATCGCAGGCGGCCGTAGGTTGTGGGTGCTAGGAGCTATCATGATCATGAAACTGAACTTCGCAGCGCCGATCGGCGCCCTCGCCGCCCTGACTCTCGCAGGCTGTGCGGCCGGCACGCCGGGTCAGCAGGCGGCCTCAGGGCCAGGCGTCATGACGTCGGCCACGGCGCCCAACAGCGAGCGCGCCTGCTTCCGGATCAGCGGCATTCGCGGCCAGAAGATCGTCGACCGCAGCACGGTGCTGTTCCGCACCAGCGTGGGGCCGCAGGACGTATTCCGCATGGACATGCGCAACGCCTGCCTGAGCACGGCGAGCTCAGATCCCCTGGTGCTGATCCCCTCGGGCGGATCGGACATCGTCTGCGACCGCATGGACCTGGACATCAAGGTGTCCACCCCGATCGGCGCCACGCCCTGCCTGATCCAGCAGGTGCGCAAGCTGAACGCCGCCGAGGTCGCCGCCCTGCCGAACGATCAGCGCCCCTGATCCTCGATCTGGATCCCGGCCGCCTCCAGGGCTGAGCGGAGGGGCGCAAGGCCCGGCCCGTACTTGCGCCACCGGCCGATGGAGCTGGCGTAGATCGGGCTGCGCACCTGCACCGAACTCGCCGTCGCCACAGGCGCCGCGTTCTCGTGGAAGGCCAGGCAGCGGGGGTCGAAGTCCAGGCCGCAGAAGTCGAGGATGCGCCGGGTCTCCCCCTCCTGGTCGGCCACCAGGTCCTCATAGGCGAGCTCGGTGAACCGATCGGCCGGCAGGACCGCGCGCCAGTGGGCCGCCAGCCGGTCGAAGCCCGCATAGTAGGCGCCGGTGTCGGCCAGGTCATAGGCGTAGTCGTAATAGGAAAAGCCGGTCGCAAAGAGCTGCCGGAAGTTCGACAGGCCCGCGTCCATGGGATGACGCCGCAGGCAGATGATCCGCGCCTGTGGCAGGGCGCGATGGATCAGACCGGCATAGACGAAGTTCAGCGGCATCTTGTCGACGAACCGGCCCTCGCCCGCCACCAGCGGCGCCACGCTCTGCAGATAGGCCGCGCCGGCCTTTTGCAGGTCGATCTCACATGCGGCCTCCAGGGTCGTCTCATCCAGCACGAAGGCGCCGGGCGAGCCGGTCATCCGCTTGAGGATCAGGCCGAAATTGGTCAACTCGCCGGCCGAGGTCACCCGCGGATGGCTGGACAGGATGCGGTCTGCCAGGGTGGTGCCGGTTCGGGGCAGGCCGACGATGAAGATCGGCCGGTCGGAGGGATCGCCTGCAGCCACGTCGCCGGCCCCGAAGGTCGCCTTGGCCGCGGCGAAGAGATCGGCGTCGGCCCGGCGGTCATAGCCGACCTGCCGGCGCTTGGCGGACTTGGCCTTGATCAGCCAGTCCAGCGCGACCTGATGCTCGCCCAGATCCTCGTAGGTCTTGGCCAGGGCGTGGCCCAGGTGCAGGCGCCGGTCGGCGTCCTGCCCGGCGGCGGCGAACTGGGTCTCCAGTTGCGGGATGAAGTTGGCCTCGGGCGTCTGACGGCGCAGCTGCACCCGGGACGACCAGGCCCGGTGCAGGCTGGGGTCTAGGGCGAGCGCCTGGGCGTAGGCCGCCTCGGCGCCCTCGAAGTCGCCGGAGAACTGGCGCGAGGCCGCCAGGTTATAGGCGAAGCTGGCGTTGCGCGGTTCCCGAGCGGCGGCCGTCTCGAAGAAGCCGATGGCGCGCTCATGCAGGCCGGCCCGGCTGTAGACCACGCCGAGGGTGTCGAGGGTCAGGGCGTCGGCCGGGCCGCGACCGGCGGCGACCTGGGCCTGGGTCAGGGCCTCGGCCCGGCGATTAAGGGCGATCAGGCAGCGGGCCAGCTGGGCCGGCGCCCGGGGGTCGTCGAGGTCGAGGGCCGCCGCGCGGCCGAACAGTTCGGCGGCCTTGCCGGGATTGTCGTGATCAGCCGCCAGGACGCCCAGCAGGAACCAGGCGCCCGCCGCGTCGGGATCGACGGACAGGGCCTCCATGCACAGGGCGTGAGCCGGCTCATAGGCCTTTTCGGCCATCAGACGCTCGGCCCGGGCGAGGCGCTGCGCATGGGTCTCGGAAGGCTGTGCGGTCATGGGGCGCCGTCAAACCAGTGCATACGCGCTCATATTTTCGTCATACTGAATAATTGCGTTCTGCGGTGCAACAACACCCTTGAGACCCCGTCCCGGCCATCCCCAGCCTGCCTGTCAGCAAAGCCGAGGGGAAGAACCATGCGTCTCAACCTGTCTCCGCGTACAGCCCTGCTGACCTCGATCAGCGCGCTCGCCGTCACCGTCGCCACGCCCGCCGTCGTCTCCGCCCAGGCCGTCGAGGTCGAGGAACTGATCATCACCGCCACCCGGCGAAACTCCACAGTCCAGGACGCTCCGATCAACATCGCCGCCGTCGGCGCGGTGGAGATGCAGAAGCAGGGCCTGACCGACCTCTCCGACGTGGCCAAGTGGGTGCCCGGCATCCACATCGTCGACCAGGGGTCGCGCTCGGATAACCGGATCATCGTCCGCGGGCTCAACGCCGACCCCTTGGGTTCGGACGAAGGCGTGACCGCCGGCGGCGGCACGGTGGCCACCTATGTGGGCGAAATCCCGCTCTATGTGGACCTGAAGACCAACGACCTGGAGCGGGTAGAAATCCTGCTGGGTCCGCAGGGCACCCTCTATGGCGCCGGCACCCTGGGCGGCGCGATCCGCTACATTCCCAACAAGCCGAGCTTCGCCGCCCCGATGATGGAGGTTCGCGCCGACACCTATCAGTACAGCGAGGCCGCCTCCCTCTCCACCGACCTCGGCGTCACCTTCAATGCGCCGATCACCGACACCTTCGCCCTGCGCGCCTCGTTTGACCGCCTCTATGACAGCGGCTTCATCGACTACAATTTCCTGGTTCAGCAGCCGGGCATCTCCGACCCCGACCCCGACTTCAGCGACCCGACGGCGGTGTCTCAGAACCTGAGACACGAGAAGGATGCGAACTACGAGCAGGTCACCTCGGGCCGGCTGGCGGCGCGCTGGGCGCCCACCGACTGGCTGGACAGCACGCTGACCTATCACTTCCAGGAAAAGGATGTCGGCGCCCGCCAGATCAGCCATCGCCGCAGCACGCTGGCGACCGGAGACTATGAGGCGGCGAGCCGTGTTCTGGAGCCCAACAAGCGCTGGAACGAGCTTCTGGCTCTCGAAGTCACCGCCGACCTGGGCTTCGCCCAGTTGACCTCATCCACCGGCAAGTCGCGCTACACCGAGCGCGGCCAGCGCGACCAGACCGACCTGCTGATCAGCCTGGAGTACAGCTACGAGGCCTTTCCGACCTTCACCGCCTACACCCAGGAGGAGGCGGGCCAGCAGGTGCTGAGCCAGGAGGTGCGGCTGGTGTCGGACCATGAGGGGCCGTTCAGCTGGATCCTCGGCGGCTTCTACTACGAACTCGACTCCAATTCCTCGAGCAAGGAGTTCACGCCGGGCTACGCCGAATGGCTGGGCGGCGAGCGGCCCGACGCCCTGGAATACTATAACGTCAACCTCAACGACCTGAAGGAGCAGGCCATCTATGGGGAGGTCTCCTACGAGATCACGCCGGCCTGGCAGGTGACGGTCGGCGCACGGCGCTATTCCTATGAGCTGGAGACCTTCCAGGCTGTCGATTTCCCGCTGCTCAACAGCGTGTTCTTCGGCGCGGCGCCCGACGAGATCACCCTCGCCTTCGAGCCCGGCGGTCAGGAGGACGACGGCTGGCTCTACAAGTTCAACACCTCCTACCAGTTCACCGACGACATCCTCGGCTATCTGACGGTCAGCGAAGGCTACCGGATCGGCAATTCCAATGGCGTCGGTCCCTGCCCTGATCCGCTGCCCACGAACCAGATCAGCTGCGCCCTGCCCAACGAACTGGCCTATCAGCCTGACAAGACCCTGAACTATGAGGTCGGCCTGAAGACCCAGCTGTTCAACGATCGCCTGACCCTGAACGGCTCGGCCTATTTCATCGAATGGAGCGATCCGCAGGTCTCCTCCGCGACGGAGAACGGCCTGATCCCCATCACCAAGAACGGCGCGGCGGCCGAGTCCAAGGGGATGGAGATCAACTTCATCGGCCAGGTCACTGGCGACCTGACCGTCCGCGGGAGCTATTCCTACAACACCTCTGAGCTCACCGAGGTCACGCCGAACCTGGTGCCGCGCTATAATCCCCCCGGCTTCCAAGGCACCATCACCTATGAGGATGGCATGCCGGGCGACCGTCTGCCCGGTTCGCCGGAGCACCAGGGCAGCCTGTTCATCGACTATGAGCGGCCGCTGGCCAATGGCATGGACTTCGGCGTCAACTATGGCGTCACGGCGCTCGGCGACGTGCTGACCCGCACCGGCGGCCGGGCCGAGAGCCTGACGCTGGACGGCTATCAGGTCCACAACGCCGCGGTGTCGCTGAGCACCGACGTCTGGACCGCCACCCTCTATGTGAAGAACCTGTTCAACGAGTTCGCCGAGACCGGCGCGCGGGCCACCAGCCAGTACAACCAGCCGGTCTTCGACGGGGACGGCGACCGCGTCTATGTGCGCAGCTACTACACCTATGTCCTGCCGCCCCGGGCGATCGGGGTGCGCTTCACCCGCAGGTTCGGGGGCTGATCGCACGGAAACGCCATGGAGGCTGACGCTGGGTCGTCCTTGACGGCGGCCCGCCCGTGAGCGTCCCCTGGGCCGAAGGACCGCAGCCTGCGGCCCGCAAGCCTGGGGGACGTCACTTGACCATCGAACTCGTCATGCTGGCCTGGACACTGGTCCTGGCCTTTGTTCAGATCCTGCTCTTCGACATGGCCCGCACCTCGCAATACGGGCTGAAGTGGAACACCGGCGCCCGGGACGAGGAGATGCCGCCCCTCAACCCCCGCGCCAACCGGCTGCAGCGGGCCCAGGCCAATCTGTTCGAGACCCTGCCCCTGTTCATCGGCGCGGTGCTGATCGTCCACGTGACCGGCCGGGCCTCCGAGCTGACCGCCATCGGGGCGCAGGTCTATTTCTGGGCCCGGGTGGCCTATGTGCCGCTCTACGCCTTCGGGGTCCGTGGCATCCGTTCGCTCGCCTGGCTGGTCAGCATCGTCGGACTGGGTCTGGTGGCCGCCCCGATCCTGATCCCCTGACCACCGACACCGGCTGGGCGCAGACGCGCGGGGAGGCGCGTGCTAGGGCAAGTTTCAGTTCATCGAGGAGCCCGATCATGCACCTGGCCCGTTTTCCCCGCGCCCGTTTCGCCCATCTGCCGACCCCGCTGGAAGGCGCGCCCCGCCTGGGCGAGGCGCTGGGGGGCCTCAGCCTGTTCATCAAGCGCGACGACGCCACGGGCCTGGCCGGCGGCGGCAACAAGACGCGCAAGCTGGAATTCCTGGTCGGCGAGGCTCGCGCCCGCGGCGCCGACACCCTGGTCACCCAGGGCGCCATCCAGTCCAACCACGTCCGCCAGACGGCCGCGGCGGCCGCGCGGATGGGCATGGCCTGCGAGATCATCCTGGAGGCCCGCACCGGCTCGGAGGCCGTCGACTACAACGGCTCGGGCAATGTCCTGCTCGACCGCCTGCTGGGCGCCCAGATCCGCACCGTGCCCGGCGGCAGCGACATGAACGCCGCCCTGGAGGAAACCGCCCAGGCGGTGCGCGACCGCGGCGGCCGGCCCTATGTGATCCCCGGCGGCGGCTCCAACGCCGTCGGCGCGCTCGGCTATGCCGACTGCGCCCGGGAACTGGTGGTCCAGGCCGACGCCATGGGCCTGAAGATCGACCGCATCGTCACCGCCACCGGCAGCGCCGGCACCCAGGCCGGCCTCGTGGCGGGCCTGGCGGTGATCGGCGCCGACATCCCGGTGCTCGGGATCGGCGTCCGCGCGCCCCAGGCGATGCAGGAGGGCAATGTGTTCAAGCTGGCCCAGGAGACCTGCGCCCTGCTGGGCCAGGAGGGCCGGGTGACCCGCGAGATGGTGGCCGCCAATTGCGACTATGTGGGCGCGGGCTATGGCCTGATCGACCAGGCGGTGATCGACGCCCTGAAGCTGGCGGCCCGCACCGAGGCCCTGATCCTCGACCCGGTCTATAGCGGCAAGGCGATGAAGGGGCTGATCGACCTCTGCGCCAAGGGCGCCTTCAAGGGCGAGACCGTCGTCTTCCTGCACACCGGCGGCGCCCAGGGCCTGTTCGGCTATCAGAGCGAACTGGAAGGCAGGCTGGCATGAGCCTGATCCTCGGGGTTCTGGGGGGCATGGGACCGGCCGCCACCCTGGACTTTCTCGGCAGGCTGCAGGCCTACACTCCGGCCGAGCGGGACCAGGACCATATCCGCGTGCTCATGGACCTGAACCCGCAGGTTCCCGACCGCAACGTGGCCGGCGCCGGGGCCGGGCCGGTGCTGGCCGAGATGGCCGGGGCCCTGGCCGGCGGCGGCGCCGAGGTGCTGGCCATGCCCTGCAACACCGCCCACGCCCATGCCGATCTGATCGCCCGCGCCAGCGGCCTGCCCCTGATCGACATGATCGGGGGCGCCGCCAAGGCCGCCGCCGACACCGGCGCGCACCGGGTAGGCGTGCTTGGCACCAAGGGCGCCCTGAAACTCTATCGGGAGTATCTCGCCGCCCGGGGCCTGGGCCTGGTGACCCTGGCCGGCGAGCGGCAGGAGGCCTTCATGGCCCTCCTCTACCGCATCAAGGGTGGAGACCTGTCGCCCCGCGTCCGGGCCGAGATGGCCAGCATGGCGGGCGAACTGGTGGCCGAGGGCGCCGAGACCCTGATCGCCGGCTGCACCGAGGCGCCCCTGGTGCTCTCACCGGACGACGTCCAGGTCCCCTTCCTCGACGCCGGCGACCTGCTGGCGAGGCGCTGCGTGGACGTCTGTCTTGAGCTTGAGCCGCCGCCGCCGATCTGAGCGGGTCAGAGTCGGGCGGCGCTGAAGGTGTCGCAGGCGTTGGGGTCGCCGGTCTGGGCCCCGGTCCTGAACCAGGCCATCCGCTGGGCGCTGGAGCCATGGGTGAAGGCGTCGGGCACGACGCGGCCCTGGCTCTGCTTCTGCAGGGTGTCGTCGCCGATGGCCGAGGCCGCGGCCAGGCCCTGCGCAATATCGTCCGGCCCCAGGGCCACGGCCCCGCCGGAGGCGCGTTCGGCCCGGGCGGCCCAGACGCCGGCATAGCAGTCGGCCTGCAGCTCCAGGCGCACCGCCCCGCTCTCGGCGCCCTGCGCGCCTAAGCGCTGGGCCTTGTCCATCTGGCCCGTGAGGTTCTGGACGTGATGGGCGATCTCGTGGGCGATCACATAGGCCCGCGCCGCCTCGCCCTCGGCCCCGAAGCGGTTCTCCAGCTCATCCCAGAAGGACAGGTCCAGATAGACCATTCGGTCGGCCGGGCAATAGAAGGGACCCATGGCCGCCTGCCCCGTCCCGCAGCGGGTGTTGGTCGACTGCTCGTAGAGCACCACCGCGGCCGGGGGCTCATAGGTCTGGCCGGCCTGGGCGAAGACCTCGGTCCAGACCTCGGCGGTGGAGGTTTCGATCACATCGACGAACTGGCCAGCCTCGTCGTCCGGCGCGCCGCGCACGCCGGAACTGGCCCCCGCCGGCTCACCGGCCCCATTGACGACGCTCAGCGTGGTGGTGGGATCGATGCCGAAGACGAAATAGCCGATCAGCGCCAGGACGACGCCGCCCACCCCCAGGCCGCCGGCCACCGGACCCATGCCCCGGCGATCGCTGATGTTCCCCGAACGCCGTCCGCCCCGCCAACGCATGTGGTCGTCTCCGAATTCGTCTTAGAGCCTGATGCGATCGACCCGAACCGTCTGATCGCATCAGGCTCTAAACTCTAAGTCCTGAGCGCGTTTTGTCCCGATAACCGGTTCCCACTTATCGGAAGGCGCTCTGAGGCGCGACCATGACCTGATCGCAGGGCGACGCCTACTTTGAACCGTCCAGGATCGCCTTCACCCGCGCATTGGAGGCGTCCAGGCGGGCGTCGGGCGTGGTGGGCAGGTCGAGGGCGGGCTGTTCGGCGACGTCCCCGGCCGGCCGCGGCTGGATCGAAGGGACAGCCGGCGGCTGGCGCTGGGCGCGCAGGGCGCCCAACGCCTGTTCCGTCTGGACCTGGGCGCTCAGGGCGTTGAACTCGTTCTCCAGCGCCACGGACCGCTGGCGCTCCATCTGCTGCTGGGCCTGAAGAACACCCAGCTGATGGTCATAATAGGCGTTCTGGGCGGCGGCGGGCGCCGCGACCATCAGGGCGAGGCCCAAGAAACCCGAGCGGGTGGCGAAAGTCACAGGGCGCATGGAGGAAGGCTCCGTTGAGGCTCAGGAACCTCAACGCGCCACAGGCCCTGCGGCTCCGCTCAGTTCGCCTGCGCCCGGGTGGTGACGGTGAAGCGGGCCAACTGCTCGGCGGGCGCCGTCCAAGCCGGCGCCAGTTCCACCGCCTTCTGGTAGTCGAAATAGGCGGACTTGGCGTCTTCCAGGCCCTCATGGGCCAGGGCGCGGTTGTAATAGGCCTTGGCCGGCTCTTCGACACCAAGCTCGAGGCCCCGGTTGATCTCGACAATGCTGTCGGCGTAGCGCTCCTGGCCGATATAGGCCGCGCCCCGGTTCACATAGGCTTCGCCCAAATCCGGCTTCATCTTCACCGCCAGGTCGAAGTCCTTGACCGCGCCCACATAGGCGGTGCGTCGCAGACGCAGGACGCCGCGGTTTACGTAGGTACCGGCCCGGTCGCGGGAATTGAGGAACTCGGTCTCCAGAGCGACGTCGCAAAACGCCTCGAACTTCTCGTCGGACTCCCCGTTGACGGCGGCGCTGGAGCAGGCCTCGGCCATGCCGCCGCCGATGACCGTCACCGCCCCTTGGGCCGCGCCGGCGCAGAAGGTCAGGGCGGTCGCAGCCGCCAGACATGAAAGTCCACGGCGCATGGCGGGACCTCCCTCAATGAAATTCGCCGACCCAGCGCCGACGAGGTCCGTAGAGTCTTCCCATATCGATGTTCCGTCAATGCGGGCGACCTCGGCGCTGGCGCAAC
Organism: Phenylobacterium sp.; assembly: GCF_030646615.1. Taxonomy (GTDB): domain Bacteria; phylum Pseudomonadota; class Alphaproteobacteria; order Caulobacterales; family Caulobacteraceae; genus Phenylobacterium. The sequence continues at coordinate 10,758 of NZ_JAUSLG010000101.1, read as the reverse complement.
TTGTCGTGTAGAATCAACTTCCGGAAGACTTAGGGTCGTGGTTCGCGACGGCGAATGGTCTCGCGATAGAGGATGTAGATCCCGCTGGCGGCGACGACGCCGGCGCCCACCAGGGTCAGCGGGCGGGGAAGCTCGTCCCAGACGAGGAAGGCGAACAGGCTGGCCCAGACCAGCTGGGTGTAGTCGAAGGGCGCCACGACGGCGACCGGCGCCACGCGGATCGCTTCGGTGAGCAGCAGCTGGCCCACACCGCCCAGCAGGCCCATGACCGCCAACAGGGCGAAGGTCTCCCGATCGGGCATGATCCAGCCGAAGGGCAGACTGGCCAGGCCCGCCACGGCGCCGGCCAGGGTGAAGTAGAAGACGATCCGCGGCCCCGGCTCGGTCATGCTGATCTGACGGATGGTGATCATGGCGCCGGCCGAGCCCACGGCGCCGATCAGGGCGAAGATCACCCCGATATTGGCCATGTTGGCGGGGTCTGGTCGGATCATGATCAGCACGCCGACGAAGCCGACGGCGACGGCGGCCCAGCGGTGCGGCCCCACCGCCTCCTTCAGCAGCGGGACCGACAGGGCGGTCATGAACAGGGGCGCGGAGAACGACAGCGCCGTGGCCTCGGTGAGGGGCAGGTGCGACACGGCCACGAAGCCGCCGATCATGCCGGTCAACCCGACCATGGCCCGGGCCGCATGGGCGCCCGGGCGGCTGGTGCGCAGAACCCCGAACCCGCTGGTGCGCAGGATGTAGATGGCGATGGGGATGAAGGCGAAGGCGTTGCGGAAGAAAAGCGTCTCGAAGATCGGCACGCCGCGCTCCGACGCCACCTTAACCAGTCCAAACAGGCCCGCCATACAGGCCATGGCCGCCACACGGAGCATCACCCCCAGGCCGATCTTGGAAGCCGGGCGTTCGGGCGCGGGACGCGGGGGGGAGGCCATGGTCACGATGGACAGCCCATGGCCCCTGGCCACGGCGCCGTCAATCGCGCGCCTCAATCCTATCCTGGCCGCGGGGCCGGTCGCCCGCCACGGGCCGCCGACGGTCAGCCGAAGGTCACCCCCAGGCGCGCCATGGCGCTGAACACCCGCTGGATGTCCGACAGGTGTCCGGTCAGCACCTCGCGGGCCAGGCGGGTGTTGAACGCCTGGGCGGGGACAATGATTCCCTTGGGGGTCCGGACGCAGCGCTGGGTGCGGATCAGGACGTTCACATTGCGGCGGGTGGTCTCGAACGGCTGCTTCAGGGTGTTGGACAGGGCCAGGACGCTGATCGGCGCCAGCAGGTCGTCAGGCGGCGGCCGTCGGACCGACGCATAGCGCCGCGCCACCTCCAGGTTCTCGCGCAGCGGCTGGTAGTTCGCATCGAGGATGGCCAGAAGGATCATGCCTCGGCCGAAATCCGCGGTGGTGCGGGTCAGGCGTTCGGCGAACCGCAGGACGTACTCGGCGGTGAAGCGGGCGGCCAGCCGCTCCTGGGAGATCGGCGCGGTGATGCCTGGGACGGGCTTGGCGCCCCCCGTCAGATCAAAGTCGGGGGCGGCGGCGCGGACATCGGCGGCCAGGGCGCGCACCGTCTCCAGGCTGCGCCCCAGCGCCTGACGGTTGGCTTCGGTCTCAAGGGCGACGGCGGGGATATAGACCCCTCGGGTGGTCCGGCGGCAAAGGCCCCGGGCCTCAAGATCGGCCACTCGGCGCCGCGCGGCGTCATAGGGAATGCTGAAAGAGGCGGCCAGGGCCCCGACGCTGATCGGGCGGCGGATATCGTCCGGCGGGGGGTTGTCCACGCCAGCGTAGCGCAGGGCCAGGACGGGGTCACGGACGATATGCCGGACATTGGCCTCGATAATCGAGAGCGCCAGGACACCGCTCAGGGCGTCTCCGCCGCCGAAGTGCTCCAGGGTCGCCACCCCCTGGACGAAGTGGGGGATCGCGCACTGCAGGAGCAGCCGAGACAGGTCGTCGGACGCGACGTCTTGTGTCGTTCCGGCCGTATCGGAGATTTCGTCCATTTCGCCTCGTGAGGATCACGTCAGGGCGCCGCCAGCCTAGGGCGGCAGTCTAGCACGACGCCCACGAAGATCGCGCGCCGCCGCCCCCCCTGGCGTCACAGGTGCGGCATAGCCCATATTGGCGGCGTTTCAGGTCGCCAGACGTGTGGCCGAGCGGGGGGAACGCAAGTGGACGCTGGGGCGAGTGATGAGGCGGCGGGTCAGGCGCGCCGACGGTTGGCGGGGCTGATCCTTGGCCTCCTCGCCTTCGGGGCGATCCTGATGGCGCCGGACTTTGGCCCTGATCCCGCAGTGCGCCCCGTGGCGGCGGTCACCGTCCTGATGGCCATCCTCTGGATCACCGAGGCGGCGCCTCTGGTCGCCACCGCGCTGCTGCCGATCGTTCTGTTTCCGGCCCTGGGCGTCAGCGACATCCGCGAGGCCGCCGCCCCCTATGCCGATCCGGTGATCTTCCTGTTCCTGGGCGGCTTCGTCCTGGGGGCGGCCATGGAGCGGTGCGGCCTGCACAAGCGTGTGGGGCTGGGCTGCGCCGCCGCCGCCGGCGCCACGCCCCGTCGGCTGGTGGCCGGCATGCTGGGCGCCACCGCCCTGGTCTCCATGTGGGTCAGCAACTCCGCCGCCGCCGTCCTGATGATGCCGGTCGCCATGGCCGTCCTGGCCCTGGCCGAGGACCATGGCGGCCGCGAGGATCCTGTCTCCTATCGCAATCTCGGCGTCGCCCTGCTGCTGGCGGTGGCCTATGGCGCCAGTATCGGCGGGGTCGCCACCCTGATCGGCACCCCGCCCAATGCGCTACTGGCCGGCTATATGGCCCGGGAGCACGGGGTTGAGATCGGCTTCGGCCAGTGGATGATCGTCGGCGTGCCCGTAGCGCTGATCCTGCTGGGCGCCGCCTGGGTCGTGCTGACGCAGCTTAACCCCGTAAAGCTGGTCCTGCCCGAAGCTGGCGTGCTGTTCCGTGAGGAGCGGGCCAGACTCGGCCGGATGACCGGGCCGGAGAAGCGGGTCTCGGTCATCTTCGCCCTGGCGGCCGGGGCCTGGATCTTCCGCCCCCTGCTCACCCCCTTCGCCCCCTGGCTGACCGACACCGGGATCGCCATCGCCGCGGCCGTGGCCCTGGCCCTGATCCCCGCCGCCGGCGTCCGCAGCGAGCGGCTGGTCACCGACGCCGAACTCAAGCGCCTGCCCTGGGGCGTTCTCACCCTGTTCGGCGGAGGTCTGAGTCTGGCCGACGCCATATCCGGCAGCGGCCTGGCCACCTGGCTGGGCCAGCTGCTCGGGGTGCTGGGCGCCTGGCCCGTGGCGGCCCTGGTGGTCATGGTCACCTTGGCGATGATCTTCCTGACCGAACTGACCAGCAACACCGCCTCGGCCGCCACCTTCCTGCCGATCGGCGGCGCGCTGGCCCTGGCCATCGGCGTCGACCCGCTGCTGTTCGCCATTCCCCTGGCCCTGGCGGCGTCCTGCGCCTTCATGCTGCCCGTGGCGACGCCCCCCAACGCCATCGTCTATGGCGCCGGCCTGATCAGCATCGCGCAGATGAGCCGGACCGGCCTGTGGCTGAACCTCATGGGCGTGGTCGCCATCTCGGCCATCGCCCTGATCGCCGTGCCGCTGGTCTTTGGGGCAAGCTAACGGGCCATCACGCCCAAGGTCTGGTGCCCCCGGTCGGACTCGAACCGACACACCTTGCGGTACCGCATTTTGAGTGCGGCGCGTCTACCAATTCCACCACAGGGGCCCGCGGGTGGCGCAATCTAGCGGCGCCGGCCGTCGCGTCAATGTGGGCTGGAGGGCGGTGAATCGTCCTGACGGGGTGACAGGGCTTGCATCGCCGACGGGTCATCCGTAACTGATAATCGTTCGCAGACATGGCGCCCGCGCGCGCCATCCTTCGCCTCAGGCCCTGGAATTGCTTATGGACCACCTTACCCCTGTCTCGGCTCTGGCCGCCGATCCCAAGTCCGACCCTGGCGAGGTGCGGCTGAGCCAGGCGCGGCTGGGGGACCGTGGGGTCATCGCAAGCGTCCATGTGCGCCCCGATGTCGATCATCGCGGCCTCAGCGCCGACGAACTGGAGCGCCGCCTGCTGGAGCTGGGCTTTGTGGAGGGCGCCGTCCTCGAGGTCATCCATGAAGGCGCTATCGGCCGCGACCCGATCGCCGTGCGGCTGGACGACATGCGGGTGGCCCTGCGCCGCAAGGACGCCGTCGATATCGTCCTTCGCCTGACCGGAGACGCCCGATGAGCACGGCGAGCGCCCGCATCGCCCTGGTGGGCAACCCCAACTCCGGCAAGACCGCCCTGTTCAACGCCCTGACCGGCAGCCACCAGAAGGTGGCCAACTATGCCGGCGTGACGGTCGAGAAGAAGGAAGGGACCATCACCACCGCCAGCGGCCGCACCGTCACGGTGCTGGACCTGCCCGGCACCTATTCCCTGCGCGCGCGCAGCCCCGACGAGGCGGTGACGCGGGACGCGATCCTTGGCCAGCTCAAGGGCGAGACGCCCCCCGACGTGGTGGTCTGCGTGGCCGACGCCACCAATCTGCGCCTGGTGCTGCGGCTGATCCTGGAGCTTCGTCAGGTGGGCCGGCCGATGGTGCTGGCGCTCAATATGTTCGACATCGCCCAGCGCCAGGGCCTGCGCATCGACCTGGAGGGCCTGGCCCGCGACATCGGCGCCCCGATCGTCACCACCGTGGCCACCCGCAAGCGCGGCATCGAGGATCTGGTCGCCCAGATCGAGGCCAAGGTCGAGGCCCTGGCGAATTCGGGCGCGCTGGAAGCCGCCAATACCTGGCATGAGCCGAGCCCCGCCGAGATTCGGCAGGCGCACGCCGAAGCCCAGCGGCTGATGAAGGCCCATGTGCGGCCGGCTGAACGCCCCGACACCCTGACCGGCAGGATCGACGCCGTGCTGCTGCATCCCGTGGCCGGCCTCGCCATCCTGCTGGCCCTGCTGTTTGTCATGTTCCAGGCGGTGTTCGCCTGGGCCGGCCCGCTCATGGACGGGATCGAGGGCGGCATCGCCGCCCTGGGCGGCCTGGTGGCCGCTGTGCTGCCGGACGGCCTGCTGCAGAGCCTGATCGTCGATGGCCTGATCGCCGGCGTCGGCAGCGTGCTGGTCTTCCTGCCGCAGATCCTGATCCTGTTCCTGTTCATCATCCTCCTGGAAGACTTCGGCTATATGGCCCGGGCCGCCTTCCTGATGGACAAGATCATGGGCGGGGCCGGCCTGCACGGCCGCGCCTTCATCCCGCTGCTGTCGTCCTTCGCCTGCGCCATTCCCGGCGTCATGGCCACCCGAGTGATCGATTCCAAGCGCGATCGCCTGACCACCATCATGGTGGCGCCGCTGATGACCTGCTCGGCGCGGATTCCGGTCTACACCCTGATCATCGCCGCCTTCATTCCCAACCAGACGGTCTGGGGCTTCGCCAGCCTGCAAGGACTGGTGATGTTCGGGCTCTACGTCTCCGGCATCACCAGCGCGCTGGCCATCTCCTTCATCGCCCGGCGGCTCTTCTGGCGCGGCCAGGTGGAGCCCTTCCTGATGGAGCTGCCGACCTACAAGACCCCTGACCCCAAGAGCGTCCTGCGCAATCTGTGGCAGCGGGCGTCGATCTTCATGAACCGGGCCGGCCGCATCATCCTGCCGCTGATGGTGCTGATCTGGGTCCTGTCCACCTTCCCCTATCCGCCGGAAGGGGCCACGGGGCCGGCCATCGACTACAGCTTCGCCGGGCGCCTCGGCCACCTGATCCACCCCCTGTTCGCCCCGATCGGCTTCAACTGGCAGATGACCGTGGCCCTCATCCCCGGCATGGCCGCCCGGGAGGTCGCCGTCGGCGCGCTGGGCACCGTCTATGCGGTGGCCAACGCCGAGGAACAGGTCGGCACCCTGGCCGGCGCCCTCTCGGCCGACTGGTCCCTGGCCATGGGGCTGGCCTTCCTCACCTGGTACGTGTTCGCGCCGCAATGCGCCCCGACCCTGGCGGTGGTGAAGCGCGAGACCAACAGCTGGCTGTGGCCCACCGTGATGTTCGCCTACATGATCACCCTGGCCTATCTGGCGGCCATGGGCGTCTATCACGGGGCCGTGGCGCTGGGCTGGGGCTAAGCCGGACTCGACGTCTCGCCGGCCAGGACGCCGGCGGCGCCCTGAAGTCGCATCAGCAGTCGCTTGAGCAGGGCGACTTCGCTGGGATCGAGCCCTGAGATCAGGGCCGCCTCATAGGCCAGGGCCAGGGGCGCGATCTCGGCGTGCAGCCGCACGCCTTCGAGGCTGAGGGCCACCACGTGGGAGCGGCCGTCCCGATCGTTCTCCGTGCGTTCCAGCAGGTGGCGCTTGATCAGGCCCTGGGCCGCCCGGCTGACGGTGACCTTGTCCATGCCGGTGCGGCTGACCAGGGCGCTCTGGTTCATCGGCCCGTCCTCGGCCAGCACGCAGACCAGCCGCCATTGGGGGATGGTCAGGCCGAAGCGGTCCTCATAGGCCCGCGCGATCAGCCGGCTCACGGCGTTGGACGCCACCGACAGGCGATAGGGCAGATAGGCGTCCAGTTGCAGGCCGGCGGCGTCGGCCGGTTCTGGCCTGGTCTGTAGGGTCATGGAGCTTGAACTTCCTGTTCGATGGCGCCGAATATCGAGTGTCGGCGCCCATCGCGCATTTCAATCCGCACCGTGTCGCCGACCTTGAGGAAGGGCGTTCTGGCCTCTCCATGGGCCAGGGTCTCGATGGTCCGCACCTCGGCGAGGCAGGAATAGCCGACGCCGCCCTCGGCCACCGATTTTCCTGGACCGCCGTCAGGGCCGCGATTCGACACCGTTCCAGACCCGATGATCGTGCCGGCCCCCAGCGCCCGGGTTTTGGCCGCATAGGCGATCAGGGTCCCGAAGTCGAAGGTCATGTCGACGCCGGCGTCGGCGCAGCCCAGCACCTGGCCGTTCAGCTCCACCTCCATCGCGCCGTGCAGACGGCCGTCCCGCCAGGCTTCGCCGAGCGCATCGGGGGTGACCGCTACGGGCGAAAAGGCCGAGGCCGGCTTGGACTGGAAGAAGCCGAAGCTCTTGGCCAGCTCATCGGGGATCAGGTTGCGCAGGGAAACGTCATTGACCAGCAGCACCAGGCGCACATGGTTCAGCGCGTCGGCCGGGCTCACCCCTTGCGGGACATCGCCGGTGATCACCGCCACCTCGGCCTCGAGGTCGCAGCCCCAGGCCTCGTCGGCCAGCGGAATGGGATCGCGGGGTCCGAGAAATCCGTCCGAGCCGCCCTGATACATCAGCGGATCGATCCAGAAGCTCTGGGGCATCTCCGCGCCGCGGGCCCGGCGCACCAGGTCCACATGGTTCACATAGGCCGAGCCGTCGGCCCACTGATAGGCCCGCGGCAGGGGGCTGGCGGCGTCGTGCTCGTGGAAGCGGTCCTTCGGCACGCCCCCATGTTCGAGGCTCTCGGCCAGGGCCCGCAACATGGGCTCGCATCGGTCCCAGTCGTCGAGGGCGGCCTGCAGGGTCGGCGCCACGGTGGCCGCATCGGTGAACCAGGCCAGGTCGTTGGAGACCACCACGAGACGGCCGTCACGGCCGGACTTCAGCGAGGCGAGCTTCATCTTGGGGTCTCCGCTTTTGGGGGCTCAGGATTGTTCCTGGATCAAGGTCTGGACCAGTCGGACGCCGGCCTCGAAGGCCTTGGCTTCATAGACATGCACCTCCACGCGGATGTCGCCGCCCGGGGCGGCCTCCCACATGTAGTTGCGCTCGAAGCAGACCGGCCGGCCCTGGGGGCTGAAGCCTTCGAAGGTGTCGCCCCAGGGGGTGCAGGGCGCCAGCGCCCGCCAGCCGAGGTCGCAGGCCTGCACCAGCTCCTCCCGGGCCGCAGCCTCCAGGTCATCGTGAACGGCGGCGTTCATCGGACCTTCCAGCTATCGACATAGGCGGGGTTCTCCACCAGGCCGGCGGCCTCGCCCACCTCCAGCGGGTCGCGGGTGTCGATCATCACCGCATATTCGTCGGTGGCGGGTTTCGGCTGGGACAGCATGTTCTTCAGAGCCTTGGGATGCGGGCCATGGGTGAACCCGGAGGGATGAAACGTCATCATCCCCGCATCAATGCCGTCGCGGCTGAAGAAGTCCCCGGCATGGTAGAAGAGCACCTCGTCATAGTCGTCATTGTTGTGGAAGAATGGCACCTTGAGCGCGCCGGGATCGGTCTCGAAGGGCCGTGGCGCAAAGGTGCAGACCACGAAACGGTCGGCCAGGAAGGTGGTGTGGGCGCTGGGCGGCAGGTGGTAGCGATGACTGGCCACCGGCCGGATGTCGGCCACGTTCAGGCGCACCGGCGCCAGCTCCCCATGCCAGCCCACCGCGTCCAGGGGGTTGTAAGGATAGGTCACGGTCGAGATCTGGCCGCGCTTCTTGATGGCGACGGCGGTCTCGCCATCCTGGGCCTGATGGTCCCGGAACGCCTCGTCCATCACCGGCGTGTCCAGCAGGGCCGGGTCGAAGATGGCGTGCGGTCCCAGCAGACCCCTGTCGGGGAGGGTGAAGTGACCGTTGGTCGCCTGGATCATCAGGATGGCGCAGGGCTCGGCCGGCGCCAGGCGCCACATGGTCCCCCGCGGCAGGTAGAGATAGTCGCCGGCCGAAAAACCGATGCGGCCATAGTCGCAGAACAGGTCGCCCACCCCCTGGTGGACGAACAATAGCTGGTCGCCGTCGGCGTTGCGGACCAGGCCCGGCATGGGCTGATCCAGTTTCCAGAAGCGGATTTCGGTCGCGCCATTGTGCAGCACCACCGGGGCTTCCCAAGGCGAGGCCTGCGGTTGGTTCAGGCGGGCCAGGTCGAAGGCCCGCGGCCGCAGGGGGCCTTCGAAGCTCGTCCAGCCGGTGGGCGGCCGGGGGTGATGGAGGAAGGCGGCGGGGCCGAAGAAGCCCTCCTTGGAGATCTCGCGCTCATAGGTGCCGGCCGGCAGGTCGGCATGGGCCTGGCGCGAATGGACGCCTTGCGCGCCGCGCACGGGGATCCAGTTACGGGTCGCCATCAGGGCTCGTCCTTGTAGATCCCCACGCTCAGGGGTTCGCCGTCAGCCAACCGGGCGCGATACATGCCCGAGGTGTTGTAGCTCCAGGCCATCTGGCCGTCGGGCGCCACGGCGATCACGCCGCCGTCGCCGCCCAGGGCCGTCAGCTTCTGCTGGATCACCTCATCGGCGGCGGCCTGCAGGGAGAGGCCCCTGTGCTCCACCAGGGCGCAGACCTCGCGGGCCACGGTCAGGCGAATGAAATACTCGCCGGTCCCGGTGGCCGAGACCGCGCATGAGGCGTCCGAGGCGTAGTTGCCCGCCCCGATGATCGGACTGTCGCCCACCCGGCCCCACCGTTTTCCCGTGGTTCCGCCAGTCGATGTGCCGGCCGCCACATGACCCGCCTGGTCGAGCGCCACCACGCCGACCGTGCCGTACTTGCCCTCGTCATGGGCCAGGCCCGCGGCTGCGTCAGGGGCTGCGGCGCCCTCTGGCCGGGCGGGGATCGGCAGGTTGTTCTGCGTCAGGAACTGCTCCAGGGATCGCCAGCGGCGCTCGGTATAGAAGTAGGCGGGCTCCACCTGCTCCAGACCGGTCTCGTGGGAAAAGGTGTCGGCGCCGGCCCCCATCAGCATGACGTGGGGGGACTTTTCCATCACCGCCCGGGCGAGCGAGATCGGGTGGCGGGTGCGAGTGACGCCGGCCACCGCCCCGGCCTTCAGGGTCGCCCCGTCCATGATCGAGGCGTCCAGTTCGTTGCGGCCTTCCGCGGTGAAGACCGCCCCGCGCCCCGAATTGAACAGGGGATCATCCTCCAGCAGACCGATGGCCGTCTCGATGGCGTCCAGGGCCGAACCGCCGCCCGCCAGGACCTCGCCGCCGGCCTGGATCACCCGGGTCATGGCGGCGCGATAGGCGGCCTCCTGCTCGGGCGTCAGGTGGGCGCGCGCGATCACCCCGGCGCCCCCATGAACCACGATCGCCCATTTCGGCTGCGCCATCGCATTCCCCGCCATCAGGCTCGCCAGCACCAGCGCCAGACCGACTGTCCGCATGCTCAAACTTCCCTAGTCCTTCTTCGGCAGCACGCCCCGGCGGATCTGGTCGAGCTCGATGGACTCAAACAGCGCCTTGAAGTTTCCCTCGCCGAACCCTTCGTTGCCTTTGCGCTGGATCATCTCGAAGAAGATCGGCCCGACCATGTTCTCCGTGAAGATCTGCAGCAGCAGACCTTGGCCCTGCGTCGGGGCGCCGTCCACCAGGATACGGTCGGCTCGCAGGCGCTGCAGGTCCTCGCCGTGGCCAGGCACGCGGGCCTCGATCTGGTCGTAATAGGTCTCCGGCGTGTCCTGGAAACGGACGCCGCGCTGGCGCATGGTCTCGACGGCGGCGTAGATGTCGTCGGTTCCCAGCGCCAGGTGCTGGATGCCCTCGCCCTTGTAGTCCTTGAGGAACTCCTCGATCTGGGAGTGGTCGTCCCGGCTCTCGTTCAGCGGAATGCGGATCTTGCCACAGGGGCTGGTCATGGCCTTGGACAGGAGGCCGGTCTGGGCGCCTTCGATGTCGAAATAGCGGATCTCGCGGAAGTTGAAGATCCGCTCATAGAAGTCCGCCCACCGGGCCATGTTGCCGCGAAACACGTTGTGGGTCAGGTGATCGAGATAGGTCAGGCCGACCCCGCGTTCGGCCTCCAGTTCCGCCGCCCCGGGGATCGGGAC
>NZ_JAUSLG010000046.1 GCF_030646615.1 Phenylobacterium sp. | reverse complement strand
GTCTCCAGCTGGGTCCGGGCGGCGGCGAGGGCGGCCAGGGCGGCGTCGAACTGAGCCTTGGCCTCGATGAGGGCGGGGTCCTGCGCCGGGCCCAGGGCGGCCCGCTCGGCGCGGGCCTGGTCCAGGGTGCGACGGGTCCGGGCGACCCGGGACTCCGCCTCGCTGATCCGGGCGGCGGCGGCGCGGGCCTGGGCCTCCTGGGCGGCCAGGGCCGTGGCCAGGCGCTCCACCTCGGCGTCTGCGGCGGCGCGTGCGATCTCCGCCTCGGTCAGGGCGCCCTGCAGTTCGGGCAGGCGCTCCGGCGCCTGGGCGACGGCGGCCTCCAGGCTCTCCACATCCTCCACCAGACGGGCCAGGGCGGCCTGGGCGTCCTCGACCATCTGGCTCTCGCGGCCGCGGTCGGCGTCGATGCGGGCGATCTCCGCCTCGCCCCGGGCGACCTCGGCGGCCAGGGCCTCGCCCTCCCGCTCGATGCGGTCCTTGTCGATGGCGAGCTTGCCCAGGACGGCGGCGGCCACGGCCTCGGCCTCGCGCAGGGGGGCCAGGGCCGCCTCGGCGGTCGCAGCTTCCGTCGTGGCCGTGGCGGCGGCCCGGGCGGTGGCCTCGACGACCCGCGCGGCTTCGCCGGCCTCGGCCTGCAAACGCTCGGCGGCCTGGCGCGCCTCGGCCCAGCGGGCATAGAGCAGGGCCGACTGCAGGGCGCGGATCTCGCCCGACAGTCGCTTGTAGCGCTCGGCCTGCTTGGCTTCCCGGCGCAGGCGGTTGAGCCCCCCCGCCAGTTCCTGGGCCACATCGTCCAGCCGGGCGAGGTTGGTCTCGGCCGCCCGCAGCCGCAGCTCGGCCTCGTGACGGCGGGAATGCAGGCCCGAGACGCCTGCGGCCTCCTCCAGGATCAGGCGGCGGTTCTGCGGCTTGGCGGCGATCAGTTCGGAGATCTGCCCCTGGCGCACCAGGGCCGGGGAGTTGGAGCCTGTCGAGGCGTCGGCGAACAGCAGCTGGACGTCCCGGGCGCGGACCTCCTTGCCGTTGATGCGATAGGTCGACCCAGATCCCCGGTCGATCCGGCGGACCACCTCCAGCACCGGATGGTCGTTATAGGCGGCCGGCGCCCGGTGGTCGGAATTGTCGATGGTCAGGGTGACGTCCGCATGGTTGCGGGACGGGCGCTTGCCCGACCCCGCAAAGATGACGTCGTCCATGCCGCCGGCCCGCATGGCCTTGGCGGAATTGGCGCCCATGACCCAGCGCAGGGCTTCCAGCAGGTTCGACTCGCCGCAGCCGTTGGGCCCGACAATGCCCGTCAGCCCCGGCTCGATCCGAAACTCGGTCGGATCGACGAAGGACTTGAATCCGGTGAGCCGAAGCCGCTGGAAGCGCACGGGCGCCTGGGTCCCTCGGCCGCTAGTTCTGGGCCGCGGCGATGGCGGCGTCGAGCTCTTCAATGCTCATCTCGCCCTCCTTCACCACCTTGCCGTTGATGGCGAAGGTCGGGGTGGCGGTGATGCGGGTCTCACGCTGGGTCTTGTCGATCCGCGCGTTCAGCGCCCGCAGGCCTTCCTCGTCGGAGACGCAGGCCTGGAACTCCGCCTCGCTCAGGCCAGCCGACTGGGCGATGCGCAGCAGGGTGCCGCGGACGTCGCCGCTGGTGAACATCTCCCGCTGGCTGTGGAAGATGGAGTCGATGACGTTGAAATACTTGTCCTCGCCGGCGCAGCGGGCCAGCAGGAAGCCAGCGGCGGCCACCTCGGCCGGCGGGGTGAGGAATTCCTTGAAGGTGTAGTGGACCTTGCCGGTGTCGATGTATTTCGACTTCAGCTCCGGGAAGACCTCGTTGTTGAAGGTCGCGCAGTGGACGCAGCTCAGCGAGGCGTATTCGGTGAGCTTCACCGGCGCATTGGGATCGCCCATCGTCATGTCGCCGTCGGCGGACCCGGCGGTGGAGGCGCCCGAACAGGCGCCGAGCGCGATCAGCGTCGCGGCGGCGGCGGCCATCAGGAGGCGGCGGCTGAGGTTCGGCATTTGGGGTCGGCCCTTTGTTCTCAAGTCCGGTTCAGTGAGTTAAGCGCGATTCCCTGCGCTCGGCCCATGCGGCCATTCGCAGGCAGGAACGGTGCGGCGGCGCCAATGTCAACGTCGCGCGCCGCCGCGCAGCACACCCCGTCCCAAGGCCAGCAATGCGGCTTTCAGGGGGCCGTCCGGCGCCTGGGCCAGACTATCCCTGAGTTCGGCCTCCTGGGCGGCGTCCAGGGGGGCGGGCCGCCGCCGCGGCGTCTGGGCCGGGGTCGGGGCCAGCGGGCGCAGGGGGCCCTGGACGATGCGCAGCCGCTCCACGGCGCCCGCGCCCAGGAACAGGTTCACCCGCGAGAGGATTTCCGGCGCCTGGTGCTGGATGAGCGCCGCCGCCGGACCCGCCACGCGGATCTCCAGGGCCGCGCCCGCGCCATTGCGCCCCTTGACCAGCTTCACCGGCTCGGTGCGCCGGGCGATCTGTTCGCCGACGATCTCGCGCCAGCGGGCCTGCAGGGCCCCGGGACCCTGGCCGAACCGGGCGTCCAGGTCGCGGATCAGCTTGTTCAGCGCGCGGCCAGCCGGCGGGGGCGGCCGCGGCGCGGGGCGCGAGCGGCGCCGCGCCAGGATTTCGCGGGTCTCTTGCAGGTCGGGCAGGGGGCGGCGGGCCATCAGAAGGCCAGGATACACCCGAACGGGCGCGAGGTGAGAGTCCCCCTGCCCAAGGGGGCTGCGAACGCCTAAGTCTGCCGGCGTGAACCCCGAAGCCCTCCGCGCCGCCCTGCTGTCCTGGTACGACGGACATGCCCGCAGCCTGCCCTGGCGGACGGGGCCGGCGCAGGGGCGTTCTGGCCTGAGGTCGGATCCCTATCGGGTCTGGCTGTCGGAGGTGATGCTGCAGCAGACGACGGTGCCGCATGCGGCGCCCTACTTCCTGAAGTTCACCGCCCGCTGGCCCACCGTGTCCGACCTGGCCGCCGCGCCGGACGACGAGGTGATGGCCGCCTGGGCGGGGCTTGGCTACTACGCGCGGGCCCGCAACCTGCTGGCCTGCGCCCGGGCGGTGGCGAACGACCATGGCGGCGTGTTCCCCGACACCGAGGCCGCCTTACGCGCCCTGCCGGGGCTTGGCCCCTATACGGCCGCGGCGGTGGCGGCGATCGCCTTCGATGAGGCGACCAATGTGGTCGACGGCAATGTGGAGCGGGTGATGGCGCGGCTGTTCGCCGTGGAGACGCCCCTGCCGGCCGCCAAGCCGGAACTGAAGTCATTGGCCGCCGCCCTGGTGCGCGACGAGCGCCCCGGCGACTGGGCCCAGGCGCTGATGGACCTAGGCGCCACGGTCTGCCGGCCCAAGTCGCCCCTGTGCGACCGCTGCCCCCTGACCGGCGCCTGCGCGGGCCTGGCCACCGGGGCGCCTGAGACCTATCCGCGCAAGACCGCCAAAGCGATCCGTCCCCATCGCCACGGCGTGGCCTACATCCTGACCCGCGGGGACGAGGTCGCCCTGGTGCGCCGCCCGCCCAAGGGCCTGCTGGGGGGCATGCTGGCCCTGCCCACCAGCGACTGGCGTGCGCCGCCCTGGTCCGATGAGGAGGCGCAAGCCGATGCGCCTGTCCAGGCCGACTGGCGCAGCGTCGGCGAGGTGGAGCACGTCTTCACCCACTTCTCCCTGACCCTGCGGCTGCTGCGGGCCGAGGGGGAGGCGGACGATGTGATCTGGACACTGAGGCGGGACCTCGACGCCCTGCCGAGCGTGTTCCTGAAGGCCGCCCGGGCAGGACTGTCGAACCTGCTGTAGGGCGTGAGCCACGCCCACCCCCCCTCCACCGTCATCCTGGCCTTGCGCCCAGGATCCTTCGTGACGCTTGCGCCCCCATCGACAGGGATACTCGGCACAAGGCCGAGCATGACGGTGATGGTGGTAGGGGTGAGTGTGGACGTGACCGCTGCCGACCCGGGCGACGCTCTCCACACCTACCGTCATGGTCGGGCTTGACCCGACCATCCATGCACACAGGGCCAGACAAGGTGTCCATGGACCCTCCGGTCGAGCCGGAGGGGTGACGGACGAGAAGAGGGCCGCCCCTAGGCCGCCACCGCCGGGGCGTCCTTGCGCATCTTGATCCGCAGGACGTCGATGGGGGCGAGGCCGGCGTCGGTCTTGAAGTGCCAGTAGGTCCAGCCGTTGCAGGCCGGCGCCGACTGCACCATGGCGCCGACCTTGTGGATCGAGCCGGTCATCTCGCCCACGGCCAGGCTGCCATCGGCGCGGACCCGGGCGGCCCGCTCGCCCTTGGGGCAATAGAGCACGTCGCCGGGACGCAGGAGGCCGGCCTCGACGATCTGGCCGAAGGGCACGCGGGGTTCGGAACGCTTGGAGCCCGTCACCTGGACGTCCTCGGGCGAGACGGGGATCACCTTGGAGATGCGGGTCTTGGCGACGGCCACATAGTCGTCCTCCCGCTCCAGGCCGATGAAGCGCCGGCCCAGGCGCTTGGCGGCCGCCCCGGTGGTGCCGGTGCCGAAGAAGGGATCGAGGATCAGGTCGCCGGGCTTGGTCGAGGCCAGGATCAGCCGGTGCAGCAGCGCTTCGGGCTTCTGGGTCGGATGAGCCTTGGCGCCGGTGGCGTCCTTGATCCGCTCCTCGCCGGTGCACAGGGGGAAGGTCCAGTCCGAGCGCATCTGCAGCTCGTCATTGGCCATCTTCATGGCGTCGTAGTTGAAGGTGTAGCGCCGGCCCCCGCGGGACTTGGCCGCCCAGATCAGCGTCTCATGGGCATTGGTGAAGCGGGTGCCCTTGAAGTTCGGCATGGGGTTGGACTTGCGCCACACCACATCGTTCAGGATCCAGAAGCCCAGGTCCTGCAGCGTCGCGCCGACGCGGAAGATGTTGTGATAGCTGCCGATCACCCACAGGGCGCCGTCGTCCTTCAGCACCCGGCGGCACTCGGCCATCCAGGCCTTGGTGAAGGCGTCATAGGCCGCAAAGCTCTCGAACTGGTCCCAGTCGTCATCGACCGCGTCGACCTTGGAATTGTCCGGCCGCAGCAGGTCGCCGCCCAGCTGCAGATTGTAGGGCGGATCGGCGAAGACCAGGTCCACCGACCCCGTCGGGAGCTTCTTCAGCTCCTCGATGCAATCGCCCTGGATGATGGTTTCGGCGGGAAAGTTCATGGACGCCCCTCGGATCTACAGAAGGGAATCTTCCCCCATCGTGGTGAAGGGGCCGTTGCGAAACGTGGTGAACGAGGGGTTAAGGCTCGGAGGCTGCGAGATCCAGTCCGGCAGGGTCGCCGGTGATGCGCTCGCCGCGCAGCACCTTCTGCACCGGCGACCAGCTGGCGCGATGGATCTCGCAGGGACCCAGGCGTTCCAGGGCGTCGATATGGACCGGCGCCCCATAGCCCTTGTGGCCGGCGAAGCCGTAGCCGGGATAGCGTTCGTCCATCTCGATCATCAGCCGGTCCCGGGCCACCTTGGCCAGGATCGAGGCCGCGGCGATGGACAGGGACTTGCCGTCGCCGCCGACCACCGTCTTGATCGGGCAGGGCAGCTTGAAGGGATAGTTGCCGTCCACCAGGGCGAAGACCGGCGTCACCTCCAGGGCCTCAATGGCCCGGCACATGGCCAGGCCCGCGGCGTGCAGGATATTGAGCTCGCCGATCTCGTCCACCGAGGCGAAGCCGACGCCCCAGGCGATGGCGCTGGCCTTGATCTCGATCTCCAGGCCCTGGCGGGCCTTGGCGGTCAGCTTCTTGGAATCGTTCAGGCCCGCGGGAATGCGCGCCGGATCCAGGATCACCGCCCCGGCGCTGACCGGGCCAGCCCAGGGCCCGCGCCCGGCCTCGTCCACGCCGCAGACGGGCGACGGACAGGCGGTCTCCAGCAGCAGGTCGGGGACAGCGAGCTGGGGGACAACGCGCAGGGGGGCGGGCTTGCGGGCCATCAGGCGCTCATAGCCGCGACGTCGTCGTGACGGAAGCAGCAGGTGAGGTGATCATTGACCATGCCGACCGCCTGCATGAAGGCGTAGACGATCACCGGGCCGACGAACTTGTAGCCCTGCGCCTTCAGCGCCTTGGACACCTCCACGGCCAGCGGCGTCTGGGCCGGGACCTGGCCGATCTCGCTCCAGCGGTTCTGGATCGGCTTGCCGTCGGTGAAGGCCCAGAGGAAGCTCGACAGGTCCTGGCCGCGCTCGCGCATGTCCAGGTAGATTCGCGCGCTGGAGATCGCCGCGTCGATCTTGGCGTTGGAGCGCACGATGCCGGCGTTCTCCATCAGCCGGGCGCGGTCGGCCTCGCCGAAGCGGGCGACGATCTCCGGATCAAAGCCGGCGAAGGCTTCGCGGAAGGCCTCGCGCTTGCGCAGGATGGTGATCCAGGAGAGCCCGGCCTGGAAGCCGTCGAGCACTAGCTTCTCCCACAGCGCCCGGGGATCGTACTCCGGCACGCCCCAGTCGGTGTCGTGATAGGCCTCGTACAGCGGGTCCCCCGCCATGCCGCGCCACCCGCATCGAATCAGCTCGCTGCTCATGGGCGGAGTGTCGTCGGGGCTTTCCGGGCTCGCAAGTGACGAGGTTCCCCCTCATGCCAAACACCCTTTTCCGCCATGGTCGGGCTTGACCCGGCCATCCATGAACACCGGCGAACGGCCGTGTGCATGGGCCCTCGGGTCGGGCCCGAGGGCGACGGTGATTATGGGTTGAGCGCCCGCTCAAACCAGTCGGGCCGCACCACCCGCACCAGCCGCCCGTCCACCGTCAGCTCTACGCCCTCGATCCGGTCCAGGCGCAGGGAGGCCATGGCCAGGCCGTCCGCCCCGCTCAGCACCGCGCCGGCCCGCAGGTCGCCGGCCAGCACCTCGGCGCCATGCGCCGGCGCCTCGCCTTCGAAACTGATCGGCAGGAACCGGGTCTTCACCGTGCCGCGCCGCTTCATGCGCGAGGTGGTCTCCTGGCCGACGAAGCAGCCCTTCTTGAAATCGATGCCGTTCAGCAGGTCGAAATTGGCCTCGATGGGATAGGTCTGCTCGATCCCCCAGTCGGCGGGACCGGGCACGCCCAGGGACCGGGCGAAGGCGGCGTAGTCGGCCTCGTCCCCGTGGGCTGCGCCCTGCGGGGCGGGCAGGCCATAGCCCCGCCAGCCCAGGTCCGGCAGCCGTGGGTCGGCCAGCCAATCCTCGCCAGGCGCCGCACCCGCGCCAAACAGCACGGAGACCTCGGCCTCGTCCGGGGCGATCGTCACCTTGGCCCGCAGGCGATAGATCATCAGCCGCTGCAGGATGGCGTCACGATGCTCGGCGGCCACATCCAGCCAGCAGCCGTCCTCCCGGCCGATCACGAACAGATCGTAGAACACCTTGCCCTGCGGCGTCAGGAGCGCGCCGAAGCGAATCTCGCCGACGGCCAGGGTTTCGACATTCTGGCTGATCAGATTGTGCAGGAAGTCCCGCCAGTCGGCCCCGCCCAGGGTGATCACGGCGCGGCTGGCGAGGGGAGCATAGGTTCGGGTCTGGACCATGGTAGGGCACTTAGGATCGCGGCGGCTCGCGCGCCAGCCAGAGGCCCTCTATAACCGGCCGATGACGCAAGGGTCCTTTCCCATTCTGTTCATCACCGCGACCCGGATCGGGGATGCGGTGCTGTCCTCAGGCCTTCTGGCCAAGCTGCGCGAAGAAATTCCCCACGCCCGCTTCACCATCGTGGCCGGGCCGGCGGCCGCGCCGCTGTTCGCCGACACGCCGGGCCTGGACGAGGTGATCGTCTTCCAGAAGGCCCGCAATGGCGGCCATTGGCTGGCCCTGTGGAACAAGGTCCGCCACAGGCGCTGGGGCCTGGTGGTCGATCTGCGCGGCTCGGCCATGGCCAGTTTTGTGCGCACGAAGCGCCGGGCCATTTTCCGCCGCCAGCCCGGCGCGCCGGTCCACAAGGTGATCGAGGCCGCCCGCCTGCTGAAGCTGGAGGACGAGCCGCCAGCCCCCCACATTTTCACAAGCCCCGAGACCGAGGCCGCCGCCGCCGCCCTGACCCGGGGCGAGGGGCCGATCCTGGCCCTGGCGCCCGCCGCCAACTGGGTGGGCAAGACCTGGCCCCTGGAGCGATTCGCCCAGCTGGCCATCCGTCTGCTCGGCCAGGGCGGCGCCCTGCAGGGGGCGCGGCTGATGGTGCTGGGGTCCCCCGACGACATGGAGGTGGTGGCGTCGCTGCGCCACGTGGTTCCCAGCCATAAGTTCATCAACCTGGTGGGCAAGACCGACCTGCTGACCAGCTATGCGGCGCTCAGGCATGCCCGGCTGTTCGTCGGCAACGATTCGGGGCTGATGCACATGGCCGCCGCAGCCGGCGCGCCGACGCTGGGCCTGTTTGGCCCCTCGGACGACACCCTCTACGCCCCCTGGGGCGCTAACACCCGTGTAGTGCGCGGCGCGCGCAGCTTCGAACAGATCCGCCAGCAGGACCCGGAGCTCAACCAGAGCTTCTGTCACATGATGGATCTCAGCGTCGACACCGTGGCGCGGGCGGCCTACGACCTGCTGGCGCAGACGGAGACGAGCCATGGCTGAGACCTATGACCTGATCGTCCATGGGGGCGAGGTGGTGAATCACGACGGCCGCGGAGCCGCCGACATCGGCGTGCGCGGCGGCAAGATCACAGCCATCGGCGACCTCGCCCAGGCCTCGGCGGCCGAGCGCTTCAATGCGGCGGGGCTCACGGTCCTGCCGGGCGTCATCGACACCCAGGTCCACTTCCGCGAGCCGGGCCTGGAGTGGAAGGAAGACCTGGAAAGCGGCTCGCGCGGGGCGGTGCTCGGCGGCGTGGTCGCCGTCTTCGAGATGCCCAACACCGAGCCGACCACCACCGACGCCGATGCGCTGGCCGACAAGCTGGCCCGCGCCAAGGGGCGGATGCACTGTGACCACGCCTTCTATGTGGGCGGCACCCACGAGAACGCCACCTTCCTGGGCGAGCTGGAGCGCCTGCCCGGATGCTGCGGGATCAAGGTCTTCATGGGCGCCTCCACCGGCACCCTGCTGGTGCAGGACGACGAGGGCGTCGAGCAGGTGCTGCGCCATGTGAACAGGCGGGCGGCCTTCCATTCCGAGGACGAGTACCGCCTGGCCGATCGCCGGAACCTGGCCCGCACCGGCGACTGGACCAGCCACCCGGAGGTGCGCGACGCCCAGGCCGCCATCGAGTCCACCGAACGGCTGCTGCGCATCGCCCGCAAGCTCGGCAAGCGCATCCACGTCCTGCACGTGACAACGGCGGAAGAGGTGGAGATCCTAGCCCGCCACAAGGACGTAGCCAGCGTCGAGATGACGCCTCAACACCTGACCCTGGAAGGGCCCGAGGCCTATGAGCGGCTGAAGGGCTTCGCCCAGATGAACCCGCCGATCCGCGAGGCCCGCCATCGCGCCGGCCTCTGGCGGGGCCTGGCGGCCGGGGTCACCGATGTCATCGGCTCCGACCACGCCCCCCACACCCGCGAGGAGAAGGCCAGGCCCTATCCGGCCTCGCCCTCGGGCATGCCGGGCGTCCAGACCCTGGTGCCCATCATGCTGACCCATGTGGCCGAGGGGCGGCTGTCCATCGAGCGCTTCGTGGACCTGACCAGCCACGGGGCCAACCGGCTGTTTGGCCTCGCCGACAAGGGCCGGCTGGCGGTGGGCTACGACGCCGACCTGACCATTGTCGATCTGAAGGCCCGGCGGACCATCACCCACGAGGCCATGGCCAACCGCGCCGGCTGGACCCCCTTCGACGGGATGGAGGCCAAGGGCTGGCCCATGGCCACCATCATCCGCGGCCGGGTGGTCATGCGCGACGACGAGGTGGTGGCCGAAGGGACCGGCGCGCCGGTCCGCTTCGCCGAGACCCTGGCCGGCTGAGCGGCCGCCACAGGCCACGCCCCCTTTTCAGGCGCCGGGATGCGCGTCCATAAAGTCATATGGACGCAGAACTTCGCATCGAGACCGTCTCCTTCCGCGATCCGCGCTATGCGGCCAGGCGGCTGGAGGTGGAGCAGAGGGCCGACGGGACCCTGGTCCTGGCTAATCCCACGCCGTTTTCGCAGGCCTTCCAGGCGCCCCATGAGGCCCTGGCCTATTGGGCTGAGGCGGCGCCGGATCGGGTCTGGCTGGCCGAACGCGCGGGCGAGGGCTGGCGCACGCTCACCTATGGCGAGGCCTGGCATGCGGTGACGCACCTGGCTGGAGGGCTGGTCGCCCGCGGCCTCACTGGGACCCGGCCGATCCTCATCCTGGCCCATAACGGCATCGATCATGCCCTGCTGATGTATGCGGCCATGAGCCAGGGAACGCCCGTGGCGCCGGTCTCGCCGCAGTACGGGCTGGCCGGGGCGAACCTGGCGCGGCTGACCCATGCCTGCGAGGCGCTGCATCCGGCGGCGGTCTTCACCGAGGACGCCGAGCGCTTCGCCACCGGGCTGTCGGCCGACGTCCTGGCCGGCCTGCCGGTGATCGCCGCCAGCCATGGCCGGCCTGGCCACATCGCCCTGGCCGAACTCTATGGCCCGGCGGCAGGTCCCAGCGCCCATCCGTACGACCACGCCAAGTATCTGCTGACCTCGGGCTCCACCGGCCTGCCCAAGGCGGTGATCATCACCCAGCAGGCCCTGGCCCTGAACGCCGCCCAGATCACCGCCTGTTTCGATGACGACGAGCCGCCGGTGATCGTCAACTCCGCCCCCTGGAGCCACAGCCTGGGCGCCAACTCCATCCTGCACATGTGCGCCACCCGCGGCGGGACGCTCCATATCGACGCCGGCCAGCCCACGGCGGCGCGGTTCGCCGAGACCGTGCGCAACCTGCGGGAGATCTCGCCCACCTATCACAACATGGTGCCGGCCGGCTGGATGCTGCTGGTGGACGAACTGGAGAAGGACGAGGCCCTGGCGCGGTCCTTCTTCGCCCGACTGCGGCTGATGCAGTATGGCGGCGCCAGTCTTGGCCAGGATGTCAGTGACCGCATCCAGGCCGTCGCCGTGCGTACGGTGGGCGAGAAGATCAGCTTCGCCAGCGGCTATGGCGCCACCGAGACCGGCCCCACGGCCTGCAACGTCCACTGGCCCAATGACCGCATGGGCCTGATCGGCCTGCCCATCCCCGGCACGGCGGTGAAGCTGGTCCCGGTCGCCGGCAAGCTGGAGTTTCGGGTCAAGGGCCCACAGGTGGCGCCCGGCTATCTGGGCCGGCCAGAGCTCTCCGCGCAGGCCTTCGACGAGGACGGCTTCTACATCCTCGGCGACGCCGCCCGCCTGGTCGATCCAGAGCGGCCCGAGGCGGGCCTGGCCTTCGACGGGCGCATCTCGGAGAACTTCAAGCTGGCCAGCGGCACCTTCGTCCCCGTGGGCGAGGTGCGGATCGCGGCCCTCTCAGCCATTGGCGGGGCGGTCACCGACGCGGTGGTCTGCGGCGAGGGCCAGGGCGCGGTCGGCCTGATGTTCTATCCCGACCCGCGCCGGCCCCGCGATGAGGTGGAGGCCGCCGTCCAGGCGGGCCTCGCCGCCTACAACGCCCAGGCCCGGGGCGGTGGTCGCATCGCCCGCGCGCTCGTCTTGCCCGATGGCCCCGACGGCGCTTCCGGCGAGATCACCGACAAGGGCTATATCGCCCAGACCCTGGCCAGAACCCGCCGCGGGGAGGCGCTGGAACGCCTCTTCGCCGATCCCCCGCCCCCCGAAGTGATGGTGTTTGACTGATGAACGGCGCCGACGCCCTGATCGAGACCCTGTTGGCCAATGAGGTCGACGCCTGCTTCGCCAATCCCGGCACCAGCGAGATGCAGTTCGTCGCCGCCCTGGACCGGCAGCCGACCATGCGGCCGGTGCTCTGCCTGTTCGAAGGGGTGGCCACCGGCGCCGCCGACGGTTTCGGCCGCATGGCCGATCGGCCCGCCTGCACCCTGCTGCACCTAGGCCCCGGCTATGGCAACGGCCTGGCCAACCTGCACAATGCGCGGCGGGCCTATACCCCCCTGGTCAATGTGGTGGGCGATCACGCCACCTATCACCGGCAGTACGATGCGCCGCTCAACTCCGACATCCCCACCATCGTCGGGCCCAACTCCCTTTGGGTGCAGTCGGCCGATCGCGCCGATGACGTGGCGGCCCTCGCCGCCGAGGCGGTCGCCGCCAGCTTTGGCCCGCCCGGCGGCCCGGTCAGCCTGATCCTGCCGGCAGACTCCGCATGGACCGAGACCCAGGCCGGGGCGGTGAAGGCGAAGAAGCCTGAGCGCCCCGCCCCCTCCGGTGACGCGGTCGAGGCCGTCGCCCGGGCGGTTCGCGCAGCGAAGAAGACGGTCCTGCTGATCGGCGGCCAGGCCTGCCGCGCCGAGGCCATGGTCCAGGCCGCCCGGCTGGCCGCCCATGGGGTGCGGGTGCTGGCCGACACCTTCGTCGCCCGGCAGGGGCGGGGCGCCGGCCTCTTCCAGCCGGGGCGGATGCAGTATTTTGGCGAGGCGGCCCTGGCCGACCTGGCCGGGACCGACCTGATGCTGCTGGCCGGCACCACCCAGCCGGTGGCCTTCTTCGCCTATCCCGATCGGCCGAGCCTGCTGGTGCCCGAGGGCTGCGACCTGATGACCCTGGCGGCCCGCAGCGAGGACGCCGCAGCCGGCCTGCGCGCCCTGGCCGACGCCCTGGGCGCCCCGGCCTCAGGCCCCGTCCAGCCCCTGAAGCGGCCGGAGGCCGCGCCCACGGGCCCCATGACGCCGCAGGCGGCGGGCGTCTCCATCGCCCGCCATCTGCCGGAGGGCGCCATCATCTGCGACGACTCGGTGACGTCTGGCGGCGGCGTGGCCAGCCAGACCGGCACGGCGGCGCCGCACGAGGTGCTGGCGCTCACCGGCGGCGCCATCGGCCAGGCAATCCCCCTGTCGATCGGCGCGGCCGTGGCCTGTCCCGACCGCAAGGTGCTGTCGCTGAACGGCGACGGCGCGGCCATGTACACGGTCCAGGGCCTGTGGACGATCGCCCGGGAGAATCTCGACGTCACGGTCGTGGTCTTCGCCAACCACGCCTACCGGATCCTCAATATCGAGCTGGGTCGCACGGGGGCGGGCGAAGCCGGGCCTTCGGCGTCCCGCCTGCTGGATCTCGGCGATCCGCGCATCGCCTGGGTGGACATGGCCAAGGCCCTGGGCCTGCCGGCTGTCCGCTGCGAGACCGCGGAATCCTTCGAGACGGCGTTCGCCGGCGCCATGCGCAACAGGGGGCCGATGTTCATCGAGGCGGCCATCGGCTGAGGTCTCATCTGGCCAACAAAAAGGCCCGCGGTTTCCCGCGGGCCTCGATGTCGATCCGATCGATCTGATCGATCAGGTGTTGCCGGGCAGCTTGCACCCGCCGGCGATCCCCTTGGCGAAGGCGCAGCCCAGGGCGTCGGACGACACGATCGGGTTCTGCTTGTACTCGATCATGTAGCCCGCCAGGCCGTCGGCGCAGGCGACTTCGATATAGGCCGAGCCGTCGGCGGTCTTACCCACCAGGCGCTGGCCCGACACTTCGCAGCTGTCGCGGCCATGCTTTTTCAGGTCGGCGGTCAGGGCGGGATAGGCCGCGGAGTCGTCGTTCAGGCCGCAGCGATAGCCCGCGATAGGCGCATAGGCGCAGTTGTAGACGGCGCTCTTGCCGGTTTCGAACACGCCGACGCCGCCGGGCTTGCCGTCCTTGCAGACCAGTTCCACCACGTCCTTGCCGGCCGCAGCGGGGAAGGCCGCATAGCGCTCGACATCGCAGTCGAAGCCGGCACCCTTGGCCAGACGGGTATAGAGGGCCGCCTGCTCGGTGGCCGCCTCACGGGCGTCGGTCAGGGTGCAGCCGCCCAGGATGCCCAGAGCGCGGGCGCAGTCCCAGGACTCCGACAGCTGGCCGGTGGTGGCGACCTTGTAGATGTAGCCCTTGCCGTCTTCACAGGCGGCTTCGAAATAGTTGGAGCCGTCGGTGGTGGCGCCGACGAAGCGGCGGTTGGTGACGGCGCAGCTCTTGGCGTCGGCGGCGGCCATCTGATCGACCACCTGCAGGCGGGCGGCGGCGTCGCCGAGCTCGCAGCTGATATTGGTCGAGGCCTGGTCGTAGATCAGGCAGTTGGTCGCATCGACGGTGGTGTCGGCGGTGGCCGGATAGCCGGTGTTCAGGATGTAGCCGGTGACGCCGTCGTCGCAGGCGATCTCGAAGAAGGTGTTGGTGGCGCTGCGGCCGATGGCGCGGCTGTTGGCCACGGTGCAGGCGACGCCGTCCTTGGCGGCCAGCTTGGCCAGCTCGGCGCCGGGGTTCTGGTTGCCGGGCAGCTGGCAGGCCAGGGCCGAGGGCTTGCCGTCCGCAGTGGGCGCGCCGGCCTCGAGGCAGGTGAACAGGTTGGTGGCGCCGCCGGACACGGCCTCCATCACAAAGCCCATGCCTTCCTGGCAATCGACTTCGTAATAGGAGGTCGAGGTCTTGGCCCGGCGATCTTCGTTCTTGCCCACCAGGCGGGCGTCGACGATCTGGCAGTTCAGGCCGGCGGCCTGGGCCAGGGCGGGGGCCTCGGCCATGCCCTGGGTCCGCGACTGCTCGGTGACGCCGGAGTCGCGGGACTGCGACATCACCGCGGCCGGCGCCAGGGCGACCACGGCCAGGGCTGCGGCGAGCCCAATTGTCATACGCCTCATGATTACTTCATCTCCTGGGGTGGTTCCTCTGCGCGGAGATAAGCCTCCGCGAACCATTGGGGTCAAGGTCGAGTCTTCGACCGCGGAACTGGAAGAACACCGAGATCTTCGATCAAGACGTGGTCAAGCTTCGGGCGAAGTATGGAATCTCGCCTCTCATCTGTGTTCCTGATCCTTGCCGGCCGCACATGAACGGGGGCTGACACGGGTCCGATTGCGCCATTGTCCTGCGGAGATGCGGCGGCGCGCATGGCGCCGTTCAGAACGACATCGACGGGTCCGGCGTCACGGCCTAGAATTTACGAAGTAAGATCAATTGAGAGGACCCGACATGAGCCATGTCATCGCCGAGACGTCCGATGGGGTCCTGACCCTGACCCTCAATCGTCCGGAAAAGAAGAACGCCCTGACCCGGGACATGTACCAGGCCCTGGGGGACGCCATCGACGCGGCCGAGTTCGACAAGGATGTCCGCTGCATCCTGTTCCAGGCCGAGGGCGACATGTTCACCGCCGGCAACGACCTCTCGGACTTCGCCGCCGTCAATGCGGGCGAGGCGCCGGCCAATGAGGCCCGCCGCGGGGGGAACCCGCTGCTGGCGGCGCTCGCCCGGGCCAAGACGCCCCTGGTGGCCGCCGTCAACGGCCGCGCCGTCGGCGTCGGCGTCACCATGCTGCTGCATTGCGACCTGGTTTACCTGGCCGAGGACTCGGTGCTGACCACGCCGTTCGTGAACCTGGCCCTGGTGCCGGAGGCCGCCTCCAGTCTGACCCTGCCCTCGCGGATCGGCCATGCCCGGGCCTTTTCCATGTTCGTGCTCGGCGAGGCGGTGGACGCCCAGAAGGCGCTGGCCTGGGGCATCGCCAATGAGGTCCTGCCCCGGGACGAGCTGCGCGCCCGGGCCCGCGCCGCGGCGCTCGCCGTGGCCGCCCGGCCGCCCGCCGCCGTCACCATCACCAAGGCGCTGATGCGCGATCCCGTCAGCCTGGCCGAACGCATGGACCGGGAGGGCCGTCACTTCTCAGACCAGCTCAAGTCGCCGGAAGCCAAGGAGGCCTTCGCCGCCTTCGCCGAAAAGCGCGCGCCGGACTTCGCCAAGGTCGGCGGCCAGTGAGTTTCGGCTCGAGGTTCGGCGCCTTCACCCCCGCCCGCATCGTGGCCGGCGAGCATGACCTCAACGGCCGCAACATCATTGTCACCGGCGGCGCCAGCGGCATCGGCCTGGAGACCGCCCGCGCCCTGGCCGGCGCCGGGGCCGACGTCATGCTGGCCGTCCGCGACCGCTCCGCCGGCGAACGGGCCGCCGTCCAGATCAATGAGAGCATCGGCGCCGACAAGGTGGTGGCCGGGACCCTGGACCTGACCAGCCTGTCCTCGGTCAGCTCCTTCGTCGACGCCTGGGGGGATGAGCCCCTGGACGTGCTGATCAACAACGCCGGGGTCATGGCCTGTCCCCTGGACTACACTTCCGACGAGCTGGAGATGCAGATCGGGGTCAACCACTTCGGCCACTTCCTGCTGAGCATCGGCCTGGCCCGGGCGCTGATGAACGCCGCCGACGAGGACCGGGCGGCCCGGGTGGTCAGCCTGTCGTCTATCGGCCACCGGCGTAGCCCGATCCATTTCGACGACATCCACTACCGCAACCGGCCCTACGACAAGTGGGAGGCCTATGGGCAGTCCAAGACCGCCAACGCCCTGTTCGCCGTGGCCTTCGACGAGCGCTTCGCCGAGCATGGGATCAACGCCAACGCCGTCATGCCCGGCGGCATCATGACGCCGCTGCAGCGCCACCTCTCCCACGAGGAGATGGCGGCCATGGGCTGGCTGGACGAGGACGGCAAGCCCGTCGAGGGCTTCAAGACGCCCGAACAGGGCGCCTCCACCAGCGTCTGGGCCGCCGTGGCCGAGGAGCTGGAAGGGGAGGGCGGCCTCTATCTGGAGGACTGCTCGGTGGCCATGCCCTGGACGAAAGACAAGCCCAATCACGGCGTGATGGACCACGCCCTGGATCCGGAAGCGGCCGAACGGCTGTGGATCCTGTCGGAAGAAACCGTGGGAGCGACCCTATGAGCCTGCAAGGCAAGACCCTGTTCGTCACCGGCGCCAGCCGCGGCATCGGCCTGGCCATCGCCCTGCGGGCGGCCCGGGACGGCGCCAATGTGGCCATCGCCGCCAAGACGGCCGAGGCGCACAAGCACCTGCCCGGCACCATCTATTCGGCCGCCGAAGAGATCGAGAAGGCCGGCGGCAAGGCCCTGCCGCTGATCGTCGATGTCCGCGACGAGGCCAATGTGATGGACGCCGTCGAGCAGGCGGTCGCCAGGTTCGGCGGCATCGACATCTGCGTGAACAACGCCTCGGCCATCCAGCTGACTGGCACGCTTGCCACCGACATGAAGCGCTATGACCTGATGAACCAGGTCAACGCCCGGGGGACCTATCTGACGTCGAAGGCCTGCATCCCGCACCTGAAGCGCAGCGCCAATCCCCACGTCCTGATGCTGTCGCCGCCGCTGGACATGAATCCCCGCTGGTTCAAGGGCCATGTGGCCTACACCATGGCCAAGTTCGGCATGAGCATGTGCGTCCTGGGCATGGCCGAGGAGTTCCGCGAGGACGGGATCGCCTTCAACGCCCTGTGGCCCCGCACCGGCATCGCCACCGCCGCCATCCAGTTCGCCCTGGCCGGCGAAGAGGGCATGAAGAGCTGCCGGACCACCGACATCATGGCCGATGCGGCCTACGCCATCTTCAACAAGCGGTCCCGCGACTTCACCGGCAACTTCCTGATCGACGACACCTTCCTCTATGGCGAGGGCGAGCGGGACTTCGACAAGTACCGGGTCGATCCCACCGCGCCCCTGATGCCGGACTTCTTCGTGCCGGAAGATTCGGTCCCGCCGCCAGGCGTCAAGATCGGCTGAGGGTCGGAAGCTCATGAGCGCCCCGCCGGTCACCGTGCTGCAGGCGAGCCCGGAAGAGGCGGCCGCCATCCGGGCGGCGGTGCGCGGGGCGACCGACCGGGTGCTGGCGGGCCCTGCGCATGTGGACGGCCTGCTGGCCCTGCTGTCAGATCCCCGGGTGTCGGACCCGATCTACGACCTGCCGCGCCCCTTCACCCGGGAGTCCATCGCCGCCTGGGTGCAGGAGAGCCGGGCGGCCCATGACCGGGGCGAACGCCTCCTGTCGGTCACCCTGGACGAAGCCGGCGAGGTGGCGGGCTATTCGCAGATCAGCGTCTGGCCCGACCGGTCCTCGGCCGAGATCGCCGGCGCCGCCCGGGCCGATCGCCAGAACGCCGGCCGCGGGCGAGGCGGGGTGTCCAACGCCGCAGCCTTCATGTTCGAGACCCTGGGCGTGCGCCTGATCGGCCTGACCGCGGCGCTGGACAATGTCCGCTCCATCGCCGCCATCGACGGGGCCGGCTTCGTCCGCATGGGTGAGCGGGAGACCGTCCGCCCCGACGGCACGGTCCGGCGGAGCCTCTATTGGGAGCTGACGCGCGAAGCCTGGCGGGCCAGGCGCGAGGGCTGATCGAAGCTGTGCCTCGACCTAGGCGGTCACCCTCGATCAAGTCCGACCATGACGGATGGAGGAACGCTGCCGCGCCTCAAGGTCAGCCGAACCCCGTTCCCGCCTAGACCGCGATGTCGATGATGGCGCCCTTGGCCTCGCCGGACTGGGCGTCGGCCTTGGCTTCCTGCTCGATGGCCTCGCGCAGGCGTTTGGCGATCTCCTCGGCGATGGCGGATTTCAGCGCCTGGGGGTCGTCCCCGCCCTGGGCGGCGAACTGAGCCTCCACCTGCTCGCGGACCATCGCCTCCAGCTTCTCGCGCTTCACCTTCTTCTGCCACTCATAGAAACCGCCGGCCTGCTGGATTTCATCTCGCGGGCTCGCGGACTTCGTCTCCAGCGTGACCTCTTTTGAGGCTGGCTTGTTGGCCGCCGCGGCCGCCATGGCTGCGAAGGGGTTGGACGCGCCGATGCTGGCGACCATGGGTCGGCTCCCTTGCTCGATCTCGCCTGGCGTTAAGCAAGATCGGCGCCAGCCGGCGATCCTAGTCCCGGTCCGGCGCCCCCAGCGGGAAGTAGTGGCGGAAGGGGCGGGCCTCGTTCACCGCGCGGGCGAAGGATGGCCGCTGCAGCAGGCGCTCGCGATAGGCCCTGAGCGCAGCGCAGGCCTCCGGGATCTGATAGGTCCAGTCGGCATAGAAGAGCGACGGGGCGGCGGCGCAATCGGCCAGGGTGAAGGTTTCGCCCACGGCCCAGGTGCGGTCCTGCATGCGCTGGTCGACCCAGGCATAGCTGGTGTCCAGCATCTGGCGGGCCTCGTCCACCCCCAGGGGATCGCGCTGGTCGGCGGGCCGCAGGGCGTCGTAGACGAACTTGCCCTGGGGCGTCATGACGTAGTTGTCGAAGACCCGGTCCAGCATGCGGGCCTCCAGCGCCAGGTCGGGATCTTCCGGGATCAGCTTCACAGGTCCCGGGTGATGGACCTGCAGATATTCGATGATGACCGAGGCCTCCAGCACCACCCGGCCGTCGGCGCGCAGGATCGGGAAGCGCTTCAACGGCCACAGCGCGGCGAAGGCCTCGCCGACGCCGGGGTCCTCCAGCATCCGATAGGTGAAGGGGACGTCGTTCTCATAGAAGGCGATCAGCGCCTTCTGACAGTAGGACGAGAAGGGGTGGGCGAAGAATTCCAGGGTCATGCGAAGGCCCGGGCCTGCCGCCCCTCGATCAGGGCGACCAGGTTGTCGACGTGCCAGGTCGTGCCGTGCTCGCGCCCCTTCACCGCCTCGGCCCCGCCGGTGAAATAGGAGCCCTGTTCGGTATGGATCAGCCGGGTCTTCTCCCCCTCGACGGCCCGGAACTCCAGCGTCTGGAGGGAAACCGACAACTTCTCGTCGTTCTGGAACATGTCGTAGACCAGCACGATCCGTTCGTTCTCGACGATGTCGTGATAGGCGGCCTGGAAGTCGGTGACCTTGCCGTCCGGCCAGCGGGCGTGGAACCGCTCCTTGCCGCCGACGCGGAAGTCGAAGTCGCGGTCGAGGGTCTCGATATCCGCCGGCGCCTTGAACCAGGCCATCTTGGCCTCCAGGCTCGAATAGGCGGCGAACACCCGGCCCGGCGGGGCGGCCAGCATCCGCTCTATGGTGAAGGTGGCGTTGATCAGCGTCATCGGTCTGGCTCCTGCGGGGCGGTCTCGGCCAGATAGGCCTCCAGTTGGTCGTATTGCTGGTCCCAGAACCGCCGGCGCTCGGCGATCCAGCCTTCGATCCGGGCGATGGCGCCGATCTCCAGGCTGCAGGTGCGGACGCGCCCCACCTTCTGGCTCTTCACCAGTCCCGCCGCCTCCAGAACCTGCAGGTGCTGAACCACGGCCGAAAGCGTCATGGGCAGGGGCCGGGCCAGTTCGCTGACCGAGGCCGGCCCCTGGCTCAACCGCTCCACCATGGCGCGGCGGCCCGGATCGGACAGGGCCTGGAAGGCGACGTCGAGAGGCTGATACTGTAGCATTGACTTAAGTGTTTAGCCGCAGGGCGAAAGAGTCAAGTCGCTGCTTAACCGAGGCGCCGAAACCACGCGGGGGGCAGGCGAGTTCATCGCGATGAGGAGGAAGTCAGATGACCCGCAAAACCGACAAATGGTCCCAGGACGTGACCGAACACAGCGACGCCCTGGACCTCGAAGAGGACGTCTTCACCCTCGACGATCCGGCCAAGATCGCCGCCTCGCTGAAGCGCTCGGCCGAGCACAGCCACCGCCGCAAGGGCACGCCCTTTCAGTCGGCCATGTCCATGCTGACCTTCTATATCAACCGCGCCGGCGACAACCTGCCCGACAAGCAGCGCCAGACCCTGGAAGCGGCCAAGGACGAACTGCGCAAGGCCTTCGGGCGGGAGGCGGATTAGGTCGACGGCCCCTCATGCGAGCCTGGCGGATCCGAGGTGATCTCGGCGCAAAGGCCCTGGTAGATTTTCAAATCGGCCGTGGCTAACATCTGCGCATGCATCGCTTCGCCAATTCTTCAGCCAACTCCAATTGCGTCACCCGTGCGGGGCGCGGAGCCGGCTGTGTGCGCATCGCCTAGCCGCCGATCCAAGCCCCGCCGAGGACGGCTGGGGCTCCTATTTCGATAGCATGCATCTGGCCTCCCATTTCAGGAGACCTCCATCATGCCCTTCAAGTTACCGCTCCCGGAAACACCACGCCTAAAAACGGATCGCCTTGTTCTTCGGCCCCTAAGGTTAGAGGACATTCCGGCTGTCCAGCGTCACTTCCCACACTGGGCGATGGTGCGCCACCTCGTTGCGAAGGTCCCGTGGCCCTATCCAGAAGATGGCGCGGAGATCAATGTCCGCGACTGCCTGGAGAAGCGAACTCGCGGGGAGCAGTTCTACTGGGCTCTGACCTTGAACGATGGGGAGGATGAGCTGATCGGACGCATAGACTTGCGGCCAGACGCTGACGTCGGCGCCATGCGCGGCTTCTGGTTGGCCCAAGAATATTGGGGTCGTGGCCTGATGACTGAAGCGGCCGATGCGGTGAATGCCTATGCCTTTGAGGTGTTGGACTGGCCCTTTATCGATGTGACCACGAACAGCGCCAACCGTGCGTCGCAACGCATCAAGGAGAAGCAAGGCTTCACCCTCGTCCATGTGGGCGTGGGCGACTACATTGAGGGGGTCAGGGAAAAGGCGTTCTGGCGGCTCACTCAGGAGACATGGCGCTCACGGCGAGGGGGCGCGAAGAGTCTCTAGGCTCCAAAGGACCAAAAAGGCCCCGGCTCTCGCGAACCGGGGCCTTCTCGGGCGTTCTGATCGACCGGCCTAGGCCTTGAAGAAGGCCAGCAGGTCGGCGTTGATCAGGTCCGGGTGGGTCGACGCCATGCCATGGGGCAGGCCGGGATAGGTCTTCAGCGTCCCCTGCCGCACCAGCTTGATGGCCAGGTGGGCGCTGTTGGCGATGGGGACGAGCTGGTCGTCTTCCCCATGCAGGATCAGCACCGGGACGTCGATCTGCCGGAGATCTTCCGTGAAGTCGGTCTCCGAGAAGGCCTTGATGCAGTCGTAGTGCGCCTTGGCGCCGCCGGACATGCCCTGGCGCCACCAATTGTCGATCAGACCCTGGCTGACCTTGGCGCCGGGGCGATTGAAGCCGAAGAACGGGCCCTCCGGGATGTCGCGGAAGAACTGGGCGCGGTTGGCGACCAGGGAGGCGCGGAAGCCGTCGAACAGCGCCATGGGCAGGCCGTCCGGATTGGCCGGCGTCTTCAGCATGATCGGCGGCACGGCGCCAATGAGCACGGCCTTCGAGACCCGGCCGGGCTTGGCCCGCGCCACGTAGCGGGCGACCTCGCCGCCGCCGGTGGAATGGCCGACATGGATGGCGTTCTTCAGGTCGAGGGCGTCGGCCAGCGCGATAACGTCGGCGGCGTAGGTGTCCATCTCGTTGCCGCTGTCGGTCTGGGTGGAGCGGCCGTGGCCCCGTCGGTCATGGGCGATCACCCGATAGCCCTGCAGCCGGAAGAACATCATCTGGGCGTCCCAGTCGTCGGAGGACAGCGGCCAGCCGTGATGGAAGACGATCGGTTGGGCGTCCTTCGGACCCCAGTCCTTGTAGAAGATCTGCACGCCGTCCTTCGTGGTCACATAGCCGCTTTCGGCGCGGTCGGCGCCGCCTGCGGTGGGCGAGGGCGCAGGCTCAGCCGCCTGCCCGACGGTGGCCGCCGAGAGTGCGGCGAGGCCGAGGCCGGCGGTCATGATCCCGCGACGGGAAGCTTGGTTGGATACGGTCATGGCTCATCTCCCTTGATGTTCGCAATAACGTTTATCGCGATATGCAATCCCCTAGCCGCGCCATTTCGCCTTGTCCAGATAATAATTATCGCGGCATCCAATTTTGTGATAAGAAGATTTTGCGACAGAGGAGAGGCGACGTGCGCCCATTGGACCAACAGATCTGCTTCACATTGTACGCCACGAGCATGGCGGTCACCCGGGCCTACAAGCCCCTGCTCGACGAGCTGGGCCTGACCTATCCGCAGTACCTGGTGCTGAGCGTGCTGGGGGAGGCCGACGGCCTGACCATCGGCGGCGTCGCCGCGCGCCTGGATCTGGAGTCCAGCACAGTGACGCCCCTCGTGAAGCGCCTTGAAGCCGCAGGCCTGCTGACTCGGACGCGCAGCCTCGATGACGAACGACGGGTGGAGGTGAAGCTAACCCCCGAGGGCCAGGCGCTGCTCGAACGGTCCGACTGCCTCGGCGACCGTCTGATGGAGCGGTCCAAGATGTCGGGCCCGCAGCTGGAGGCGCTGAACAAGCAGATCCAGGCCCTGCGCGACCAGATCACCAAGGCCTGAGAGCCGATGCTTACCCCAACGAAAAAGCCCCGGCTCTTCTCGAACCGGGGCCTCGTCGTTTGGTCTAGCTCAACCGCTAGCGCTTAGGCGCCCTGCTTGGCCGGGGCGGCGCCCTGGCTGGCCAGCGGGCCGCGCGACAGCGGGAAGAACTTGTCGCTCATGGCCGGGACGGCTTCGGACAGGATGGTGTCGACGCTCCAGCCCTCTTCCTTGGTCTGGGTCGAGATCGGACGGGGCTGCGAGTAGAGGATGATGTTCTCACCCGAGGCGCCGAAGATCTGGCCCGACACGTGGGACGCAGCCGGCGAGACCAGGGCCACCGAGAGGCGGGCCGGCTGGTCGGCGCGGATGGCGGCGGCCATGGCTTCGCGGCGCTTGGCGGCCGCTTCGTCCTTGACCGGGACCGACTGGGTCATGCGGGTCCAGGCGACGGGGGCCAGGCAGTTGGAGCGGACGTTGTTGCGCTCGCCTTCCATGGCGATGATCCGCGACAGGCCGGCGATGCCCATCTTGGCCGCGCCGTAATTGGCCTGGCCGATATTGCCCAGCAGCCCCGAGGTCGAGGTGAAGAACATGTAGGCGCCGTCGTTCTGGTTGCGGAACAGCTCGATGGTGGCCCGGGCCACGTTGAACGAGCCGCGCATGTGCACGTCGATGACCTTGTCCCAGTCGTCTTCCGACATCTTGTGGAACATCACGTCACGCAGGATGCCGGCGGGATTGATCACCGCATGCAGGCCGCCAAAGGTGTCCATGGCCTGCTCGACCATGCCTTCAACCGCCTTGTAGTTGGTGACGCTGTCGGAGTTGGAGGCCGCTTCGCCGCCGGCGGCGCGGATCTCCTGGGCCACCTGCTCGGCCGGTCCGGCGGAACCCTCGTCCTCGCCCTTCAGGCTGCCGCCCAGGTCATTGACCAGGACCTTGGCGCCCTGTTGCGCGGCGATCAGCGCGCACTCACGTCCAATACCGTTGCCGCCGCCCGTGACGAGGACAACCTTGCCGTCTAATACGCCCATGGATCTATCTCCCTAAAAGAATATTGCGCGGATTGTTATTCGAGGCGGTCAGCCTTGCGCAAGTCGGGAAAGAGCTTGGCCCAAAGGCCGGTGACGATCAACGTGCCCACGCCGCCCACCACGGCGGCCGCCACCACCCCCATGAAGCGCGCGAAGACTCCGGCCCGGAACTCCCCCAGTTCGTTCGACGCGCCAATGAACAGGGTCGAGACCGCCGCCACCCGGCCACGCATATTGTCGGGAATGACCAGCTGGATCAGGGTCTGGCGCACATAGACGCTGAGCATGTCCGCCCCGCCCAGGATGGCCAGCGCCGCCACCGACAGCCAGAGCGAGCGCGAGACGCCGAAGATGATGGTCGCCAGGCCAAAGACGGCCACGCCGGCGAACATGGTCACCCCGGCGTTCGAACGGATCGGCCGGGCGGCCAGGATGAGCGCGATCACCGTGGCGCCGGCCGCGGGGGCCGCGCGAAGCAGGCCAAAGCCCTCCTCGCCCACATGCAGGATGTCGCGGGCGAAGACCGGCAGCAGGGCCGTGGCGCCCCCCAGCAGCACGGCGAACAGGTCGAGCGATATGGCCCCGAACACGATCTTCTGGCGCCACACATAGACCAGGCCCTCCTTGATCAGGGCCAGGCGCGAGCCGGGCTGCAGGTCGGGCTTGGTGCGGCCGCTGATGAAGAAGGTGAGCGTGGCGCCGGCCACGTAGAGGCAGAAGGCGGTCTCGTAGGCGAGCGCCGTGGAGCGGGCCAGCAGCAGTCCGCCGATGGCCGGCCCGACGATGGCGGCGGTCTGCCAGGCCAGCGAATTCCAGGCGATGGCCCGGGGCAGCAGGCTGCGGGGCACCAGCATGGGGCCAAGGGCCGTGCCGGCCGGCGACATGAAGGCCCGGCCGGCGCCGAACACGGCGGCCACGCACAGCAGCAGCGGCACCGAGGCGAAGTCCCGCCAGGTGGCGACGGCCAATATGCCGGCGCTGGTCATCTCGACGGCGTAACAGGCCAGCAGGATCTTGCGCCGGTCATAGCGGTCCACCGCCTCGCCGGCCGGCAGGGTCAGCAGGAAGACGGGAATGAAGGTGACCAGCCCCACCATGCCGACCACGAAGGCGGCTTCTGCGACGCCCATGGTGCGCCTGGCCAACTCATAGATCTGCCAGCCCAGGGCCACGCTCTGGACCTGCACGCCGATCGAGCTGGCCCAGCGCGAGCCCCAGAACAGCAGATAGCTCCGCTGGCTCAGCAGAGCGCGGGCCGACGGGAGGGGCTCGGAAGCCGGGGAGTCCGGAGACTCAGGCGGGGACTGGGACATGGGCGGCGCAACTTGGCCCGAGGGACCGCCCCCCGCAACGGCCCATTCGGTTTCCATTGACCTCGGCTCGCGGGGGCCTTATCGGGCGCGCTTCCGGCGACATGATCGCCAGGGCTGACCGCGAGGGGCGCCATGCGTGCGCTGCGACGAACCGGGCGCGAGATCCGCGTCCTCTAGAGCCGCCTGGCGCCGCCGAAGTCGCGGGCCGGGTCCCGCAGCCTGCCAAGTTCGCAGCAAAGTTCGCCGCAAAGTTCGCCCATGACCGCCGCCTTCGTTTCCCATGCGGACTCCGTCCCGAGTCCCGCCCCCGACATTCGCCCTGAGACGCTGCAGGATGGCCCCGCCATCGAGGCGTTGCTGGACCACGCCTTCGGTCCCGGCCGCTTCGCCAAGGCTTCGGAGCGGGTGAGGGAATTCGCCCCCCTTCGCACCGACCTGTCCTTCTGCGCCTGGGAGGGCGATCGTCTGGTGGGCGTGGTCCGCCAGTCCGAGGTCGCCGTGGGCGGCCGCCGGCTGATTTTCCTGGGCCCGCTGGCGGTGGACGCCGCGGCGCGGCGCCTGGGGGCCGGCGCCCGGCTGGTGGAGGTCGCCTGCGCCGCCGCGGCCGCGGCGGGCTTTGCCGAGGTGCTGCTGGTGGGCGATCCGCCCTTCTTCGGCCGGCTGGGCTTTTCGGCCGCGCCGACCGCCGCGATCGTGATGCCGGGGCCGGTCGACCCCCGCCGGCTGCTGCTGAAGCGCCTGCAGGGCCAGCCGGCCGATCAGACCGTGCTGCAGGGCGCCGTTACGGCGCCTTGAGGCGCCCGTCGCGCACGCCTACCTTCTGGACATGACAGAGCTCGACTCCAAGGCTGGCCTTGATGGTGTGATCGCAGCGGCCAAGCAGGCGCCGGGCCGGGGCCTACCCCCTGTCCACCTGTGGAATCCGGCTCATTCCGGCGAGATCGACATCGTCATCACAGCCGATGGCCGCTGGATTCACGAAGGTGCGACCATCAGCCGGGCGGCCCTGGTGCGCCTGTTCTCCACCGTCCTGCGCAAGGATCCGGACGGCTACTGGCTGGTGACGCCGGTGGAGAAGATGAAGATCACCGTAGAGGACGCGCCCTTCATCGCCACCGCCCTGGAGGTCGTCACCGGGCCGGACGGCGCCCCCGTCCTGACCTTCACCACCAATGTCGGCGATGTGGTCGAGGCCGGCGCCGACAATCCCTTGCGCGTCGAGATCGACCCCGCCACCCAGGAGCCGCGCCCCTATCTGCATGTCCGCCGGGGGCTTGAGGCGCTGGTCAGCCGCCCGGTCTTCTACGAACTGGTGGAGATGGCGCAGGAGCGGGACGGGGTGCTGGGCGTCGAATCGGCCGGGACCTGGTTCGCCCTCGGCCGGCCGGAGGCGCCGGTCTCGTGAGCCCCGGTTCGCCTGTCGGGGCGCTGCGCGAGTGGATCACCCAGCGGCTCGATCCCCTGGAGGACCATGACCCAGTGGACGGCGTCGTGGCCTCGGACTTCGGGCCGCGCTCGGCCGACCTCGCCGATGCGCCTGAACCGCTGACCCCGGCCTCGGTGCTGGTGGGCCTGATCGAGCGCGAGCACGGCTATTCGGTGCTGCTGACAAGGCGGGCCGACACCTTGCGCCGCCATACCGGCCAGATCGCCTTCCCCGGCGGGCGCCGCGACCCCGGCGAGACCGTCTGGGAGACCGCCCTTCGGGAAACCGAGGAAGAGGTCGGCATCCCGCGAACCCTGGTCACCCTGGGCGGGCTCTCGACCCCCTATCGCACGGGGACGGGGTTTCTGGTGACGCCGGTGGTGGGCTTCATCGAGCCCCACTTCACGCTCGCCCCCAACCCCGCCGAAGTGGCCGACGTGTTCGAGACGCCCTTCGGCTTTCTCATGGATCCCTCCAACCATGAGGAACACGAGCGGGAGTTTTCCGGCCAGCTCCGGCGTTTCTACGCCATGACGCACGAGAACAGGTTCATCTGGGGCGCCACGGCCGGAATGCTCCGGTCGCTCTATGATCGGCTTTATGGAGGCGCGGTTGCTTAGGGTCTTTCTCCTCCGGTCGGTGCTGATCGCGCTGCCCTTCGTGATCTGGTTCATCTGGGCCGAGTACGCCAAGCGCACGGGCCGCCCCATGGGCGCGACGCCCTGGGCCTGGCTCTGCACGGCCTCGGCGGTGCTGTTTGGCCTTTCGCTGCTGTTCATGGTCGTGTTCCAATCGGACAACCGCGGCGAGATCTATGTGCCCGCGGAAGTGAATGAGGGCGGCCGGGTCAGCCCAGGACGCTTCGAGGAAAAGGAAACGCCGGCCCCATGAGCGAGAGCCTTGGTCCACGCCCCTGGTTGAGCGCGCCGGCGACGGCCGCGGTGTTCGACGCCCTGGAGGCCCGGGGCGGCCCCGGCTGCGCCCGAGTGGTGGGCGGCGCGGTGCGCAACGCCGTCATGGGCGCGCCGGTCAGCGATATCGACATCGCCACCACGCTGACGCCGGACGAGGTGACCGCCGCCCTGGTCGCCGCAGGCCTGAAGGCCATTCCCACCGGGGTCGAGCACGGCACCATCACGGCGCTCGCCCAGGGCCAGACCTTCGAGATCACCACCCTGCGGCGGGACGTGGAGACCGACGGCCGCCGCGCCGTGGTCGCCTTCACCACCGACTGGGCGGAGGACGCCCAGCGCCGGGACTTCACCCTCAACGCCCTCTATGCCGACCGCGACGGCGCGATCCATGACCCCCTGGGGACCGGCCTCGAGGCCGCCCGGGCGGGGAAGGTGGTCTTTGTCGGCGAGGCCCGCACGCGGATCGCCGAGGATTATCTGCGCATCCTGCGTTTCTTCCGCTTCCACGCCTGGTATGGCCGCGGCGCGCCGGACTCCGAGGCCCTGGCCGCCTGCAAGGCCTTGCGCGACTCCCTGGCTGACCGGCCGGGCGAGCGGGTCTCCAAGGAACTGTTGAAGCTGCTGGCCGCCGACGACCCGCGGGCCGGCGTGCGGCTGATGGCCGAGGCCGGGGTGCTGGACGTGATCCTGCCGGCCGTGGGCGACCTGCATGATTTCGAGGCCCTGGTGGAGATCGAGAGCGAGATGCTCTTCGAATGCGATCCGGTCCTGCGGCTGGCCTGCCTGCTGCCGGCCGACCAGATCGCCGTGGCCCAGGCCGCCGAGCGCCTGCGGCTTTCCAACGCCGAGCGCGACCGCCTGGTCGCCGCCAAGGGGCAGGGGCCTAAGATCACCAGCTGGATGAGCCCACGGGAGTCCCGCCGGGCGGTCTACGCCCTGGGGACCGGTACCTTCCACGACCGGGTCAAGCTCGCCTGGGCGCGGTCGAACCGCACGGCGACCGCCGCCCAATGGCGCGGCCTGCTGGCGCTCGGCGACAGCTGGACCCCGCCGCCCTTCCCGCTGACCGGCGACGAGGTGGTCCATGCCGGCGTGCCCAAGGGGCCGATGGTCGGCCAGGTGCTGCAGGAGGTCGAGGCCTGGTGGATCGACCACGACTTCCTCGAGGACAAGTTCTCGGCCATCGAGAAGCTCAAGGCCGTCGCCCAGGGCATGGCCTACTAGGGACGCATGAAGCTCGGCATTCTCAGGACCGGCGGGCCTCCCGCGCCGCTGGAGGCGCAGTTCGGCGGCTATCCCGACATGTTCCAGGCCCTGCTGGGGCCAAACGCGCACGACTATGTGGTGTTCGACGCCGAGGCCGGCGAGCTGCCGGCAAGTCCGGAGGCCTGCGCGGCCTATCTGATCACGGGCTCGTCGGCCGGCGTCTATGACCCTCTGCCCTGGATCGAGGACCTCAGCGACTTCCTGCGGGCGTCCAAGGGACGGGCGGGGCTGGTGGGGGTCTGTTTCGGCCACCAGATCATGGCCCAGGCCTTCGGCGGCCAGGTGATCAAGTCCCCCAAGGGCTGGGGCGTCGGCCTGCACACCTATGAGGTGAGCGACCCGGCGGCCTGGATGGACAGGTCCGGGCCCATCGCTGTGGCCGCCTCTCACCAGGATCAGGTGGTCAAGGCCCCGCCGGGCGCCCGGGTGGTGGCCGGCAGCGACTTCACGCCCTTCGGCATGCTGGCCTATGACGACCAGCCGGCCATCTCCATCCAGCTGCATCCGGAGTTTGAGCCGGCCTATGCGAAGGCCTTGATCGAGGCGCGCCGGGGCAGTCGCTATGACCCTGCGCAGGCCGATCAGGCGGTGGCCAGTTATGCGGCGCCCCATGACGCCTTGCGGGTCGGCGGCTGGATCGACGCCTTTCTCGCAACGATCTGAGGCCGGGAGAGGTTAGGGGTGGAGACCGCAGGACGTTCAAGGGAGCCTCGCATGTCACCCCCGACGTTGATCGTCGTCGCCGCCAGCGCCGTGGCCGCCCTGCTGGTGGCCAGCGTCGAGAGCGAGGCGGCCAATCCCCGGCCTCTGTCGCCGGACGGCTTTGTCGCCCTGCTGGATGAGATCATCTAGGGTTTGCGCGTTTCCGCCGTTGGCGGGATACGCGCTAGCTCGGCTGAGCCGACCACATGAAGGTGGTGAGCCGCGCATTGTCGGTGAGAAAGTCGAGCTCCGGCACGGCGTTGGCAGGGCCGGTGAAGCCCAGAAGCCCGAACACATAGCCCAGACGCGGCGCGCCCTGGCGGTAGCAGACCAGGCTGGCGGTCATCTCCCCGGAGCCCCGAACGCAGGTTTCGGCCTGGAAGCCCATCTCCGTCCAGGAGGCGCCGATCTTCTCGCCTTGTGGGCCGGTGACCGGCCCGGCGCGACCGAAGATGCGGCCGACCGTGGGCGAGCCGGCCGCCGACTGAAGGTCAAG
The DNA here is from genome assembly GCF_030646615.1 of Phenylobacterium sp. GTDB lineage: Bacteria > Pseudomonadota > Alphaproteobacteria > Caulobacterales > Caulobacteraceae > Phenylobacterium. The sequence goes on along the minus strand of NZ_JAUSLG010000046.1, from coordinate 25,345 downwards.
CTCCAGCCCGTCCTCTCGCCGCACGGTGATGGTCGGGGTTTGATTCCCCCCGCTGGGCGGCGCCCGCTGAACCTTGGACTCCGGAAACAGGCCGCCCAACTGGCGAACATCCATGGCCGTTGCGCCATTGATCTCGCCGGCGCCCTGTTCGGTGAAGGTGATCAGGATGGGGCCCACAACCGCCGGCTTGGGCGCAGGGGCGGGGGCCTCCTGAGTCTCGCCCGGCGACGTGGACTGTGGTCCGCAGGCGGCGAGGAGCGCGCCGGCGAGGGCCAAAAAGGTCAGGTTACGCATGCCCAACCTTCGCACGGCCAAGGTCTGTGAGGCAAACCCGGGCCGCAGCAGCGCCTCAGGGCCAGCTGACCATGGGCGGCATGGAGGAGAGGATCGAGGTGATGTTTCCCCCCGTCTTCAGGCCGAACATGGTGCCCCGGTCGTAGAGCAGGTTGAACTCCACATAGCGGCCCCGGCGCACCAGCTGCTCCTGGCGGTCGGCCTCGGTCCAGGGGGTGGCCATCCGGCCCCGGGCGATGGCGGGATAGACCTCGGCGAAGGCCCGGCCCACATCCTGGGTGAAGGCGAAGTCCCGCTCCCAGTCCCCGGAATTGTGGTGGTCATAGAAGATGCCGCCGATCCCCCGGGGCTCATTGCGGTGGGGCAGGAAGAAGTACTCGTCGCAACGGGCCTTGTAGGGCTCATACCAGTCGGGGTCGTGCCGGTCGCAGGCGGCCTTCAGCGCGCCATGGAAGGCGACGGCGTCGGGATTTTCCTGGTTGCGCTGGTAGTCCTGGGTCGGCGTCAGGTCGGCGCCGCCGCCGAACCAGCTCTGGCTGGTGGCCAGGAAGCGGGTGTTCATGTGCACGGCCGGCACATGCGGATTGCGCATATGCGCAATCAGGCTGATGCCCGTGGCGGTGAAGCGGGGGTCTTTGTCGGCGCCGGGCATGGTGGCGGCCATCTCCGGGCTGAACACCCCATGGACCAGGCTGATATGGACGCCGCACTTCTCGAAGAAGCGGCCGCCCTGCATGAAGCCCATCACCCCGCCGCCGCCGGCCGGCCGGTCCCAGGGGGTCAGCTCGAAGCGGCCGGCGTCGCCCGGATAGAGATCGGCCGGGGCCTCGTCCTCAAGCTGTTCGAAGGCGGCGACGATCTGGTCGCGCAGGGCGTCGAACCAGGCCCGGGCGCGGGTGTTGCGGTCTTCAAGCGTGGCGGCAAGATCGGCGGCGTCTGTCATGGGACCAGGGGCTTAGGGAATCCGTCGGTCTGGCGCAACGCTTCCGAAAGACCGATGGCCGCCGAAACGGTGAGATTGAGCGACCGGGCCTCGGGCGCCAGCGGGATCAGCAGGCGCGCCTGGGCCGCCGCGTGCACCTCCGGCGGGACCCCTTGGCTCTCGCGGCCGAACAGCAGGGTGTCGCCCGGCTGGAAGGCGAAGCTGTGCAGGGGCTGGGCGCCGCGGGTGGTGAATAGCACCAGCCGGCCCTCGGCACGCTCGGGGGCGGCCATGAATTCAGCGAAGCCCGAGCGCCGTGTCCAACGGGCCAGACGACCGTAATCCAAGGCCGCACGGCGCACCGCCTTATCGGATAGCGGGAATCCGCAGGGCTCGATCACCTCCAGGTCGACATCAAGGCAGGCGGCCAGCCGAAGGGCCGCGCCGACGTTTTGCGGAATGTCCGGTTGAAAAAGCGCCAAACGCATTCTAAGCGATCCAGCCACGGGATTAGTCGGGGGCGTGAGACGAATCGCGACGCGACGCCGCGTTTGTTTTGCGGCGATGCAGTGCGAAAACTCTTCCGTCCCTGTATGGGTTCCGAAACAGGCCTGTACCAGAGCTTCTGGTCAGGCCGAAGGCGGGGCGTCGCGAGACTTGTCGTGAGCGTCCGAACGGGCGGTGGTTCTTCATGGAGCCCCCGCCTCAACCGAAGGGTAGCTTAAAGGTGGCTGACACCGTCGTGGGCGAACATCCCGATCCTCACGCCGCGGGCGAAGACCCGAACCGGCGCGACTTCATTCATATCGCCGCAGGGGCGGCGGCCGTGGGCGCCGTGGGCGCTCTGGCCTGGCCGTTCATCGACCAGATGAACCCTTCGGCGGACACCCTGGCCCTGGCCTCGGTCGATTTCGACCTGACGAAGGTGTCCCTCGGCCAGCAGGTGACGATCAAGTGGCGGGGCAAGCCGCTGTTCATCCGTCGCCGCACCGAGGCTGAGATCGCTTCCGCCGTCGCCGACGACAACGCCAACCTGCCCGATCCGCAGACCGACGCCGAGCGGCACAAGCCCGGCAAGGCCGAGTGGATGATCCTGATCGGCTCCTGCACCCATCTGGGTTGCGTGCCGACCTTTGGCGGCGGGGACTTCGGCGGCTGGTTCTGCCCCTGCCATGGGTCGCACTACGACACGTCCGGCCGTATCCGTCGCGGGCCTGCGCCCCTGAACCTGGCGGTGCCGGACTACGAATTTCTTTCCGACACGACGGTCAAGGTGGGCTGACAGCGATGAGCGGACATTCCACCTATGAACCCAAGACGGGCGTCGAGCGCTGGCTCGATACGCGCCTGCCGATCATCCGACTCGGCTGGGACAGCGTCGTCGATTACCCGACGCCCAAGAACCTGAACTACTGGTGGACCTTCGGGGGGATCCTCGCGGTCTGCCTGATGATCCAGATCGTCACCGGCGTCGTGCTGGCCATGCACTATGTGCCGCACATCGACCACGCCTTCGCCTCGGTCGAGCGCATCATGCGCGACGTGAACTACGGCTGGCTGGTGCGCTACATGCACGCCAACGGGGCCTCGATGTTCTTCATCGCGGTCTACATCCACATGTTCCGCGGCCTCTATTACGGGTCCTACAAGGCGCCCCGCGAGGTGCTGTGGATCCTGGGCTGCATCATCTACCTGCTGATGATGGCCACGGCCTTCATGGGCTACGTCCTGCCCTGGGGTCAGATGAGCTTCCACGGCGCGGTCGTGATCACCAACCTGTTCGGCGCCCTGCCGATCGTGGGCGAGGCCATCACCACCTGGCTGTGGGGCGGGTTCGCCGTGGACAACGCCACGCTGAACCGCTTCTTCTCGCTGCACTTCCTGCTGCCGTACATGATCGCCGGCGTCGTCGGCCTGCACATCTGGGCCCTGCACGTGCCGGGGAACAACAACCCGACCGGCGTGAACGTGAAGTCCAAGGCCGACACCGTGCCCTTCCATCCGTACTATACGGTGAAGGATGGCTTCGCGATCGTGCTGTTCCTGATCCTGTTCGCCAGCTTCCTGTTCTACAATCCGAACGCGCTCGGCCATGCCGACAACTACATCCCGGCCAACCCGCTGGTCACACCGTCGCACATCGTTCCCGAATGGTACTTCCTGCCGTTCTACGCGATCCTGCGGGCGGTGCCGGACAAGCTGGGCGGCGTGATCCTGATGTTCGGCGCCATCGCGGTGCTGTTCGTCCTGCCCTGGCTCGACACCTCCAAGGTGCGGTCCATGCGCTATCGGCCGACGGGCAAGCTCTACTTCCTGATCTTCGTCCTGGCCTGCCTGGTGCTCGGCTATTGCGGCGGTCAGTTGCCCGACAACCACGTGATCCCGGGGCTCTCGACCTTCACCCTGATCGACGCGGACCTGAACAGCATGGTCTGGCTGTCGCGCTTGGCCACCCTCTACTACTTCGGCTACTTCCTGGTGATCCTGCCGATCCTTGGGCTCACCGAGACGCCGCTGCCCCAGCCGGAATCGATCTCCACGCCTGTCCTGTCCCATCCGGCGAGCACGCCGGCCGGCGCGACGGCTGCGCCTGAAAAGAAGGGTTGAGCCCAGATGCTGCGTAAAGGTATCGCTCTGGCCGCGCTTGGGCTGGCCCTCGTGGGCGGCCCGGCGCTCGCCGCCGGGGAAGCCGCCCCCCCCAAGCACGTGGACTTCAGCTTCAAGGGCCCGTTCGGCAAGTTCGACCAGGCCCAGCTGCAGCGCGGCTACAAGGTCTATCGGGAGGTCTGCGCGGCCTGCCACAGCATGGAGCTGCTCTCGTTCCGGAACCTCGGCCAGAAGGGCGGGCCCTTCTACGATCCGGACTACAGCAATCCCAACGACAACCCGTACGTGAAGACCATCGCGGCGGAATATCAGATCAACGACATCGACTCCGAGACCGGCGACGTGATCCAGCGCCCCGGCACCTCGGCAGACAGCTTCCCGAGCCCCTTCCCCAACGAGGCGGCGGCGCGGGCCAGCAACGGCGGCGCCCTGCCGCCGGACCTGTCGGTGATGGCCAAGGCCCGCCACCATGGCGCCGACTACATCTACTCGCTGATGTCGGGCTACCGCGAACCGCCGGCCGGGCTGCAGGTGGCCGCGGGCCAGTACTACAACCCCTATATGGCCGGCGACACGACGCCGTTCTGGACGGGTGAGGGCCATGCGCCCCCAGGGGGCTTCATCGCCATGCCGCCGCAACTGGCGGCCGACAAGGTGACCTTTGACGACGGCACGCCATCCACCATCGACCAGCAGGCCAAGGACGTGGCCGCCTTCCTGACCTGGGCGTCGGAGCCCAAGATGGAGGAGCGCAAGGCCTTCGGCTTCGGGGCGATGATCTATCTGATCATCTTCGCCGGCCTGCTCTATGCGAGCTACCGCCGCATCTGGCGCAACGTCGCCCACTAGGGCCGCGTCGTCAGACCATGATCAGCCCGCCGGAGCGATCCGGCGGGCTTTTTCATGGGTGATCTTCGGCGATCAGCAGAAGCCGCCCGGCGGGGAAATCGAAACGCAGGCGCCAGCGCTCCAGAACGCCCGGCCCCACAGCGCTGACCTCGTCGCCGCTCAGGCCCGCTTTCAGATTTTCAAACAGCGCGCCGCTCATGGACAGGGCCCGAAGCTCTGCGCGTCCGGTTTCGTAGGGGGCGAGGGACGCCGGGGCGGCCATGCTGCTGACCTCGCCAGGCGCCAGGCGAACGGCCGCGTCGAGGCCGGTGGAGGGTGCGAGCTGGATGCGCCGCGCGGTCGCCCCATCGCTGAGCGCCGCCCACACCACGGGCCGCCCCGCCATCCAGTGCAGGTCCTGAACCTGCGACCGGGTCTTGGACGCAGGCGCCTCGGCCGGCGCGTGCAGCTCCACTCGGCAGGGTCGGAAATCGACATCGACGATGACGGCCTTCAGCACATCGGCGCCGATGACCCCGGCGATCGGAGTGGGGAAGGCGTAGGTGCGGGCGTCCTGACTGACGATCGCCAGGGATCGCTCGGGGAAGCTGAAACCGCCGATCTCCACGTCGCCCTGCGCGGCGTCTCCGCTCAAGCCCATGCCCTGGGCGCGGGTGTCGTGGAGCTCGGTGCGGGGGGCGCCGGTGTCCAGGATGTAGTCGCCGGCGGCGCCCGCGACGTTCGCCGGCACCACGATCACCCCGTGTTCGTACCAGCAGGCCAGGGGGGCTGCGGCGCCCATCGCCGGGGCCATGGCGAGGCAAAGGGTCAAGGCTAGCGAACGCGGGGGGATCATCGAGGCGTCTCATACAAGGCCAAGCCCTGCGGCTGGGCGCCGACCATAGCCAAGGGCGGTCGCCTCGGCGATAAGCGACCATCGTCGCCACTGGCGGCCGCGGGACAGTGCGTGACGGGATCACACGGAATCGTCTGATCCTCACGCTCTTAAACTTTAAGTCTTGAGCGCGTTTCATCCGATAACCTGTTCACTTATCGGAACGCGCTCTGGGAGGCGCGACCATGGACCTGAGATCTACGATCCGCACCATTGCGGACTATCCGAAGCCGGGGATCCAGTTTCGCGACATCACCACCCTGCTGGCCGATGCGCGGGCCTTTCGTCAGGCGGTGGATGAACTGGTCCAGCCCTTCGCCGGCCTGAAGATCGACAAGGTGGCCGGGATCGAGGCCCGTGGCTTCATCCTGGGCGGAGCCGTGGCGCATCAGCTGTCGGCCGGCTTCGTACCCCTGCGCAAGAAGGGCAAGCTGCCGCACAAGACCCGCTGGGTGGAGTACGCCCTGGAGTATGGCTCCGACGCCCTGGAGGTCCATCTGGACGCCTTTGTGAGCGGGGAGCGCATCATGCTGGTGGATGATCTGATCGCGACGGGCGGCACCGCCCTGGCGGCGGCGGAGCTGCTGCGGCAGGGCGGGGCGGAGATCGTCGCCGCGGCCTTCGTGGTGGACCTGCCGGACCTGGGCGGGGCGGCGCGTCTGGCCGCAGCGGGGGTGCCCGTCTCGACCCTGGTGGCCTTTGAAGGCGAATAGGCGGTGACGGCGCTGAAGTCGTCCTTTCCCCCGGTCGTCGACGCAGACACCCGGCTGCTGATCCTCGGCAGTCTGCCGGGCGAAATCTCCCTTCAGCGGGGCCAGTACTACGCCAATCCCCGAAACCAGTTCTGGCGGCTGATGGCTGCGGTGACGGAAGGACCGATGCCGGACGCCTATGAGGATCGGCTGGCCCATCTGCGTCGTCACGGGGTCGGTCTCTGGGATACGGTGAAGACGGCCCGCCGGATCGGAAGCCTGGACGGCGCCATCCAGGCCGCCCAGCCCAACGCCCTGCAGGATCTGGTGGGCGCCCTGCCGAAGCTTGCCGCCATCGGCTTCAACGGCGGTACGGCGGCCCGCATGGGCCAGGCGCAACTGACTGAAGCCGCCGGCCTCGCCCTGGTGACCCTGCCCTCCAGCAGCCCGGCCTTCACCCTGCCGTTCGAGACCAAGGCTACGGCCTGGTTGCAGCTGAGATCGTATCTCTAGGCGCCTTCGCCCCGGCCGCCGCTGCGGGTGAAGAGCTGCAGGGTGCGCAGGCGGGCCAGACGCGCGGCGTCGGGGTGGTAGTCCTTCCGCCGGTCAGAGGCGAAGCCGTGGCCGGCGTCGTAGAGGTGCACCGGGATGTCCGGATGACGCGCCCGGATCTCCTCCACCTGCTCGAGCGGTATGGACGCATCGGTCTTGCCGAAGTGCAGGATGGTCGGGCAGCGGGGCGTCTCGTCGATCAGTTCGCTGATCCGCCGGCCATAGAAGCAGGAGGCCGCCGCCACGCCCTCACAGCGGGCCGCCACGGCCCAGCTTGCCGCCCCGCCCCAGCAGAAGCCGGCCACGAAGACCGGGCCTGAGAGGGCGTCTATGGCGCTCTGGGCGTCGCCGGCCACCTCGTTCCAGGGGGCGGCCTGTGAGAGGGCCACGGCCCTGGCCATGTCGTCGGGGGCATAGCTCGCCTCGAAGCCTCGCTGCTGGCGGTCGAAGAAGGCCGGGGCGATCACCTCATAGCCATCCTCGGCGAAGCCGTCGGCCACCTCGCGAATATGGTCGGTGACGCCGAAGATCTCCTGGATCAGCACCAGTCCGCCCCGCCGGGCGTCGCCGGGCTTCACATGATAGGCGTCGAAAGAAAAGCCATCGGCGCGGCTCTCCAGCCGGATTCTCTCGCCGGCCCGGCTCATACGCTTTCGAACAGTTCGCGGGTGCGCAGGCGGGCGAGGTCGGCGGCCTCCTCGTGATAGCGCTCGGGGCTCTCATTGTTGAAGCCGTGGCCGGCGCCCTCATAGATATAGACCGGAACCTCGGGATGGGCGGCCTTTACGGCGGCCTCCACCTCGTCGGCCTTGATGCCGGGATCGGTGTGGCCGAGGTGGACGATGACGGGACAGGCCAACGGCAGTTCGGCATTGGCCTTGACCATGCTGCCATAATAGCTGGAGGCTGCGGCGATACCTTCGACCTTGGCGGCGCTCAGCCAGGCGAGCGAGCCGCCATAGCAATAGCCCACCACGCAGACCTTGCCCCGGGGCGCCAGGAAGTCGCGGGCCGCGGCGATGTCGGCCAGGGCCTGGTCCATCGGCGTGGCCCTGGCGTGGGCGATGCCGGCGGCCATGCCCTCGGCGTCGTGACCCACCGAAAAGCCGCGCTCGCGGCGATCAAACAGAGATGGGGCGATGGCTTCGTAGCCGGCCTTGGCCCAGCGCTCGACATCGGCGCGGACGTATTTGTCGATGCCGAAGATCTCCTGCAGCACGATCACCCCGCCCTTGCGCGGGGTGAAGGGGGCCTCGTGATAGGCCGACAGCTCATAGCCATCGGCCGCGCTCTTCAGCGTAATGGTGTCGCCCATTGGTGTTCTCCCTTGGCGCGAAGCCTAGGGCCAGGGGCGGGCGCCTGTCACGCCCCCTGAGACATCTAGACGTTGAACCGGAAGTTCATCACGTCCCCGTCCTGGACGACATATTCCTTGCCCTCCTGGCGCAGCTTGCCGGCGTCCCGGGCCCCGGCTTCGCCGTTGAACTTGATGTAGTCCTCGAAGGCGATGGTTTCGGCCCGGATGAAGCCCTTCTCAAAGTCGGTATGGATCACGCCGGCCGCCTGGGGCGCCGTGGCGCCCACGGGAATCGTCCAGGCCCGTGTCTCCTTGGGACCGCAGGTGAAATAGCTCTGCAGGCCCAGCAGCTTGAAGGCCTCGCGGATCATCCGGTTCAGGCCGGGTTCTTCGAGGCCGAGGGTCTCCAGGAATTCCGCCCGTTCGGCGGCGTCCAGCATGGCGATCTCGCTCTCGATCTGGGCGGAGATGACCACGCTCTCGGCGTCGTCGCGCTTGGCCCGCTCGGCGACGGCGGCCGACATCTCGTTGCCGGTCCCGGCCGCGCCCTCGTCCACATTGCAGACATAGAGGGTCGGCTTGGCGGTCAGCAGTTGCAGCATCCGCCAGGCCTTCTCGTCATCCTCGGCGATCTTGGCGGTGCGGGCCGGGCGGCCGGCGTTCAGTTCTTCGAGGGCCAGCTTCACCAGACGCAGGGTGTTGGCGCTCTCCTTGTCGCCGGTCTTGGCGCGCTTATCGAGATTGGCGACCCGCTTCTCCAGGCTCTCCAGATCGGCCAGCATCAGCTCGGTCTCGATGATCTCCAGGTCGGCGAGGGGGTCGATGCGGCCCTCCACGTGCGTGATGTCGTCATTGACGAAGCAGCGCGCGACGAAGGCCACGGCGTCGCAGTCGCGGATATTGGCCAGGAACTGGTTGCCCAGGCCCTCGCCCTTGGAGGCGCCGCGGACGAGGCCCGCCACATCGACGAAATTGATGCGGGCCGGAATGATCTCATTGGAGCCGGCCACCTTGGCCAGGGCTTCCAGGCGCGGCTCGGGCACCGCCACGTCGCCGACGTTGGGCTCGATCGTGCAGAACGGGTAATTGGCCGCCTGGGCCGCCGCGGTCTGGGTCAGCGCGTTGAACAGGGTGGACTTGCCGACATTGGGCAGGCCGACGATGGCGACTTTGAGAGCCATGGAGTCCTCGGAGAAATGGAGCCGGCGCCGTCTTAGCCGAGCCGGCTGGAAATGTCGTCAGCGCTACGCCTATGGGGCGTCGCGGCCCTGGCGCTGCTGGCGGGTGTCGGCCTTGTCGGCCGGCGCCAGGCGCATGACCTCGGCCTGGTACTTCTCGTCCTCGCCGGCCGCCAGCAACGGCGCGGCGTCGGCGCAGGCCCGCAGGAGATCGCTCAGCCAGGCCTGCTCCACCTTGTGGAAGTCCGACAGGACATGACCCTGGACCAGCTCCTTGTGGCCGGGATGGCCGACGCCCAGCCGGGCGCGGCGGAAGTCGGGGCCGACCTGGCCGGTGATGGAACGGATCCCATTGTTGCCGGCCGCGCCGCCGCCGGCCTTCATGCGGAAACGCCCCGGCGCCAGGTCGATCTCATCATGGAAGACAATGAGGTCTGAGGGCGTCAGCTTGTAGAACTTCAGCGCCTCGCCCACGGCGTTGCCGCTGTCGTTGTAATAGGTCTGGGGCTTGAGAATCAGGATGCGAACCGGACCCTGCGGGGTCTCGATGGCGCCCTCGCGGGTAAGGCTCTGGAAGCGGGAGCGTTCGGGGCCGAAGCTCCAGCGCCGGGCGATCTCATCGACAGCCATGGCGCCCACATTGTGCCGGTTGCCGGCGTAGCGGGCGCCAGGATTGCCCAGGCCGGCAAGGATCAGCATGCAATCCCCCGCGACAGATGGGCGCTCGGTGGACGAATCCGGGAGCGGAGCAGCGTCAAGGGCGGGCCTCGCCCGGTTCAGATGAGGCCATCTGAACCGGAAAGGAATTAGGCCGCGGTTTCGCCGGTCGGACCCGAGCTCTCGGCGTCAGCCGCCGCGTCCTGCGCCGCCTGGGCCGAGGAGCCGGCCAGGGTGGCGATGACGAAGTCGCGGTCCACGGTGGCTTCCACGCCCTTGGGCAGGTCGAAGCCCGAGATGCGGATGGTGTCGCCGATTTCGAGGCCGGTCAGGTCGAAGATCAGCTCTTCGGGGATGGCGTCGGCCGGGCAGGACAGTTCGACGTCGTGACGCACGACATTGAGGGTGCCGCCACGCTTCAGGCCGGGCGACTCTTCATGGTTGATGAAGTGCACGGGCACCGAAATCTTGATCTGCTGGTGCGCATCGACGCGGTAGAGGTCGAAGTGCCACGGCTCGTCGGTCACCGGATGCATGTCGATCGCCTTGGCGATGACCGGCTGGGTTTCCTTGCCGTACTTCAGGGTCACCAGGTGGCCCAGCAGCTTGCCGGTGTAGAGCGCCTTGCGGAACTCGTTGGCCGGAACGGAGATCGCCACAGGATCCTGGCCGCCGCCATAGAGCACGCCAGGGACCTTGCCGCTGCGACGCACGGTGCGCGCGGCGCCGGTGCCGGTTTGCTCACGAACTTCAACGTTCAATACGATATCGGCCATCGCCTTGCCTCAAAACGAAACCGCCGCGCGAACCCGCGCGGCGAGGGCGCGATCCCTGGGGGGGATCGGAAGGTGGGCGTAATTACACAGAAGTTGACCGTCTTGCAACGGCGGCGGCGGCCTTCAGTGCTTTTTCGCCCCGGCGACGGCCGCCGTCTGTGACATCGCCCCGGTTTCGGCCACCTGGACCACGGCTGCGACCTTGGCGGGATCAGCCAGGCCCGCGCCCTTCATCAGGCATTGGCCGGTGTCCATCAGGGCGTGCTGGCCCAGGCAGAACACGTCCTCATAGTGCGGCTTGGACACCGCCAGGCACTGATAGAGGTTCAGCTTGGCCATGTTGAGGCAGGAGGCCGAGGTCGGCTCGACCATGACGGCGGTCAGCAGGTCGGCGCGATTCTCACCGGCCTCGCCCAGGACGGCCAGGGCGGCGACGGCCAGGCTGCGCGCCACCATCCGGCTATAGGGCGGCTCGGCCGGCTCGGCGGAGAGTTCCAGAACGCCGGCGCCCAGCGCGGCCTGCTGCAGGCGGGCGGTCTCTTCCAACTCGCCGACGATCGGGGTGGCCGAGAGCGCCTTGGCCTGGGAGAGCCGCAGGGCGGGGTTCTCGACACTGGCCTTGGACCAGTTGGCCTTCTGGACCTCATAGGCCGCCTGCTTGACGGCGGAGCCGGTCTCGAACAGGCGCTTGCCCTCGGCGCCATAGGCCGCGATCACCAGGCCGGCTGCGCCCTTGGCGCCCGGCAGGCTGGCGGCATAGTTGGGATCGGCGACGAGGTCGGCGAACATCTTGTTCCGCGTCTCGGGATTGATGGAATAGGTGCGGACCGCGGCGACGAATTCTTCGTGCTGCAGGGCGGCCACGGCGCCATAGGCTACGGCGCCCTTCAGGAACTGGATCGGCTCATAGGCGACGCCTGTCTTGAGCGATGTGGCGATCTCGGCGCCGTCATCGAAGACCGGCGAGATGGCCGAGGACCGGGCCATATAGAAGCGGTAGGCGCTGGCCTGCTCGATCAGGGACGGGGCGAGGGCCACGGGCGGCGGCGGGGCCGCCACCGGCTCAGGCTTGGGGTCCGCACAACCCGCCAGGGCGGCGGCGCCGATCAGAGCGAACGCGGTGAGCGCGCCGCGGAAGCTGTAAGCCGAGCTCATGGGTGGATCTTCCCTCAACGAAACGCCGCCGAACATAGCATGTTCGGTCGGGCGAGATCATGGCCCGGACTTGGTAAACTACTGTTTACCAAGCTCTACCAGTGGCCTCCCGCCTCAGGCGAGCGCGTCGGGGCCGTTTAGTCGAAGAGTTTGGAGACCGACTCCTCGTTGGCGATCCGCCGGATGGCCTCGCCGATCAGGGCCGCGCAGCTCACATAGCGGATCTTGTCAGCCGAGGCCGCCCGTTCCGGCGAGCTGATGGAGTCGGTCATCACCAGCTCCTTCAGCACCGAGGCGCCGACGCGCTCGATGGCCGCGCCCGACAGCACCCCGTGGGTGACATAGGCCGAAACCTCGGAGGCGCCGCCATCCACCAGGGCCTGGGCGGCGTTGCAGAGGGTGCCGCCCCCGTCGATGATATCGTCGAACAGCACGCAGCGGCGACCTTCGACATCCCCGATGATATTGGCCACTTCGCTCTTGCCGGGGCCCGAGCGACGCTTGTCGACAATGGCCAGTTCGGCGTTCAGGCGGCTGGCGACGGCCAGGGCGCGGACCACCCCGCCCACATCGGGCGAAACGATCATCAGTTCGTCTGGCTTGGGGTAGTGGGCCTTCATGTCGTTGGCCAGCAGCGGCGCCGACAGCAGGTTGTCGGTGGGGATGTCGAAGAAGCCCTGAATCTGGCCCGAGTGCAGGTCCATGGTCAGGACCCGGTCGGCGCCGGCGCGGGTGATCAGATTGGAGACCAGCTTGGCGGAGATCGGCGTGCGGCCGCCGGTCTTCCGATCCTGACGGGCATAGCCAAAATAGGGCATCACCGCGGTGATCCGCCGGGCCGAGGCGCGTTTCAGCGCATCGATGCAGATCAGCAGCTCCATCAGATTGTCGTTAGTGGGGTAGCTGGTGGACTGGATGACGAAGACGTCCTCACCGCGGACATTCTCATCGATGGTCACCCAGACCTCATTGTCGGCGAACCGCTTCACCTGGGCCTTGGTCAAGGGGATGTCGAGGTGGTCGGAGACGGCCTGGGCGAGAGCCTGGTTTGAATTGCCCGCCAGCAGCTTCATGGATTCTCCCGAGGTCGGTCCGCGTCGGTCAGGCGGGGCTTTAATCCAGGGGGCGGACCCGCGGCAACCCCTGGCGACGCGGCTCTATAGAACGATGGCCGATAGCAGCCGCCCATAGTCGCGCTCGCCCCGGTGGAAGGCGCGCCGATTGGAGAAGAAATGGTCGGGCTCGGCGCAGGTGTCGCGGCCGATCCACTCCTTCTCGACGACGCCTGTGGCGGCGATCTGGGCCAGGACGAAGGCGGGCAGATCGAACATGCGCTTGTCCGATGTCCTGCCCGGGCGAAAGAAGCGTTCATTGGCGCCGTCGACAGCGGTGAACTGTTCGAGAAATTCCAGCCCCACCTCATAGGATTTGGGGCCGATGCAAGGACCGACGGCGGCCAGGATGTTTTCCCGCCGCGCGCCCAGGCTTTCCATCTTGGCGACCGTATCGGCCACCACCCCGCCCAGGGCGCCCTTCCAACCGGCATGGGCCGCGGCCACCACGCCGGCGGTCTTGTCGGCCATCAGGATGGGGGCGCAGTCGGCGGCCAGGGCGCCGCAGATCAGTCCAGGGGTCCGGGTCGCCACGGCGTCAGCCTCCGGCCGGGCCGCGCCCCAGGGCCGCTCGGCGATCTCGGCGCGGGCGGAATGGATCTGATGGCAGGTGTTGAGCGCCTCGTGGGGAAGACCGAAATGGGCGGCGGTCCGGCGGCGATTCTCGGCCACGTCCTCCGGCGAGTCGCCTGAGCCCGGCCCTACATTCAGGGACGTATAGAGTCCGGTGGAGGCTCCCCCCTGGCGGGTGAAGAAGGCGTGGCGAACGCCCGCGTGCGCCAGCAGGGGCGAGGTGATCACCGGCAGGGATGAAACGACGTCGGTCATGATCAGTCCGCCTCGAAGGCTGGAGGGACAAGGCCTGGCCCATGCAGGCACAGGACCTTGAAGAGGACGCCCATCTGGTCGTGGGCGGTCAGGCGGTCGAACTGCCGCCCGATCTGGGCGGCCTGGTCAGGACGGGCGTCGGCCAGGGCCTGGGCCCGCGCCTCGATTCCCATGCGGCGCAGGAACTCCGCCTGGGTCAGCAGGGCGGCGGCCGTGGCGCCCTCGGCCTGGGCCGCCTGCGCGACGGCGGGGAAATCGGCGTGGAAGGTCAGGTCCGCCTGGCCAGGACAGGCCAGGGGGTCGACCTTTTCATGGCCCTTGAGCGCCTGAAAGGTGTCGCCGCCGGCCTCGCCCGCCGCCGGGCCATAGTCGATCAGCAGGGCCGCGCCGCCCTCGGCCCCCAGCCGGGCGCCGATCTGCGCGCCCAGGGCCGCCTGGGCCGGCGAGGTCTCGAAGACCTGCCCCACCTCGCCCTCGCGACCGTCGGGGGGCAGGGCGCCGGAGAGGCCGAAGACGAGCTCGCCGGCCGCGTTCAGGCCGACCATCCGCTCGGCCCAGCCCCGCTCGGTGCGCACGAACTGTTGGGTCGGCAGGCAGTCTAGCAGTTCATTGGCCGCCAGGATCATCGGCGCCCCGGCCGGCACGGCGTCCAGGTTGTCGGCCCACTGCGGCGAAGCCTGTGACAGGCGTTCGGCCTGAAGGGCTTTCAAGGGCGGGGAAACCTCGACCAGCCAGAGATCTGCGGCCTCGACAAAGCCGGGCACGGCGCGGCCGGCCCGCAGCAGATCGGCCATCAGGGTTCCGTCGCCGGGTCCCATCTCCACCAGCCGGAACCGCGTGGGCGACCCCATGGCCCGCCAGGCGGCGGCCGCCCACAATCCGATCAGTTCCCCGAACATCTGGCTGACCAGGGGGGCGGTGATGAAGTCGCCAGCCGCCCCAAGCCCTGGCCGCGTGGCGTAGTAGCCCGCCTGCGGGTCGTGCAGGCAGATGGTCATGTACTGGGCCAGGCTCAGCGGTCCGGTGGCGGCGATCTGGGCCGCCAGGCGTTCACGCAGGTCCATCGGCGCCGGGGGCCGGGCGGATACGGAAGGGATCATCCTTGGGGTCCTGCCCCGCCGGCGGCGGCGCGACCGCGGGCGCGGCGGCGACCGGCTCAGGAACCGGTTCGCGCAGGCCGCGCCAGATCAGATAGGCGCCGCCCAGCAGCATGGGCAGGCTGAGCATCATCCCCATGGTCAGGCCCAGCGGGAAGTCGGGCATGTAGCTGTCAGGCTCGCGCACCTGCTCCACCAGGGTGCGGAACACCGCATAGCCGATCAGGAACAGGCCGGCCACCGCGCCGCGGCGCTCCAGCCAGTGCGCCCTGTGGGTGGCGATCCGCAGGATGATGAAGAGGACGACCCCCTCGAGCAGGGCTTCGTAGAGCTGGCTGGGGTGGCGGGGATAGGGTCCGGCGCCGGGGAAGATCACCCCCCAGGGCGCTTCGGTGGGCCGGCCCCAGAGCTCGCCGTTGATGAAGTTGGCGATGCGCCCGAAGAACAGGCCGATGGGCACGCAGGCCGCCACCAGGTCGCCCAACCTCAGAAGATCCAGCTGATTGGCCCGGGCGAAACCGACAATGGCGAGCATCACGCCGATCGCCCCGCCGTGGAAGCTCATGCCCCCGTGCCAGACCTGCAGGATCTCTACGGGATTCGTCCAGATCACCGCCGGGCTGTAGAACAGAATGTAGCCCAGCCGGCCGCCGAGGATGATCCCCAGGGTGACCCACAGGATCAGGTCGTCGATCTGGACGGGCGTGGCCGCGGGACCACGGGCCGGCGCCAGGCGCGGATTGCGCACCATGGTGACGACATAGCGCCAGCCGATCAGGATCCCGGCCACATAGGCCAGGGCGTACCAGCGGATGGCGAACGGCCCGATCTGGATCAGAATGGGGTCGAATTCGGGGAAGGGCACCGGCAAGTTCTCCAGCCAATTCGCGCCTGTTTAGCTGAGAAGCCCTTCGCATTCATCCCCCGGCGCCCCATATTAAGGGGGCGCGGCGGCCTGTCCCGCGCTTTAGAGCCGACGATGCAGACCCAAAATCCTTTCCTCGACGAGATCGCCAAGCTGACCACGGCGGCCATGGGCATGGCCCAGGCTGCGAGCGAGGAGGCCAAGTCGGCCTTCCGCGCCCAGGCCGACCGCGCCGCGGCCGAACTGGATCTGATCCGACGCGAGGAGTTCGAGGCCTTGAAGGCCGAGGTGGCCGCCCTGCGCGGCGAACTCGACGCCCTGCGCGGACAGGCGCCAAACGCCTGAAAACCGGCGTTCACGAATACGCGAACGAGGCTCGCGCCCGGGAAGAAGCCGGTGACAGCAAGCCCGCGAAGCAGATTAGTTTCATGACTGTCGGTGAGTCGGTCGGGCCCAGAGCCTGATCCACCGCAGCGAAAGGACCGTGGGTTCCATGGATATGCCCCAGCCTGACGAAGACGTCGTCCTCGGCCTCGATCCCCTGGACGTCGTCGAACATGTGCTTACGGCCGAGAACCTGGAGTTCGACCGCACCGAAGACGGCGACCTGGCCTTCACCCTGGCCGGCGAGTGGAAAGACTACGAACTCTGGTTCGCCTGGCGGCCGGAGGCCGACTGCCTGCAGCTCTGCCTGGCGCTTGGCCATACGGTCGAGACCGCCGCGCGGGCGCCCGCCCACGAACTCGTCGGCCTGGTGAACCAGCGTCTGTGGCTCGGTCATTTCGAGCTGTGGGACGAGGGCGAGATCGTCTTCCGTCACGCCATGGCCCTGACCAGCGCCGAGCGGCCCAGCCTGTCGCAGGCCGCCGCCATGATCGACATCGCGGTGGAAGGCGCCGACCGCTTCTTCCCGGCCTTCGACTTCATGGTCCGCGGCGCCAAGACCCCGGCCGAAGCCATGGCCGCCTGCATGTTCGAGACCGTCGGCGAGGCCTGAAGGCCTCGCCCTGACGCGCCCCCTTCGCTAGAACCCTCCGGTCTCAAGCCTGGGGGAGAATCCGATGGGGCCATTGCTGATGCTGGGCGCCGGCCGTATGGGCGGGGCGCTGATCTCCGGCTGGCGGCGCGCGGGCCTGCTGTCGCCCGCTGATCTGATGATCCGCGATCCCTATCCCGGCGACGAGGCCAAGACGGCGATCGCCGATGGCGCGCGCCACGATCCTGATCCTGCGGCCATGGGCCGGGCCAAAACGGTGCTGCTGGCGGTGAAGCCCCAGCTGTGGCGCGAGGCGGCGGGCGAGGTGAGCCAGACCCTGGCGGCCGACGCCATCATCGTCTCCATCGCTGCGGGCGTGCCGGCTGCCGAGATCTCCAAGGCCTTTGGCGGACGCGCCGTCGCCCGGATCATGCCGACCACGGCGGCGGCCATCGGCCAGGGCACGGCCAGTCTGTACGCCACAGATTCAACGGCCGCGGCGCGGGCGCAGGTCCTGTTCGCCGCCGTCGGGGCGGTGGTCGAACTGGAGGACGAAGAGCTGATGCACGCCGCCACCGCGGTGTCGGGCTCGGCGCCGGCCTATCTCTACGCCTTCGTGGAGGCCCTGGAGGCCGCCGGCGCTGCGGCGGGCCTGCCGGCGGAGTCCGCCCAGCGCCTGGCCCGGGCGACCATCGCCGGCGCCGCGGCCCTGCTGGCCGACAGCGGCGAGGAGCCTGCCGAGCTGCGCAAGCAGGTCACTTCGCCCGGCGGCACGACCCAGGCCGCGCTGGAGGTGTTGATGGGCGAAGGCGGCCTTGGCCCTCTCCTGGAGACCGCCGTCGCCGCCGCAGCCCGTCGCTCGCGCGAACTGGGCGCCTGAGTCTCAGGCCGGCAGCCGGATCGCCGCCCGCAGGCCCCCCAGGGGCGAACGGTCCAGCAGGACCTCGCCCCCATGGCCGCGGGCCACGTCGCGGGCGATGGCCAGGCCGAGGCCCACCCCCTTGATGTTCTGATTGCGCGCCTCGTCCAGCCGGTTGAAGGCCTTGAAAGCGTCCTCGTACTGGGCTGCGGGAATGCCCGGGCCGTCGTCGTCCACGGCGATCTCCACCCCGCCCGAGGGCAGGCGCCGCGCCACCACCTCGACCGTCTCGCCATGGACGGCGGCGTTCATCACCAGGTTGGAGACCGCCCGCCTCAGGGCGCTGGGCCGCACCCGGGCGGTCAGATCGTCGGGCGCCTCGACCCGAACCTGGGCGCCGGCGCGGATCGCGCCCTCGGCGACCTCGGCCAGCAGGGGGGCCAGCGCCACATCCTCCACCGCCTCGCCACCCTCGCCGCGGGCGAAGGCCAGGTACTCGTCGATCATGTGCTCCATCTCGGCCAGGTCCCGCTTCATCTCGGCGGTGCGCGTCCCGGGCGGCGCCAGGGCCAGCTCCAGCTTCAGGCGGGTGAGCGGCGTGCGCAGATCGTGACTGACCGAGGCCAGCAGGGCGGTGCGCTGTTCGATATGGCGCTGGATGCGCGACTTCATGGACAGGAAGGCATGCGCCGCCTGCCGGACCTCGCGGGCGCCGTGAGGCTTGAAGCCGGTGTCGTCCACGCCCCGGCCAAAGGCGTCGGCGGCTGCGGCCAGGCGTTCGATGGCCCGGGTCTGGTTGCGGATGAACAGGATGGCCACGGCGGTCAGCAGCAGGGTCGCCACCGTCATCCAGAGGATGAAGATATGCCCCTGGGTGGCGAAGGCGCGGTCCCGTGGCGCCAGCACCCGCAGCACGCCCTCGTCCACCTGCACCCGGATGTCCACATAGGCGGGGTACCGGGTGGTGTCGAACCAGAAGGGGGCGTCCAGCCGCTCCGACAGGGCCCGCTTGAGAGCGCGGTCCACGGGCGCGAAGAAGGAATAGCGCCGGTTCTGCGGCAGGACCCGCCCTTCCTGCAGGGCGATGGAGAGGCTCAGCGACTCCTCGGCCCGCCTGGCCAGGACGGCGAAGGCCTCGGGGCTCTTGTCGTCCTGATAGCCCTCCACGGCCCAGGCCACCTCGCCGGCCAGGCCATCGGACAGGCGGCTGGTGACGGTGTCCCAATGGGCGTCGAAGAAGATCCAGGTGACCGCCACCTGCATCAGGGCCACCGGCAGGACGATGATCAACAGGGAACGGCCGAACAGGCTGGTCGGCAGCCGGCGCTTGATCAGCCGGCCCAGATAGCGGGGCGTGACCCGGAGGCGCATCAGTCGGGCGCCAGCATGTAACCCACGCCGCGAACGGTCTGCAGATAGCGAGGGGCCTTGGGGTCGGTCTCGATCTTGCGGCGCAGGCGGGTGACCTGCACGTCCACGGCCCGGCCGGAGGGATCGACGGTGTCGCGGGCGAGCTCGAGGCGATCCACCGGCTCGTGCGGGGTCTGGGCCAGGCGCTTGAGCAGGGCGGCCTCGCCCTCGGTCAGGCGGACCGGCGCGCCGTCCTGGCTGAGCTCGCCGCGGGTGGGGTCGAAGCTGCAGAGGCCCAGCGACAGGGTCCCGCCGCCCGGCGCCCGCTCGGCGGTGCGCCGCAGGATGGCGCCGATGCGCAGCAGCAGTTCCTGAGGCTCGAAGGGCTTGCCCAGATAGTCGTCGGCGCCGATCTGCAGGCCCTCGATCCGGTGCTCGGCCTCGCCGCGGGCGGTCAGCATCAGGACCGGGATGCGGCCGGCCGCGCCGCTGCGGCCGCGCAGCCAGCGGGTCAGGGACATGCCGTCTTCGCCGGGCATCATCACGTCGAACACCGCCAGGTCGAAATCCAGGCTCTCCAGCAGCCGCCGCGCGCCCTCCCCGCCGGAGGCCGTGGTCACGCGATAGCCCTCCCGGCTGAGGAAGGCCTTCAAGAGATCGCGGATGCGATCATCGTCATCGACCACCAGCAGATGGCGGGCGGGGCCGGAGGCTTCGGCGAGGCTCATGCGCAGGCGGGCTCCCGGTTGAAGGCGGCGAACAGGATACGCCGCCCCCAGCCGCGCCGCCATGCCGAGGCGTGGCCATTTCGTTTGACGAGCGGCGCCTGGAGCGTTGTAAGGGGGGCGCATTGAAAGGAGGCTCTACGCCTATGTCTCTCGTTCCCTTTGACGATCGCGATGGATGGATCTGGCTGGATGGCCAGTTCGTGGCCTGGCGCGAGGCGAAGGTGCACGTATTGACCCATGGCCTCCACTACGCCTCGGCGGTGTTCGAAGGCGAGCGGATGTATGGCGGAGAGATCTACAAGCTTACCGAACATACCGAGCGCCTGTTCAAGTCGGCGGAGATCCTCGACTTCGAGATCCCGTTCACGGTGGCCGAGATCGACCAGGCCTGCAAGGACACCTGCGCCAGGAACGGCCTGACCGACGCCTATGTCCGCCCCATCGCCTGGCGGGGCTCGGAGATGATCGGGGTCTCGGCCCAGGAAACCAAGATCCATGTGGCCGTCGCGGTGTGGGAGTGGCCCAGCTATTTCAGCCCCGCTGAAAAGGCCAAGGGCATTCGCATGTGCTGGGCCAAGTACAAGCGGCCTTCGCCGGAGACCGAGCCGGTCCATGCCAAGGCCACCGGCCTCTACATGATCTGCACCATCTCCAAGCACGCGGCGGAGAAGGACGGATTCACCGACGCCATGATGCTCGACTATCGCGGCTATGTGGCCGAGAGCACCGGCTCGAACGTGTTCTTCGTGAAGGACGGGGTGCTGCATACGCCCACCCCCGACTGCTTCCTGAACGGCATCACCCGGCAGTCGGTGATCGCGCTGGCCAAGGCCAAGGGCCTCGAGGTGGTCGAGCGCCACATCAAGCCCGAGGAGCTGGCCGGCTTCACCGAGTGCTTCGTGGTGGGCACGGCCGCCGAGGTGACCCCGGTCTCGCAGATCGGCGAGTACAGCTTCACCCCGGGCGATATCTCGCTCAGCCTGATGGATGACTACGCCAAGATGGTCCGCCGGGAACTTCAGCCCGCCTGACCATCGAGATGTCGACACCGAAACCCACGCCCCCTTCGCCCGCGCGATGGGGGCGTTTTTCGTGGTCAGCTCAGGCCAGGATGCGCGCTTCCAGCTCCTCCAGGCGCTGGCGGGTGGCGGCCAGGTCGGCGCCATAGCGGGCGGCGTCGCCCTGGGCCAGTTCGGCGGCCAGGGCCTCGCTTTCCCGATAGAGGTCCAGGGCGCGGCTGCGGTGGCCGCGGTCTTCGCGGGCGTCGGCCAGGCGCTCCAGGGCCACCGAGAGGCCGCGGCGCGCCTCGGCTGTTCCGCCCGCCTGGGCGAGGTCACGACGCAGGGCGACGGCGGCCTCGTAGTTCTCCACGGCGGCGTCCAGGCGATGCTCCTCATAGGCCATGTCGCCCACATTGATCAGGGCGTCGGCGATCAGGTCTTGCTGAGCGGTCATCCGGGCATGGGCCAGGGCCAGGTCATAGGCCTCGATGGCGTCGTCGGTCTTGCCCTGGGCGCGGGCGAAGTCACCGGCGTCCTGGGCGGCCAGGGCATGTTGGCGATCGTCCTCCGCCAGGGCGCCGAGGCGCTGCAGGGCCAGGGCCGCTGGACCCCAGGCCTCGTCCTGAGCATGCCGCCGCAGGGCGTCCCGGGCCGCATCGAAGTCCTCAGGCGGTGGGGTTTCGGCGACGATTTCGAGCTTGGCCGGGATGGCGATGACCTCGGGTTCGGGCGCCGGCGCGAGGTCGGGCTGGGCGTGGACCGGCGGCGCAGGCTGCACGCCTGAGTCCAGCGCCAGGGGGAAGGGCGCGGGTTCAGCCTCAAGGGCCGGCGCCTGAAGGACGGTCGTCGCGCTCGGCGTCGCAAAGGGCAGGGGCTCGTCCGACGTCTCGAGCCCGGCGGTCTCGCCCCCGTGCAGGTCGATCAGCGGCGCCAGCCGGTCCCGGGCTTGGGGCTGTTCCGGCGCGCGCATCAGGGCTGCGGCGGCCAGGGCCATGCCCAGCAGACCAGCCGCGATCCCCAGCCCCAGGCGAACGCTCTCGAAGGCGCCCAGGCCCAAGGCCGGGACCTGTCCGTCGAGGCCGCCGGGATTGAGGATCACATAGGCGCCGCCCCCGAGGGCGAGCGCCAGGACAAGTCCGATGATCCGACCCAGCATGCGTTTTCCCCGGCCGCGCTTCGTCAAGGTCAAGCTTGCCCGGCCGCCGGCGCAGGGCTCAAGTCGTTGCAACCCGCAGGGGACCAAAGGCGGCGGCCAGGGCGACGGCCGCCGCGTCCCTGGGCGTGGGGCGCCCTCAGATGAGCCAGTTGTTGGGGCGCGGATAGGCCTCGCCCCGGGCCAGATAGATGACGCCGAGCACGCAGCGCACGGCGAACCAGACGCCGACTGCGCCCATGATGAAGACGCCGAGCATGACGGCGGGAATGCCGATCAGCACGATGGAGAGGGGAATACCGAACAGCATCATCACCAAGCCGATCACAAACCAGCCGATCGACAGCCAGAAGGTGCGGATCTGGAAGGTGTAGTGGCTGGCCATCATCGGCCCGGCGCCCGAGCGGTTGGCGTAGGCGATGATCAGGCCGATCAGGATGGTGAGCCCGTTGGCCAGACCAAGCAGATAGAGCCCATAGACCACCGCCGGCATGGTGCGGTCCTCGCTGGGGGCGGCCGGGGCCGGGGTCATGATGTCGCTCATCGCGGGCTCCTTGAAGCGTTGGCGACGATCTTGGGGCGCCCGGCGCTCGGGAGCACCTTAATTCGGCGTTATGCGGCGTCCTCGCGTGATCCAGGGCAGGACCGCCGCGGCCAGGATCAGCACGAAGACCAGACGTGCGGCGAGCGCCAGGCCAAGCGCCCAGGCGCCGATCAGGCCGGCCGCCCCGATCACCGCCACCGCGCCGGCCCCGCAGAGGGCGATGGTCCAGACCACCATTTCGCCCACCTGAGGACGGACCTGGCCCAGGCGGACCTGCGGCGCAGCCGCCCCCTGCGCGGCCAGGGCCTCGGTCAGCGCCATGAAGGTGTCGTCGTGGCGCTCCAGCCTCAGGCCGGAGACGAAGCTGCGGGCCGGAATACGGACCCGGCCCCGGGGGAAGTCCGCCCGCGCCAGGCCGTCGGCGATGGTCAGGCGTCGCAGCTCCGAAAGCCGAAAGCGGCGCACGCGCGACCCGCGGCGCTCCACCAGCTCGCCATCTTCAAGCGCCCATTCGGTCGGCGGCAGGAGCGGGGAGATGCGCGCCCTGTGGACCGTGGCCATGGGGTTCAGGACCGGACGAGGACGACCTCGACCCCGGCGCTGGCGGCATGCGGGGCCAGCGCCATGGGCTTGTCCACCCGCACCCGGGCGCGGCTGACCCGCGGATCGGCCAGGCAGGCGCGGGCCAGTTGTTCGGCGAAGGTCTCGACCAGGCCGATATGGCCGGTGGCGACCAGGGCGCGGGCGGCCTCGGCCACCAGTTCGTAATTCACCGTCTCCGACAGGTGCTCGGCGCCGGCGATGGCGGCGTCCAGCTCCACATCGATGATCAGCGGCTGGCTGCGGCCGCGCTCGTGGGCGTAGATGCCGACAAAGGCGTCCACCTTGAGGCCGGAGACGAAGATCTTGCTGGCCACCACACGGGTGACTCCGGCGTCCAGGGACTGGTCGGGTTCGGTGACGGGCGACAGGGCCAAGGGCGCGCCCTCCGGGGCTTTGCAGCGATGGTCAGACCAGATGCTGACCGGAATCTATGGCGATCATCTGGCCCGTCACTGACGGAGCGTCAATGAGGTAGCGCAGGGCCTGGGCGATCTCGGCGGGATCGACAGCCCGCGCGAGCAGGGTGGCGGCCGCTTCCTGGGCAAAGTCGTCGCCGTCCTGGTGGATGGAGGGCAGGACCGGCCCCGGGCCGATCCCGTTCACCCGGATCTGCGGCGCCAGGGCCTGGGCCATCATGCGGGTCGCCTCCCACAGCGCGGCCTTGCTGAGGGAATAGGAGAAGAAGGCTGGCCGGGTGCGCAGCACCCGCTGGTCCAGGATATTGACGATCAGCCCCCGGCGCGCGCCGGTGATCCGCCGGGCGAAGGCCTGGGCCAGCACCAGGGGCCCGCGGAGATTGGTCTCCATGTGCAGGTCCCAGGAATGGCGGTTCATGGAGGCGAAGGCGTCCTCCTCGAAGACCGAGGCGCAGTTGACCAGCAGGGTCACCGGGCCAAGCTCGGCCTCGACGGCGCTGATCAGGGGCGCGGTCTCGGACTCCTTGCGCAGATCGCTGGTGAACAGGGCGGCCTTGCGGCCCTTGGCGCGCACCTGGGCGGCGACGGTTTCGGCGTCGTCGTCGATCACCCGGCAGTGGATGGCCACGTCGAAGCCGGCGTCGGCGCAGCTCAGCGCCAGGACCCGCCCGATGCGGCGCGCCGCCCCGGTGACCAGGGCCGCCCCGCGGGGGGGCTCAACCAAGTCCCGATGCTCCGGCGCGGATCATCCGATCAGTCCAGCCGGCCGAACTCGTAGAAGTTGATCGCGCCAATGACGACCAGGAAGACCAGGATGGTGAAGATGGCGACCATCGAACAGCTCCGGAAACGATAAGGGTCCGCAAGGACCAAGACCCTTGGGCTTTAACGAGGCCCACGCCCCCTCGCAAGCTGCGGCGACGCAGATGAGATCGCGAAAGGCGTCGGCCATGGTTGCGGGCGGGCCTCAGGCGGGCCACCTTGGGTCTGCAGGCGAGGCGCGGACCCCGCGCAGCCGGATTGATGTTCCCTTGGTGAACGTCGATCACTAAAATGCTTGTTTGAAACGGCGCGCCGCGGAGCCGGCGCCTGATAAATCTAGGGTCCAGGAGGACGGCATGCGCGAATATCTCAAATTCTATATCGACGGTCAGTGGGTCGAGCCGGTGGCGCTCAAGACCCTGGACGTCATCAATCCGGCCAATGAAGAGGTCGCCGGCAAGATCGCGCTCGGCGGCGAGGCCGATGTGGACAAGGCCGTGAAGGCCGCCCGCAAGGCGTTCGCCACCTGGTCGCAGACCACCCGCGAAGAGCGCCTGGACGTCATGCAGCGGGTGCTGGCCGAGTACCAGAAGCGCTTCGGCGACCTGGCCAATGCGGTCACCGAGGAAATGGGCGCCCCGGCGTCGCTGGCCCAGCGCGCCCAGGTGCCGTCCGGCATGGGCCACCTGGCCACCGCCATCGGCATCCTCAAGGACTTCAAGTTCGAGGAAGATCGCGGCGCGACCATGATCGTCAAGGAGCCGATCGGCGTCTGCAGCTTCATCACCCCGTGGAACTGGCCGCTGAACCAGATCATGTGCAAGGTCGCCCCGGCCCTGGCCACCGGCTGCACCATGGTGCTCAAGCCGTCTGAGGTCGCCCCCTTCACCGGCCAGATCTTCGCCGAGATCATGCATGAGGCCGGCGTGCCGGCTGGCGTGTTCAACATGGTCCATGGGGACGGCCTGGGCGTGGGCGTGCCGCTCTCGACCCATCCGGAAGTGGACATGGTGTCGTTCACCGGCTCCACCGGCGCCGGGGTTCGCGTGGCACAAGCGGCGGCGCCTTCGGTGAAGCGCGTGTGCCTGGAACTGGGCGGCAAGTCGCCGCTGTTGATTGCCGAGGATGCCGATCTGGCTGCCGCCGTGCGCTACGGCGTGCAGGACGTGATGATCAACTCGGGGCAGACCTGCACTGC
>NZ_JAUSLG010000100.1 GCF_030646615.1 Phenylobacterium sp. | reverse complement strand
TCGGTCATCGTCACCTGGCCCTGCATCGCGGCGGCGCGGGCCAGGGCGGTCAGGTCCGGATGGTAGTCGGTGGGACAGGCGATGCTCAGCTTGAAGCAGAACTTGCCCGCCGGATGGATGACGCTGGCGCAGACATTGTTGCCGTCCCCCACCCAGGCCAAAGTCCGCCCCCGCACGGGGCCGAGGTGCTCCTCGTAGGTCAACCGGTCGGCCAGGATCAGACAGGGATGGCTCTTGTCGGTCAGGCCGTTGATCACCGGCACGGACGAGGCCATGGCCAGGCGCTCCAGATCCTCATGGGTGTTGGAGCGGATCATAATGGCGTCGACCATCCGCGAGAGCACCTGGGCGGTGTCCTCGATGGGCTCGCCGCGGCCCAGCTGCATGTCGGCGGCGGTGGAGATGATCACGTCACCGCCCAGCTGGCGCATGGCTGCGTCGAAGGAGAAGCGGGTGCGGGTGGAGTGCTTCTCGAAGATCATGGCCAGCACCCGGTCGCGGGCCGGCGCGTCGGCGTCGACCCGGCCCTTGGGCCAGCCGGCGCGGGCCGCCTTCCGGGCCTGGGCGTCGTCGAGGATGGCGCGCAGGTCGGCGGACTCCATCCGCCAGAGGTCGAGAAAATGTCTCGGAGTGGGGGTCATCGGGGGGAAATCCCATCGACCCCGCGCTTGCGCCGGAAAACCGAAGTGGCGCGTCTGGGCGCGAGGTCCTTGATTGATGAGTCCCGGCGATCGGCCGGGTGTGAATGCCCTTCAGGCTGCGGCGCGCCCCTTGGCGCGGGCGCGGTCACAGGCGCGTTCGAAACGCTCGACGGCTTCGCGCGCCTCATCAAGGGTGAGATTCAGCGGCGGCAGCAGGCGGACGCAGTTATCGCCGCCGCCGGCGATCAGCAGGTGCTCGTCGCGGGCGTGCTGCATGAATTCGCGGTTCGGCGTGGCCAGCTTGACGCCGATCAGCAGCCCCTTGCCGCGGACATCCACCACCACGTCAGGATAGCGGTCGCGCAGGCCCGAAAGCTGCTGGGTGAAATAGCCGGCCACCTCGCGCACATGGGCCAGGAGCTCGGGCTTGGCCAGTTCGTCCAGCGCCGCCCCGCCCACGGCCATGGCCAGGGGGTTGCCGCCATAGGTCGACCCGTGGGAGCCCACGCTCATGCCGGCCCCGGCCTGCGCCGTAGCCAGGCAGGCGCCGACCGGGAAGCCGCCGCCCAGGGCCTTGGCCACGCACATGATGTCGGGATTGGCGGCGCCGTCGGCCCAGTCATGGGCGAACCGCCGCCCGGTGCGGCCGCGACCGCACTGGATCTCGTCGAAGATCAGCAGGATGCCGTTGTCGTCGCAGAGCTGGCGCATGGCGGTCATCTCCGCCACCGACATGGCCCGGGCGCCGCCCTCGCCCTGCACCGGCTCGATGATGATCGCCGCCGTGGTCGGGCCGATGGCGGCCTTCAGGGCGTCGGGATCGCCGAAGGGAACCTGCACGAAGCCCGGCAGCGGCGGGCCGAAGCCCTCGAGATAGCTCTGGTTGCCGGAGGCGTTGACCGCCGCCACGGTGCGGCCGTGGAACGAGCCGTCGAAGCCGATGATGTCGATCCGATCCACATCGCCGCGGGCCCAGTGATACTTCCGCGCCGTCTTGATGGCGCACTCCACGGCTTCGGCCCCGGAATTGGTGAAGAACACCACGTCGGCGAAGGTCTCGGCGCAGAGCCGGCTGGCCAGCGCCTCCTGGCCCGGAATCTTGAAGATGTTGGAGACGTGCCAGAGCTTCTCGGCCTGGTCCTTCAGGGCCTGGACGAGGCGGGGATGGGCGTGGCCCAGCGCGTTCACCGCGATGCCGGCCATGCAGTCCAGATAGGCCTCGCCGTCCGTGGTGAACAGTCGCGCGCCCTCGCCTCGCTCGAACGCCAGCGGAGCGCGGTTGTACACGCCCATGATGTGGTCGCTGGGAACGGTCGCGGCGGACGTCGCGGTCTTTTCGGTCACGGGAGGAAGCCTCCAAAGGAAACGTCCCCGCACGCCGGGCGACGGGGACTGGAAGGCTGGATGTTTTCCGGCGAGAACCGCGCTCTGTCAATGATTTCGCTGGGTCTGGCCCAGCCGCCGCCTCAGGTCTTGAGCTTGTAGCCGCTCTCGAACATCCACAGGCAGACGCAGGCGAAGGCCACGGCGATGCCGGCGGTCATGCCGACCCCGGTGACCAGCGAGCCCTCGGCCGTCCCGATGAAGCCATAGCGGAAGCCGTCGATCAGATAGAAGAACGGGTTGAAGTGGCTCGCCGTGCGGAACGGCTCGGGCAGGCGGTCGACCAGATAGAAGGTCCCCGACAGGAAGGTCATGGGCATGATGATGAAGTTGGTGACCGCCGCCATGTGGTCGAACTTCTCGGCCCACAGGCCGGCCATGATGCCCAGCATGCCCAGGATCATCGAGGCGACCATGGCGAAATAGAGCACCGCCCAGAGGTGGGTCAGCGGCAGGTCGGCGAAGGGCAGCACGGCCAGCCAAGTCACCGCCCCCACCAGCAGCCCCCGGGTCGCCGCCCCCAGGGCGAAGCCGGCCACATGTTCCAGCGGGGTCAGCGGCGGGGTCATGAAGTCCCCCACCAGGCCGTTGACCTTGGCCTGCAGCAGGCTCGACGAGGCGTTGGCGAAGGCGTTGTTCAGGATGGTCATCATGATCAGGCCCGGTGCGATGAAGGTGGCGAAGGCCACCCCGCCCACCGCCGGCCGCGTCCCGCCGACGGCGACCACGAACACCATCATATAGAGCAGCGAGGTCACCACCGGGGCGCCCAGGGTCTGGGTTCCCACCTTCCAGAACCGCTTCACCTCCCGCAGATAGAGGGTGCGGAAGCCCGGCCAGTTGAACCCGTGATAGGCCCGAGGGGCCGGGGGCGTGGCGGCGGAGATCTGAGCGGCGCGGGAGGGCGACATGTCGTTCATGCCGCAGATGTGCGCCCTCACGGCTCAGCCTGCAAGGGCGCGACCTTACGACGCTATATCTAGTTCCTGTGGATGGAAGCAGGGGCGCCTATTGTGGCCTTTAAGGAAGTCTTTACGATATCTAGTAGTTCGTGGGGCGGGGCAACCGCTTCCCCCACAAGATGTAGTTTCGGTCGGCCGCGCGGGGCGGCCCTCGAAACACGCGGCCGTTTTGGGAGGCTCTGATGGGTTGGACTGACGAGCGAGTCGATACACTCAAAAAGCTCTGGCAGGACGGCCTTTCGGCCAGCCAGATCGCGAAACAACTGGGCGGCGTCACCCGCAATGCGGTGATCGGCAAGGTCCATCGCCTGGGCCTGTCGGGACGCGCCATTCCGTCGAAGCCGGCGCGTCCGGTCTTCAAGGCGCCGCGGCCCCAGCGGGCCGCCGCCGCTGCGCCCTCCGCCCCCCGGCGGATCGCCGAGCCCGTCGAGGCGCAGGCCGCCGCCCCGCCGCCGGCCCCGGTGCGCTATGTGGACGAGGCCCCGGGCTCGGCCACCGTGCTGACGCTCGGCGCTCACATGTGCAAGTGGCCGATCGGCGATCCGTCCAGCGACGGCTTCACCTTCTGCGGCCGCCGCTGCAGCGACGGCCCCTACTGCACCGAACATGCCCGGGTGGCCTATCAACCGGCCCAGACCAAGAAGCGCGCCGGCGGCTCTGACCTCGCCCGCTCCCTGCGGCGCTATATCTGAAGACCCTCTGAGATCGGCCCGGCGCTCAAGGGGTTCCAGACCCGCTTGGGGGCCGGGCGGTCAGAGAACGACGACCGCACTCAGCCGGTCAGCCGTGGCGCGGACCTGCCCATCCGCCCGCTCCACCAGCCCAGCCTTTTCCAGCACCGTGACATCCTCATGGACGCGCCGGTATTGCCGTTGAAGGGCTTGGGCGAGGGCGTTGATCGACTTCTCCGGATGGGCGTGCAGATGCCGCAGCAACCGGTAGCGCTCCCCCGTCATCACCGAGGCGAGACCTTCCCAGCTTTCGAAGGCGATCACCCGCGCCTGCCGGTCATCGCCGGCCTCGGCCCGCTTCCACGCATCCTTGAACGCGAGGAGATCATCCCGAAGCGTTCCGCCGACCTGAACCTTGACGTCCTTCGTCATATCGCACCGCCTCTGACGCAGCTTAGCTGCAAGGTGCCTGATGGGCGAGCGACACGCCTAGATTCTCATAGTGTGGCTAGCAGACGCCAGCGGCGTTCAGTCATCGACTCCAGGCAGAGGTCTTCCTTCAAATTTCGCCCTGGTGCTGTTAGCTGCCTCACATGGAAAAGCGTCAGGTTCTCGGTGCTATCGCGGCCCCCTGCATCACGGTCGGCGGAGCGGCGGCAATCGCGTCGTTCAATACTTCGGTCTCTGAGTCGTTGCGCCCCCTTCTGATGTTGGCTGGTGGCCTAGGGATGCTGGTTGGACTTGCGGCTCTAGTCGCGCTCCTGCTCACAGCAAAGTCGAAGACGCAGATCCAAGAACCGTTGCGATACGGGCGAGGGGGGGATGCAACCGTTACAGGCGATGGGGTGGCCAAAGGGGGCCGCGGTGGCGCAATCGGAGGCGGAGACGGCGGTTCTGCTTATGTAGGTGGCGACGGAGTAGCGCTGGGTGGTGAAGCTGGACAGGCTGACCGTGGCGGGCGCAGTCCAATAGAGGCGAATGGCGGCCCGAACGTACAGCTTCCAAACGGTACTTGGCTCTGGGACTACGGGCGCGGGGGCGACCCAGCGGTGCGTCTTGTATTGCGTCCCAACGTCGAGGTGTCCGAAGCGGTCGCTTATGCATTCTTTCGGCAATGGGGCCGAACGTTCGATGACGCGTCCCGTCGAACTAGTGCGTCGGTTGAGGATGTCCTCGCGCTCGTTAACAAGCGTATCGCTGAGGGTGAGTTGACCCTTTGGGGTAGGTCGTCGATGGACACGAGAATTTTGTCGAGTGCGGACATTGGTGGCGGTTTAGATCGACCATCTCTTCTAGCAGGGCAGGGCCAGACTGTGGCTAGGCTCGGTGAGTTTGACGAACTCCTGATGAACAAGCAGCAGGTTGAACTCTATTGGCCACGTTACTTCATTGAAGGTGAATCGATCAGTGGCCCTGGGATCGACGCCTTCATCAACTGGCGTCCAACCATGTAGCTTGCTGGACCTCGCGACGGGCAGAGACGGGTCGTTTGCGGTCATTGTCCCGGGCTCCTAGAGCCGACCTCCGAACACCCCGCCAGTTTTTCCCCACGCCCGGTTTTGCCTCACCGCGAGACGGGCTAGCTTCGCCCCATGAGCGACGCCGCGCCTGACTCCAACGCCCAGCCCTATTCGGTCTCCGAGCTCGCCTTTGCGCTCAAGCGGACGCTGGAGGACCGGTATGGCTTTGTGCGCCTGCGCGGGGAGCTGTCCAAGGTCACCCACCATGGCAATGGCCACGTCTATCTGACCCTGAAGGACGAGCGCGCCGCCATTGACGGGGTGGTCTGGAAGGGCTCGGTGCGCGGCCTGTCCATCCGGCCCGAACAGGGTCTGGAGGTGATCGTCACCGGCAAGATCACCACCTTCCCGGCCGGCTCGCGCTATCAGATCGTCATCGAGACCATGGAGGCCGCCGGGGTCGGCGCCCTTTTGGCCCAGCTGGAGCGGCTGAAGGCCAAGCTGGCGGCCGAGGGGCTGTTTGAGCCCGCCCGCAAACGCCCCCTGCCCGCCATGCCCGCCGTCATCGGCGTGGTGACCAGCCCCACGGGCGCGGTGATCCGCGACATCCTGCACCGCATCCGCGACCGCTGGCCCTGCCGGGTCATCGTCTGGCCGGTGGTGGTCCAGGGGGAACAGGCCGCCGCCCAGGTCAGCGCGGCGATCCGCGGGTTCTGCGCCCTGCCCGCCGGCGGCGACCTGCCCCGGCCCGACGTGATCATCGTCGCCCGCGGGGGCGGCTCGGTGGAGGATCTCTGGGCCTTCAATGACGAGGCCCTGGTTCGCGCCGTGGCGGCGGCCGACATTCCGATCATCTCGGCTGTGGGGCACGAGACCGACACCACCCTGATCGACTTCGTCTCCGACCGCCGGGCGCCGACGCCCACGGCGGCCGCCGAGATGGCCACGCCGGTGCTGGCCGAGCTGCGGGCGGGGTTGAGCGACCTGCACGCCCGCCTGCACCGCTGCGGCGGCAAGGTGGTGGAGGACCGCCAGGGCCGGGTGCAGAGCGCCGGCCGCAGCCTGGCGCGGGTTCCTGACCTAGTGGAGATGGCCGCCCAGCGCTTCAACCTGGCCGCCGGCCGGCTGAGCGCGGCCCTGCAGAAGAACGCCGCGGCCCATGAGCGGGATCTGGTCCGGGTCGCCTCGCGCCTGTCGGCCGGCCTGCTGCTGCGCCCCCAGGAGACGCAAGCCCAGAAGGTGCAGCTGCTCGGCGCACGCCTGACCAGCGGCCTGCAGCGCAACGCCGCCGACCATGGCCGCGACCTCGCCCGGATCACCGCCCGCCTGACGCCCGCCCTGCTGGCCCGGCCGCAGGCGGCTCAGCGCCAGCAGCTGGACGCGCTGGCCGCCCGGCTGACGCCCGCCATCAACCGGACCACCGATCGCCTGGGGGAACGCCTGGGCGCGGTGGAGAAGCTGCGGCTGTCGCTCAATCCCGACCGCCCCCTGTCCCGGGGCTTTGCGCGGGTGCAGCGGGCCGATGGCAGCCTGGCCCTTCAAGGCGCCGCGCTTGAGGCCGGCGAGACCGTCGCCCTGGTCTTCGCCGACGCCACCCGCAGCGCCGTGGTCGATGGCGGGGGCGGCGCTGCGCCGCGGCCAATTCCCGAGACTCGCCCGCGACCGCGAAAGGCGCCGGCGCCGCCCGCCAAGACCGTGCAGGGCGATCTCTTCTAGGCAGTCAGACAGCAGCCCCTGGCTGGGGTCTGTTCGAGGCGCCGCCCGCGCGCTACATTGGCGTGATGAACGCCCATGATCGCGACCTTTCCGGCAAGCCCGCCGAGCTTGCCGTCCTCCACTATGGCGACGGCGAGTTCGTCGTCCTCAAGCCCGGCCGCTTCGTGGCCTGCGCCGTGACCGGCGTGCGGATTCCGCTGGAAGCCCTGCGCTATTGGAGCCCAGCCCTGCAGGAAGCCTATGCCGGCCCCACCGAGGCCTATGCCCGGTGGAAGGAGCACAACGGCTGATCAGGCGATCCTGCGTCTGAGACTAGCGTCGCCGCCGCGAATAGGTCTCGTTGGGCCAGCGCTTATGGGTCCAGAACCATTCGGCCGGGCGCTCGGCGATGCGCTCTTCCATGAAGGCGTTGATCTGGTCCACCGACCTGGCGATATCGGCGCTGCGGTCGCCCGATGAGATCGGCTTGATCGGCGGGTGGACGATCACCCGGAAGCGCGCCTTGCCAAGCCGCTGCACCGACATGGGCTGCAGCACGGCGCCAAACCGCAGGGCCAGCCGCGAAGGTCCTGGCGCGGTATGGGCCAGCTTGCCGAAGAAGGGCGCGGCCACCCCGCCATTGAACTTCTGGTCGTTCATCAGAGCCACGGACTCCCCGCGCCCCAGGGCCTCAAGCACCTCGCGCGCGCCGTCCCCGCCCTTGGGCGCGAACAGGCGGACCCCATAGCGGAAGCGGTTGTCGCGGATACGCCTGTCGAAATAGGGGTTGTTCGCCGCCCGATAGGTCATGTGGCAGACGACGCCCGAATGGGCGATCACCGCGGGCATGATCTCCCAGTTCGAGAGGTGGCCGGAGACGAACACCACCGGCTCAGCCGTACGGGCGATCTCGGCCAGGCGCTCGCCATTGACGATCTCGATCCGGTCGCCGGCGGCCACGATCCGATCGATGATGGGGAACTCGGCGAAGGTCCGTCCCGTCTGGACCCACTGTGCGTCGGCCAGGGCGTCGATCGCTTCCGGCGAAAGGTCGGGAAAGGCGATCCTGAGATTGCGCAGCACCACCTGGTGGGCGCTGGTCAGTGGCCCGAGACGCCGAAGCAGCGCCGCCCCGAAGTCTGAAACCGCGTCGATCGGAAAGGCCCGCGCCAGCAGGGTGACCGCGTCATAGGCCAGGGCCTCCAGCCGCCAGCCCAGATCCTGGGCGAGATCCTGGGCCCGTCGCCCGCCGGGGTATGATCGCGCACGCGCCATACCCCTCTCTAGTCTCGCCGCAGCGCTTCGCGCAACGCGAACCGGGGTCGCTTGGCGCGCGACTTGCCGAGCCTGGCCCACGCCGTCCCCCTTCGGGACGGGATCGGCTCTTAACCGTGAGGGGGAAAGAGGCATGGGTAACGACATCGATGTCCACCTAGGTAAGCGTCTCCGCCGTCGTCGCCGCCTGCTGGGTCTGACCCAACAGCAGTTGGCCGGCGCCTGCGGCGTCAGGTTTCAGCAAATTCAAAAGTACGAGTGCGGCGCAAACCGCATCTCGGCCGCCCGCCTCTGGCAACTTTCCGAGGCTCTGGAAGTCCCCGTGGCCTATTTCTACGACGGTCTCTCGGCCGCGGCGCAGGAACGCGCCGAAGGCTGCGACGCCGGCGGCGAGGTGCTGGCCAGCAAGGAGACCATGGATCTCATCAAGGCCTACTACCAGCTTGGCGAACGTCCCCGTCGGCGGCTTCTGGACCTTGCAAAGTCCCTGAACGGCGACGGCGAGCACGGCTGACGCCATGGCCGCGCGGCTACGGGATTTCGTCGCGCCGCGCGGCGGGCTAAAGCAGGGGCATGCTCAACCCTGATCGCCTGACCGCCCTCGAAGACCTGATCCTCGAGTTGAACCAAGCCGCCGCCGAGGTGGCCCTGCCCCTTTTCCGCGCCGACCACGGCCTGGAGAACAAGGGCGGCGCGCCGGGACTCAACGCCTTCGATCCCGTCACCGCGGCGGATCGCGGGGCGGAGGCGGCGATCCGCAAGCGGATCGCCGAGCGCTTTCCCGAGCACGGGGTGATCGGCGAGGAATATGGCGAGGACCGGCCCGACGCCGAGTTCGTCTGGGTCCTCGACCCCATCGACGGCACCCGCTCCTTCATCTCGGGCCTGCCGCTCTGGTGCGTGCTGATCGGCCTGCGCCATGAGGGGCGTCCCATTTTGGGCTCAATCGGCCAGCCCTATCTGGACGAGATCTATGTGGGCCATGCGGGGGGCTCGCGCCTGATCTCGCGCGGGACCTCGCGACCGCTCAAGGTGCGACCCTGCCCCAAGCTCACCGACGCCACCATCTCCACCACCGATCCCGAGGCCTGTTTCAACGGCGCCGAGCTCGGCGCCTGGACCCAGGTGCGGGCGGCCTCGCGGCTGGCGCGGCTCGGCCTCGACGCCTACGCCTACGCCATGGTGGCGGCGGGCGCGATGGACATCGTGATCGAGGCGGGCCTGAAGTCCTGGGACATCGAGGCGGCCATTCCCGTCATCCAGGGCGCCGGCGGCCTCGTCACCGACTGGCGCGGCCAGCCAGTGGGGGATGCAGGCGGGCAGGTGGTGATCGCCGGGGACCAGGCCTGCCTGGACGAGGCCCTGGTGGCTCTCAAGCGCTCGGCGAAGACGATCTAGCGATCTCGGCGGCCAGGGCGTCGAATTCAGCCCAGAAGGCGGCGCGCCGGGCGTCGGTCTCCATCAGGATCTCGTGCAGGGCGCCCTTGACCACCACCAGCCGCCCGTCGGGCAGGCTGCGGGCCACATGGTCCTGGGCCTCGTTGTCCACCAGCTTTTCCTGCTCGGCCTGGCAGATGACCACCGGGATCGTCACCGACCCCAGATTGGCCGGTCGCGCGAAAAAGTCAGCGGCGCGCAGGGCGAAGTCCAGCCAGCCCCAGGTGGGCGCCCCCAGCGCCAGGTCCCGATTGGCGGCGATCTGCGCGCGGGCGCGGACGAACCGCGTCCGGTCGTGGGTCAGGACATTGTCGTCGAAGGTGTCGTCGAAGGGCTTGCCGGGATCGCCCATGCAATATCCGCCAGCCCGGCCCGTCAGGCGGTTCAGCCCCACCAGCAGCCGCACGGCCTTGGGATAGCGGCCCACCCGCACTCCCAGCATGGGCGCCGACAGGATGGCGCCGGCGAACCGGTCGGCCTGCCCCTTGGCCAGGGCCAGCAGGGTCAGGCAGCCGCCCATGGAATGGCCCATGGCGATCCACGGCCTGGGCAGGCGGCTCTCGAATTGCGCCAGCAGGACGTCATAGTCGCCCAGGAAGGGCTCGAAGCCGTCGGCGTGCCCCTTCAGCCGGTCATCGGCGAGGTCGCGATGGGACAGGCCCTGGCCCCGCCAGTCATGGGCCAGCACCACGAAGCCGCGGCCCGTCAGGTCGTCGATGACCTCGAAGTACTTCTCCATGGGCTCGGTGCGCCCGCCGCTCAGCACCACCGAACCGCGGGCCTCGCCCTTGGCCGGGAACAGGGCCGCCCGCAGCCGCGCGCCCTTGGCGCCGACAAACCATTCCGCCGCGCCGCCGTCGGGGACCGGGGCCGTGGGGATCGCGGTCAGGGGCGCGGACTCGGACATGGCGGCTTCCTCAGGCGGCTTGGGCGAACAGGGCCTGGATCTTCGACTGCATGGACATGGCCAGGCCCATGTCGGACATCCGCATCCGTCGGCTCATCAGGGCGGTCATGGGATCGAGGCGGCGGCGGCCCAGGGCGACGATGTCGTCCAGGCTGATGGTGACCACCAGATCGGCCGGGGCGTC
Organism: Phenylobacterium sp.; assembly: GCF_030646615.1. Classification (GTDB taxonomy): domain Bacteria; phylum Pseudomonadota; class Alphaproteobacteria; order Caulobacterales; family Caulobacteraceae; genus Phenylobacterium. The sequence continues at coordinate 29,195 of NZ_JAUSLG010000100.1, read as the reverse complement.
CTGGTTGGTCACCTGGTCGCCGGCGATATGAATGAAGCCCGCGCCCTTCAGATCGATCTTGACCACATGGGGCAGCGGCTCGCCGGCCTCCAGCGTCTGGGCGATGCGGGCGGTGAGCTGTTCGATCGTAGCCATCGGGTCTCCGTAAGGCCGCGGAGCTTGGCCTGCGCCAGCCTCGAAGTAAACCGGGCGGCCCCCGTGACAGGACACGGAGAATGGGTCAGGATGTTGCGAACAATTCTTAAAAGGGAAAGACGTTCACATGCGCAAGCTCGCCCTCGCCGACCTCGACGCGATCTACCGGGCGCCAGGCCAGGTGGTGTTGGACAAGGTGCTGGATCATGTGGAACGTCATGGCCGGGCCTTCATCGCCCATTCGACCTTCTGCGTCATCAGCTCGGCCGGGCCCGATGGGGCGCTGGATGTCTCGCCCCGGGGCGGCGAGCCGGGATTCGTCCATGTGAGCGAGGATGGTAAGACCCTCTTCCTGCCCGACCGGCCGGGCAACAACCGGCTGGACACCCTGCGTAACCTGCTGGCCGGCGAGGGCCGGGTCGGCATGATGTTCATGATCCCCGGGTTCGACGACGTCTACCGCGTCAACGGCCGGGCCAGCGCCACCGACGACGCCGACCTCCTGGCGAGCTTCGAGGAGTTCGGCCGCCTGCCCCGACTGGTCTTGATGATCGCGGTGGAGGAGACCTTCCTCCACTGCCCCAAGGCGATCATGCGCGGCCGGCTCTGGGACCCCGAGGCGCAGCTGGACCGCAGCGCCCTGCCCAGCGGCGCCGAGATGGTCTCCGACCAGCTGAACCTCGGCAGGCTTCCCGTCACGAACGAGCAGATTATCGAGAGCTACCGAAAGGTGCTCTGAGCGCGCCTCAGGTGGGCTTGACGAACCGCAGGGTCATGCGGTCGCTCTCGCCGATCGCATCATAGGGGGCGCTGTCGAAGGCCGGATTGGCCGGCTCCCCCCGGGCCGAGGTGCGTCGCACCGGCGGCAGGGTCCAGACGCCGAAGGGGTGGTCCTTGGTGTCCCGTGGATTGGCGTTGATCTCGCTGGCCGCGTCGAGCAGGAAGCCCGCCTCCTGGCCCAGACGCGCCACATAGGCCTGCTCCACATAGCCGTCGCCGGCGGCTGGATCCTGAACCCCGCCCGGGGCGGCGCGATGCTCCACCACCCCAAAGACTCCGCCGGGCTTGAGGGCGACGAAGGCGTCGGAGAACGCCTTGTCGACAATGCCGGCGGCCATCCAGTTATGGATATTGCGCGCCGTCAGAACGAGGTCGGCCGAGCCTTCGGGCGCCATCGGGCCGCTGGTGGCGCCAAAGGCGGTGATCTCCACATCCCCATATAGCCTCGGCCTGGCCCGCAGCTTGGCGCGGTAGGCCTCCACCACCTCTATGGCGGCCGGGTCGTTGGGCTGCAGGTTGGCTGCATAGAGCTTGCCCTTCGAGGCCGCCAGGAAGGGCGCGAGGATATCGGTGTACCAGCCGGCGCCGGGCCAGATCTCCACCACCGTCATCCCGGGCTTCAGGCCGAAGAAGTTGAGGGTTTCCACCGGATGGCGCGCGGGGTCGCGGGCCACGTCCTGGGGATCGCGCCACCCTCCGGCCACCGCCTCTTCCAGGGTCATGGCCGAGGCCGGGACAGGCGGGTCGCCCGCCTCATCCCCGCGGCTGCACCCCGCCAGGGCCATGCCTCCGGCCGCAAGGCCGGAGAGCATCAGTCCCCGTCGCGATAGGATCGACGACGGCACGGATCAGGACGGCTTCACGAAGCGCAGGGTCATGCGGTCGCTCTCGCCGATCGCATCGTATTTCGCCCGGTCAAAGTCGGGGCTGGCCGTCTCGCCGCGGGCCGCGCTCTGGCGCACCGGCGGCAGGGTCCAGACGCCGAAGGGGTGGTCCTTGGTGTCCTTGGGATTGGCGTTGATCTCGCTGGATTCGGCGAGCTTGAAGCCGGCCTTTTCCGCCGCGGCGACCACTGTGGCCGTCGAGACATAGCCATCGCTCACGCCCTCGACCTCGGGCCGGGGATCGGCCCGGTGCTCTTCCACCGCCAAGACGCCGCCGGGCTTCAGCACGGCGTAGAAGTCGGCCAGCACCTTGTCGAGCATGCCGTCGCGGGTCATCCAGTTGTGAATGTTGCGCGCCGTCAGCACGAGGTCGGCCGAGTCGGCCTCGCCGAGCGGCTTGGAGGTCGCGCCGAAGCCGGCATAGGTGATCTCGCCGAACACTGCGGTGTCGGCATACTTGGCGGCAAAGGCCTCGCGGCCCCTGCGGGCGCCGTCCGACAGGGCGGGGTCCTCGAGGTCGGCGACGCCGGCCACATAGGTTCCGTCAGTCTTCAGGGCGTAGGGCGCCAGGATTTCGGTCCAGTAGCCGCTGCCGGGCGAGATCTCCACCACGGTCTGGCCGGGCTTGAGGCCCCAGAAGACCAGGCTGTCATGGGGGTTGCGGGCGCCGTCGCGGGCCTGGTGGGCTTCGCTCCGTTGCGGGCCGGCGATCACCTCGCGCAGGACGGCGTCCTGCGCCTGGGCGGCCGAGCCGAGGATGAGGGCGCCGAGGGCGCCGGCGATAAGGGCGGGGAACTTGTCGTGAAACATGGTCTGGAGCTCCGGCAAGTCGACTGAGGCCGTGACCCTAGAGGCGCGAGCCGATCTGGCAAGGGCGCGCCGCGATCAAGGCCTTGAAACCGGTGAAACCCACCCCAAATCCCTTGGCGAAGGTGCTGGATTTCCGGGCCTTCCGGCCGATGACGAGGCCTTCGGGCTCGTCGCAGGTCGCATTTGAACGCAACCTTGCTTAGCCAAGAAGGATGTGACGCACATGCGCACGCTCGATTTTTCCCCGCTCTACCGCTCTGTCGTCGGTTTCGACCGTCTGGCGGGCCTTCTGGAAACCGCCGCGGCCGACGCGGCCACCGGCTACCCGCCCTACAACATCGAACGGACCGGCGATAACGACTACCGCATCGAGATCGCGGTGGCCGGATTCCGGGCCGAGGAGCTCGCCATCGAGGTGAAGGAAAACCTCCTCACCGTGCAGGGTCGCAAGGCCGCCAATGAGGAGGCCCGCCGCTTCCTGCATCGCGGTCTGGCCGAGCGCGACTTTGAGCGCCGGTTCCAACTGGCCGACTATGTGGTGGTGACCGAGGCGGCCCTGTCAGACGGCCTGCTGTCCATCTCGCTCCGTCGCGAACTCCCCGAGGCGCTCAAGCCCCGCCGGATCGAGATCAGCAACGGGACGCCCTCGACCCTGATCGAAGGCGAAAAGGCGGCCTAAAGGCCGGTCTTCAGGACCCAAGGGTCGAAGAGCGGGCGGCGCGGCGACGCGCCGCCCATTTTCGTGGGTACGGGCCGTATCAGGCGCCGGGAATCTCGAACCCGAGGGCCAGGGACATGTCGGCGCCGCGCAGGCTCGCGCCGCGCATCGTGGCGCCTGAGAAGTTGCAGCCCCGCACATCGGCCTCATCCAGGATGGCGCCCGTGAGATCGGCGCCCTGGGCCTTCACATAGCGCAGCTTGGCGTGGTGCAGGTCGCCCCGGTTCACCCGGTTGGCGCTGAGCGGCAATGGCCCCAGGATCGCCTCGCGCAGATCGGCCTTGGTCAGCCGCGCCCCGGCCAGCTTGGCGCCGCGCAGGTCGGCCCCGCGCAGGCAGACGCCGCGCAGGTCGGCGTTCTCCAGATTGGCCCCCTGAAGGTGAGCGCCGGAGAGATCGAGGCCGACCATCACCGCGCTGCGGGCGCTCATCACAGACAGCCGCATGTTGCGCAGCCGCTGGTCCAGGGGTCGAAGGTCCTGGTCGTCGAAGCTGGCCGGCTTGCCCTCTCGCCCCCCGGACCTGCACCAGGCCTGGTTGGCCTGGGCCATGGCATGGAATTCGTCGGCCCGGTCGATCGCCTCCTGGCTAGGCGCGTTGAGCACGCCCTCCAGATTGGCGCCGGAGGTGCGGGCGGTGCGGATGTCGACCCCCGTCATGACCGCGTCCACCAGGCGCGCGCCCTCCAGATTGGCGCCGGAGATGTCGGCCCAGTCCATGATGGCGCCTTCGAGATTGGCGTCCTTCATATTGGCGCGGTTCAACTTGGCGCCGCGCATGGAGCAGTCGGTAAAGTCTGTGGCGAAGGCCGAGACCTCCTCCATCTGGGAGCCGTCGAGATTGGCGCCCTGGAGGTTGGCGTGGTCCAGGTCGCCCTGGCGCTGATGATGGGTGAGCGAGGTCAGGCCCTTGGAGGGGTGCGGCACGGCGACCTGGCCGACACGAAAGTCGGCCTGGGTCAGGTCGGCCTCACTGAGATCAGCGCCTTTCAGGCAGGCGCCCCGCAGGTCGGCCCGGGTGAGATTGGCCCGGCGCAGGTCAGCCTTGCGCAGGTCGCAGCCAAACAGGTTGGCCCGCGAGAGGTTGGCGCCGATCAGCCGGGCGCTGTCGAACACCGACGACGACAGGTCCGCGTCCTGCAGATTGCGCCCGGAAAGATCGACCCCGGTGAAGTCGATGAACCGCAGGGCCGCGAGCTTCCCCCCGGGGCGGCCGGTGATGAAGCGCTCATGGGCGGCGAGGACCATTTCGATCTCGCCGGGCGAAAGCCTGCGGCGGCCGGTTAGAGCGATGGCGGCTGGCACCTGAAAACACCCCGTGGGTTGAGCGACGCAGCGACATTTAGCCGCGCAACTGCGACCTAACGGTTAAAAGACCGTCGTTATATGACATCTTGCAGGCCCCGGGCGCCGCCGCGCCTGGCCCCGGTGATATCGATCTGCTTCAGCTGGGCGCCGGTGAAATTGGCCCGGGAGAGGTCGGCGTCGACCAGGATCGCCTGGCGCAGATCGGCCCGCGCACAGTCTGTGTTCTTCAGCGCCGCCCCGGTCATGTTGCACGAGAGCAGGCGGTTGGAGCCGATCAGCAGCGGCCCCATCTGGGCGTCGCGCAGGTCCGCGCCCGACAGCTTGGCGTTGATCAGCCGCGCGCCACGCAGGTCGGCCCGGCGCAGGTTGCAGGCCCGCAGATCGGCGCCGTCGAGCTGGGCGCCCTGGAGCTGCACGCCCTCCATGTCGAGGCCATAGAAGACCGCGCCCTTGGCCGACAGGGCCGTCAGGTTGAAGCCGCGAATGGTCTCCAGGGCCCGCAGGTCCGCGCCGTCGAACACCGAGGGGCTCCCCTCCCCGCCGCCGGTTTCGCACCAGCGGGCATGGTCGCGGATCATGGTCTTGTAGGGCAGGTCCGCCACCGCCATGCCGGCCGGCGCATCGGTGAGCACGCCGGCCATGTCGGCCTTGCTGACGTTCCAGGAATAGGTCTTGGCGCCCACCAGGATGGCGTCGCGGAGGTCGGCGCCGGCGAGGTCTGCGCCCGAAAGATCAGCGCCCTGCATGTTGGCGCCGGACATGTTGGCCTGTTTCAGGTTGGCCCGGACGAGCTTGGCGTCCTTGAGGATGGCGTCGGAAAAATCGGCCCGGGCGGCCATGACGCCCGACAGGCGCGAGCGCTCCAGATTGGCCCCGGCCAGCACGGCGCCCTGCACTTCGCCTGGCCGGGCCAGATGTTCAAGAATGCGCAGGCCCTTGTCGCGGTCAGCCGCGGCGATGGAGCCCTCGCGCAGGTCGGCCTCGAACAGGTCCGCCCCGGTGAGATTGGCGCCGCGCAGGCAGGCGCCGCGCAGGTCGGACCGGCGCAGGGAGGCGTCGGTCAGGTTGACGCCCTGCATGTCGCAACCGAACAGATTGGCGTTGTCCAGCTTCGCGCCCTGCATCTGGCACTCGTTCAGGCAGGCCCCCGTGAAGTCGGCGTCGGCGAGATTGCGCCCGCGAAGATCCAGGCCCGACAGGTCCTTCCAGGCGAACACCGCCCGAGCCCCGCCGGGGCGAGAGGTCCAAAGGCGATCGTGCCGCGCGCACACCGCATCGACCTCAGCCTGGCTCAGGCTCCTCAGTTCGGGGATCGAGGCGGGGCGGGGGGAAAGCATATAGCGCCGTTAAGGATGGGTTCGCCGGAGGCTAACGCGCCAAGATTAACGAGCCCCTTCCGCAGCTTGGCTCAACGGCTCGCCGGGTCTGGCGGGCGATAGTCGACGTAGAGCACGGCCGCCTCATCGGCCAGCAGACCCACCTCCCCCAGGAGGCCGGCCGCCGCCAGTCGCGCCAGGCCCCGACCGGCCGCATAGGGCGATGGATCGCGGCAGGCCACGTGAACCCTCGCCACGCCGGCGCCCGCCAGCCGATCGGCGCAGGCGGCCGCGCCGCTCGATCGGGCGCCGCAGGGCTCCAGGGTGACATAGGCCGTAGCGCCGCTGGCGGCCCCGCGGGCCTGGTCCAGGGCGACCTCCTCGGCATGGGGCCGCCCGCCCCGCGCCGTGGCCCCCTCGCCGACGACCATCCCTTCGGCCGAGACGAGGACGCAGCCGACCGCCGGGTTCTCGCCCGTCAGGCCGAGCTGATCCCGCGCCAGGACGATGGCCCGGCGCATGTGGGCGGCGGCCCCCTCCGTCACGTGATCGCGGGCAAGGGCTTGGCGCGGGCTTCGTCCAGATAGCGCGCGGCGACGGGCTTCAGGTCGTCCGACAGCTCGATCAGCAGAGGATTTCCGGTGGGAACCTCCACATCGATGATGGCCTCGTCGCCCATGTCGAACAGCAGCTTGACGATGGCCCGCAGGGAGTTGCCATGGGCGGCCACCAGCAGGGTGTCGCCGGCCTTCAGGCGGGGCGCGATCTCGGCCTCCCAATAGGGCTGGACGCGATCCAGGGTGGTCTTGAGGCTCTCGGTGTTGGGCAGGCGGGCGCCGGCATAGCGGCGGTCACCGGCGAAGTCGAACTCGCTGGCCGAACTCAGGGGCGGCGGCGGCACGTCATACGACCGGCGCCAGATCTTGACCTGGTCCTCGCCGTGCTTCTGGGCCGTCTCGGCCTTGTTGAGCCCGGTGAGCCCCCCATAGTGACGCTCGTTGAGGCGCCAGTCCTTGATCTCCGGCACATAGGCCTGGCCCGCCGCGGCCAGGGCCAGCCAGCTGGTGCGGATCGCCCGGGTGAGCACCGAGGTATAGACCCGGTCGAACTGGAGGCCAGCGGCCTTGATCAGCTCGCCGCCCTTGGTCGCTTCGGCCTCCCCCTGGTCGGTCAGGTCCACATCCACCCAGCCGGTGAAACGGTTTTCCAGGTTCCAGCGGCTCTGGCCATGGCGAAGCAGGACGAGGGTCGGCACGGGGCATCTCCTTGGGCGGTCGGGGTCGCCCGTTCGGCTAGGGCTCGGGGGCTGCGGCGTCAAGCGGACAAGCCCCGCCCTTGGGCGTGGCCCAGGACGATGGGAGCGGCTATATCCACCGGATGCTGGATCGCTTCTTCTTTCCGCTGCTCGGCCTCGCCGCCGTCCTGACCATCGCCGTGGCGCTCGTATGGCCCCAGGGGATCGGCGCCCGCTCGCCCGGCCCCTTTGGCCATGAGCCCGTGCTCCAGACCCCGGAGATGAAGGCCGCCATGGAACGCCAGACCAAGGCCTCCGCAGACCGCCTGAACAGGGCGCGGGAAACCATGCGCGGTCTGCAGGACCAAGCGGTCGCACCCCAGCCATGAGCCGTTTCGACGCCGTCGCCGTCGGCCGCCGGGTGCTGGCCGCCGAATCCGCCGCCCTCGGCCAGCAGGCTCAGGGCCTGGACGAGAGCTTCGTCCAGGCGGTCGACATCCTGTTCGCCGCCCAGGGCCGCATCGCCTGCACCGGCATCGGCAAGTCCGGCCATGTGGCGCGCAAGATCGCCGCCACCTTCGCCTCCACCGGCTCGGCCGCCTTCTTCGTCCATGCGTCGGAGGCCAGCCACGGTGATCTGGGCATGATCGGCCAGGAGGACGCCATCCTGGCCCTGTCCAAGTCCGGCGAGGTGCGCGAGCTTTCCGACATCCTGGCCTATGCCAAGCGCTTCCGGATTCCGCTGATCGCCCTCACCGCCGCCCCGGCCAGCGCCCTGGGCCAGGCGGCCGACGTGGTGCTGAAGCTGGCCGATGCGCCGGAGGCCACCGCCGAGGTCAATGCGCCCACCACCTCGACCACCCTGCAGATCGCGCTCGGCGACGCCCTGGCCGTGGCCCTGCTGGAGCGCCGTGGGTTCACCGCCAAGGACTTCAAGACCTTCCATCCCGGCGGCAAGCTGGGCGCCATGCTGCGGACGGTCGGCGACCTGATGCATGGGCCGGCCGAATTGCCCCTGGTCGCCCACGACACCCCCATGCCCGAAGCCCTGCTGATCATGACCGAGAAGCGGTGGGGCATTGTCGGGGTCACCGATGATCAGGGCCGGCTGGCCGGCGCCATCACCGACGGCGATCTGCGCCGCCACATCGAGGGCCTGCTGTCCCACACCGCGGGCCAGGTGATGACCGCGGGGCCGAAGAAGACCGTGCCGCCGTCGATGATGGCGTCAGAGGCGCTCGCCCTGATGAGCGATCCGCCGCCTTCGGTGACGGTGCTGTTCGTGGTGGAGAACGAGCGTCCCGTAGGCATATTGCACGTCCACGACCTGCTTCGGGCAGGCGTGATGTAGCAAACGTCGCCAACCGGCCTTAGGGGCTTCGCCTAGAGCCTTAGGTCCTGAGCACGTTTCGTCCGATAATCGGTTCCCACCTATCGGAACGCGCCCTGGGCCTGCGGGCCAGTCCTTTCCCGAGCTGTCGACCACCCACCTGCGGAGTCCAGATGCTTCTCGCCCCCAGCGCCGATCTCGTTCCCAATACGCTCGCCTATGAGAACCAGCCCCTGGTGAAGGCCACCGGCTTTCGGGAATACGATGCGCGGTGGCTGTTTGGCCCGGACATCAACCTGCTTGGCGTCGAGGCCCTCGGCATGGGCCTGGGAACCCTGATCCAGCAGATGGGGCAGACCAAGATCGTGGTCGGCCACGACTTCCGCTCCTACTCCCTGTCGATCAAGCAGGCCCTCACGCTCGGCCTGATCCAGGCCGGCTGCGAGGTGCTGGACATCGGCCTGGCCCTGTCGCCCATCGCCTATTTCGCCCAGTTCGACCTGGACGCCCCCTGTGTGGCCATGGTCACCGCCAGCCACAATGAAAACGGCTGGACCGGGGTGAAGATGGGGGCCCAGCGGCCCCTGACCTTCGGCCCCGACGAGATGGGCCGGCTGAAGGAGATCGTCCTGGGGGGCGCTTGGGAGCTGCGGCCGGGCGGCAGCCTGACCCACGTCACCGGCGTGGCCGAGCGCTATGTGGACGATGTGGTGGCCGGCGTCAGCCTGAAGCGGCCGCTCAAGGTGGTCTGCGCCTGTGGCAACGGCACGGCCGGCGCCTTCGCCGCCGAGGCCCTGCGCCGGATGGGGGTGGCCGTGGTCTATGAGATGGACTGCGACCTGGACTGGACCTTCCCCAAGTACAATCCCAACCCCGAAGACCAGGAAATGCTGCACGAGATGGCCAAGGCCGTCCGTCAGTACGGCGCCGACTGCGCCCTCGGTTTCGACGGGGATGGCGACCGTTGCGGCGTGGTGGACGATGAGGGCGAGGAGATCTTCGCCGACAAGATCGGTCTGATGCTGGCCCGCGACCTTTCGGCGCTGCACAAGGACGCCACCTTCGTCGTCGATGTGAAGTCCACCGGCCTCTACGCCACCGACGAGGTGCTGGCCGCCAACGGCGCCACGACCGTCTACTGGAAGACCGGCCACTCCTATATCAAGCGCAAGACCGCCGAGCTGAAGGCCCTGGCCGGCTTCGAGAAGAGCGGCCACTTCTTCTTCAACGATCCCATCGGCCGCGGCTATGACGACGGCCTGGTGGCCGCCGCCGCCATCCTGTCAATGCTCGACCGCAACCCCGACAAGAAGCTGTCGGATCTGAAGAAGGCCCTGCCGGTCGCCTACACCTCCCTGACCATGTCCCCCCATTGCCCGGACGAGGAAAAGTACGGCGTGGTCGAGAAGATCGTCGCCGAGTACCAGGCCCTGCAGGCCGCAGGCGGCACGATCCTGGGCCGCAAGATCGCCGACCTGATCACCGTCAACGGCGTGCGCGTGGCCCTGGAGGACGGCTCCTGGGTGCTGGTTCGGGCCTCATCCAACAAGCCGGAGATCGTCGTGGTGGTGGAAAGCACGACCTCGGCCGACGACATGCGCGCCCTTTTCCACCAGGAGGTGAAGCCGCGCCTGAGCCAGCATCCGCAGGTGGGCGGCTACAACCAGGAAATCTGAGCCCGCCCAGATTCGTCGATCGCTCGGCAAGGTCCCTATCTGGCGGCGCACCTCCAGTTTCGGCTAGACCTTCGCCCAGGCCGCCCGCCACGCGGCTGCGGCGCGTCGATGAGTCCAGGACGGGAACCCACGCATGCAAGTAGCGATGATCGGGACGGGCTATGTGGGCCTGGTGAGCGGCGCCTGCTTCGCCGACTTCGGCCATGTGGTGACCTGCATCGACAAGGATGCGGGCAAGATCGGCCGCCTGCGTGAGGGCGGCATTCCGATCTTCGAGCCGGGGCTCGAGGGGCTGGTGGCGCGCAATGTGGCGGCCGGCCGGCTGTTCTTCGAGACCGAGGCGGCGGCGGCGGTGGCCAAGGCCGATGCGGTGTTCATCGCCGTGGGCACGCCCTCGCGGCGGGGCGATGGGCATGCGGACCTGTCCTACGTCTATGCCGCGGCCGAGGAGATCGCCGATCTGATGGACGGCTTCACCGTGGTGGTGACCAAGTCCACCGTGCCGGTGGGCACCGGCGACGAGATCGAGAAGATCATCCGCGCCAAGCGTCCCGACGCCCAGTTCGCGGTGGTCTCCAACCCGGAGTTCCTGCGGGAAGGGGCGGCCATCGAGGACTTCAAGCGCCCCGACCGGGTGGTGGTGGGGCTGGAGGACGAGCGAGCCCGGCCGGTGATGAGCGAGCTCTACCGGCCGCTGTTCCTCAACGAAACGCCCATCGTCTTCACCGGCCGGCGGACCAGCGAGCTGATCAAATATGCGGCCAACGCCTTCCTGGCCATGAAGATCACCTTCATCAACGAGATGGCCGATCTCTGCGAAGCCGTCGGCGCCGACGTGCAGCAGGTGGCCAAGGGCATCGGCCTGGACGGGCGGATCGGATCGAAGTTCCTGAACGCCGGGCCAGGCTATGGCGGGTCGTGCTTCCCGAAGGACACCCTGGCCCTGGTGCGCACCGCCACCGACTTCGGCGCGCCGGTGCAGCTGATCGAGACCACGGTTCGCGTCAATGACCAGCGCAAGAAGGCCATGGCCCAGAAGGTCATTGCGGCCATGGGCGGGGATCTGGCGGGCAAGAAGGTCGGCGTGCTCGGCCTGACCTTCAAGCCCAATACCGACGACATGCGCGATGCGCCGAGCCTGGACATCATCCCGGCCCTGCAGGCGGCCGGCGCGACCATCAGCGCCTTCGATCCTGAGGGCGAGGCCGAAGCGCGGCATCTGCTGAAGGACGTCCACTTCGCCGCAGATCCCTATGCCGCGGCCATGGGCGCCGACGCGGTGGTGATCATCACCGAATGGGATCAGTTCCGGGCGCTGGACCTCGATCGGCTCAAGGCCGACATGGCCGCCCCCGTGCTCATCGATCTGCGTAACATCTACAACCCCGGCGAGGTGCGTCGGCAGGGCTTCAGCTATACCAGCGTCGGGCGGCTCTAGGGCGTTGAGCCCCTCAGCCAGCCCCGAGCAGCAGGGTCATGAGCTGCTGGACGATCCATACAGCGCCGGCCCAGAAGGCGATGGAAATGGCGGCGACAAAGGCCATGCAGGCGATGGACGCCGGAGCGCCTCGGCCTGCGTGCCCTTGCCTGCGGCCCGCGAGCGCGGGGTTCCGAGACATGCATTTCTCCCAGTCGTATCTTTGTCTCCACCCCGGTCGAGCGAAGTGGACATTACGAAACTGACATAATGCGCAGGGCTTGGATAGGGGTTTCTGAAAGCCTTTCAGCCGCCGGCTAAGGCGCGCCTCAGGCGGCGGCCTGGCGCACCACGCCGGCCAGTTCGTGGACGATGTCGAAGATCAGCTTTTCATCGTCGCCTTCGGCCATGATGCGAATCAGCGGCTCGGTCCCCGAGGCCCGGACCAGCAGCCTGCCCGACCCGTTCAGCCGCTGTTCGGCCAGGGCGATGGCGCCCTTGACGTTCTCGCTCTCCAGGGGACGACCGCCGCCGAAACGCACATTTTCAAGAAGCTGCGGCACCGGCTCGAACTGCCGGGCCAGGGCGCTCATCGGCTTGTCGGCCTCCTTCAGCACCGCCAGCACCTGCAGCGCCGCCAGCAGGCCATCGCCAGTGGTGGAGAAGTCCGACAGGATCACGTGGCCCGACTGCTCGCCGCCCAGGTTGAAGCCGCCTTCGCGCATCCGCATCATCACCGCCCGGTCGCCCACGGCGGTGCGCTCGAGCTTCAGCCCCTTCCCGCCCAGGAACCGCTCCAGGCCGAGATTGGACATGACGGTGGCGACCACGCCGCCGCCGGTCAGACGATCACGCTGCGCCCAGTGGGCGGCGATCAGGGCCATGATCTGGTCCCCATCGACCACGCGGCCGGTCTCGTCGCAGATCACCAGGCGGTCGGCGTCGCCGTCGAGCGCGATGCCGATGTCGGCCCGATACTCCTTGACCATCTTGGCCATGGCCTCGGGATGGGTCGACCCGCACTCGCTGTTGATGTTGAAGCCGTTGGGCTCCACGCCTAAGCGCATGACCTCGGCGCCCAGCTCGTAAAGGGCCGTCGGCGCCACCTTGTAGGCCGCCCCATTGGCGCAATCGATGACGATCCGCAGGCCGTTCAGATTCATCCGGCGAGGGAAGGTGGCCTTGGCGATCTCCACATAGCGGGCCTGGGAGTCGTCCACCCGGGCCACGCGGCCCAGGGCGTCCGGCGCCGCCAGACGCTCCTGCAGGCCCTCGTCCATCAGGGCCTCGATCTCCAGCTCGCGGGCGTCGGAGAGCTTGAAGCCGTCGGGACCGAACAGCTTGATGCCGTTGTCGGAATAGGTGTTGTGCGAGGCGCTGATCATCACCCCCAGATCGGCGCGCATGGAGCGCGTCATCATCGCCACCCCCGGCGTCGGGATCGGCCCCAGCAGGCGGACATCCATGCCGACGCTGGCGAAGCCCGCCACCAGGGCCGGCTCGATCATGTAGCCTGACAGCCGGGTGTCCTTGCCGATCACCACCAGGTGGCGCCGTTCGTCCTGCGACATGAAGACCTTGCCGGCGGCCATGCCGACGCGCAGGGCGACCTCGGCGGTCATGGGATGGCGGTTGGCCTCCCCCCGGATGCCGTCGGTTCCAAAATAGGCGCGCTTGGTCATGGTCGGACTCGCGAAACGATCGGAAACCCAGATTTAGTCGACGTCGCGTTTGCGAATGCTAAAGGCGGCGCGGGGCCAGACATTAGTCGCGTCGGCGGCGTCCGACAAAAGGTGAGGTTAAGGCCATGTGCGGCATCATTGGCATCGTCGGCAAGACCCCTGTCCAGGACCGCCTGGTCGAGAGCCTGCTCCGGCTGGAGTACCGGGGCTACGATTCGGCCGGCGTCGCAGGCGTAACGGCGCCCGGCGTGGTCGAGCGCCGCCGGGCCAAGGGCAAGATCCGCGCCCTGCAGGACGTACTGATGGAGACCCCGCTGAAGGCGCAGGTCGGCATCGGCCACACCCGCTGGGCCACCCACGGCGCGCCGGCCGAGCGCAACGCCCACCCCCATTCCGCCGGCCGCGTGACCCTGGTCCATAACGGCATCATCGAGAACTTCGCCGAGCTTCGCCGCGAGTTGGAAGCCCAGGGCCGCGTCTTCGAGAGCGAGACCGACACCGAGACCATCGCTCATCTGCTGGACGCCCAACTTCAGTCGGGGCTGGCGCCGCTGGAAGCGCTGAAGGCCACGCTCGACCGGTTGAGCGGCGCCTTCGCCCTGGCGGTGCTGATCGCCGGCGAAGACGACATGATTCTGGGCGCCCGCCGCGGCAGCCCCCTGGTGGTCGGCTACGGGGACGGCGAGATGTATCTGGGCTCCGACGCCCTGGCCGTCGGCCCCTTCACCAACCGCATCGCCTATCTGGAAGAGGGCGACTATGTGCGGATCGATCACGTCCAGGCCCATATCCTGGACGCCGCCGGCCAGCCGGTCCTGCGCGCCATCAAGCAGGTGGCCCGGGCCGCGGCCCTGGTGGAGCGCGGCAACTATCGGCACTTCATGGAAAAGGAGATCCATGACCAGCCCGACGCCACCCAGCACACCCTGTCGGCCTATATCGATCCGGTGACCGGGCGGGCCACCGCGCCGGGGGGCTTCGACTTCAAGACCGCCGAGCGCCTGCAGATCATCGCCTGCGGCACCTCCAACTATGCCGGCCAGATCGCCCGCTACGCCTTCGAGCGCCTGGCCCGCCTGCCCACCGATGTCGAGGTGGCCTCGGAGTTCCGCTATCGCGAACCGCCCCTGGCGGCTGGCGTCCTGGCCCTGGGGGTCTCCCAGTCCGGCGAGACCGCCGACACCCTGGCGGCCATGCGCTGGTGCAGGGCCCTGGGCCTGCGCACGGCGGCCATGGTCAATGTGCCGGAGTCGAGCATGGCGCGGGAGGCCGACCTGCTGTGGCCCACCCATGCCGGGCCCGAGATCGGCGTCGCCTCCACCAAGGCCTTCACCAGCCAGGTGGCGGCCCTGACCGCGCTGGCCATCGCTGCGGCCGCCGCCCGGGGCCAGATCGACGCGGCCGAAGAGGCGCGGCTGTCCAAGCACCTGCTGGAGGCGCCGCGCCTGATCGCCGAATCGATCGGCGTCGAAGAGGCGATCCGCGCCCTGGCGCCCGAGTTGGCCAAGGCCCGGGACGTCCTCTATTTCGGCCGGGGCGCCATGTTCCCGCTGGCCCTGGAAGGCGCCCTGAAGCTCAAGGAGATCAGCTATATCCATGCCGAGGGCTATGCCGCCGGCGAGCTGAAGCACGGCCCCATCGCCCTGATCGACGAGGCGACGCCGGTCATCGTGATCGCCCCCAGCGACGAGCTGTTTGAAAAGACCATGTCCAATATGAGCGAGGTCGCCGCCCGCGGCGGCCCGATCGTGCTGATCACCGACGAGAAGGGCGCAGCCCACGCCCCGGCCGGCGCCCGGGTGATCATCGCCCCGGCCTGCGACCCGCTGATCGCGCCCCTGGTCATGTCGGCCCCGATCCAGTTGCTGGCCTATCATGTGGCGGTCCAGAAGGGCGCCGACGTGGATCAGCCGCGCAACCTGGCCAAGTCGGTGACCGTCGAATAGGTGTGGGCTCCCGGCGTCTGGCGCCGCCCTCAGAAATCCTGAGATTGACCCCTCGGGCGCCGGCGCTACTGATCGAGGGGCAAGCGGCGCCAGACCGCCCCAGGAGAGGATCGTCCATGCGCCCCAGCCCCATCCGCCGCGGCGCCGGAGTCGTCGTCCCGCTGGATCAGCGCCCTTGAACCTCCGCGTCTTTGTCCTGGCGCTGTCGACCTTCGCCTTCGGGTCGGGCGCCTTCATCTTCGCCGGCCTGCTGGAGCCCATGGCCGTGGAGCTTGGGGTTTCCGTGGGCGCGGTGGGGCAGCTTCAGACCGTCTATGTGCTGACCTCGGCCCTGGCCGGACCGCCGCTGGCCTTCCTGGTCGGCCGATTCGAGCGCAAGCGGGTGCTCCTCCTGGCCCTCTCGTCGGCGGTCCTGCTCAACCTGGCCTGCCTGATGACCGCAGAGTTCGGCGCCCTGCTCGTGCTCCGCGCCGTCCTCGGGGCCATCGGCGCCATGGCGGGCCCGGCGGCCTCGGCCGCCGCCAGCGCCCTGGTCCCGCCGGAACGCCGGGGCTCGGCCCTGGCCATCGTCATGGGCGGCATGACCGTCGCCTTCCTCATGGGCATTCCCCTCGGCAGCGTGGTGGGCTCGGCCTTCGGCTGGCGATCGACCTTCCTGCTGTCGGCGGGCCTGAGCGCCGTGGCCCTGCTCGCCATCGCCCTGTTCGTGCCCAAGGTGACACCGCCGGGGCCTGGCGTCGGCCAGGGCCTGCGGGGGGCTGGCGTGCTGCCCCTGTTCATCTCCACCTTTCTGGCCTTCGGGGCCAATATGACCATCACCACCTATATCGCGCCCATCCTGCGGCTGCAGATCGAGGTGACCGGCGCGGGCGTCGCCGCCTTCCAGATGCTGGTCGGGGTGGGCAGTTTCCTCGGCCTCACCCTCGGCGGCCGCGCCGCCGACAAGGGCGCGGGGGGCTTGAGCGTCACCCTGGGCTTTCTGGGCCTGGCCACGGCGGCGGCCCTGCACAGCCTTGAACTCGCCCGGACCGGCGTCCCTGGGGTCGGCGCCTACGCCATTGTCGGCCTGGCGGTCCTCACCGGCTCCACGGCGCTGTTCTCCATCCTGCCGGTCATCCAGACCCGGCTGATCCAGCGGGCGCCGGCCTCGGCCCCCCTGGCCCTGGCCTTCAACGGCTCCTCGGCCTCGCTGGGCCAGGCCTTTGGCGGGGCGCTGGGCGGGACATTGCTGGTCCAGGGCGGCGCCCTCTCCGTCACCTTCGCTGGCGGCGCAATCGCACTGGCCGCCGTGATATTCTGGCGGCTGACCCATCGCGGCGGCGCGTCCACCGCCGCCGGCTGAGGCGGGCGCCACGCCTGAGGCCGCATAGCGCGCACCACTCGCCCCAGGGGCGAGAAAGGTGTGCGCCCTGAGGCAAAATCTCCTAGAAACGGCTCGATTCTCTGGAGCCGATTTAATGACTGATCGACCGCTGTTACTTTTGGTCGACGATGACGTAACATTGTTACGAGCCACCTCCGCAATACTGGAGGTCGAGGGGTTCGACACTATTCTGTCTGACACGGCCACCCGGGCGATCGAGTTCCTGCAGCATCTTCCGGTCGCCGCCGTGATCGTCGATATCTTCATGCCGGATCAGGACGGGATGGAAACCATTGGCCAGATCCATGGCCGCTGGCCCAACCTGCCGATCATCGCCATGTCGGGCGGCTGGCGCACCATCAGCCCCGAGACCATCCTGGACACCGCCCAGGCCCTGGGCGCCCAGGGCGCCTTGAGCAAACCCTTCGACCGCCAGACCTTGCTCGCCGCTGTCCGAGGCGTTCTGGCTGCGCCTTAGCGCTTTAGAGCGCTCACATCTAGGCCATCCGCCAGCGGCGCAGATGCTCAAGGACGTCGGCGACGAGCTGCTCGCGGGTGAAGCCCGTGACGTCCCGCGCGCGGCTCACGTCATCGGACCGTGCGACGAGGCGCCATTCCATCGCCCGCCGCCGTTCCGGAGCGTCCAGCGCCGTCATGGCCGGACGAGGACGGTCGTGCGCCGCCAGCTGATAGTGGAAGGACCTGCCGGGGCCTGGCGCCGTCAGGGTGATGGCGTCCTCATCGCGTCGAACCTCCGTGATCAGGCCCTCGGCCGCCAGGCCTTCGCTGACGCTCTCCAGGGCCGGCAGGGCGACACGGTCTATCTGGCGCTGGATATCGCGCCGGCTGGCGGGGGCCAGCAGGCGCTTCAGCTGCTCGGCCAGGGGCGGCCCCTCAGTCTCGACGACCCGGCCGGCCACATCGGCGTTCATCTGCCGCGTGAGGCCGACCGACAGCAGGATCATGATCACCGTGAAGGGCAGCGCCGCCACCAGGGTGGCGGCCTGCAGGGCGCCCAGGCCGCCAGCCAGGAGCAGCAGGGCCGCGACCAGCCCCAGCAGCAGGCACCAGTAGACCCGCTGCCAGCGCGGCGTGTCGTCGGCGCCGCCCGAGGCCAGGGTGTCGATCACCAGGGAGCCGGAGTCCGCCGAGGTGATGAAGAAGACCGCCACCAGCACCACGGCGATGGTGGAGGTCACGGCAGCCCCCGGCAACTCGGCGAAGAACCGGAAAAGAGCCGTCGACAGGTCTTCGGTCACCGCCGCTGAAATCGCCCCGGCCGCCGTCCCCATGTCGAGACTGATGGCGGTGTTGCCGAAGATGGTCATCCACAGGAAGGTGAAGCCGGCCGGAACCAGCAGCACGTTGAGGATGAACTGGCGCACCGTGCGCCCGCGCGAAATCCGCGCGATGAACATGCCCACGAACGGCGACCAGGCGATCCACCACGCCCAGTAGAACAGGGTCCAGTCGGCCATCCAGCCCCGCGGCTCATAGGCGTAGAGGGTGAAGGTGCGGATGAAGAAGTGGTCCAGATAGAGGCCGAAATTCTGCACCAGGGCCTTCAGCAGAAAGCCCGTGGGCCCCACCACCAGCACGAAGAGCATCAGCAGGACCGCCAGGACCAGGTTCAGCTCCGACAGGCGCCGGACCCCCTTGTCGAGGCCCGTCAGCACCGAGACTGTGGCGGCGGCCATGACCAGGGCGATCAGGGCGCACTGCATCAGCGCGGTGTTGGGCAGGCCGATCAGATAGTTGAGGCCGCTGTTGATCTGGGACACGCCAAAGCCCAGGGACGTGGCGATGCCGAAGACAGTTCCGCAGACGGCGAAGATGTCCACCGCATCGCCGATGGGACCGTTGGTGCGCTTGCCCAGCAGGGGCGACAGGCCCGAGCGCAGGGTCAGCGGCAGCCCCTTGCGATGGGCGAAGAAGCCGAGGCTCAGCCCCACCAGCGCATAGATGGCCCAGGCGTGGACGCCGTAGTGGGTGAAGGTGATCACCATCGCCTCGCGGGCGGCGGCGAAGGTCCCCGGCTCGGCCTCCGGCGGGCTGACATAGTGCTGGATCGGCTCGGCGACGCCGAAATACATCAGCCCGATGCCCATGCCGGCCGCAAACAGCATGGCCAGCCAGGAGGCGTAGGGGAAGTCCGGCTCGCAATCGTCGGGGCCGAGCTTCAGGCTCCCGGTCGGCCCAAGCGCCAGAAACAGCACTAGGCCCAGGAACCCGGCGACGGCGGCGACATAGAACCAGCCGAAGGTGTCGATGACCCAGTTCTGGGACGACTGGAAGAAGCGGTCCGACTGGTCCGGCGCGGCCACAGCCACTGTCAGCAGCGCCCCGACGATCAGGCTGGCGCCCCAGAAGACGCGTGGATTCATTTGGGTGCGTAGAATGGTCCCGTCTCCTCCGAACCGGCCAGCCTGCTCTGGAAGCGTCGCCATAGCGAACGCCCGGGACGCCAGGACGTTCACAGGCCCTGAACTCAAGCGCCCTCAGGCCTCCAGTTCGATGTCCCAGTAGAGGTAGTCGAGCCAGCTCTGGTGGAGGAAGTTGGGGGGAAAGCGGCGGCCCCGCTCCTGAAGCTCGTAGGCCTGGGGCCGGCGGGGGATCATCAGGGGGCGCATGCCGGCTTCCTGCGGCGTGCGTCCGCCCTTGGCCAGGTTGCAGGGGGCGCAGGCGGTGACGATGTTCTCCCAGCTGGTCCGACCACCCCGCGACCTGGGTACGACGTGGTCGAAGGTCAGGTCCTCGCCGGACCGGCAGTACTGGCAGGCGAAGCCGTCCCGCAGGAAGAGGTTGAAGCGGGTGAAGGCCGGGGGCCGGTCCTGCGTCACATAGTGCTTCAGCGAGACGACGCTGGGCAGACGCATGGAGAAGGAGGGCGAGCGGATCACATGGTCATAGGTGGAGACCACATCGACGCGGTCGAGGAAGACCGCCTTGATCACCTCCTGCCAGGGCCAGACCGACAGGGGATAGTAGCTGAGCGGCCGATAGTCGGCGTTGAGGACCAGGGCCGGCCAGCCTGAAGGGGGATGGGCGATCACCTGCATCGCCGGCGTCTCCGGCGGGGGGGCCCCAAGGGCCGGCTGTCAAAGGCACAGAGACTGAAGACGAAGCTCCTCTCTTGCATTCAGCATCAGGCCCATTCCGCCCGATCAACAGATCATAGGCCCGATTCTGTGACGGCTCCATGGCGTGTCGCCACGGCAGGCGCCCAAAAAAAGAGGGAGCCCGTAAAGGCTCCCTCGAGGCGACAGACTGGGAGAAAACGCGCTCTAGGCGAGGAAGCCGAGCAGGGCGGCCGCGAGGGCCAGGCTGAGGGCGACGAACAGGGCCGGGGTCAGGCGATCGAAGACGCGTTCGGCGGCCGAAAGGGAAGCGAGAGACATGACACACACCTTTGAGTTGGAGCCTCGGGGGAGCGAGGCGATCTGTTATTTGAACAGCGCTAAGATAGACGTCATCTGAGCGGTGTCAAGATGATCTTTACGGCGATCAGATCGCGACCTACACTGTCGGAGATGAAAGAGTCCGAAGCCGCCGATCCGCGCCCCTATCACCATGGCGACCTGCGCCGCGCCCTGGTGGAGGCGGCCGTGCGGCTGGTGGAGGCCGATGGCCCTGGCGCCATGTCCCTGCGGGCCGTGGCGCGGGAGGCGGGCGTCAGCCCAGCGGCGCCCTATCACCATTTCAAGGACAAGAGCGAACTGCTCGACGCGGTGGCCCATGAGGGGTGGGAAAAGCTCGACCTCGCCTTCCAGACGGCCCGGGACGCCCAGACCTCGCCGCCCGACCGGGTGCGCGAACTCGGCGTCGCCTATGTCCGCTTCGCCATGACCCACCCAGCCCTCTACCGCGTCATGTACGACTGCTCGCGGGACAAGGCCGACATGCCCGCCCATGTGCGCGAGAACGAGGAGAGCGCCTATCGGCGGGTCAAGGACGTGCTGATCTCGGCCGGCGCCGATCCGGCCGACGAGGTCGGGCTGGAGCTGGCCACCATCGCCTGCTGGTGCGCCGCCCACGGCTTGGCCGAAATGACCAGCTTCAGGCAGTTCGACGCCCTGAAGGCCGAGCTCGGCGGCGAGGACGCCTTCCTGCGCGGCGTGCTCAGCCATGTGGGGGTGTTCGCCAAGGGTCTGCAGCGCTAAGCCCCTGGGGGTGAGCGCGCCCTTCGTCACCCGTTTCGCCCCCTCCCCCACCGGGCTGCTGCACCGGGGCCACGCCTATTCGGCCCTGCTGGCCCATGAGGCGGCGCGCGCAAACCGCGGGACCTTCCTGCTGCGGATCGAGGACATCGACGCCACGCGGTCACGCAAGGAATTCGAGGCGGCCATCTTCGAGGACCTGGCCTGGCTGGGCCTGTCCTGGCCTGCGCCGGTGCGCCGCCAGTCGGCGCATCTGGCGGATTATGAGGCGGCCCTGTCGCGCCTGGTCGCGGCGGGCCTCGTCTATCGCTGCTTCCGCACCCGCAGGGAGGTGGCCCAAGCCATGGCCAGCGCCCCCCACGGCGCCATGGACACCTTCCGCAGCGACCCATTGCCCTCAGCCGAGGAGGCCGAGCGCCTGGCCCGGGGCGAGCCGTTCGCCTGGCGCCTCTCGCTGGCGGCGGCGCAGGCGCGGCTGGGCGGATTCGGGAACCTGACCTTTCAGGAAGAGGGCGCAGGCCCGAACGGCGAAACCGGCCTGATCCAGGCGCGCCCCGAACTGGGCGGCGACGTCGTCCTGGCGCGCAAGGATGTGGGGGTGGCCTATCACCTGGCCGTGGTGTGCGACGACGCCCTGCAGGGCGTGACCCACATCATTCGCGGCTGCGACCTGTTCGAAGCCGCCCATGTGCAGCGGCTGCTGCAGGCCCTGCTCGGCCTGCCGACACCGGTCTATCGCCACCACCGGCTGCTGGCCGGACCCGACGGGAAGCGCTACGCCAAGCGCGACAAGGCCGAAACCCTGCGCGCCCTGCGCGAGGCCGGCATGACGCCCGAGCGGCTGCGCCAGGAGATGGGTCTTTGAGCGACGCGCCAACCGCCTCCGGCGGCCGGGCCCTGGCGGTCCTGATCTTCGGCGCCGTGGTGATCGGCTTCGTGCCGATCCTCGTTCGGCTGTCGGACACGGGCTCGGCGGCAGCCGGCTTCTGGCGGCTGGCTTTCGCCCTGCCCCTGCTGGCGTTGCTGGCCCAGCGCAGCGGCACGGGCCAGGGCGGACTGGGCCGCCTCCCCTCCCGGCTGGCCATGATCGCCGGCCTCATGTTCGCCCTCGACCTGGGCTTCTGGCACTACGGGATCGCGCTGACCTCGGTGGCCAACGCCACCGTCCTGACCAATCTGACGCCGGTGGTGGTCACCGCGGTGGCCTGGATCTTCCTGGCCCAGAAGCCCCGCATGCTCTTCCTGGTGGCCGTCGGCCTGGCCATTGGCGGGGCGGGGCTGATGGCGGCGGCCAGGGGCGGCGCGCCGGGCGTTTCGCCGGCCTGGGGGAATGCGGCCGCGGCCCTGACCGCCCTCTGGTACGCCTTCTACTTCCTGGCCGTCAGCGCCGCGCGGCGCACCGAGGCGGCCACCCGCATCATGTTCTGGTCAAGCCTGACCGGCGCGCCCCTGCTGCTGATCGCCGCCTTGGCGCTGGGAGAACCGATCCTGCCGGCCAGCCTCGGGGGATGGGCGGCCTGCGCCGGCCTCGGCGTCCTCCATGTGGCGGGCCAGGGCGCCATCGCCTGGGCGCTGGGCCGTCTGCCGCCGGCCACCGCTTCGGTTGTGGTCCTCATCCAGCCGCTGGTGGCGGCCATCGCCGGCTGGATCCTGTTTTCGGAGGCCCTGGGACCGCTCCAGGCCCTGGGCGGCGCCATCACCCTGGCCGGCGTCGCGCTCGCCCAGTGGAGCGCCCGGCCGCCCCGGGCGACGGCGGCCCATGCGTCCAGGCCGATCTAGTCCTCGCTGAGCCCATAGGCCTGGCGGGCGGTCTCGATGGCCGCCAGCTTGGCGTCGAAGGCGCTCCAGTCGTCGGCCTGGTCGATCCGCGCCCAGATGGCCTCGATCTCCTCGTAGATGAGCTCCTGGGGCTCAGGCGCGGCGAAATAGGCGTGCTGCAGGGCTGTGGCTTCGAGGGGCGCGTAGTGGGCGAGCTGCGCCCGGAACTCGGCGAAGGGCGCCTGGCCATAGAGCTCACCCCGCACGCCGGCCAGGGCGCGGCCCTCGTCGCCGCCGAACCAGTCGAAGAAGAAGGGCTCCCACCGCAGGGCCTCGCCCCCGCCGGCCAGGGCCTGGAAGGCCGCCTGGGCGAGGGCGGCGTCGACCTCGGCGCCCCGGCTTCGCACCCCCAGCCGCCGCCGCATGGCCCGGGCGAGCTCGGCCCGATAGGCGCCGGCGAAGATGTTGAGCGCCGCCACCAGCGACTCCTCCTCGCCCACCAGAGTGAAACAGCCGGCCAGTTGGCGCAGATTCCAGAACACCGCCTCGGCCTGCCGTCCGAAGCTGTAGAGCCCGCTCTGGTCGAAATAGGCGGCCACGAAGTTGGCATCGTTGCGCGGCAGGAACCGGTAGGGGCCGTAGTCGAAGCTCTCGCCGGTGATGTTCATGTTGTCGGTGTTGAGCACCCCGTGAACAAAGCCCGCCGCCATCCAGGCCGCCGTCGTCCGGGCCATGCGCCCGATCACCGCCTCCAGCAGGGCCGCAGGGCGATCCTGGGCGGCCTCAAGGGCCGGATAGTAGTGGGCGATCACGTGGTCGATCAGGGCGGAGATCCGCTCAGGACTCTCCTCGAAGGCGTGGCGCTGGAAGGTCCCGAACCGGATGTGGCTGTGCGACAGCCTTGTCAGCACCGCACCGCGGGTCGGGCTGGGCTCGTCATTGCGCTCCAGCGCTTCGCCGGTCTCGATCAGGGAGAAGGAACGCGAGGTTGGCACGCCAAGCGCCTCGAGCAGGGCCGTGGCCAGCACCTCGCGCACGCCCCCCTTCAAGGTCAGGCGGCCGTCGCCGAACCGTGACCAGGGGGTCTGGCCCGAGCCCTTGGCGCCGAAGTCCAGCAGGCGGCCCGTGCCGGCCTCGCGCATCTGGGCGAACAGGAAGCCGCGGCCATCGCCCAGTTCGGGATTGTAGGTGCGGAACTGGTGGCCGTGATAGCGCATGGCCAGGGGCTGGCTCAGATTGTCCGGCAAAGGCGCAAACCGGCCGAATTGAGCGATCCATTCGGCCTCCGTCAGCCCCGCCATCCCCACCCCTATCGCCGCCCGGTTATTGCGATAGCGCAGCAGGGTCTGGGGGAAGTCGGCGGCCGTGACGGGATCGGCGAAGTCCGGCCCCAGGGCGTCGAACTGCGGATCGGGCTGATAGGCGGGCGAGATCGGCATGGTCGGCTCCTATCGGCGGATCTGAGGTTCAGAGCAGGCCGGACGCCCAGTCCTGGCCCCCCCGCGGCGCGGCGAGGACGCGGGCCCCGGAGGAGAAGCGTCTCACATCGGCGAGGGTTTCGGTAAAATCCGGCGCGCCAGGATCAGCGTCCTGGCTGATAACCAGGGCGGCCACCTTCAGCCCCCGGGCGCGCAGCACCTCGGCGGCGGTGAGGGTGTGGCTGATCGCCCCCAGATAGGAGCCGCCCACCAGCACGACGGGGAGGCCAAGGGCGGTCATCAGGTCGAGATTGGTGGCGTCCTCGCTGATCGGCGACATGACCCCGCCGGCGCCCTCGATCAGCATCAGATCGGCATGGGCCTGGGCGCGGGCCTGGTCGCAGAGGGTGATCAGGGTCTCCAGGCGCAGGCTGGCGCCCTCGCGCCGGGCGGCCATGGGCGGCGACAGGGGGGCTGCAAAGCGCAGGGGCGACATGGCCTGGAGGTTGGCCTGGGTCAGGGGACGGCCCAGGGCGGCGAGCAGACGGCCCGGATCGCTGCCACCCCAGTCGGCAGGATCAAGCCCGCTGACCACCGGCTTGAAGGCCTCGACGGACTGGCCCCGCCCCCGGGCAGCGGCGATCAGGGCGCAGGTCACATAGGTCTTGCCCACATCGGTATGGGCGCCGGCGATGAACAGGGCGCGCATCAGGCGGTCTCCATCAGGGCGGCGACGGCCTCGGCGAGACGGTCGATGTCGGCGTCGTCGTGGGCGGCGGTGAAGGCCAGGCGCAGACGGGCGGTCCCGGCGGGCACGGTGGGCGGGCGGATGGCCACGGCCAGGAAGCCCTGCGCCTCCAGGGCCTGCATGGCGGCGAGCGTCCGGCCAGCCTCCCCCAGGACCACCGGGACGATGGGGCTCTGGGCGTCCGGCAGGCCAAGCGCTGTGGTGAACCGGCGGGCCTTGGCCAGGGGGCGGGCGGTGAGGTCTGCATCGCTGGCGATGATGTCCAGGGCCGCGAGCGCCGCGCCAGCGCTGGCCGGGGGCAGGCCGGTGGAATAGACGAAGGTCCGCGCCCGGGTGCGCAGGAGATCGACGACGGGCGCGCTGGCGCAGACATAGGCGCCATAGCCGCCAATCGCCTTGGAGAAGGTGCCCATGGCCAGGTCGATCTTCGCGTCCGGAAACAGGGCGGCCGTTCCATGCCCCTGGCCCACCACGCCCAGGCCATGGGCGTCGTCCACCAGCAGCCAGGCGTCATGGCGCCGGGCCAGGTCGCTGATCGCATCCAGCGGCGCAATGTCGCCGTCCATGGAGAAGACCCCGTCGGTGGCGATCAGGGCGTGGCGCAGGCCGGCCCGCTCGGCGTCGAGCCTGGCCGCCAGATCTGCTCCGTCGTTGTGCGCGAAGGGAATGATTCTGGCCCCCGACAGCTGCGCCCCGGCCCAGATGCAGGCATGGGCCAGTTCGTCGACGAACACGCCGTCCCCCGCGCCGACCACCGTCGGGATCAGGCCGGCATTGGCCAGGTAGCCGGAGCCGAAGACGCAGGCGGCTTCCGTCCCCTTGAACGCGGCCAGCCGCGCCTCGAGCTCGCCCAGCAGGGGATGGTCGCCGGTCACCAGACGGGAGGCGCCTGCGCCGGCCCCATAGGCGCGAACGGCGGCGGCCGCGGCCTCGATCACGGCGGGATGGTGCGACAGGTTCAGATAGTCGTTGCAGGAGAAGGACAGCAGGCGGCGCCCCCCCCGCTCCACCCACAGGCCATCGAGGCGATGGGTGGTCGTCAGCCGCCGACGCAGGTGCGCAGCGTCCAGGTCGGCCAGCTTGGCGGCGGCGAAGGCGGAAAGGGTGTCGGTCACGCCGCGCGGTATGCACGAGGCCGCGCCCGCGTTAAAGCCGCCTTGCTTGCCGAAGGAGGCTTCCATGACCGACTGGCTCGAACGCGGCGCCCCCCATGTATGGCGGCCCTATTGCCAGATGAAGACCGCGCCGCCGCCTCTGGCCGTGGCCCGCACTCAAGGCGCGCGCATCATCCTGGAGGACGGGCGCGAGCTGGTGGACGGGATCGCCAGCTGGTGGACCGCCTGCCACGGCTATAACCATCCCCACATCGCAGGGGCCGTTTCCGACCAACTGGCCCGGGCGCCGCATGTGATGTTCGGGGGCCTGGCCCATGCGCCGGCCTATGACCTGGCGAGGCGTCTGGCGGGCCTGCTGCCCGGCGACCTGGACCACGTCTTCTTCGCCGAAAGCGGCTCGGTCTCGGTGGAGATCGCCATGAAGATGGCGATCCAGTTCTGGATCAATCGCGGCGTGTCCGGCCGCTCGAAATTCGTCAGCTTCCTCGGCGGCTATCACGGCGACACCCTGGCCACCATGACCATCTGCGACCCGGAAGAGGGGATGCACAGCCTGTTCTCCGGGGTGATGCCCAGCCAGCATGTGGTCGCCCTGCCCCGGGACGCCGACAGCGAAGCCGCCCTCGACGCCCTGCTGGCGCAGAAGGGCCATGAGATCGCCGCCCTGATCGTCGAGCCGCGCATTCAGGGCGCCGGCGGCATGCTGATCCACGACGATGAGGTGCTGCGCCGCCTGCGGGGGCTCGCCGACCGCCATGACGCGCTGCTGATCTTCGATGAGATCTTCACCGGCTTTGGCCGCACGGGCGATCTGTTCGCCTGCCAGGGCGCGGGGGTGACGCCGGACATCATCACGCTTTCCAAGGCGCTGACCGGCGGCACCCTGCCCCTGTCGGCCGCCGTGGCCAGCCGCCGGGTCTTCGAGGCCTTCTGGTCGGATGACGCCGGCGCGGCGCTCATGCACGGGCCGACCTATATGGCCAATCCCCTGGCCTGCGCCGCGGCCGGCGCGTCCCTCGACCTCTTCGAAGCGGGCGACTGGAAGGCCGATGTGGCGCGGATCGAGGCCGCCCTGAGGTCGGGCCTGGAGCCCTGTCGGCAGGCCAAGGGGGTGGTCGATGTGCGCACCCTGGGGGCCATCGGGGTGGTGGAGTTCGAGGCCGCGGTCGATGCCGGCGCGCTTTGCCAGCGGTTCGCCGAGCTGGGTTGCTGGATCCGGCCCATGGGCAAGGTGGTCTATCTGACCCCGCCCTTCGTCACCACGGACGACGAGCTGGACCGCCTGACCGGCGCGATCCGAAGCGTACTGGGCGCCCCGGCCGCCGCGGGTTAGGCTCGTGGCCATGGACGTCCAGGCCCTTCTCGACAGCCTTGACCTCGTCGCTGAGCGCAGCGAGGACCCTGCGCCTCAGGTCTATGCCCGCCTGTTCGCCCGCTATCCCGAGACCGAGGCCCTGTTCATGGGCGACAAGCGGGGCGCGGCCCGGGGGCAGATGCTGCGCCAGGCCATCGAGACCCTGCTGGACTATCTGGGCCCCAACGCCTTCGCGGCCAACTTCCTGCGGGCCGAGCTGCGCAATCACGACGACATCGGCGTGCCGGCCGAGATCTTCCCCGCCTTCTACCAGGCCATGGCCGAGGCCTTCGCCGATATTCTGGGCGAGGCCTGGACCCCGGACATGCAGGCCGCCTGGGACGCCCTGACCGCACAGGTCGGGCAGATCGTCCGGGCCGAAGCCCAGACGATCTGAACGGTTCAGGCGAGCGCCGCCTTGAGGGACGCCGCCGTGGCCTTGGCCGCCTCGCCCACGGCCGGCGAGACATCGGCCATGATGTAGAAGTCGTGGATCAGGTTGGGATACTCGACGTGCTCGACCTTGACGCCCGCCGCCCTCAGGCGCCCGGCATGGTCGCGGCCCTCGTCCTTCAGCGGGTCGAAGCCCGCCGTGACCACCAGGGCCGGCGGCAGGCCCGCGCAGTCCACCTGGCCCAGCATGGCCCGGTGGGACTGGGGATGGCCGATGGCCGCCAGGCACTTGTCGAACCAGGCGATGGCCTGCCTGGTCAGCAGGGGACCATCGAGGGCCTGGCGCGAGGCCGTCTCCGTCTCCGGCCAGATGCCCGGATAGAGCAGCAGCTGGAAGGCCAGCCGGCGCTGGGGATCATCCCTCAGGTCGGCGGCCACCGAGGCGGCCAGGTTTCCGCCGGCTGAATCCCCGCCCACGGCGATGCGGGCCGGATCGAAGCCGATCTCCGCGGCGTGGTCGAAGGCCCAGCGGGTGGCGGCGAGCGCATCGTCATGACTGGCGGGGAAGGGATTTTCCGGCGCCAGGCGGTAGTCCACCGACAGCACCCGGACGCCGGCGAGCGACGCCATCCGCCGGCAATGGCCGTCATGGCTCTCCAGGTCGCCGATCACGAAGCCGCCGCCATGGAAATAGACCAGGCCGCCGGTGGTCGAAGGCGCCCCGGCCGGGGTGTAGAGCCTGGCCGGAATCTCGCCGGCCGCGCCTTCGACCTTCAGGTCGCGGACGGCGACATCCTTGGGCGCATTCTGGTCGGCGGCCTGGCGCTGCATGCGATAGCCGGCGCGGACCATGTCCGGCGGCAGGGCGTCCAGGGGCGGAGGGGTCTGACCCTCGGCGGCCTTGGCCTGGGCCTCCAGCATGGCCTGGAAGTGGGGATCCATCATCGGCGTCATCCTCCTGGTGGTCGTCTTGAGCGGTCGTCGCGCTCTTGCCGGCGCGATCACGAAAACGGCCCCCGACATCGCCGGGGGCCGCTGGTCTTTCGAGCCGAAGCCTACTCGGCGGCTTCCTTGGGCGCGTAGCCCATGACCGCCTTGACCTCGAGGAACTCGTGGAAGGCGAAATCGCCCCACTCGCGCCCGTTGCCGCTCATCTTGAAGCCGCCGAAGGGGGCGGTCATGTCCGAGGCGCCGTTGATCGACACCTGGCCGGCGCGGAGCTTCGAAGCGACTTCGCGGGCCTTGGCCAGGTCGGCGCCGTTCACATAAGCCGCCAGGCCGTATTCGGTGTCGTTGCCGATGGCGATGGCCTGGTCGAGGCTCTCATAGCCAAGGATCGACAGGACGGGGCCGAAGATCTCTTCCTTCGAGATCGTCATCTCCGGCTTCACATTGGCGAAGACGGTGGGCTTCACATAGTAGCCCTTGTCCAGGCCCTCGGGACGACCGGTCCCGCCGGCCACCAGGGTGGCGCCCTCGTCGATACCCTTCTGGATCAGGCCCTGGATCTTGTCCCACTGGGTCTTGGAGACCACCGGGCCCAGCATGGCGTTGCCGGTGGGATCGCCCACCGTCACCTGGGCGGCGGCTTCCTTGGCCGCGGCGATCGCCTCGTCCATCCGCTTGGAGGGGACCAGCATCCGGGTCGGCGCGTT
>NZ_JAUSLG010000087.1 GCF_030646615.1 Phenylobacterium sp. | reverse complement strand
GGCCCAGTTCGGCGGCCAGCGGTTCGGGGAGATGGAGGTCTGGGCTCTGGAAGCCTACGGCGCGGCCTACACCCTGCAGGAAATGCTGACGGTGAAGTCCGACGACGTGGCCGGCCGGACCAAGGTCTACGAGTCCATCGTGCGCGGCGACGACACCTTCGAGGCGGGCATTCCCGAGAGCTTCAACGTGCTCGTCAAGGAAATGCGCTCGCTCGGCCTGAACGTGGAGCTGGAGAACAGCTGACCGCTGTCTTCATCCCGCGCCGCTTTTGCGGGGGGAGGGGCCGTCAGCCCCTCCTTCTCGCCTTCCAGAATGACTGACGAACTGGAAATCTGATGAACCAGGAAGTCCTGAATATCTTCAATCCGGTCCAGGCCGCCCCGACCTTCGACCAAATCCGCATCGCCCTGGCCTCGCCCGAGAAGATTCGCTCGTGGTCCTTCGGCGAGATCAAGAAGCCCGAGACCATCAACTACAGGACGTTCAAGCCCGAGCGTGACGGCCTGTTCTGCGCCCGTATCTTTGGCCCGACCAAGGACTACGAATGCCTGTGCGGCAAGTACAAGCGCATGAAGTACAAGGGCATCATCTGCGAGAAGTGCGGCGTGGAGGTCACCCTGGCCCGCGTCCGTCGCGAGCGGATGGGCCACATTGAACTGGCCAGCCCGGTCGCCCACATCTGGTTCCTGAAGTCCCTGCCGAGCCGCATCTCGATGATGCTCGACATGGCGCTCAAGGACGTGGAGCGGGTGCTCTACTTCGAATACTACATCGTCACCGAGCCGGGCCTGACCCCGCTGAAACAGCACCAGCTGCTGTCGGAAGACGACTATATGCGCTTCCAGGAAGAGTTCGGCGACGACAGCTTCACCGCTGAAATCGGCGCCGAGGCGGTCCAGGGCCTGCTGCGCGCCATCGACCTGCCCAAGGAGGCCGAGCGGCTCCGCGAGGACCTGCTCACCACCACCTCGGAAATGAAGCTCAAGAAGACGTCCAAGCGTCTGAAGCTCATCGAGAGCTTCATCGAGAGCGGCAACAAGCCCGAATGGATGGTGCTGTCGGTGGTGCCGGTGATCCCGCCGGAACTGCGCCCGCTGGTGCCCCTGGACGGCGGCCGCTTCGCCACGTCGGACCTGAACGACCTCTATCGCCGGGTCATCAACCGGAACAACCGCCTCAAGCGCCTGATCGAGCTGCGGGCGCCTGACATCATCATCCGCAACGAAAAGCGGATGCTGCAGGAATCCGTCGACGCCCTGTTCGACAACGGCCGTCGCGGCCGGGTCATCACCGGCGCCAACAAGCGGCCCCTGAAGTCCCTGGCCGACATG
This sequence comes from Phenylobacterium sp., assembly GCF_030646615.1. Classification (GTDB taxonomy): domain Bacteria; phylum Pseudomonadota; class Alphaproteobacteria; order Caulobacterales; family Caulobacteraceae; genus Phenylobacterium. The sequence goes on along the minus strand of NZ_JAUSLG010000087.1, from coordinate 1,569 downwards.
CTGAAGGGCAAGCAGGGCCGCTTCCGTCAGAACCTGCTCGGCAAGCGCGTCGACTATTCCGGCCGTTCGGTCATCGTCGTCGGCCCCGAGCTGAAGCTGCACGAGTGCGGTCTTCCCAAGAAGATGGCGCTCGAGCTGTTCAAGCCGTTCATCTATGCGCGTCTGGACGCCAAGGGCCTGTCAGGCACCGTCAAGCAGTCCAAGCGCATGGTCGAGCGCGAGCAGCCGGCGGTGTGGGACATCCTCGACGAGGTGATCCGCGAGCATCCGGTGCTGCTGAACCGCGCGCCCACCCTTCACCGCCTCGGCATCCAGGCCTTCGAGCCCAAGCTGATCGAAGGCAAGGCGATCCAGCTTCACCCGCTGGTCTGCACGGCCTTCAACGCCGACTTCGACGGCGACCAGATGGCCGTCCACGTGCCGCTCTCGCTGGAAGCCCAGCTGGAAGCCCGCGTGCTGATGATGAGCACGAACAACATCCTGTCGCCCGCCAATGGTCGCCCGATCATCGTGCCGTCGCAGGATATCGTGCTCGGCCTCTACTACCTGTCGCTGGTCAAGGACGGCGAGCCGGGCGAAGGCAAGGTGTTCGCCGACCTGGGCGAGATCGAAGCGGCGCTGAACGAAGGCGTCGTGACCCTGCATTCCAAGATCCGCTGCCGTTACACCGAGATGAACTCCGAGGGCGAAGTGGTCCGCAGGATCATCGACACCTCGCCGGGGCGGATGAAGATTGCGGCCCTGTTCCCGCTCAACGCCGCGGTCAACCACAAGCTGCTTGAGAAGAACCTGACCAAGAAGGAAATCGGCAATCTGATCGACACCGTCTACCGCCACTGCGGTCAGAAGGCGACGGTCATCTTCGCCGACCAGATCATGGGCCTGGGCTTCCGCGAGGCGGCCAAGGCCGGCATCTCCTTCGGCAAGGACGACATCGTCATCCCGCAGCGGAAGAAGCCGATCGTCGAAGAGACCCGCAAGCTGGTCGAGGAATACGAGCAGCAGTACGCCGACGGTCTGATCACCAAGGGCGAAAAGTACAACAAGGTCGTCGACGCGTGGGCCAAGGCCACTGACCGCGTCGCCGACGAGATGATGCGTGAGATCTCCGAAGGCGTGAAGGGCGCGGACGGCCGTGAATCCGAGATCAACTCGGTGTTCATGATGTCCAACTCCGGCGCCCGGGGCTCGCAGGCCCAGATGAAGCAGCTCGGCGGGATGCGCGGCCTGATGGCCAAGCCGTCCGGCGAGATCATCGAGACGCCGATCATCTCGAACTTCAAGGAAGGCCTGACCGTCCAGGAGTACTTCAACTCCACCCACGGCGCCCGTAAGGGCCTGGCCGACACCGCCCTGAAGACCGCCAACTCGGGCTATCTGACCCGCCGTCTGGTGGACGTGGCCCAGGACTGCATCATCACCGAGGAAGATTGCGGCACCACCCGGGGCATCACCCTGGGCGCCGTGGTCGAGGGCGGCGACGTCCTGGTCTCGCTGGGCCTGCGCATCCTGGGCCGGTTCGCCGCCGAGGACGTGAAGGATCCGGGCACGGGTGAAGTCATCGTTCCC
>NZ_JAUSLG010000085.1 GCF_030646615.1 Phenylobacterium sp. | reverse complement strand
GCAGGATGGCGTTCTTGTCCTCGATGAAGTCGCCCAGGTGGCTGTCTTCCTCGTCGCCGATCGGCGTCTCGAGGCTGATCGGCTCCTTGGCGATCTTCAGGACCTTGCGCACCTTTTCCAGCGGCATGGCCAGCTTTTCGGCCAGCTCTTCCGGAGTCGGCTCACGGCCGATCTCGTGCAGCATCTGGCGCGAGGTGCGGACGATCTTGTTGATCGTCTCGATCATGTGCACCGGGATGCGGATGGTCCGGGCCTGGTCGGCGATCGAGCGGGTGATCGCCTGCCGGATCCACCAGGTGGCGTAGGTCGAGAACTTGTAGCCGCGGCGGTACTCGAACTTATCGACCGCCTTCATCAGGCCGATATTGCCCTCCTGGATCAGGTCCAGGAACTGCAGGCCGCGGTTGGTGTACTTCTTGGCGATGGAGATCACGAGGCGCAGGTTGGCCTCGACCATTTCCTTCTTGGCCTGGCGGGCCTCGCGCTCACCCTTCTGCACGGTCTGGACGATGCGGCGATAGTCGTCGATGGCCACGCCGGTCTCGGTGGCGAGCGCGGCGATCTCGGTGCGGATGTCGCCGATCTGGCCAGCGTCGTTCTCGGTGAACTTGGTCCAGCGGACGCCCAGTTCCTTGACCTTGTCGGTCCAGGCGGGGTCGAGCTCGGCGCCAAAATAGGCCTTGAGGAATTCCACCCGGCTGATGCCGTAGGAATCGGCCAGACGCAGCAGACGGCCTTCCAGGCCCATCAGGCGCTTGTTGATGGCATAGAGCTGCTCAACCAGGGCCTCGATGCGGTTGTTGTTGAGCTTCAGGGTCTTCAGGTGCTGGACGATGACCGTGGTCGCAGCCTCGAAGGCCTTGCGGTCGGAATCGCCCAGGTCCTCGCCGGCCAGCTTCTTGGCGACCAGCTTTTCCTGCAGCCTGCGGAAGGAGTCGAACTCCGAGGCGATGGCGTCGAGGGTTTCCATGACGCCGTCACGAAGCTCGGCCTCCATGGCGCTGATGGTGGGGCCGGCGCCGTCGTCGAAATCGTCGTCGTCGTCGTCGCCCTCGCCTTCGGCCTTGGCCTCGCCGCCTTCGGCGCCCGGCTCGGGCTTGGCCTCGGCGGTTTCCTCGGTCCCGGTGTTCTGGCCGCCATAGGTCTGTTCGAGGTCGATGACCTCGCGCAGCAGGATGCGGCCCGAGGCCAGCTCCTCGCGCCAGACCATGATGGCTTCGAAGGTCAGGGCGCTTTCGCACAGGCCCCGGATCATGGTGTCGCGGCCGGCCTCGATGCGCTTGGCGATGGCGATCTCGCCCTCGCGCGACAAGAGCTCCACCGAACCCATCTCGCGCAGATACATGCGCACGGGGTCGTCGGTGCGGTCGTAGGCCGGCTCCTTGGTCGTCTCGACGACGGCCGTCTCCTCGCGGACCGCGACCTCGCCGCCCTCGGCGTCCTCTTCGGCCTCGACGACGTTGACGCCCATCTCCGACAGCATGGCGAGCGTGTCTTCAATCGCTTCGGAGGTCACCTCTTCAGAGGGCAGGACCTTGTTCAGCTCGTCCATGGTGACGTAGCCGCGGGTCTTGGCCTGCTTGATGAACTTCTTGACCGCGGCGTCCGTCAGGTCGAGCAGCGGACCATCGCTGGTCTGGGCTTCGGTCGTTTCCGCTTCGGCCGTATTGGTGCTCATCGAATTCTCCGGTTCGGTTCCGCCGCCTTATGCAAGGAACGGGCCGATCATGACTAACAGGGGCCGATACGGCCGTATGAGTACGACCCGTGACCGGCTTTAATCGTTCCACTCTCTGGTCGCGCGTCTGAGTGCGTCGCGTTCCCCCTTGAGACGCTCGAAGGCTTCCATATCCGACCGCTCCCGAAGGTTTCCCTTCGAGGCGTCGAGAGCCTTGTCGAGCGACGCCAGCCTGGAAAGGCTGGCGAAGGCTTGCGACCACTGCGAATTCGCGGCTTCGAGGGAGACATCCGGTTTCAAAAAGGGCGCGCCCGATTTCGCAGCGGCCCGGTCGATGTCTGTCAGCAGCGCATTAAACCCGCAGGATCGGAGATGGCGCGTCAGGCTGTCAGAGTCAAGGTGGTCCGACTCAAGACGCAGGCGGATGATTTCCCTCACCATTTCGCAGAGGCCCGGTTCGCCGAAACCTTCGGTTGCGAAAACATCCTCCAGATGGTCGTCCAGAACGGCCGGTCGCGACAGGGCGTAGGCCGCCAGGGCCGCCGGCGCCGGGTCGAGTCCGGCCGCCAGCCGGCCCGCGGCGGCCTTGCCCTGGGCGGTGGGGGGCTGGGCGTCCGCCCAGGCCTCGCCGGGCCCCTTCCAGCGCCCGTTGCGCCGCGCCTGCGGACGCCAGGGCGGGCGGGCGCCTTGGCTGCTCTCGGCCTTGCGGAACAGGCCGTCATAGCGCTCCAGCAGGTCCTGCCGGTAGGCCTGCTGCAGGTCGTTGTCGGCGATGGCGCCCGCGGCCTGCCGCAGCCGGCCTTTCAAGCCGGCCCGCCGCTCCGGCGTATCCAGTGGCTCGAGATCACGTTCGCGTTCGAACAGCGCCTGGGCGAAGGGCGTTGTCGTCGCCAGCTGCTGGCGCAGGGCGACCGGCCCCTGCTCGCGCAGCACGTCGTCGGGGTCCTTGCCCCCCTCGACCAGCGAAAACTGGAAGCTCTTACCGGGCTTGAGGATCGGCAGCGCCCGGTCCATGGCGCGGAAGGCGGCCTGGCGGCCGGCCCGGTCGCCGTCGAAGCACAGGGTCGGTTCGGGGTGCAGCCGCCAGAGCATCTCCATCTGCTCTTCGGTCAGCGCCGTGCCCATGGGCGCGACCGCCGCCACGCCCGCCCGATGACAGGCGATGGCGTCCATATAGCCTTCCACCACCACCAGGGGCGGGGTCTCGCCCGAAGGCGCCGCCCCCAGGATCTTGCGGGCCTCGCCCATGCCGTAGAGCACGTGGCCCTTGTGAAAGACCGAGGTCTCCGGGCCGTTCAGGTACTTGGCGCGGGCCTTGGGATCCATGGCCCGGCCGCCGAAGGAGACGAACCGCCCTCGCCCATCGGCGATGGGGAACATGATCCGGTCGCGGAAGCGGTCATAGGGCGCCCCGCCGTCCTCCGGCGCGATCAGCAGACCGGCCTCCACCAGCTCGCCGGGCCGCGCGCCCTTGGCGACCAGATAATCCTTCAGCGCCGTGCGCCCGCCCGGCGCATAGCCGATGCCAAACCTCGCCCATTCCGCCTCGGGCAGGCCGCGGGCCGCCAGATAGTCCCGCGCCTCGCGGCCCACCGGACGACGCAGCTCGGCCTGGAACCAGGCGCCGGCCTGCTCCAGCCATTCGGCCAGCCCCTGGCGCACCCGGTCGCGCTCGGCCGACTGGGGATCGGGCGCCGGCATGGGCACCCCGGCCTCGGCGGCCAGGCGCTCCACCGCCTCCATGAAGGTCAGGCGCTCGGTCTCCTGCAGGAAGGTGATCAGGTCGCCGTTCTTGCCGGAGGAGAAGTCGAAGAACTGGCCCTTGTCGTCATTGACGAAGAAGGACGGGCTCCGCTCCTTGGTGAAGGGCGAAAGGCCGACGAACTCCCGGCCCTGCTTGCGCAGCTTCACCGTGCGCCCGATCACGTCGGAGGGGCGCAGGCGGGCCTTGATCTCGTCGAGGAACCGTTCATCGAACTTCACCCCTGACATATGCGCCAGGCGCCCGACAAAATCATCAGCCAGCTCAGCTGATACGGTCGAGCCAGGCCGGCAGGTCCGAAATGCTGGCCAGTTCGGCGAACCGGGGATGGCCGGTGGGCGTCTGCGCCATCTCATGGGCCCAGGTCACCGGATAGGGCACGTGAGCGGCCCAGGCGCCGGCCTCCAGGGCCGGCAGGATGTCCGACCGCAGGGAGTTGCCGACCATGGCGCCCTGCGCCGCGCCAGTTCCGTGGCGGGCGAAGACCCGCTCATAGGTCGAGGCGTCCTTCTCGCTGACGATCTCCACGGCGACGAACAGGTCGCCCAGGCCTGAGGCCGCCAGCTTCTGTTCCTGGTGCAGCAGGTCGCCCTTGGTGATCAGCACGAGGCGGTAGTGCTGTGACAGCTCCGCCAGCGCCTGGTCGACACCCGGCAGGGGTTCGACCGGCTCGGTGAGCATGGCCCGGCCCGCCGCCAGGATCTCACGGACGATATGCGGCGGCGCCTCCCCGCCTGTCAGCTCCATGGCCGTCTCGATCATCGAGAGGGTGAAGCCCTTCACGCCGTAGCCGTAGAGGCGAAGATTGCGCCCCTCCACCTCGGCCAGACGCGCGCCCAGGGTGTCGGTGTCGGCTACGTCGGACAGCAGATCGAACAGCCGCGCCTGGGTCAGCCGGAAGATCGTCTCGTTGTGCCAGAGGGTGTCGTCGGCGTCCAAGCCGAGGGTCGTGATGGTCATGGCTCCTGATAGCGCCATCGAAGATGTTTGCGAACCACGCGCCCAGAATCTGACCAGATCCCTGGCCGGCCAAGGAATTCCGGCCCTGGCAGGACTTCGGCAACACTTGGTGGGCTTTGCTCTCCCCGTCAGGCGGGGTTGGAGTTTTTCATGTCAGGGGTGGGGATCGGCGCCGTCGGCCGAGCCATGGTCCGCGCCTTGGATCGGTTGATCGGGGGGCGGGCGCTGCTGCGCGCCCAGGCCGAGGCCAAGGCCGCTCGAGATCGCCTGCGCGCGGCCATCGACGCCTTTCCCGAGGGCGTGGTCTTCCTGGACCGCGAGGGCCGCTACATCCTCTGGAACGATCGCTACGCGGAAATCTATCACCGCTCGGCCGACCTGTTCGCGCCCGGCCGCGCCCTGGCTGAGACCCTGCGCATCGGCGTCGAGCGGGGCGACTATCCCGAGGCTCTTGGCGACGAAGAGGCCTGGCTGGAGGCGCGTCTGGCCACGCTGGCCGATCCCGACGGCGAACGCCTGGAGCAGCAGCTCTCCGACGGCCGCTGGCTGATGGTCGAGGATCGCCGCACCGCCGATGGCGGGCTGATCGGCCTGCGGGTGGACATCACCGAGATGAAGCGGCAGGCCGCCGCCCTCGAAGACGCCCTTGACCGGGAGGCCGCCGCCAGCCGCGCCAAGAGTGAGTTCCTGGCTGATATGAGCCACGAGCTGCGCACGCCTCTGAACGGGGTCATGGCCTGGCCCAGGCCCTGGAGGCCACACCCCTGGACGAGGCGCAGCGGGCCATCGTCAGCGACCTGGTGGAGTCCGGGGCGCGCCTTGAGGCTCTGGTCGGCGGCCTGCTGAAATACGAAACCCACCACGCCCCCCATCCCCAGGCCACGGCGCAGACGGTGGCCGAAGCGGCGGCCTCGGCGCCTGGCGAACTGCGGGTCCTACTGGCGGACGACAACCCAACCAATAGGCGGGTTGTGGAGCTGATGCTCGACGCCGCCGGCATCGAGGTGGTCAGCGTGGAGGACGGCGCCCAGGCTCTGGAGGCCCTGCGCGAACAGGCCTTCGACCTGGTCCTGATGGACCTGCGCATGCCGGTGATGGACGGCTTCGAGGCCATCCGCGCGATCCGCGCCCACGAGGGCGAGACCGACAGGCGCCTGCCGATCATCGTGCTGTCGGCCAATGCCGGGCCTGAGGACCGCGAGGCCAGCGCCCAGGCCGGCGCCGACCGCCACATCGCCAAGCCCATCCGCGCCGAAACCCTGTTCGGCGCCATTTCCGGAGTGCTGGAAGGCTGAACTTTACTCGCCGAAGCCTTCGCCGGGTTCGGCCGGCGCCATGCGGATCAGGCGGGAATCGGCGACCGCGGCGGTGCGGTGGGCGACCAGCACCTGGTATTCGGGATCGCGGACCATGGCGATAAAGGCCCCGGCATTGGGATAGGCGGCGATGAAGGCCAGGTCCCAGGCCTCGTCCTGCGGTCCCGTCAGCGTCACCTGCGGCCGCCCGACCCAGACCTGTGATCCCCCCAGGCGCCTGAAGATCGGCGCGGTGGTCCGGCCATAGGCCTGATAGGCCTGGAGGCCCGTCAGGCCCTTGCCGTGGTCGGGGTGATCCTCGGGATAGGCCGCCAGGGCCCGGAGGCGGACGAGGTTCAGCATGTGGATCGGCTCATCCCGCGGCAGGGCCTTGAACACCCCCCACGCCTCGCGGTCGGGATCGATATGGCCAGGCTGCGACACGGCTTCCCCCTTGCATTTGGTGGTCTTCTGGGTGGAAAGCCTAGTCCGACGCGCTGGCAGGGTCACCTTGCATTGACCCGGGCGGCGGGACTCATTACCTACGCCGCCGTTTGCACGGCGGGCGGGGTTCACCCTGGCCCGCCTTTTTGCAACCATAGCCCGCCCTCAAAGGAGTCCCCCATGACGAGCCAACTTCTCTCCGGCGCGACCGGTGTGCTGGTCCTGGCCGATGGGACCGTCCTGCAGGGGATCGGCGTCGGCGCCACGGGCGACGCCGTCGGCGAGGTCTGCTTCAACACCGCCATGACCGGCTACCAGGAGATCCTCACCGATCCCTCCTATATGGCCCAGATCATCGCCTTCACCTTCCCGCACGTGGGCAATGTGGGGACCAATATCGACGACGTGGAGCAGATGTCCGGCGCGGCCGAGACCTCGGCCCGGGGCGCCATCTTCCGCGGCGTGCCTACAGACCCCGCCAACTGGCGCGCCGACTCCGACCTGGCCGGCTGGATGGCCCGGCGCGGCGTCATCGGCCTGGCCGGCGTCGACACCCGGGCGCTGACCCGCCGCATCCGCGAGCGCGGCATGCCCCACGCGGTGATCGCCCACGATCCGCAGGGCCGCTTCGACCTGGAAGCCCTGGTGGCCAAGGCCAAGGCGTGGAACGGTCTGGTGGGCCTGGACCTCGCCAAGGACGCCTCCTGCCTGCAGCCGTTCACCTTTGGAGAGGGGCTGTGGAACTGGCCCGAGGGCTATGCCCAGCCCGCGCCTGAGGCGAAATACGAGGTCGTCGTCATGGACTACGGCGTCAAACGCAACATCCTGCGCGCCCTGACCAGCGTCGGCGCGCGGGCGAGCGTGGTGCCCGCCTCCACCTCGGCCGAGGACGTGCTGGCGCGCAAGCCGCAGGGGATCCTCCTCTCCAATGGTCCGGGCGATCCTTCGGCCACCGGCGCCTACGCCGTGCCAGAAATTCGCAAGCTGGTAGAGAGCGGCGTGCCGGTCTTCGGCATCTGCCTGGGACACCAGATGCTGTCCCTGGCGCTGGGGGCGCGGACCGTGAAGATGGACCAGGGCCACCACGGGGCCAACCATCCGGTCAAGGACCTGACCACCGGCAAGGTGGAGATCGTTTCCATGAACCACGGCTTTACGGTGGATCGCGACAGCCTGCCGGCGCCCGTGACGGAGACCCATGTCTCCCTGTTCGACGGCACAAACGCCGGGATCGCCCTGAAGGACCGGCCGGTCTTCTCGGTTCAGCACCATCCGGAGGCCTCGCCCGGCCCCACGGATTCCCTCTACCTCTTCGACCGCTTCGCCAAGATGATGGACGATGCTCGCTAGACGGTCAGGTCAGATTTCGCCCAGGGCGCCGACGGCCGCCACAGGGCCGCTGGGGCCCGCCTGAGGCGACCCGCCCAAGGGCTCGACCGACACCGCCAGCTGGGAACCCTCGTGGGCCATCTGGGACAGGGAGGCGTCGAGCGGCATGGTCTTGGCCACGCCTGGCTCCACCATGCCCAGCGACCGAGGCACGCCGTCCTCCGACGGGATCAGCCACAGCTGGTGCACATGCAGGGGATCGGTCCCCGGCGGCACCAGCGAGGTGATGATCAGGGCCTGACGCTGGGGATCGTAGGAGGCCACGAAAAGGGCCTGGCCGCCCTCGGTGCTCAGGCTGGCGTTCAGCATAGGCGGCGGCGCAGTCGCGGGCGCAGGGATGACCACCGGCGGGCGGCTGCCCAGATAGACGGCGGCCATCAGGCTGGCGGCGGCCAGGCCCATGGCCCCGACAGTGGCGCCGCGCCAGAAGGCCAGACGCCGCGCCAGTTGCGGATTGTTGTCATTGACCGGCAATGCGCGCTCGATCCGCGGCCAGACCTCGTCGGGGGGGGCCACGGCGGAGACTTCGCTGGCCAGGGGACCCAGGCGCACGCGCCAGGCGTCAACGGCCTGGGCGAAGCTGGCGTCGCTGGCCATGCGGCGCTCGGCGGCGGCCCGCTCGGGCGCGGTCAGGACGCCCAGGGCGTGTTCGGCGGCCAGGGCTTCCGGCTCAGCCATTTCAGGACCCGCGTCGCTCATGGCTCCAGGCACCCTTTCAGCTTCATCAGCCCCCGCCGGATCCAGCTCTTGACCGTCCCGAGCGGCGTATCCAGTCGCTGGGCCAGGGCCTCATAGGTGACGCCTTCAAAAAAGGCCGTGCGGATCGCCTTCTCTGTCCGCTCGTCAAGCTCGGAGAGACAGCGCTGCAGGGCGCCGGCGCGCTCGGCCGATTCCAGCAGGGCGGTGGCGCTGGGCGCCCCGTCGGCGATCTCCATCTCGTCGATCTGCTCGGCGCGCGCCAGGGGGCCGCGGGCGCGCAGGCGGTCGATGGCCCGGTTGCGGGCGATCGTCGAAATCCAGGTCATGACGCTGGCCCGGCTCGCGTCGAACCGGTCGGCCCGACGCCAGATGGTGACATAGACCTCCTGCAACACATCCTCACTCTCATCCTTGTCGGAGAGGATACGCAGGCAGACGCCGAATAGCTTCGAGGAGGTGGCCTGGTAAAGTTGTCGCAGGGCGTCGCGGTCGCCCGCGGCCACCTGGGTCATGAGAGCTGAAAGGTCGTCGGCGGTCACAGCGGGCACGGCGGCTCTTGGGTTCAGCGGATATGAGAATCTGCGCCCGCCCAACCTGCCCACCTGTTCGGGCCGGGGCAAGACTGTTGGGCTTGTGGGCGGACAGGCCGCAAGACGATCAGAAGTCGGTGGACGGCGCCTGTTCGATCAGCAGAACCTCGGCGGGCTCCACGCCCATGGCGCGGCCCGTGTGCCATTGGCCGGCCGACTCCACGGCGAATTCGCCGGCCAGGATTTCCTGCTCGTCCCCGGTGACCAGGTTGGAGACCTGCAGGCGGCCCGACTTCACATAGATGTAACGCAGCGCCGTGCGGGCGTTGTCGGGCAGGCTCTCTCCGGGCGCCAGGGTCGCCTGGACCACGGTCATGCGGACCTTTTCGCCCTCGATGGGATCTTCAGTCTGCGGCAGGGCGAGCGTCATGGCCGCCGGAGCGCGGGCGTCAAACGCCGGGGGCTGGCCGGGCGCAGCGACGGCCAGGGCGGGAACCACCAGGAGCGCGGCGCACACAGCAAGGGTTAATTTTCTCATAATGATCCTCCCTCGTCCTGCCGTAGCACGCAGGGCGCCAAGCTCGCTAACCAATTTGGCGCAGGTCTGGCGCCGAGAGAGCAACGCGCCAGACGCCGTTGTGGTCCATCAGAGACGACGAGGAGCAATGACAGTCTCGAGGGGCCGCAGCCCCCGGCCAGGTGGGGATTCAACTTGCGGTTCCATCGCGTTTCGGCCACTCTGGGTATGTCAATCTCGCAAGGGCACGGTCGAACTCTCCAGCCTTATCCGGCCCCGGATTTGCTCTCCCGAACCCCCATCGATGCTTGATCCCCCGCGATGAAGATTGCGGGTGGCTGACCGACCTCCAAGGACTGATACTCTCCATGTCTACCGGCACCGTAAAATGGTTCAACGGCCAAAAGGGCTTTGGCTTCATTACGCCTGATGAAGGCGGCCCGGACGTCTTCGTTCACATCTCGGCGGTCGAGCGCGCCGGGCTGCGGACCCTGAATGAGGGCGACAAGATCACCTTCGAACTCGAGCGCGACCGCCGCAGTGGCAAGATGGCCGCCTCCAACCTGCAGGTCTAAGCGCCACAAGCCCGCGGGCTTTCAAAGCACGGGACTTCCCTGGGGCCGGCGCGAAAGCGTCGGCCCCTTTGCGTTGCAGGTCCGGCATGGCCCGCCGTGCACGGCCATTAACGGTGGCCGCAAAGGTCGCGCTTGCGCACCCCCGACTCCCTCTCTAAACGGGCGACTTAACCTGCATTCTGACCGGTGTCGGGCGCGCTGATGTGCGCGGCCGTCCTTGCGCGCGGAAGAAACATGCCCAAACGCTCCGACATCTCCTCGATCCTCATCATCGGCGCCGGCCCGATCGTCATCGGCCAGGCCTGCGAATTCGACTATTCCGGCGTCCAGGCCTGCAAGGCCCTGCGGGCCGAGGGCTATCGGATCATCCTGGTCAATTCGAACCCGGCCACGATCATGACCGACCCGGACGTGGCCGATGCGACCTATATCGAGCCCATCACCCCGGAGATGGTCGAGAAGATCATCGCCAAGGAGCGCCCC
>NZ_JAUSLG010000082.1 GCF_030646615.1 Phenylobacterium sp. | reverse complement strand
CCATGCCGACGACTATGTGCACCGGATCGGCCGTACGGGCCGCGCCGGCCGCACCGGCGAGACCTACATGATCGTCACCCCGGCGGACTCCAAGTCCCTGGACAAGGTGCTGAAGCTGATCGGCCAGACCCCGCAGAAGGTCGATCTCGACCTCGACTGGGCGAGCCTGACCGACGAGCGCGGCGGACGCAGCAGCGGACGCAGCAGCAGCGGCCGCAGTTCAGGCGGCCGTGGGGGTGAATCCCGTTCGCCCGGACGCAGCCGCCGTCCGGAACGCTCTGAACCGGCCAGCACGCCCGCCGATGTGGTCGAGGCCGCAGCGCCGGCGCCCACCGTTTCGGAAGAGGTTCAGGAAAAGCCCCGCCGCAGCCGTGCGACCGAGGCCCCGGCCCCTTCGCCGGCCCAGGCTTCGCCGGCCGAGACTTCGCCGGTCGAACCGGAAGCCAAGCCCCGGGAAACCGCCCGTCGCGAGCGCCCCGCCCGCAAGGTCCAGACCCCGGCCGAGCCGACGCCTGCCGCCAGGTCGGGTCGCGCCGAACGCCCGATCCGCGGCGTGAAAGCCCGCGACGAGGCTGATGACAATCGCAATGGCGTCCGGGGCTTTGGCTCCGATACGCCCGCCTTCCTGCTCCGGCCTACGCCGACCCGCGAAGACTGAAATTACGCAGGCCAAGCTCGGCTTTAACGGCTCGTTCGGCTCTGCCCCCTAACCTCCGTTCTACGAATACGGGGAATATCTGCGGTCCCGAAAGGCGACAGCGGAGGGCGGGGAAGACGAAGGATGTCTCAAGACGTCGAGACCAAGCTCCGGGGGCCGGAAGGCTTCGGCCTGGCGCGTCGGGCCATCGAACAGATGGAGCGCCACGGGATCTGGCCCACCGCGGTCAATTTCGAGCTTTGGGTCAACTATCTGGCCGACCCCGACAGCGCGCTGGGCCAGGAAATCACCCGGCTCTTGCAGAGCGGCGACGCCTTCACCGACTCCGTCAGCGAAGGGCTCGCAGCCCTTTATCTCCCCAAGGCGAAGCTCAATGATCAGATCCGCGACACCGGCGACCAGTTGAGCCGCGAACTGGCCTCGGTCTCCGCGGCCATCAATTCGGCCAAGCAATCGAGCGAAGCCTACGGCCTGACCCTGGCCAGCGCCTCGCAGTCGCTTACCGCTGAAAAGGGCATCGCCAGCCTGGAGGCCACGGTGAAGACCCTGGCCGGCGCCACCCAGCGGGTGCAGGCCGAGAACAAGTCCCTGGAACGGCGCCTCAGCGAATCCTCCAGCGAGGTCGCCCGCCTGCGCGAACACCTGGAACAGGTGCGCCGCGACGCCACCACCGATGGCCTCACCAACCTCGCCAACCGCAAGGCGTTCGACGACGAGCTCGAGCGCGCCTGCCATGAGGCCGACGCCACCGGGAACAGCCTGACCCTGGCCCTGATCGATATCGACCATTTCAAAGGCTTCAACGACACCTGGGGCCACCAGACGGGCGACCAGGTGATCCGCTATGTGGCCAGTGTCATCGGCCGGCTGGGCGCCACCCCGCGCCTGGCGGCCCGCTATGGCGGCGAGGAATTCGCGATCATCTTCCCCGGCGAGGATCACCAGGCGGCCTTCACGACCCTGGAAGAAATCCGCCTGGAGATCGCCTCGCGGGTGCTGAAGCGGCGTTCGACCAATGAGGACCTCGGCAAGATCACCGTCTCGGCGGGCTTCGCCGAGCGGCGCGTCGGCGAGAGCGGACACAATGTCATGGAGCGGGCCGACGGCGCCCTCTACGCCTCCAAGCACGGCGGCCGCAACCTGGTGAGCATGGCCGACACCATTCCCAATGCGGCCTGAACCGGCGCCGGCCATTCCCTCCTTGGCTGACGCCGCGTAGGTTCCTCCAGGATCGCGCCCAACGCGACACAGTAGGGAGGACGCCATGACCTATCAGAAGATCAAGACCTCGGTCGCCGAGGGCGTGGCCGTCGTCACCTTGTCCGATCCGGGCACCCTGAACGCCGCGGGGCTCGACCTGATGGCCGAACTCCAGGACGCCATGGACGGGTTCGCCAAGCCGGAGTCCGGCGTGCGCTGCGTGGTCATCACCGGCGAGGGCCGCGGCTTCTGTTCAGGCGCCAACCTGTCGGGCCGCGCCGACCCGGCGCCGGCCGCCGCCAGCAAGGAGCCGCCAGATTCCGGCTCGGCCCTGGAGCGAATCTACAATCCCTTCGTCACCGGCCTGCGGAACTATCCGATCCCCATCGTCACGGCGGTGAATGGGGCCGCCGCCGGCATCGGCTGCTCGCTCGCCCTGATGGGCGACCTGATTGTGGCCGGCGAGAGCGGCTACTTCCTGCAGGCCTTCCGCCGGATCGGCCTGGTCCCCGATGGCGGGGCGACCTATCTGCTCAGCCGCATGGTGGGCAAGGCCCGGGCCATGGAGCTGACCCTGCTGGGCGAGAAGCTGCCGGCGCGCACGGCCCTGGAGTGGGGCCTGATCAACCGCTGCGTCCCCGACGCCGAGCTGATGTCCACGGCCATGGAGCTGGCCCGCGCCCTGGCCGACGGCCCCAAGGCCCTGGGCTATATCCGCAAACTGGTCTGGGACGGGCTCGACGCCGAATGGGCCGAACAGCTGCATGCCGAGCGGGTCGTGCAGCGGGACGCTGGCCGCACCGAGGATTCCCGCGAGGGCGTCATCGCCTTTCTGGAAAAGCGGCCCGCCAAGTTCCAGGGCCGCTAAGGCTAAGAGTCCAGTTCGGCGTCCTGCGGCACGATGGTGACGCTCTCACCACAGCCGCAGGCGTCGGTTTCGTTGGGATTGCGAAACACGAACTTGGACGACAGCTTGGTGGTCTCGTAGTCGATCACCGTCCCGATCAGGAACAGCACGGCCTTGGGCTCGATCAGGATGGTCACGCCCTTGTCGTGGACGACCTCATCCATCGGATCGGCGGTCTCGGCATATTCCAGGACGTATTCCTGCCCGGCGCAGCCGCCGTTCTTCACCCCCACCCGCAGTCCGGCATAGGGCTTTTCCGCCCGCGCCATGATCTCCTGCACCCGGGCCGCAGCCGTCTCCGTCAGGGAGACCACCTGGGGCCGGGGGCGGCGCGCGCGGGGGGCTGGCGTGATGCTGAGGTTTTCCATGATCAGGATATGGGGTCAGAACATGTTCAATTGAAGCTTCGCCTCGTCGGACATCCGAGATGGATCCCACGGCGGGTCGAAGACCAGGTCGACCTTGCAGGACTTGAGCCCTGGAATCTCCATCACCGCGTCCTGCACCCAGCCCGGCATTTCGCCGGCCACCGGGCATCCTGGCGCGGTCAGCGTCATGTCGATGGCCACATCCTTCTGGTCGGAGACATCGACCTTGTAGATGAGGCCGAGCTCGTAGATGTCGACCGGGATTTCCGGGTCGTAGACCGACTTCAGCTTGTCGATCAGCTGGTCGGTCAGGGCGTCGAGCTCCGCCTTTGACAGCGGCGCTGCGTCCTCGGTGTTGATGGGGGCGTCATCCATGGCGTTCACGCAAAAAAGGCTTGGGTCTTGGAAAGGGATTGGACGAAGGCGTCGATGTCGGCCTCGGTATTGTAGAGCGCAATCGAGGCCCGGGCGCTGGAGGTCACGCCGAAGCGACGCATCAGCGGCTCGGCGCAGTGGGTCCCGGCGCGGACAGCGACGCCATAGCGGTCGAGAATCTGGGCCACGTCGTGGGCGTGGGCGCCTTCCATCATGAAGGACAGGATGGCGCCCTTGCCCGGCGCCTCGCCGATCACCCGGAGCCAGTTTGCGCCGGCCAGGCCTTCCATCATGCGGTCATAGAGGCGGGCCTCATGGGCGGCGATGGCCGGGCGGTCCAGGCCGTTCAGCCACTCGATCGCCGCGCCCAGGCCGATGGCCTCGATGATCGGCGGCGTGCCGGCCTCGAACCTATGGGGCGGATCGGCATAGGTGATCGCCTCTTCGGTCACCTGGCCGATCATCTCCCCGCCCCCCTGATAGGGCGGCAGGGCGGCGAGTCGCTCGGCCTTGCCATAGAGGATGCCGATGCCGGTGGGCCCATAGAGCTTGTGGCCGGAGAAAACGTAGAAGTCGGCGTCAATCGCCTTCACATCCACCGGCTGGTGCACGATGGACTGGCAACCATCCACCAGCACCAGCGCCCCGGCCTCATGGGCCATGCGGGTGAGGTCGGTGGCGGGATTGACCGTGCCCAGCACGTTGGACATGTGGCTGAAGGCGACGATCCTGGTGCGCGGCCCCAGCATCTGCCGGAAGGCGTCCAGGTCCAGCTCGCCCGTATCCGTCACCGGGACGAAGCGCAGCACCACGCCCAGGCGCTCCCGCAGGAAGTGCCAGGGGACGATATTGGCGTGATGCTCCATCTGGGTGAGCAGGATCTCGTCCCCGGCCGAGAGCGTCCTGGCCAGGCCCGCAGCCACCAGATTGATCGCCTCAGTGCCGCCCTTGGTGAAGACGACCTCGCCCTCGTCGGCGTTGATGAAGGCCGCCACGGACCGGCGGGCGGCCTCATAGGCCTCGGTCGTCTCATTGGCCAGGGTGTGCAGGCCCCGATGGACGTTGGCGTAGGAATGTTCCATCGCCCCGGTCATGGCCGAGATCACCGCCCGCGGCTTCTGGGCTGAGGCCGCAGAGTCCAGATAGACCAGGGGCTTGCCGTTCACCCGCCGCTGCAGGATGGGGAACTGCGCCCGTGCGGCTTCGACATCGAAGGCCATCAGGCGATCCGCCCGTCTTGCGCCCAGGACCGCAGGCGCTCGCGCACGGCCTCATGCTCGATCCGGTCGATGACCTCGCCGATGAAGGCCTCGGTCAGCATGGCCCGGGCCACATCCTCGGGCATGCCCCGCTGGCGGGCGTAGAACAGGGCGTCCTCATCCAGGGCGCCCACCGTATTGCCGTGGGCGCAGGCCACGTCGTCGGCGAAGATCAGCAGTTCCGGCTTGGCGTCCACCTCGGCCCGGTCCGACAGCACGAGGGCATGGTGACCCATGCGCGCATCGGTGCGGTCGGCGCCGGGGCTGACGGTGATCCGCCCCTGGAAGACCGCGCGCGCCTGGTCATCGACCACGCCCTTGATGAGCTGCTCGGTGGTCCCGTCCGTGCCGGCATGGTTCACCGCGCTGGTCAGGTCGGCATGGCCACGGCCGCGCACCCGGTAGGCGCCGTCCATCCGCACCGCCGCGTCGTGGCCGGGATGGGTGACGCGGGTCTCCAGCCGCTGGCGCTTGGCGCCGGTGGTGAGCGTCGTCTGGGCCAGCCGCGCGCGGGGCGCCAGGTCCACCGTGGCGGTGCTGACGCTGACCGCGTCCTCGTCATCCTGGGCCAGGATGATCCGCTCCAGCACGGCGTCCTCGGCCAGGGTGATCGCCAGGTTCGCATCGGCGAGATAGCCCGCCGCCAGGCCCTCATAGGACTCCAGCAGGGTCAGGCGCGCCCCGGCGCCGAGGCTGATGGAGAGGCTCGCCCCGTGGGCGGTTCCGGCCGTCGCCGAGACGAAGCGCAGCCGGACGGTGCGGGTGTGGCCCGGCGCCAGTCGGAGCAGGCTCTCGTCGCCGATCACCCGGCCATTGACGACCAGGATCTCCGCATCGCCGAGGGCGCCGAAGGGACCGGCTTGCGCAGGGGCGGCCGCCGCCGGCGACGGCGCAGGCAGCTCACGGATCAGGGCGCGCAGGTCTGTCCAGCGCCAGTCCTCGTCACGACGGCTGGGCAGCTGGGCGACATCGCGGTCGCGGAGGGCGGCGGCGAGGGTCAAGCGGCCCTCGCATACTTGTCATAGCCTTCGCGCTCCAACTCGTGAGCCAGCTCCGGCCCACCGGAGGCGGCGATGCGCCCCGCAGCCAGGACGTGGACCTTGTCGGGGCGGATATAGTCCAGCAGCCGCTGATAGTGGGTGATCACCAACATGGCGCGGTCGGGACTGCGCAGAGCGTTGACCCCGTCGGCGACGATCTTCAGGGCGTCGATGTCCAGGCCGGAATCGGTTTCATCCAGGATCAGCAGGCGGGGCGAAAGCATCGCCATCTGAAAGATCTCCATCCGCTTCTTCTCACCGCCCGAGAAGCCGACATTCAGCGGCCGCTTGAGCATGTCGAAGTCGATCTTCAGCTGACCGGCCACCTCGCGGGCGCGCTTCAGGAACTCCGGCGCGCTCACCTCCGGCTCGCCGCGGGCCTTGCGCTGGGCGTTTATCGCCGTGCGGATGAACGTCATGGCCGGAACGCCCGGGATTTCCAGCGGATACTGGAACGAGAGGAACAGGCCGCGGGCCGCCCGCTCGTGGGGCTCCAGGGCCAGCAGGTCCTCGCCATCCAGGGTCGCCGTTCCCTCCGTCACCTCATAGCCCTGACGGCCGGTCAGGACGTAGGACAGGGTCGACTTGCCGGCGCCGTTTGGGCCCATGATGGCGTGAACCTCGCCGGCCGGCAGGTCGAGGGTCAGGCCCTTCAGGATCTCGGCCTCGGCGACGCGGGCGTGCAGATTGTTGATCGACAGCATCAGCGAACCTCGTCAGCCAGGAATTGGGCCATGATCAGCAGGGCGTCCTCGACGCTCTCGGCGAACTGCTGCTTGCGCGGGGCCGCCGAGGTGGTGGCGTTGCGCTTGTCCGCGGCGGTGACGCTGACCCGGCCATCCTCGAAATAGGCGGCCACGCGATAGTCCGTATGGTCCAGCGTCACCGTATAGCGGCGGCGCTCCAGCACGAGCCCGCGCTCGGCCAGGAAGCCGGCGTCGTGAGCCAGGGCGGCCTCCAGCGCCTCGGCCCGGCCGAGGTCCTCGGCCTGGCGCTGCATCTCGGCCTCTTCGCGGGCGCGGCGCTCGGTCTCCCGGCGGTGGAGTTCGGCTTCGAAGGCGGCTTTGAGGGTCATCGATAAGGTCCGGCTTGGTTCCTGGGTCATCCGACGGACCCTTCCAGAGAGATGGCGACCAGCTTCTGGGCCTCCACCGCGAATTCCATGGGCAGGGTCTGCAGCACGTCCTTGACGAAGCCGTTGACCAGTAGCTGGACCGCCTCCTCCTGGGAGAGGCCCCGCTGCATCACATAGAAGAGCTGGTCGTCGGACAGGCGCGTGGTGGTGGCCTCGTGCTCGAAGACCGACTGGCCGTTGCGGGCTTCGATATAGGGCACGGTGTGGGCCGCGCTCTCCTTGCCGATCAGCAGGCTGTCGCATTGGGTGAAATTGCGCGCGCCCTTGGCCTTGGGATGGGCCGACACCAGGCCGCGATAGGTGTTGGAGGACCGGCCGGCCGAGATGCCCTTGGAGATGATCCGCGAGCGGGTCCCCTCCCCCAGATGGATCATCTTGGTGCCGGTGTCGGCTTGCTGGCGGCCATTGGTGATGGCGATGGAATAGAACTCACCCACGCTGTCGTTGCCCCGCAGGACGCAGGAGGGATATTTCCAGGTGATGGCCGAGCCGGTCTCCACCTGGGTCCAGGCGACCTTGGAGCGGTCGCCGCGGCAGTCGGCCCGCTTGGTGACGAAGTTGTAGATGCCGCCCTTGCCGGTCTCCGGATCGCCCGGATACCAGTTCTGGACGGTGGAATATTTGATCTCCGCATCCTCCAGCGCCACCAGCTCGACGACGGCGGCGTGCAGCTGGTTCTCGTCGCGCATCGGCGCGGTGCAGCCCTCCAGATAGGAGACGTAGGCGCCCTTGTCGGCGATGATCAGGGTCCGCTCGAACTGCCCGCTCTCGGCCGCATTGATGCGGAAATAGGTCGACAGCTCCATGGGGCAGCGAACGCCCGGCGGGACATAGACGAAGCTGCCGTCGGAGAAGACCGCGCTGTTCAGGCAGGCGAAATAGTTGTCCGAGGCCGGCACCACCGAGCCCAGATATTTCTTCACCAGCTCGGGATGCTCGCGCACCGCCTCGCTGAACGAGCAGAAGATCACCCCGACCTCGGCCAGCTCCTTCTTGAAGGTGGTCACCACCGAGACGCTGTCGAACACCGCATCCACCGCATAGCGCGGGGCGCCCTGCACGCCGGCCAGGACCTCCTGCTCGCGCAGGGGGATGCCCAGCTTGGCGTAGGTGGCCAGCAGCTCGGGATCGACCTCGTCCAGGCTCTTGGGCCCTTCCTTGGTCTTCGGCGCGGCGTAGTAATAGGAGTCCTGGTAGTCGATCCTGGGGAAGGTGACCTTGGCCCAGTCGGGCTCTTCCATGGCCAGCCAGCGCTCATAGGCCTCCAGCCGCCAGGCGAGCATCCATTCCGGCTCCTCCTTCTTGGCGGAGATGAACCGCACGATGTCGGCGCTCAGGCCCTTGGGCGCGAACTCCTGGTCAATGGAGGTGATGAAGCCGTGCTGGTATCGCTCCAGGGCTTCCACATGTTCGACGGTCTGTTTGACAGCAGGCATCGCAGTTTCCTTCAGGCCGCAGGCGCGCGACGGCGCGCGGCGTGGCGGTCGTAGGC
The DNA here is from genome assembly GCF_030646615.1 of Phenylobacterium sp. Taxonomy (GTDB): domain Bacteria; phylum Pseudomonadota; class Alphaproteobacteria; order Caulobacterales; family Caulobacteraceae; genus Phenylobacterium. Next base: position 28,542 of record NZ_JAUSLG010000082.1, on the reverse strand, counting down.
CGTGATCCAGGCTTCGACCATCTGTTTCCAGTCTTCGGCGCCGCTGGACCAGCCGCCGCTGACGCGGATCGCCGCGCCGGCCAACTCGGTCTGGCCCATGGCCTCCAGCACCCGGCTCGCCTTGACCTTGCCCGAGGAGCAGGCCGATCCGGCGCTGACCATCACCCCGGCGAGGTCGAGCGTCATGACCTGCAGCTCGGCCGGAAAGCCGGGACCGGCGAAGCACAGGGTGTTGGGCAGGCGGGTAGCGCCCTGGCCCATGACGAGGGCGCCGGCCGCCACCAGGGCCTGCTCGGCGGCGTCGCGCCAGACCGCCTGTTCGGCGGCGGCGTTCAGCTCGCCCAAGGCCTGGGCGGCGGCGGCGCCAAATCCCGCGATGGCCGGCACATTCTCGGTGCCCGCTCGACGCCCGCGCTCCTGCCCGCCGCCGTGAAGGCGACGCACGAGCGTGGCGCGGGGTCCGAAGGTGAGCGCGCCGGCGCCCGGGGGGCCGCCGATCTTGTGGCTGGAAATGGCCAGGGTGTCGGCGCCCAGGGCCCGGCTGTCGACCGGGATGCGGCCAGCGGCCTGGACGGCGTCCACATGCAGCCAGCCCTCGGCCTGGCGAACCAGAACCGCAGCTTCGGCCACCGGCTGGATGACGCCGGTTTCGTTATTGGCCAGCATCAGGGCGACGAAGGGCCGGCCCTCGGCGGCGTCCCACGTGTCCAGGCGGGCGGCCAGCCAGGCAAGATCGGCCTGCCCCAAGGCGTCCACCGGCATGAGTTCGACCTGCGCGTCCGAAGCCCGGGCGGTCTCCAGGACCGCGTCATGCTCGATGGCGCTGAGAATCAGCCGCCGTGAGCCGGTGGCCACGGCGCTTTCGATCGCCAGGGCGTTGGCCTCGGTGCCGCCGGACGTGAAGATGACGGTCGAGGCCGGGGCGGCGATCAGCTCGGCCACCTGGGTGCGAGCCTGCTCCATCCGCGCCCGGGAGGCTCGCCCGGCGGCGTGGACCGAAGAGGGATTGCCCCCGGCGATCATCGCTTGGCTGGCGGCCGCCAGGGCCTCGGGCCGGATCGGCGCGGTGGCGTTATGGTCGAGATAGACGGCGCTCATGCGGCCACCGTCCCGCCGTCGGCCAGGCGCCCCTGGACCACATCGGCCAGGGATACCGATTCCAGATAGGTGTGGATCTGCCGCCCCATCTCTTCCCAGAGATCATGGGTCAGGCACTTTTCGCCGCTCAGCATGCAGCCCTTGCGCGCGTCCTGGCCGCAGCGGGTGGCGCGCAGGGGCTCGTCCACGGCCAGCACGATCTGGGCGATATTCGTCTCGCTGGCCGTGCGCGCCAGCCGGTAGCCGCCGCCGGGACCGCGGGCGCTGACCACCAGGCCCTCGCGGCGCAGACGGGCGAAAAGCTGTTCCAGATAGGAAAGCGAGATTTCCTGGCGCTGGGCGATTTCGGCCAGGGCCACGGCCTTGTCACCCTCGCGACGGGCCAGATCGGCCATGGCCATCACGGCGTAACGCCCTTTGGTGCTCAAGCGCATGGGGTCCGATCCGTCCTGCAGTTTTCCCGCGCATCGGATTGAGCCTGTGTTACAAGCCCCGGCTTCGCAGCGGCGGTTTTTCCGATTGAACGCATGGATGCGATCTAGGAAGACCAAGCTCCTTAGTCAAGTATTCGGCGGCACGAGAGGATCGCATGCCAGAGGTTGTTCTGACCGGCGCGGCTGGACGGATTGAAGGGCGCTACGCCCAGGGAAAGACGGAGAACGCGCCTGTCGCGCTGATCCTCCACCCCCATCCCAAGGCCGGCGGCCAGATGAACAATCCGGTGGCCGTCCAGCTCTATCACCTGTTCATGAAGCGGGGCTTTTCCGTCCTGCGCTTCAACTTCCGCGGCGTCGGCCGCAGCCAGGGCGAGTTCGATTCCGGCATCGGCGAACTGGCCGATGCGGCCACGGCGCTCGACTGGCTGCAGTCGACCAACCCGGCCGCCTCGCAATGCTGGGTCGCCGGCTACGACTTCGGCGCCTGGGTCGGCATGCAGCTCCTGATGCGCCGGCCTGAGACGGACGGCTTCATCTCGGTCTCGCCTCCGACGAACATGTACGACTTCAGCTTCCTGGCGCCCTGCCCGGCCTCGGGCCTGATCCTGCAGGGCTCGGCCGACACGGTGACGCCGCCGGTCGAGGTGGAGCGCGTCGTCTCCAAGCTACGCACCCAGAAGGGCATCGTGATCGACTACGACCTGGTCGACCAGGCCAACCATTTCTGGACCGAGCAGCTTGTCGAGGTCGAGACTCGCGTCGGGGCCTATCTCGACAAGCGCATGGCGGCCTCGGCGGAGGCATGAAGCCCCCGATCGGCTGGGGCGATCGCCTCAGTCGGCCGGGCTGGTCGCCACCCGGTCCAGATAGTCCAGCGCCGTCAGCACCTGCGCTCGCACGCCCACCTCCAGCGCCGCCTCGTCGATGGTGAAGAAGGGCGAATGGTTCGTGCCCGCCGGATAGCCCACGCCCAGCCGGTAGAAGAGCCCCGGGACCACCGCCTGGAACTCCGCAAAGTCCTCGGCCCCGGTGATCAGGCTGGTCTCGGTCTCCGGCTGGCCGACTGCGGCAGTCGCAAGCGTCGGCGCCATGGCGCGGGCGAGGTCCGGATCGTTGCTCACCACCGGCGTTGAGCCGCCCAGGGTCAGCTCTCCCTTCGCGCCATAGCGCGCCACGATGCTGTCGACCGCCGTCTGCATCTTTTCGATGGTCGCCTGGCGCATGTCGGGATCGAAGGTCCGCAGGGTGCCGGCCATCATCATGTCTTCGGGGATGATGTTGTGGCGCACGCCGCTCTGGATCACCGCCACGGTGATGACGGTGGGCGAGCGGGCCACGTCGAGCTGCCGTGAGGCGATCTGGTTGAAGGCCTGGACGATCTCGGCGCTGAGGGACGCCAGGTCGACGCCGTCCCAGGGCCGGGCGCCATGGGTCTGCTTGCCCGTGATGCGGATCTCATAGGAGTCGGCCGCAGCCATCATCGGCCCGCTGCGATAGACGATGGCCCCCACATCGCCGGGGCTCACATGCAGGCCAAAGATGGCGCCGGGCTTCGGATTCTCCAGGGCGCCCTGCGCGATCATCATGGCGGCGCCGCCCTCTTCCCCAGGGGGCGCGCCCTCCTCGGCCGGCTGGAAGATCAGCACCACCGTGCCAGCGATCTCCTCGCGCATGCCGGCCAGAACCTCCGCCGCCCCCATCAGGATCGCCACATGGGCGTCGTGGCCGCAGGCGTGCATGACCGGCGTCGGCTGGCCGTTGTATTCGCCGATCACCTTCGAGGCGAAGGCCAAGCCGGTCTTCTCCTCCACCGGCAGGGCGTCCATGTCGGCGCGCAGGGCGACGACGCCGCCCGGCTTGCCGCCCTTCAGGGTCGCCACCACGCCCGTATGAGCTACGCCGGTGCGGACCTCATAGCCCAGGGCGCGGAGGTGATCGGCCACCAGGCCCGAGGTGCGGACCTCGCGGTTGCCCAGTTCCGGATGCTGATGGATATCCCGGCGCCAGGCCACGACCTTGGGCTGCAGGGCTCCGGCGGCGGCGAACACCACAGACTTGTGCGGACTCTCCTGGCCAAGCGCCGGCGCGGCCCAGGCCAGGACTCCAAACGCCACGCCCGCAAGGGCGACCTTGGTGATGCTGCGCGTCATGGTCAGCCCTCCTCTTTGACTTTGCCGGTTGGCGTGACGATGCGACCGCCCTTCATGGGCTCAGGCGCCCCCGTGGTGGCCGGGAACGAGATGGGCAGCTCCCGAGCCGTTCGGGCCGCCAGATAGGCGAAGGCCTCGGCCTCGATGGAATCGCCGCGCCAGTCGACCTCTTCGGCGGTGACCACCTGCGATTTCAGCCGCTCGCGCAGGGCCTTCATGATTTCGGGATTGTGCCGCCCGCCGCCACAGACGACCACCATGGTCGGGGCGGTCGCCAGCTTCTCGAACCCCATGCGGACCGCTTCGGCGGTGAAGGCGACCAGGGTGGCGGCCGCGTCCTCCAGCTTGAGGTCTTCCAGGGGGTCGAGGGAGAAGTCGTAGCGATCCAGGGACTTGGGTGGCGGGGCGTCGAAATAGGGATGAGCCAGCAGAGCCCGCAGCAGCCCCTCGTCCACCAGGCCGACGCTGGCATAGTTGCCCTTGTCATCATAGCGGCCGGCGCCGCGGGCCTGGACCAGCAGGTCGATCATGCCGTTGCCGGGGCCGGTGTCGAAGGCGGTCAGCTCGCCCACCCCCGACCAGAGGGTGACATTGGCCACCCCGCCGATGTTCAGCACCGCGATGGGCGGGCTCATCTCCGAGGCCCTGGCCCGCGCCAGATGGTAGACCGGCGCCAGCGGCGCCCCCTCGCCGCCGGCCGCCACATCGGCGCTGCGGAAATCGAAGGCCACGGGGACACCGGTCTCCTCGGCCAGCCAGGCCGCATCGCCCAGCTGCACCGTGCGGCCGATCTGGCCGTCCTTGGGGCGCTCGTGCAGCACGGTCTGGCCATGCATGCCGATCAGGTCGATGTCGGCCCAGGTCAGGTCATGGTCGGCGAGGAAGGCTTCGGCGGCCTCGAAATGCTCCTTGGCGATGGCGGCCGAGGCCTGCGCAAACACCTCCGGTTCCGGCGTGCCCCGCGGCCAGTCCCGGGCGGCTTCGGTTGCGGCCAGCACCACCTTGCGCACGGCGTCGGAAAGCTTGCGCTCCCCGGCTGGCCCAAAGGCGTCGATCGTCTCTCCGTCGGTCTCCAGCACCGCCATATCGACGGCGTCCAGGGAGGTTCCGGTCATGAATCCCAGTACACGCATGCCCATTGACTGCCATGGCTTGAAGCCGCTAGCTAGCCGCCATGATCGACGCCCGCGCCAACACCGGCCTCTATTACCGCGCCCCCTAAGGCGGCGCGGCTCGATCCCCTGCGCCCACCAACCAGGTCGGCGCGCCCTTCGAACTCCTCGAACCCAGCGTTTCCGGCCCTGCGCCACCGGAGACTGCTCAGATGACTCTCGAACTATCCGATCCCAGCGTGCTAGAGCCCGGGCCTTCCCACTCGAAGCCCGGCCCCATGACCAGCGAACCTGCGTTCAAATCCGAATTCCTGCGTCTGATGCAGACGCGCGGCTACATCCACCAGATCACCCATCCGGCGGAGCTGGACGCCGCCTGCCTGGCGGGACCGATCGTCGCCTACATCGGTTTCGACGCCACGGCGTCCAGCCTGCATGTGGGCCACATGATCCAGATCATGATGCTGCGCCGTCTGCAGCAGGCTGGCCATAAGCCTGTGGTGCTCATGGGGGGCGGCACGACCAAGGTCGGCGATCCCACCGACAAGGACAGCCAGCGCCCCCTGCTCACCGATGAGCAAATCCAGGCCAATATCGACAGCATCCAGGCCGTGTTCCGGCGGTTCCTGACGTTCGGCGATGGGCCGACGGACGCTGTGATGGTGAACAACGCCGAGTGGCTCGACCGCTTCGGCTACGTCCAGTTCCTGCGCGACTACGGCGTCCATTTCACCATCAACCGCATGCTGAGCTTCGACAGCGTCAAGAACCGGCTGGACCGCGAACAGCCGATGACCTTCCTTGAGTTCAACTACATGCTGATGCAGTCGGTGGACTTCCTGGAGCTCGAGCGGCGCCATGGCTGCCTGCTGCAGATGGGCGGGTCGGACCAGTGGGGCAATATCGTCAACGGAGTGGAGTTGATCCGCCGGGTCGACCAGAAGCCGGCCTTTGGTCTGACCACGCCCCTGCTCTCCACCGCGTCGGGTCAGAAGATGGGCAAGAGCGTCGGCGGGGCCGTCTGGCTGAACGCCGACATGCGCAGTCCCTACGACTACTGGCAGTTCTGGCGGAACACCGAGGACGCCGATGTCGGCCGCTTCATGCGGCTGTTCACCGACCTGCCCCTGGACGAGATCGCCCGGCTGGAAAGCCTCGAAGGCGCCCAGATCAACGAGGCCAAGAAGGTGTTGGCCAATGCGGCCACCACCCTGCTTCACGGCGAAGAGGCCGCCCAGGCGGCTGAGGCGGCTGCAGTCGCCGCCTTCGAACAGGGCCAGCTGTCCACCGACCTGCCGAGCTTCGAGATCCCGCGCGGCGATCTCGAGGCCGGCGTCGTCCTGGCCGCCCTGGCCGCTGACGCCGGGCTGGCGGCCTCCCGTGGCGAAGCCCGTCGCCTGGCCCAGGGCGGCGGTCTGCGGGTCAACGACACGGCCGAGACCGACGCCAACCGCACCCTGGGCGTCGCCGACCTGGTGGACGGCGTCATAAAACTGGCGGCGGGTAAAAAGAAGATCGTCCTGGTCCGGCCCGTCTAAGCCGGCCCCCTTTTGCGAGGAACCAACATGGCTGAACTTGAGGTGGGCGCTGAGGCCCCGGCCTTCGAACTGGAAGGGCCGGACGGCCCGTTCCGCCTGGCCGATTTCGCCGGCCAGACCCTGGTGCTCTATTTCTATCCCAAGGACGACACCTCCGGCTGCACCAAGGAGGCGATCGATTTTTCAGAAATGCTGGGCGCCTTCCAGGCGGCCGGCGCCGGGATTCTGGGCGTCTCCAAGGACTCCGTCGCCTCCCACGGGAAGTTCGCCGCCAAGCATGACCTGAAGGTCGCCCTCGGATCGGACCCCAGCGGGACGGTCATCGAGACCTACGGGGCCTGGGTCGAAAAGAGCATGTATGGCCGCAAATACATGGGAATCGATCGATCGACCTTCCTGATCGACGGCGACGGAAAGATCGCCGGTATCTGGCGTAAGGTGAAGGTTCCCGGCCATGCCGCCGCAGTGCTCAAGGCGGCGCAGGCGCTCAAGGGCTGAGCGTCCTGACAGCTACAACACCGGGCGATGGAACCTTTCTTCAGCGCCCGGTGTTGTAGAATTGTCGCGTGACGCCGGAATGTAGAATTGCGCCCCTGGGCGCATCTGATCCGTGTGGCGCGGCGATTCAGTCTCGTCTAACGAGATGATTGGATGCTAGCGATTTGCCGCCCTGCGCTCTCTTGTAGCGGGAAGGGTCTTGCGCGTGGCATGCGTCTCATTGCATATCGTGCTCACTGCTCCTGATCACTGCAGCGATGAGCATGACACGCATAACGCGCCTCCGCCGTTCGCTCGAAGAGCTGTTCCCCGAACGCCATCTCTATGTCCGCTCCGGCGGCGAGATGCGCGCCTACGTCCTGACCACATCCAAGCAACTGATGGCCGCCGCCGGTGTCGGCGCCGCGGCCCTCTGGATGGGGATCTGCACCGCGGCCATGATGGTCAACGGCATGCAGATGTCGGCGAGCGACCAGGAAATCGCCCGCACCCAGGCCAAGTACGAACGCTGGATCGCCGATCGGCAGGCCCGGCTGAACAGCGCCGTGGCCCAGCTGAACGCCACCAACGGCTCGATCGACGATCTCGCCCTGTCGGTGGAAAAGCGCCACGCCGCCCTGGCCATGCTGCTGAGCGATTATAAGACCACCCCCGGCGCGGCTGACGCCCTGGCTCCGGAAATCCAAAGGGCGTCGGCCGATCTCAGCGTCACCGATCCGGTCCGCCGCATCGAGCTGGTGCGAGCGGGTCAGGAGCGCCTGCTGGACTCCGCCGACTCCTTCGCCAAGGGCCGAGCCGAGCGCCTCCGCATGGCCTTCCGCCTGGCTGGCCTCAGCCCCAACGGCTATGCGCCCAAGTCCGGCGAGCTTGGCGGCCCGCTGATCGAGGCCAAGGACCCCAGCGCTCTGGCCGCCGTCCTGGACGTGGACGAGGACTTCGCCGCCCGTATCCAGCACGCCGCCACCAATCTGTCGGAGGCCCGCACGCTCGGCGCCGCCGCCGAGAAGCTGCCCCTGGCGAAGCCGACCACGGCGGGCCGGCAGTCCAGCGGGTTTGGCGTGCGGTTTGACCCCTTCACCAAGCGTCCGGCCTTCCATTCCGGCCTGGATTTTGGCGGCGGCTTCATGACGCCGATCCTGGCCACCGGCCCGGGCGTGGTGTCGTTCGCCGGCGTCCGCTCAGGCTATGGCAACACGGTCGAGATCGACCACGGACAGGGCTTCAAGACCCGCTACGCCCACATGCAGGGCATTGCGGTCAAACCCGGCCAGCGGGTGGCGGTGGGGCAGCGGGTCGGCGGCATGGGCTCCACCGGCCGGTCCACCGGCGTGCATCTCCATTATGAAGTCTGGGTCAACGGCCGTGCGCAAAATCCCAGCCGTTTCGTGAAGGCGGGCGAGTATGTTCAGCAAGCAGCAGACTAAGCCTGACCCGGCCAAGTCGCCGGTGAAGTTCGATCCGCCGGCCCTGTCGGCGCCCGATGGCGGAGCGCCTCGCAAAACCACCCCCAAGGTCGCCTCCCTGGTGGCCGAGAACATCACCCTTGAAGGTTCGCTGAGCGGCGAAGGCGAGCTTCACATCGACGGCGTCGTCCGCGGGGATGTTCGCATCGCCAAGCTGACCATCGGCGACACCGGCCATGTCGAAGGGGCGATCTATGCCGATGTGGTCGAAGCCCGCGGCCGGGTGATCGGCTCCATCACCGCCAAGCAGGTCCGCCTCTATGGCACCTCCTATGTGGATGGCGACATCACCCATGAGCAGTTGGCCATGGAAACCGGGGCCTTCTTCCAGGGGCGCAGCCTGAAGTTCCAACGCCCGCCGGCGCCACCGGCCGCGACGGCCACGGCGACGTCCCCCTTGTCATCGAGCGCCACGGCGACCGACATCACGCCGGCCAAGTCGTCCGGCCTTGAGGTTCCCGCCGCCCCCGCCAGCAGCAGCGCGCCGCAGCCCAAGCCGGTCTTCTAAGGCTTAAACCTCGACCTCAGGACGGCGTGCAGCGAGTTCACCAAAGACGAGGCGCAGGCTCACCTGCGCCTCGTTTCGATTCAGGGCTCGCGGGTGACGCCGACCCGCTGGGCCAATGAGGCGCCCATGAAGGCGTCCAGGTCCCCGTCCAGGACCCCGTCGGTGTCGGAGGTCTCCACGTCGGTCCGCAGATCCTTGACCATCTGATAGGGCTGCAGGACATAGGAGCGGATCTGGTGCCCCCAGCCGATGTCGGTCTTCTGGTCCTCCAGGGCCTGCTGTTCGGCCTCGCGGCGCTGCAGCTCGCGCTCATAGAGCCGGGCCCGCAGCATCTTCCAGGCCTCTTCCCGGTTGGCGTGCTGGGACCGGCCCGCCTGGCAGGCCACCACGACGCCGGTGGGAATGTGGGTCAGTCGAACGGCGGAGTCGGTCTTGTTGATGTGCTGACCGCCGGCGCCCGAAGCCCGGTAAGTGTCGGTCCGCACGTCAGCCGGATTGATCTCGATCTCGATCGTATCGTCCACCACCGGGAACACCCAGACCGACGCAAAGCTCGTGTGCCGCTTGGCGTTGGCGTCGAAGGGCGAGATGCGCACCAGACGGTGGACCCCGGCCTCGGTCTTCAGCCAGCCATAGGCGTTGGCGCCCTTGACCTGCAGCGTGGCCGACTTGATGCCGGCCTGTTCCCCGGAGGTCTCTTCGATCAGCTCGACACTCATGCCGTGCTGCTGGGCCCAGCGGCTGTACATGCGCAGCAGCATGCCGGCCCAGTCATTGGACTCCGTCCCGCCGGCGCCGGAATTGATTTCCACATAGGCGTCGTTGCCGTCGGCCTCGCCTGACAGCAGGGCTTCCAGTTCCGCCCGGGCGGCGCGCTCCTTGATAGCCCGCATTTCGGCGCGGGCTTCCTCCAGGCTGTCTTCGTCGCCCTCTTCGTCCGCCATCTCGGCCAGGGCGACCGCGTCCTCAAGGCCTCGTTCGAGACTGCGCACGGCGTCGACCTGGCCGGCCAGGCGCTGGCGTTCGCGCATCAGGGCCTGGGCTTGCGCCGCGTCATCCCAAAGGGTCGGGTCTTCGACCCGGGCGTTCAGTTCGTCGAGGTGTCGTAGGGCAGGTTCCCAGTCAAAGACGCCTCCTGAGCAGTCCGATGGACTGCTCGATGTCGGCCGCCATGGCCTCGACATCCGCTCTCATGGATCGCTCCTGGCAATCGGTGGTGATCCCCTGCCCCCTCGCGACGGCAGGCGATTGAAGGGGCCGCGGGATAACGCGACCACCGGCCTAATACAATCCGCTCATGTCATCGGCGGGGCTGGCGGCCTCGCCGGCGTTGCCGGCGCCCGACACCCGTCCATCTGGCCAAACCTTGTTGTACGGCATGGGGCCGCCGGACCCCGGCGTCACGGTGGGCGTCGGCGCCCGCGGCTCAGTGCCCGGGCGGAAGGCTTCGCGGATGCCGCGAACGGTGGCGTACTTGGCGTTCTCGGGCGCTTTGAACTCGGCCGCCGGGACGCCCTTGATGGCTTCCTGCATGAAGGCGGTGAAGACCGGGGCCGCCGCCGTCGTGCCGGTCTCGCCGTAGCCGAGGGGCCGGTTGTCATCGAAGCCGATGAAGATCCCGGCGACGATCTGCGGCGTGAAGCCCACGAACCAGGCGCTGCGATACTCGTTGGTCGTACCCGTCTTGCCCCCCACCGGGCGGCCCAGCACCGAGACCGAGGTCGCCGTACCCCGCTGGACCACGCCCTGCAGCATGGAATTGATCTGATATGCGGTGATCGGGTCCATCACCTGCTCGCCGCTCAGGGGCACGCGAGGACTTTCGTCCCCACTGAAGCCGACATTGCAGCGGGGGCAGTCCCGGCGATCGGCCCGGTAGATCACCTTGCCCTCGCGATCCTGCACCAGTTCGATCAGGTGGGGGTCGATCCTGCGGCCGCCGTTGACGAAGGCCGCATAGGCCGCGGTCAGGCGATAGGGCGTCGTCTCGCCCGCCCCCAGGGACATGGCCAGCACCGGCGCCATCTCATCGACCACGCCCATCTTCACGGCCAGGTCGCTGATCTTGCGCATGCCGACGCCCTGGGCCAGCCGCACGGTCATGGCGTTGCGCGACAGTTCCAGGCCCCGACGCAGGGTCAGCGAGCCGTAGTAGCGGCGGTTATAGTTTTCCGGAGTCCAGGTCTCGCCTTCCGTGGCGCCCTGCAGGGTGATCATGGAGTCCATCACCTGGCTGGCCGGGGTGTAGCCGTTTTCGAGGGCAGCCGCATAAACGATCGGCTTGAAGGCCGAGCCCGGCTGACGCATCGCCTGGGTCGCCCGGTTAAAGCTCGACAGCGAGAAGGAATAGCCCCCCACCATGGCCAGGACCCGACCGGAATAGGGTTCGATGGCCACCAGGGCGCCATTGACCTGCGGCACCTGACGCAGGCGATAGGCGCCGCCGGCCTGGGCCGGAGGCTCCACAAAGACCAGGTCGCCGACAGCCAGGCCCTTGCCGGCCCGCGCCCAGGCCACGTCTTCGCCGGCCAGCGGCCCCTCAGCGCCGCTTTCGGCGACCTCGATGCGCACATCGCCGCCGCTGGCGCGGGTGACGACGGCGGCTCGCCACTGGCGGCGCTCGGCCGGCGCGGTCTGCTTGCGCGCCGCCTCCTGCCAGCCCGGCGCGATCTCGACCTGGCCCCAGGCCCCGCGCCAGCCATGGCGACGGTCGTACTGTTCCAGGCCGTTCATCAGCGCCACCCGGGCCGCGGTCTGCAGCCGCGGATCGAGGGTGGTGCGCATATAGTAGCCACCCTCGTTGAGGCGGGCGCCCAGGGTGTTCAGTCCGCGACGGCGGACTTCTTCGACGAAATAGTCGGCGTCGCGGTACTTGGCGCGGGTCGGCGCGTCCTGGACCACCAGGTCCTCGGCCATGGCCGCATCGGCCTCCTCGCGGGTGACCCAGCCGAGATCGGCCATCTCGCCGATCACCCAGTTGCGCCGAATGATGGCCGCCTCTTTGCGCCGCTGGGGATGGTAGTTCTGCGGCCCCTTGGGCAAGGCCGCGAGATAGGCGGCCTCGGCCAGGGTCAGGTCGGTGATCGACTTGCCGAAGTAGTTATAGGCCGCCGCCCCCACGCCATAGGAACGATAGCCCAGCCAGATTTCATTCAGATAGAGCTCGAGGATCTGTTCCTTGCCCAGGGTCTTCTCCAGACGCTGGGCGAGCACGGCTTCCTTGAACTTGCGGCCGATGGTGGCGTCGCTGTTCAGCAGGACGTTCTTGGCCACCTGCTGGGTGATGGTGGAGCCGCCCTCCAGCCGCCGGCCCTGGGCGGCGTTGAGCACGTTCTTCATCATCGCCCGGGTGAGCCCCATGGCGTCGACGCCGCCATGTTCGAAGAAGTTGCGGTCCTCGGCGGCCATGAAGGCCTGCACCATGTGGGCGGGCATCTGGTCGTAGGGCACATAGATGCGCCGCTCGCGGGAGAACTCGCCGATCAGCGTGCCGTCCCAGGCATAGGCCCGCGTCGAGGTGGGGGGACGATAGTCCACCAGGTCGCCGGCGTCGGGCATGTCGTGGAACAGCCAGGCGGCATAGATCGCCACGGCGAAACCCGCCACGGCGACAATGCTCAGGACCGCCACGCCGACGATCGCGACCCATCTCTCAGGGGGATGCAACTGTGCTGACCTCCGCGGGCGCCCTCACCCCGTGCGTCGTCATCTAGAGCGCGTTCCGATAGGTGGGAACCGATTATCGGACGAAACGCGCTCAAGACTTGGAGTCTGGAGCCTGGTTCAACGATCAGACGGTTCGGTCTGATCGCATCAGGCTCTAGCGCGCATCGCGCCGGGCGCCAACGGCCCGGACGCCGCAGCCGGCCTACAGATCGAGACGATCCAAAGGCGGGATCAGCGGGCGGCGACCTGGGTCTGCTGGACGAAGTAGTCGTCGATGGCGTCGCCCACGCCGTTCATGAACCGCGACAGCCGGCCGGCGTCGAGCAGGGCGGCCTCGTCCTCGGCGTTGGTGACAAAGCCCATCTCCAGCAGGATGGCCGGCACGTCCGGCGCCAGCAGGACGACAAAGCCGGCGTCCCGATGGCTGCGCCGCAACAGGGGCATGTGGTTGTCGGCCCGGGCCAGCACCAGTTCGGCGAAGCTGGCCGAGCGATTCTTGGTCGCCCGCTGGGTCAGGTCGAACAGGATGTCGCGCACCCCGCTGTCGCCGCCATTGTGGCTTGAGTTCATGAACCAGTCGTCCTTGGACACGAACTGGGCGGCGCGGCCGGAGGCCTGCTCGGAGAGGGTGTAGACCGAGGTCCCACGGGTCTTGGCGTCGGCGCCGGCGTCGGCGTGCAGGGAGATAAAGAGATCGGCGCCGGCCCGGCGGGCGATCTGCACGCGGCTCTCCAGCGGCACATAGACGTCGCTCTTGCGGGTCATCACCACCTTGTACTTGCCGCTGCGCTCCAGGCGCGACTGCAGGGCCAGGGCGGCGGCGAGGTTGACGTCCTTCTCATAGGAGCGCGCGCCGCGGGCGCCGGAATCCTTGCCCCCATGGCCTGCGTCGATGACGATCACCTTCTTGAGCGCCAGGGGCTTGGGCGCGGGCGCGGGCGCGGCGGGACGACGGGCGGGTCGAGCGGTGAAGTTCGCCGTGGGCGCGCCGACGGCGGCCACATCGATCACATAGCGATAATGACCGACGCCGTCGGCGGGCGGCAGCAGGAAGCGGCGCTTGATCACCCCCTGCCCGGCCAGGTCGATCTGAAGACGGGCGGCGCCTTGGGACTGGTCGATCATCCAGGCGCGGATCAGGCCGCGGCCAGACCCCTGAAGGCTGGCCTTGGCGTCGACGCCCGGCAAGGACATGACCACACGCCCGTCGGAGCCGTCCTGAGACACCTTGCCCGTGGCGCCGCGATCCAGGTCGATGACCAGGCGCGTTTCGACCGCGTCGCCACCCAGGCGCACGCCCAGCACGCCGGCCTCGGGCGCTGCGGCATGCGACACAGCGACCGCCGCCAGGCCGCCGATGGTCGCCGCAACGACACCGGCGCTCAGCAGTCGCGCCTTTCGGAAAACCTTGCCCAGCCTTGCAAGCATACGCCTACACACCCACCAACACGCTTTTTTTGAGTTCAACGTGCAGTAGATCAGATCGCCGTGGAAAAAGGGTTAAGGGACTCCAATCGGTTGAGCTTCACGAGGTGGGCTGCGACGACGGCTTTCCTTTTTCCATCCACTGTTGCAAAGTCGCGCCGCGCACGGAGGGGCGTGACTCACTATGCCCCCCAGCCGCGCGAAACACTTGCGTCGGCCCGACCACGAGGTTCGGAGACGACGCTTCACCGATCCCCGCCTTGCAGGCGTGACTAGGACACACCCATGGGCAGCGTCGCCCCAGCCCCATTCCGGCGACTGGCCGGCCTCGCGGCCGCCTCCGTTGCTGTGAACAGAGACCCTGCGCGCGCCCTCATAATTAGCCGGCAGCGCCCGAACTCGACGTTCGTGGCGCGCCGTGGAGATTCACTAAATGTCGAAGAAGATGCTTATCGATGCAGCCCACGCCGAAGAGACGCGCGTGGTGCTCATCGACGGAACGCGTGTTGAAGATTTCGATTTCGAGAGCAAGAACCGGAAGCAACTCAGAGGGAATATCTACCTCGCCAAGGTGACCCGGGTGGAGCCCAGCCTCCAGGCGGCCTTCATCGAGTACGGCGGCAACCGCCACGGCTTCCTCGCCTTCAACGAAATCCATCCCGACTACTACCAGATCCCGGTCGCCGACCGCGAAGCCCTGCTGCGCGAAGAGGCCGAGGAAGAAGACGCCTTCGAGCCCGGCCGGGGCGCGGCGTCCGACCCGGACGATGAGGAGTCCGAGGCCGTCGTGGACGAAGACGACGTCATGGAAGAAGAGGTGGCCCGCCGCCGCCGCCGTCTCATGCGCAAGTACAAGATCCAGGAAGTGATCCGCCGCCGGCAGATCATGCTGGTCCAGGTGGTCAAGGAGGAACGCGGCAACAAGGGCGCGGCGCTCACCACCTATCTCTCCCTGGCCGGGCGCTACGGCGTCCTCATGCCCAACACCGCCCGCGGCGGCGGCATCAGCCGCAAGATCACCACGGCCACCGACCGTAAGCGCCTGAAGGGCGTGGTCCAGGGGCTGGACGTGCCGCAGGGCATGGGCCTGATCGTGCGCACCGCCGGCGCCAAGCGGACCAAGGCCGAGATCAAGCGCGACTACGAATACCTCCTGCGCCTGTGGGAGAATATCCGTGAAAACACCCTCCACTCGATCGCGCCCGCGCTGATCTACGAGGAAGAGGACCTGGTGAAGCGGGCGATCCGCGACCTCTATGACAAGGACATCGAAGGGGTCTTCGTCGAGGGCGAAGCCGGCTTCAAGGAAGCGCGCGACTTCATGCGCATGCTGATGCCGTCCCAGGCCAAGAAGGTGCAGGCCTATCGCGACCCCGAGCCGCTGTTCGTGCGCTACAAGGTCGAGGATCACCTGTCGCAGATCTACAGCCCCGTGGTTCCCTTGCGGTCCGGCGGCTATCTGGTGATCAACCAGACCGAGGCCTTGGTGGCCGTCGATGTGAACTCCGGCAAATCGACCCGTGAGCGCAACATCGAAGCCACCGCGCTCAAGACGAACCTCGAGGCCGCCGAGGAGACCGCCCGGCAGCTGCGCCTGCGCGATCTGGCCGGCCTGATCGTCATCGACTTCATCGACATGGATGAGTCGAAGAACAATCGCGCCGTCGAGAAGAAGCTCAAGGACGCCCTGAAGGACGACCGCGCCCGCATCCAGATGGGCAAGATCAGCTCCTTCGGCCTGATGGAGATCAGCCGCCAGCGCCGCCGCACCGGCGTGCTCGAAGGCACGACCCACGTCTGCGAGCATTGCAACGGCACCGGTCGGGTCCGCTCGGTGGAGTCCAGCGCGCTGGCCACCCTGCGCGCCCTGGAGATCGAGGCCCTGAAGGGCGGCGGCGAAGCGACGCTGAAGGCGCCGCGGGCCGTGGCCCTCTACATCCTCAATGAGAAGCGCGCCCATCTGGCCCGCATCCACGAGACCTTTGGCCTCTTCGTCACCGTCGTGGTCGATGACGCCATGCCGCACGCCGACTACGAGATCGAGCGCACGGCCAGCGAAACCCGGCCCGACCACGCCGTGGTCGCTCGCACCGCGCCGCGGATCGACCCGGTCTATGACGACGCCGAATTCGACGATGTCGATGAGGATGAGGACGACGAGGACGAGGACGAGGACGAGGCTGAAGACGAGGTCCGCACCGCTCGCGTCGCCGATGACAACGACGACGACGACGAGAATGAGGTCCGCGCTGAGCGCCCCCGCGAGGAATTCTCCGCCGAAGACGACGCCGATGGCCGCACCCGCGGTCGTGGCCGCCGTCGCCGCCGTCGCGGCGGTCGTCGCGACGAGGAAGACCGGCCGCCCGCATCGCCCGAGGTCGCTGACGCGTCCGATCCGCGCCTCGATGACGAGAATGGCGGCCGCCGCCGGCGTCGTGGCCGTCGAGGCGGCCGGCGCCTGCGTGAGGACCGTCCGGGCGAAGCCTTCGCCTGGGTCCGTCCCTGGGTGCCCTATGGCGAAGACCCCTTCGTCTGGTTCGACCTCTCCGAAGACCAGCGGATGGCCGTCCCTGAGCCTGGCGACACCCGTGAGGCCGGCGACACCCGTGAGGAACGTCCGGCTCAGCTGAGCCCGGCCGCGGCACAAGCAGACGCCGAGGCCCCCACGCTCGCCACCTCCAACGCCGCCCCCGCCGCCCATGGCGAGGACGACATGTGGGTCGAACTGCCCGAGCCGGACCAAAAGCCGAAGCGCCGCCGCTCGCGGGCCAAGGCCAAGTCGGCGCCTGAAACCGTCGAGGCGGTCGCCGCAGACACGGTGGCGGACACGGTGGAAGCCGCGCCGGTCGCCGAAGTTGAGCCGGCGGCGGAAGCCCCAGCGGTCGAGGCTGAGCCCGAGGTGGTCAAGCCCAAGCGCGCCCGCACCCGTCGCAAGGCCGAGCCCAAGGCCGAGATCGCAGCGGAATCAGCCGGCGACGAGGCCCTGGTCACCGACGCGCCTCCGGCCCAGCCGGCCGTCGAGCCCGAGCCCGCCGCCCAGCCCGAACCTGAACCGGTGATGGCCCAGGCTGCGGCGGCCGCCGAGCCCGAGGCCATTCCGGAACCGGCTTCGGCCCCGGCCGAAGCCGATCCGGCGGAGATCACCTCCCCGCCCTCCAAGCCTCGTCGAGGCTGGTGGCGGCGCGGTTGACGGGTTAGGCTCTAAATCAAGGGCGTCGGGGGGAAGCGATCGAGAGTGTATGCATGGCCTCCCCCCTGCGTTCCCTGAGCGGGCCTTCGGCTCAAACCCTCCAGCCCCTGCGGGCTGGCGGGGATCTGCTGCGGAAGACTGTCGCCCGGCTGGCCCTTTCGGCGGCCCTGGTCGCGGCGCCGATGGTCGCCCAAGCGCAGTCACGCGATCAGATTTCCCTCATTCGGGACACCGAGATCGAGGCGATCCTGCGGGCCGACGCCGAGCCGATCCTGAAGGCCGCCGGCCTTAATCCCGACAGCATCGAAATCCTGCTGATCGGCGGCAAGGACCTTCAGGCCTTCGCCGCGCCGGGCACCATGGGGATCTATACGGGCCTGATCCTCGAATCTGAGAATCCCAACCAGCTGCAGGGCGTCATCGCCCACGAAGTCGGTCACCTGGCCGCCGGCCACAGCGCCCGCTCCGGCGAGATGCAGCGGGCGGGCATGCAGCCCTTCCTTCTGACCATGGGTCTTGGGGTCCTGGCCGCCTTCGCCGGCGCCGGTGACGCCGCCATCGCCCTGATGGGCAGCGCAGGTCAGTTCGGCACGCTGGCGGCCCTCGGCTACAGCCGCGAACAGGAAAGCCGCGCCGACCAGGCGGGCCTTGGCCTGCTGGATCGCGCCGGCATATCGGGCAAGGGGCTGGTCCAGTTCTTCGATAATTTCCGCTACCAGGAAGTCTTCCAGGAAGCCCGGCGCTACGCCTATTTCCGCAGCCACCCGCTGTCGTCCGAGCGGATCGACACGCTGCGGCGCAAGGCTGAAACCCTGCCGGACTGGGACAAGGTCGACACCGAAGAGGCGATGCTCGAGCACGCGATCATGAAGGCCAAGCTGCAGGGCTTCCTCAATCCTCAGCGCGCCATTGTCGATTACAGCGAGAAGGACGAGTCCTATCCCGCGCGCTATGCCCGGGCCATCGCCTATTACCAGATGAAGGAGCCGGATCGGGCCATCAGCCTGATCGAGACCCTCCTCGTCGAGCAGCCGGACAACGCCTATCTCTGGGAGCTCAAGGGCCAGATCCTGTTCGAGTTCGGCCGCACCAAAGAGGCGGAGGCCCCCCAGCGCAAGTCGGTGGAACTGATGCCCGAGGCGCCGCTTCTGCGGGTCAATCTCGGCCAGACCCTCATCGCCATGAATGACGAGGCCAAGCTGGACGAAGGCATCGCCGAACTGCGCCACGCGCTCGCCCAGGAGAATGACAACGCCGTGGCCTGGCGACTCCTGGCCCAAGGCTATGATCGCCGCGGCGACGACGGGTCGGCCAGACTGGCGACAGCGGAGTACAATTTCCATGTGGGCAATCGCCAGCAGGCCCGGGTGTTCGCCATGCGCGCCCGCGACATGCTGACCCGCGACACGCCGGAATGGCGCCGGGCCACCGATATCGTGCTCACCTCCAACCCCTCCCGCGAGGACCTGCGCGAACTGGCGCAGGAAGGCGCGATCACCACCGGCTCGGTGCGCTAGCCCGGTCTTCGGCCCTCCGGGTCGCTCTCCGGGGTCGCATTGCGCGCCAAACCTCCCTATCTGGACGTCTGATGAGAAAGCCCTTGCCTGTTCTTGCGGCGCTATGCGCCTCCGCCCTCGCCCTGTCCGCCTGCGACCGGGCGTCCGACGACGCCTTCGGCGAGCGCGTGCGCGCCTACCTGATCGAAAATCCCGAAGTGATCGAAGAGGCGGTCCAGGCGCTGGGCAAGAAGCGCGAGACGGAGGCCGCCCAGGCCGCCGTCTCGGCCATCGAGGCCAACCGCACGGCCCTGGAGCGGGACCCCCGCGACTTCGTGGCCAATCCGAACGGCGCGATCACCCTGACGGAGTTCTTCGATTACCGCTGCGGCTACTGCAAGATTGCCGCGCCGGAGATCCAGGAGATCATCGACAACAATCCCGACGTCCGGGTGGTCTTCAAGGAATTCCCCATCTTCGGCGAACAGTCCGATGAAACCGCCGCCATCATGCTGACCGACCAGGCCAAGGCCAAGACCCTGGAGTTGCATGAGCGACTGATGGCGGAAAAGAGCCTCGACGATGCGGCGCTGAACCGTCACCTGCGCGCCGTCGGCATCGACCCCGCCGCCGTCCGCGAGGCGGCCAAGGCGCCGGCCATCCAGCAGCAACTCGCCGACACCCACGACCTGGCCCAGGCCCTCGGCATCAACGGCACCCCAGCCTTCGTCATTGGCGACCGCCTGATTTCCGGCGCTGACATGGAGTCGGTCAAGGCCGCCATCGTCAACGCCAAGGCCGCCAAGCTCGGCTCCTGATCGCCTCGGCCTCTGTCAGGCTAGATCAGGCCCGACAGGGGGGATGACGGATCGGCATACATCCGCTTGGGCATCCGCCCGGCAAGATAGGCCTGGCGGCCGGCCAGCACCGCATGGCGCATGGCGCTGGCCATCAGGATCGGGTCCCGGGCCTCGGCGATGGCGGTGTTCATCAGCACCGCGTCGCAGCCCAACTCCATGGCCACGGCGGCGTCCGACGCGGTGCCGACTCCGGCGTCCACCAGGACCGGCACCTTGGCCTGCTCGATGATCAGGCCGAGATTCAACATGTTCTGGATGCCACGACCCGAGCCAATGGGCGCGCCCAAAGGCATGATGGCGGCGGCGCCGGCCTCCTCCAGTTTCTGGGCATAGACCGGGTCGTCGCTGCAATAGACCATGACCTCGAAGCCATCGGCGATCAGCAGCTTCAGCGCCCGCAGGGTCTCTTCCATGTCCGGCAACAGGTGCTTGGTGTTGGAGAGCACCTCCAGCTTGACCAGGTTCCAGCCGCCGGCCTCCCGGGCCAGGCGCAGGGTGCGCACGGCGTCCTCGCCGGTGAAGCAGCCGGCGGTGTTGGGCAGGAAGGTGAAGCGGTCAGGCTTCACATGATCGACCAGCATGGGCTGGCTGGGATCGGACAGGTTCACGCGGCGGATCGCCACGGTGACGATCTCGGCGCCCGCCGCCTCGGCGGCGGCGGCGTTGGTGGCGTAGTCTTTGTACTTTCCCGTGCCGATGATCAGCCGCGAGGTGAAGGTGCGGCCGGCCACGGTCCAGGTGTCTTCAACCCCTGCGGGCCTTTGGCTTGCGTCGTCCATGTCAGCCGCCTCCGATAAAGTGCACGATCTCGATCCGGTCCCCATCGGCCACTGGGGTGCGGTCATAGGCCGAGCGCGGCACGATCTCCAGGTTGCGCTCCACCGCCACCTTGCGGGGGTCGAGACCCAGTTCGCTCACGAGCGCGGCCAAGTGCGGCAAGGGCGGGAGGGTACGGGCTTCGCCGTTGATCGTCAGGTTCATGCTCAACTCTCACGGCGGCCTGCCGCCGGGATGCTTGTGACCCCCGCCTGCGAACGTTACAAGACACCGGAATCGCCGGCGGAGCCGAATGTCCAAACCGATCTATGTGTTGAGCGGGCCCAATCTCAACCTCCTGGGCGTCCGTGAGCCTCAGATTTATGGGAAAGAGACCCTGGACGACGTTCGCGCAGCCTGCGAGCGGCGGGCCGACGCCCTTGGCCGCACGGTGGTCTTCCATCAATCCAACCACGAAGGCGTGCTGATCGACTGGGTGCAGGAGGCGCGAACCGCCGCCAGCGCCCTGGTCATCAATCCCGCCGGCTATGGCCACACCTCGATTGCGCTTCTGGACGCCCTGAAGACCCTCGAGATTCCGGTGGTGGAATGCCATCTTTCGAACCCGGCGGCGCGCGAGACGTTCCGTCGACACACCTATGTGTCCCTCGCCGCGACAGGAGTCGTGTCAGGCTTCGGCGTGGCGAGCTATGAACTGGCCGTCGAGGCCGCGGCGCGGCTCAGCGCCTGACGCCCACCAGCAGCAAGGATCCCCTCCATGGCTAGCAGCCCCAAGGCTTCCGCCGATCCCCTCGACGCACGTCTGGTGCGCACCCTGGCCGACATCCTGACGGAGACCGGCCTGTCGGAAATCGAAGTCGAGCGCGACGGGCTGAAGATCCGCGTCGCCCGTCAGCTGAACGTGACCGCCACCGTGGCGGCTCCGGCCCCAGTCGCTGTGGCCGCTGCAGCCCCTGCGGGGGACGCCGCGCCGGTCCCCGTGGCCCGCGCCGCCGGCGACGCCGTCAATTCCCCCATGGTCGGCACCGTCTATCTGCAGCCGCAGCCCGGCGCCGCCAGCTTCATCAAGGTCGGCGACACGGTCGCCGCCGGCCAGACCCTAATGATCATCGAAGCCATGAAAACCATGAACCCGATCCCCGCGCCCCGCGCCGGCAAGGTGGTCGAGATCATGGTGGCAGACGCCCAGCCCGTCGAGTTCGGCGAGCCGCTCGTCATCATCGAGTAGATCGATGTTCGAGAAAATCCTGATCGCCAACCGGGGCGAGATCGCCCTCCGCGTTCACCGGGCCTGCAAGGAGATGGGAATCTCCACTGTGGCCGTGCACTCCACCGCTGATTCCGGCGCCATGTGGGTGCGCCTGGCTGATGAAAGCGTCTGCATCGGCCCGCCGTCGGCCGCCAAGAGCTATCTCAACATCCCGGCCATCATCGCCGCGGCCGAGATCACCGGCGCCCAGGCCATCCATCCTGGCTACGGCTTCCTGTCGGAGAACGCCCGGTTCGCCGACATCGTCGGGGCCCATGGCTTCACCTTCATCGGGCCCAAGCCCGAGCACATCCAGATGATGGGCGACAAGATCACCGCCAAGCAGGCGGTGATGAAGGCCGGCATTCCTGTGGTCCCCGGCTCGGCCGGCGCGCTCACCACCGAAGAAGAGGCCCTGGCCGCCGCCGAGGAGATCGGCTTTCCCGTCCTGATCAAGGCCGCCGCCGGCGGCGGCGGGCGGGGCATGAAGGTGGCCCTGGACCGCGAGAGCCTGGCCGAGGCGGTCAGCACCGCCCGGGCCGAGGCCCAGGCCGCCTTCGGCGACGGCGCGGTCTATATGGAGCGCTATCTCCAGAAGCCGCGTCACATCGAGATCCAGGTCATCGCCGACTCCGTCGGCAATGTCTGCCACCTGGGGGAGCGCGACTGCTCCCTGCAGCGCCGCCACCAGAAGGTGCTGGAAGAGGCCCCCTCCCCGGCCATCGACGCCGCGGCCCGGGCCAAGATCGGCAAGGTGGTGGTCGATGCGATCAAGGCCATCGGCTATCTCGGCGTCGGCACCATCGAATTCCTGTATGAGAACGGCGAGTTCTTCTTCATCGAGATGAACACCCGCCTGCAGGTGGAGCATCCGGTCACCGAAGCCATCACCGGCATCGACCTGGTGCGCGAACAGATCCGCATCGCTGCGGGCCTGCCGCTCTCCTTCACCCAGGAGCAGGTGGTCTTCGAAGGTCACGCCATCGAGTGCCGGATCAACGCCGAGAACGCCCGCACCTTCCGCCCCTCGCCGGGCAAGGTCACCGACTTCCACGCCCCGGGGGGCCTGGGCGTCCGCCTGGATTCGGCGGTCTATGCCGGCTACGTGATCCCGCCGGACTATGACAGCCTGATCGGTAAGCTCATCGTCCACGGGCGTGACCGCGAGGAATGCCTGGCGCGGGTCAATCGCTGCCTGGGCGAGATGGTGGTCGGCGGGGTGGATACGACCATTCCGCTCTTCCAGGAGCTGATGCTTCAGCCTGAGATCATCGCCGGCGACTACAACATTCACTGGCTGGAAAAGTGGATCAAGGCCCAGGCTGACGAAGCCTGAGGCCATGGAAGCCTTCGGCCCGCTGCAGCTGCTGGCCTGCTACACTCGCGGCGTCTTTCCGATGGCCGACGCCCGGGAGGACGACCGCATCTTCCTGGTCGATCCGGAACATCGTGGCGTCCTGCCGCTGGAGGGCTTCCACGTGCCCCGGCGGCTGGCGCGGACGGTGCGATCCGAGCCGTTCGAGATCCGGTTCGACACGGCGTTCGACACGGTGGTGGCGCTTTGTGCGGAAGCCGCGCCCGACCGGCCCGAAACCTGGATCAACCCGGTCATCCAGGATCTCTATTCCGAGCTTCACGCCATGGGCTGCGCCCACAGTGTCGAGTGCTGGCGTGATGGCGTCCTGGTCGGCGGCCTGTATGGCGTATCCCTGGGGGGCGCCTTTTTCGGCGAGAGCATGTTCTCCCGGGCGACGGACGCGTCCAAGGTCGCCCTGGTGCATCTGGTCGCCCGCCTGATCGTCGGCGGCTATCGCCTGCTGGACGCCCAGTTCATCACCGATCACCTGACCCAGTTCGCCGCCGAAGAGGTTCCGCGCGCCGACTATCACCGGCGCCTCGCCCTGGCCCTGGGTGAGCCCGCCGATTTCGGAGATCAGCCGCCGCTGGCTGGCGACGAGGCCCTGCAGGTGATCAGCCAGGCGTCATAGACCGGGTGCTCCAGGGGATGGAGCGCCGGCGAAGCCGCATACATCCATCCACGATAGGCCTGACGGGGCGGCGGCGTCGGCAATCCCGCCCGCCGGCGGGGCTGGGAGTCGATGGTGATATAGGCGATGGCGTCCGGCGCCGGTTCGTCCGGCGCCGCCAACTCGCAGGCCCGCACGGTGAAGACCAGGCTCTTGTAGCGGATGGGCTGGCCCACGGGGGCTTCGAACCGGATGGTCTCGGCGCTGATCTTGTCCAGGGCCTGGATGATGGCGACATCGTAGCGCGCCCGTTTCAGGGGCGGCTTGGGTTCCGGCGCAGGGTCTGGCGCGCGGGCCGCCTGACTGTCTTCCCGAGCCTCGTCGATCTCCGGCGCCGGCTCAGGCGGCGGGGCGACGTCGGGGAGTTCCAGACTGGGCCCGGGCGTGGCCTGGGGCGGCGAAGGTTGCGGCTGCGCGGCGGGCGCTTCCGGGGCCGTCTGGGCGACCACCGCGCCGGCGGCGAGTCCGACCAGGCCCAGGCCGAGGATCAGGGCGCGCGAACGGCGCATCAGCCGACGCCTATTCCGGCGTCCAGGGCAGATAGTCCCCCGTCGCCTTCTGGCGCTCCCCGCCCCGGGCCAGGGAGCCCTGGGGGCGGTAGGCGTGGATGGTGCCCGTCAGATTGGGCCGGTGGTCCTTTTCCCAGGGCTGGCGCAACAGGGGCGCGGTCACCGGGGACTCATCGAAGGTGTAGTGTAGCCAGCCATGCCATTCGGCCGGGACCTTGGAGGCCTCGGCATAGCCTGAAAAGATCACCCAGCGGCGCTTGCGGCCGTCATAGGAATCCGAGGCGTCCTTGGCCTCGTAATAGCGGTTGCCATAGTCGTCCTGGCCCACGAACACGCCGCGGCGGCCGATGTGGAAGCGCGCGCCGAGCGAGGCGCCGTTCCACCAGGTGAAGATCGCTTTGAACACGTTGGACTGACCCGGCTGGCACGAATTTCGGCCGGACTATAGGTCCCCGCCCCCGGATCGTCCAGCACCCCGCCGATCTCAACATCTTGGGGATGAAGCGGCTCTCGCACGCAACATCTATTGCCCGGTTGGCAGGCCCTTTCTAGGCTGCGCCCAAGGGAGTCTGAGATGAGTCTGGAGAGCGGCAGGGTGGAGCGGCGCACGCTGGAGCGCAGGGACGACGTGGTCGAGGTCGCCGCCCCGTCCGCCTGGCCCAACGCCCGGGTCGAGGCCTGGCTCGACTGGGCTGACGGCGACACTGATCTGCCCGCCGCCATATTCCGGTTCGCCGAGGCGCAGGTGAAGTCCGGCCAGCGGCTGGGCCTGTTCGAGGGCGTGGGCGCCCGGGGCCGATTCCGCCGGGAGCTGGGCGCCGCCCTGCTGGCAGGCCAGATCGCCCTGCGCGCCGTCTCACCCACCGTCCCCGACCACCTCGAGGATCCCGAGACTCTGCTGGAGAGCCTGGCCCGCTACCGGGCCGCCCACCGGGGCCGACGCAGCGCCATGGAGGCCGCCGCCGCCCTGGGCGAAAGGCTGCAGGCCGTGGCCGACGCCATCCATCGCTGCCATGGCGATCCTGACGCCTGCGCCGATCCGCAACGCAATCCGAGCCTGGCCCGCGCCGCCGAGGCCGCCCGCGCCGCCGGCGCCTCCGACTGGGCCATCCTCGACGCCATCAGCCTGGCCAAGGCCGGCGAAACCCGGCTGCCCGCCACGGCGCCGGCGCTGGCTGATCTGGCGCCCCTCCTGGCTCGAGCGCCGACCGAAGCCCTGCCGGCCCTCGACCGCGCCCTGGCCCTCACCGCCTGGGAAACCGGCGGCCTGACCGTGGCGTTCGACACGCCTGCGCCGCCGGCCGGGGCGCTGGGCGGCGTCAACCTGATGGCGTTCGGCGGCGGCGAGGCCTTCGATGTCGGCAGCTTTGAGGCGGCGGTGGGCCTGTTGGCCACGGCCCTGGCCTGCCTGGCGGAGGGCGAACCCGCCGTGCTGGGCCTGGCCGGCCTGGCGGACTGGCTGGCCGCCCAGGGCCTGGCCTACGATTCTGACGAGGGCAGGACGGCCGCCCGCGACCTCTTCGAGCGCGCGCGCCTGGCGGCCCACGCCGCCTGCCCGCTCCTCAATGGCGGCCCCGGCGTGTTCGATGATCCGGAACTCGCCCTGATGCTCGGCGGGGCCAGCGCGGCCGGCGAGCCCTGGGAAGGCCCCGTCACCTTCGCCGAGACCGCCGATGGCCACATCGTGCGGGTGGTGAGCGAGGCGGCCCTCTGTGGCCTGCAGGCCATCGGCGCCGACCTGGACGCCGCCCGCTGGCGACTGCTCGGCCATGGCAGCCTGGAAAACGCCCCGGGCGTCGACCACGCCGCCCTGACAGCCCGCGGCTTCACCGAGCACGAGATCGGCGCGGTCGAGGCCGCCCTGCCCTACTGCCTGGCCCTGCGCGAGGCCTTCCGCCCCGAAGTGGTCGGTGAGGGCTTCCTGGCCGACGTTCTGGGGGCGCCCGGCGAGGATCTGCATGATCCGCGGTTCGACGCCCTGCGCGTCATGGGCTTCACCGAGGCCGAGATCGCCGCGGCCCAGGCTTACGCTCTGGGCGCCAACCGCCTGGAAGGCCCAGACCTGGACGGCCCACAGCAGGCGGTCTTCCTCACCGCCGATGACCTGGGCCCAGCCCCCTATCTCGCCCTCTTGGCGCACATTCAGCCAGCCTTGACCCAGCCGGCCCAGGCCGATTTCACCCTGCCCTGGGACGCCAGCCTGGACGACGTTCAGACCCTGATGGACCAGGCGAGACACGCCGGGGTCGGCGCCGTGCGCATCCAGCGCGCCGACCCGTCGGCCTATCAGGGCCTCGACCTGCCCTTGGCGCGGGAGACCGCACGGCCAGAACCGCTCCGCGCCGAGCCGCCGCCGGCCGCCTCTGCGCCACCGGAAGAGCGGATCGTCGAGCGCGTGGTGGAGCGCGAGCGCGCCCGCCGCAAGCTGCCCGACCGCCGCAAGGGCTATATCCAGAAGGCCTCGGTGGGGGGCCACAAGGTCTATCTGCACACCGGCGAGTACGACGAAGGGGAACTCGGCGAGATCTTCATCGACATGCACAAGGAGGGTGCGGCCTTCCGATCGCTGATGAACAACTTCGCCATCGCCGTCTCCATCGGCCTCCAGTACGGGGTGCCCCTGGACGAGTTCGTCGAGGCCTTCGTCTTCACCCGCTTCGAGCCGGCCGGTCCGGTGACCGGGAACGATTCGGTGCGCTCGGCGACGTCGATCCTGGACTATGTGTTCCGCGAACTCGGCGTTTCCTATCTGGGCCGGGATGACCTGGCCAACGCCGATCCCGACGAGCTCAACGCCGATGGCCTTGGCCGCGGCAAGGCCGATGAGCCAGCGCTGGCCGCCGGCGAGCCGCAGCCGGCCTCGCGCTACATCTCCAAAGGTTTCTCCCGCGGGGCTGCGCCGGATAACCTCGTGGTCCTGTCGCTGGCCGATCATCGGGCAAGCCGGGCGCAGAGCACGCAGGCGGCCGATGTCTGTGCGGCCTGCGGCGACATCGCCGTGGTGCGCAAGGGCGCCAGCCTGATCTGCGAGACCTGCGGCGCCCGAGCCGGAAAGATCGACGACCAGGCGGGCTAGGGAGCGACGCACACCTGGCCTTAAGCTTGCAGGGTCTAGGGCCAGACCTGTTCCTTTGCTGACAAGGCGTCGCCCTATGAGACTGACGAGATCCTTCCTCGCTCTGGCTGCGGTCATGGCGATCGCAACCCCGGCCGCCGCTCAGAACGCCGGCCAGATCAGTCAGGCCCGCAACGGGGCGAGCTGCCCCAAGTGCAATCTCTTCCAGGCCGATCTCAGCGGCCTGACGCTCAGTGGCAAGAGCTACGCCGGGGCGCGGCTTCGCCAGGCCGACCTCAGCCTGTCGATCATGACGCGGACGAGCTTTGCGGGCGGCGACCTGCGGGATGTGGAGGCCTATGGCGGGCTCTTCACCGGCGCCAACTTCAGCGGCGCGAACCTGACCAACGCCAGCTTTGTCGGAACCCATCTGCAGGGCGCCAGCTTCCGGGGCGCCAACCTGACCGGGACCAATTTCTCCGGCGCCGAGATGGATCGGGCCACCGGCCTCACCCAGGGCCAGCTCAACGCCGCCTGCGGCGACAGCGCCACGCGCCTGCCGGGCAACCTCCGTATCCCGGCCTGCTAGGGTCGGAAAATTACTGCGATTTAAGTGGTCTTTCCGCCTGTGGCGTCACAGATGAAGGCTCGACACGGAGCCTGTATGACCCGACTGACCCATCTTCTCGTCCTGATCGCCGCCCTGGGCGCCCTGGTTCCCGGCGTCGCCAGCGCCCTGACCAGCGACAAGGCGGTTGCCCGGATGGTGGCCTTCGGCGGCTCCTGCGCCAAGTGCGAACTGTCGGGCCGCAAGCTCGCCGGCGCCCGCTTCATGGGGGCCGACTTCACCGGCGCCGCCCTGGTGGGCTCGGACCTGCGCGGCGCGCTTTTCCATGGCTCGGCCTTCAGCAACGCCGACCTGTCGCGGGCCGACATGTCCGAAAGCGCCATGATGGGGGCGACATTTGACGGGGCGAACCTGTCCGACGCCCGGCTCCGTTCGGCCGTAGCCAACGGCGCCGACTTTTCCAACGCCAACCTCAGCGGCGCCGATCTGCGCGAACTCGAAGGCAGCGGCTCCAACTTCGCCTCAGCAAACCTGCAGAAGGCGCGTCTGGACGAGGCCGAGCTCAATGGCGTGAACTTTTCTCGGGTCGACGCCCGGGGCGCCGACTTCAGCGAAGCCGAGCTCACCGCCGCCAACCTCCAGAGGGGCCGGTTCGACAACGTGTCGTTTCGTGACGCCGAGCTCGACATGGCCAGCCTTCGGGGCGCCACCTTCGCCGGCGCCGACTTCCGCGGAGCCAGTCTGGACCGCACCGATATCGGCGGCGTAGACCTCTCCCGCGCCCGCGGCCTCAAGCAATCTCAGCTGGATGACGCCTGCGCCGACGGCGGCACCAAGGCGCCCTCAGGTCTCACGGCCAAGACCTGCGGCGGGCCGCGCGTCGTGGTTCGCGTGCGCGCCGCACCGGCGCCGCCCG
>NZ_JAUSLG010000079.1 GCF_030646615.1 Phenylobacterium sp. | reverse complement strand
GTCCGCGAACGGGTCGCGGCGGGACGCCGACGGGGCGGCCGGCGCGCCCCAGGCGTCGTCGCCCGGCGCGCCGAAGTCGTCATCGGCCTCGAACTGGAGGTCGAAAGGGTCTGGTCCGGAACTCGCGCGCATCAGGCCCTTACCTCACGACCTGGGAGACGACCCCGGTGGATCGCTCGTCGGTTTCACTCGAGGTGATCGCGCCCTCGCGGTACTTGGCCAGGACATCGGCGCGACGGGCGGCGTCGGGGGCGTCCATCGCCCGCGGGCCGGCGAGGTCGGCGGGATTGGCGATCTGGGCGGCCAGGTTGGCGGTCACCGCGCAGCCGAAGTTGGCCGAAACCCGATTGTCCCAGCTGCTGCTGAGATTGTCCCAGCTCTCGCCACAGTCGGGGACCTTCGCCTCATAGCGCAGATAGCCCACGATCATCGGCGCCTGGGCGGCGCCCCTCGCATCATAGCCGACCACCTGGATGGCCGCCGGCGGCGCGCCTTGGGAAACAAGAAAGGCGCGGACGCTTTCGCCCATCCGATAGGCCGCGGCGGAGTCCACGCCGCTGGTCGGCGCCTGGATTCGAATGGCGCCCCCATCGGCGGCGCGCCAGCCGGCCACGAGCCCCGAAAGCGCGTCGGCCTGAGGCCCGGAGACCCCCTGCGCATGGATCGCCAGCAGGACCTCTTCGGGGCGAGGGGTCACCTGGGCGCGGTACTGATCCAGCGGGGTGGCCGGGTTTGCCACCGCCCCGTCACGGGGCGGGGCCGAGGCGCAGGCCGAAAGGCCGGCGGCCAGGGCGAGGGGCATGAAACGACGCAGGATGCGGGTCATGGCGGCGCTCACTCGATCACATAGCCGTAGGGGCCCTGGTAGGCCGGCGCGCCGGGCGGCTGCGGCTTGGCCTTGTAGGCGCGGTTCAGGCGCCCCAGGAGGATGGTTTCAGGGTCCGAGGCGATCCGCAGGCCGTCAGCCGGGGTCTGCAGCCTGTCCGGCGAGGTCGGCTGGACGAGATAGGGGGTGACGATGATCACCAGCTCGGTCTCGCCCTGCAGATAGTCCCGCGAGCGGAACAGCGTGCCCAGCACCGGCAGGTTGGTCATGCCGGGCAGGGAGTCCACCGCCTGCTTGGTCTGTTCGCGCAACAGGCCCGCAATCATCATCGCGCCGCCCGACGGCAGCTCCACCATGGTCTCGGCCCGGCGCACGCTGAGCGCCGGGATGACCAGGGCCGGCGCGCTCGCGCCGTTGCTGACCGTGAAGGAGCCCTCATTGGTGAGTTCGGAGACCTCGGTGGAAATCTTCAGCGAGATCCGCCCCCCCGAGAGGACCACCGGCGTGAAGCCCAGGCCGACGCCGAAGGGCTTGAACTCGATGGTGACTCGGCCGGTGTCGTCCTGGCCCACGGGCACCGGGAACTCGCCGCCCGCCAGGAACTTGGCCGCCTCCCCGGACACCGCCGTCAGGTTGGGCTCGGCCAGGGTGCGCACGAGGCCCACCCGTTCGAAGGCCTGGATCATAGCCTCGGCCTGATTAAGGCCGGGATCGCCGGCCAGGCCTTCCTTGATGGTCGCGGTGTCTGAATTGCCGCCGTCGCGGACCACGAAGTCGCAAAGCTCGTCCGGCGCCTCCACCCAGCCGCAGGGACGCTGCATGACGGGCTGGCTGGTGGTGTCGAGGTTGTAGCCGCCCGTCAGGCCGCCGATCAGGCCGCCATTGACCGCAAACGAAGCTGCGTTGTTGAACATGTACTGGGGCTCGCCCAGCTGGTTCAGGACCGCATTGGTGTTGAAGCCGAGCTGCTTGATCACGCTGCGCTGCACCTCGACGATGCGCACCTTGAGCATCACCTGGTCCTTGCCGGCGATGGACAACATGTTGAGCACCTGCTCGGGCCGCGCCACCGCCGCCCGGGCGATCTGCAGCGCCTTGTCGGCGTCCGACAGGCTCATCACCTCGCCCGACAGGATCAGGCTGTCATTCATGGCGTCGATCCGCACCCGCGCCCCAGGCAGCAGGCGGTTGATGGTCTGGGCCACCGCGCCGGTGTCCTGATCGACCCGGATGTCGAGGGACAGGATCCGTCGGCCCGCGCCGTCGAAGAAGACCGCGTCGGTCTGACCGGCCGCCACGCCGAGCACATAGATCCGCCGGGGCGAGCGCAGGACCGCGTCCGCCACTTCGGGATTGGTGACCAGGACGTCGCGGGCGTCCACCGGCAGTTCGATAATCGCCGACTTGCCCCGGGGCAGGGTCAGGGCCTGGCTGGCGCCGCCGCCGGCCAGATCAACCCGGATGGTGGAGCCTTGGCTGGCGTAATGCGGGGCTGAGCCGGCCAGATCCTGGGCGTTGGCCGGGATCGCGGCGAACAGGCTCAGGCCGAGGGCGGCCGCCATCAAGGGGGAAAGGCGGCTCATTGGACGGAAACCTCGGTCATCTCGCCGTCGCGATAGATGCGGACGGTCTGGCGCTCGGCCTCGGCCATCCCCCCGCGGCCCACGGGGCCGCCGATGTCGGTATAGGCCCGCAGGACCAGGATCATCTCGCCAGCCGCCTTGCCCCGCACCAGGACCTCGGCGTCAGCCGCCGGCGCTTCGAGAGTGGCGACGGTTCCGATCATGGCGTTGGCGTCTTTGGCAGGCTCGGT
Source organism: Phenylobacterium sp. (assembly GCF_030646615.1). Taxonomy (GTDB): domain Bacteria; phylum Pseudomonadota; class Alphaproteobacteria; order Caulobacterales; family Caulobacteraceae; genus Phenylobacterium. The sequence goes on along the minus strand of NZ_JAUSLG010000079.1, from coordinate 19,272 downwards.
GGCCTGGTCGATGGCCAGGACCCGCAGGTTGCGCATCAGGGTTTCGGTGATCCGTGCGCCGTCGGGGTCCTCGCGACTCTGCAACACGTCGACCCGGTCGCCGGGCAGAATGAAGCCGCCCCCGGCGGTTTCGGCGGAGACCGGCACTGACACCGCCCGCATGCCGGGGCCCAGCACGACAGACATGTAGCCGCCCTCCCCGCCGCGGATCACCTTGCGGGTGGTGACGGGCTCGCCGGCGGCGATGGCTTCGCGGACGATCGCGCCCTCGAAGGCCTGGATCGGATTGTCCCCCATGAGGGTGGCGGCGGCCTGGCCGGCCTTCTCGGCCACCTTCTCAGCGCCCTCCTTGGGCGGGACTGCGGTCTTGCCGTCAGTGACGAAGGCGGGGTTCAAGGCCTCCGCCGGCCAGGCCTGCCAACCCAGCATGGTCGAGGTGATGCGGGTTCCGACGGCGAGGTCTTCCTTGGCCACCAGAACCTGGGCCATGGGTCGGGTTTCCGCCGGAGCGGCGGCCTGAGACGGCTCGCCGGAACTCATCATCCCGCGCACAATGAAGGCCAGCAGGATGGCGGCTACGGCGGCGGCGGCCAGGATGGCGATGCGGACGGCGCCCATGAACTTCCCAATACGCTCCCACTGGCGGGGATGGGGCGGCGCGCCGGTTCGGCGGGCAGCCGCGACTCAATTCATTCTGCGGCCTTCTGGCGGCGTGATCCTTGTCGGGCGCCCATGGTTAACAGCGGCTAAAGGGGGGCGGCCGTGGCGAGGGCCTGGACCAGGCGGCTGGCGGGAAAGGCGGCGAGGCCCCCGATACAGATGGCCAGGCCATAGGGCACGCTCTCCCCCGGCTCGGCCAGGCGGCTGAGCCACGGCGGTCCGGCGGAGACATAGCGGCGAAGCAGGATCGAGCGCATGGCCAGGAGCGCGGCCGCCAGGACGCCGCCGGCCAGGGCCGTCACCAGCAGGAAGGTCGCCGAGGCGGGCCAGCCGAGCCAGAGGGCCGTGGCGGCGAACACCTTGGCGTCGCCGCCGCCGATCCAGCCGAGTGCGAACAGGACCATGCCGATCACCAGCGCGCCCAACCCCAATCCCGCATGGAAGCCAAGCACAGACCATGGCAGGCCAAGCGCGATCGCCGCCGGGAAGAAGCCGGCGATCAGCGCCAGGGAAATCCAGTTGGGGATCGTATAGGTCGTCACGTCCTTGAGCGCGGCGACAATCAGCAGCGCCGGGCAGAGGAACAGCAGGACGGCCGGCAACGTGGCGAACATGGGCGAGGCTCTCTGGTGGGCCGAAGCGGCGGTGAGGCAGATTGGGCCCGCGCCGGTGAACGCTTGGTTTCCCGCGCATGAAGAAAGAGCCGCGGCGTCTCCGCCGCGGCCCCGAAAGTCTGTGGTCTCGCCGCTTGGCGCGGCTTTTGTCTTAGGTCTGGGGCAGCTTGCCGGCGATCATGTCGAAGGTGCCCGTGAGATTGGTGCCCAGGGTGTTCAGGGCGGTGATCAGCACGACGGCGATCAGGGCGGCGATCAGGCCATACTCGATGGCGGTGGCGCCGGATTCATCCTTCAGGAAGCGCGTGACGAACTTCGACATTGCTCAATCTCCTTTGTTGGCGAGCAGATGGATCGGGGATCAGGCCTTGGTGGTCTGCTCGCCCCGAATTGCAGGGTCACAATGCCGCACCTCACTTAATGCCGAGTAAACTAGCGAGTATTCGGAGAAATTTTGTTTTGGTTTACTTGCGTTTACTATTATCTTTCATTAACCACGAAGGCAAAATCGCCACGATTCCGCGGCTTTCCCTTTATGATTCACGCACGCGCGCGAGTCGGCATGGATTCAGCCTTTGTTGACCATTCGGATCGACTCTGGCGTCTCAAGTCCTGACGCCCGCAGCGCCATCGGAACCGCCATGCCTCGCCTCGCCATCTGCGTCCTCGCCGGCCTTCTGATCGCAGGTCCTGCGATGGCGGCGCCGCTATCGGTGCATCTCGACCAGGGGTCCAAGGTCCGCTTGCCTGGCGCCGCGCGCAATGTGGTGGTGGCCAATCCGCGGGTAGCCGATGTGAATCTTCTCGGACCCCAGGATCTGGTGGTGATCGGCAAGGGCTATGGCGTGACCAACATCGTCGTCACCGACGCCCAGGGTCGGACCCTGTTTGATCGTGACATCGTGGTCAGCGCCCCCGACCAGGGTCAGGTCTCCTATATCCGCGGCGGCGAGGCCCGCGCCTTTTCCTGCTCGCCCCGCTGCGAACCCATCAGCCCCGCCGCCCAGCGGCCCTGAGGGCTTAAGCATCGCTTAGGCCAATCAGGTCTAGGGTCCGCGCAAACCGGATGGACCCGCAGAATGCCGCGCGCCGCCCCAAACCTGATCCTCGCCCTGCGCGACTTCGCCCGCGCCCGCCAGGGCGCAACCGCGGTGGAGTTCGCCTTCATCGCCGGCCCCCTCCTGATGCTGATCTTCGGCATCCTGGAACTGGCGCTCGTGTTCATGATGTCGACGGCCCTGGAGTCGGCGACCACAGACGTCGCCCGCACGATCCGCACCGGCGAGATGCAGACCAGTGGCGCCGCCAGCAAGGAGAACTTCGCCGCGGCGGTGTGTGATCGCATGAGTTGGCTGGGCCCCAGCTGCGACGGTAATCTCAAGGTCAGCGTCCAGACCTATACCGACTTTACCAGCCTCAGGGATTCGCCCTCCATGGGCGGCGGCGGCTTTGACGAGGACAAGGCCTGCTGGTCGCCAGGCGGGCCGACCGATATCGTCCTCGTCCGCACCTATTATAGCTGGCAGATTTTTACGCCGCTGATCAGCAACGCCCTGGTCAATTCCGACGGCGACAAGCGCCTGCTGACCGCCGTCGACGCCTTCCGCAACGAGCCATACAGCGATCAGGCTCCCACCGGAGCAGGGTGCTGAGCATGAAGACGATGGCTCGCCTGATCCGCTTCGCCCGCGACCGGCGGGGCGTGGCTGCGGTGGAGTTTGCGCTGATCGCGCCGTTCCTGATCCTGTCCTATATGGGGCTGGCCGAGGTCACCATGGCGCTGATGGCCGAACGCCGCGCCAGCCACGCCACAGCCGTGGTGGCCGATCTCGTCGCCCAGGACACCCTGACCAACCGCGCCGAGCTGAACGACCTGTTCTCCGTCGCCGACGAGATTCTAGCGCCCTTCTCGTCCAGCGGCATGAGCATCCGGGTCACGGCGATCCGCGCCGACGCCAACGGTGTTCCCAAGGTCGTCTGGAGCCACGGCAAGGGCCTGAGCGCCTATGGCAAGGGCGCGACGGTATCGGGCCTGCCCGCGAACCTGATGGTCGCCTATGACACCCTTGTCATGAGCGAGATGACCTACAACTTCGATTCCGCGATCAAGTACGCCATTCCCAACGCCTTGAACTTCAAGGAAAAATACTATCTGCGCCCGCGCAAGATGGAGATGGTCAACTGCACCGACTGCTGAGTGCGACTTTGCGCTTAGAGCGGCTCGAACATTAAGGCAGATCGGCCGCCAGAGCATCGAGCAGCGGCGGCTTTTTGAGGTGTCGCCCGTCCAGGGTCGCCGCCGGCCGTAGCCCCATCAGGCTGTTGGTCAGGAAGACAGCCTCGGCCCGCCCCAGCCCCTCAGCTCCGGCCCGCACCTCGCGCACCGCTGCGCCCAGGGCCGCCGCCCGGGCCATCACCGCCGCCCGGGCCAGGCCGTCGAGGACGCCGCAGTCCAGGGCCGGGGTGAAGACCTCGCCGTCCTCCATCCAGAAGATGTTGGCCGCCGCGGCGCAGGCCACCTCGCCCGCCGTATTGAGCATCACCGCCTCGTCGGCGCCGGCGACCTGCGCCTCCCGCCGGGCCAGCACATTGTCGAGATAGGCCAGGGTCTTGTGCCGCGAGGTCGGGGAACCGGCGTTGCGGCGCACCTGGGCGATCGCCAGTCGCAGGGGCTTGGTGGGTCGCGGCGCAGGCGCGAGGCTCGCCAGCAGTCGGGGGCTGAGCATCGATGGCCGGTCCAGGCCTCGCCCGCCGGACCCCGCTGTCCAGGTCAGCCGCAGGGCCGCCCGCGGATGGCCCGCCCCGTCATCGATGACCTGCCGCGCGGCGGCCTTGGCCTCGTCCTCTGTCGGTTCGGGCAGGCTAAGCGCCACGCAACCTCGGCGCAGCCTGGCCATGTGTTCGCCCCACCAGACCGGCGCCCCGTCGACCACCAGCAGGGTCTCGAAAAGCCCATCGCCCAGCAGCAGGCCACGGTCGTCCAGGGGCAGGGTCATGCTGCGCCTCGCGAGTCAGAGGAGAGGGCCGCCAGCAGGGCGGAGATCTTGGCCTCGGTCTCCAGCCGCTCGGCGACGGGATCGCTGTCGGCCACCAGGCCGGCGCCGGCCCGGGCCTCCACCTGCCACCCCCCGCCCGTCTCTACACAGGCGGCCGTGCGGATCAGCACGCTGGAGTCGAAGGCGCCATCGGCGCCGGCCCAGAAGATCGAGCCGCAATAGGGGCCCCTGGGCGGCTCCAGCCCGGCGATCACCTTCATGGCCTGGATCTTGGGCGCGCCGGTGATGGAGCCCGGCGGAAAGGCCGCCTGCAACAGGTCCGCCGCGCCGCGGCCCGCCTGCATCACCCCGGTCACCGTGGACACCAGATGGTGGACATTGGCGAAGCTCTCGATGGCGAACAGCTCCGGCGCCCGCACTGTGCCCGGCCGGCAGACCCGGGCCAGGTCGTTGCGCATCAGGTCGACGATCATCAGGTTCTCGGCCCGGTCCTTGGGGCTGGCCAGCAGGTCGGCCGCCAAGGTGGCGTCCTGAGCGGCGTCACGGCCCCTCGCCCGGGTGCCCTTGATCGGACGGGTCTCGGCGGTCAGGCCCGCAGGCCCCCGGCGCAGGGCGACGAAGCGCTCGGGCGAGTTGGACACCACCGCCCGTCCCGGCAGCCGCAGATAGGCCGCGAAGGGGGCGGCGGAACGTCGGGCGAGGCTGGCGAACAGGTCGTAGGGGCTCGCCCCTGCGGTCAGGGCCCCGGTCCAGAGGCGGGCGATATTGGCCTGGAAGATCTCACCGGCGGCGATCCGGCCGACCACGTCAGCCACCCCGGCCTCATAGGCGCCGCCGGGGGCGACCATCATAGGGCCGGCCAAGGGGACCGCCGGAGAAGGGCGCGGTTCGACCTCCAGGGCCTGGAGCAGGGCTTCGGCCCGGGTATGGGCCTGGGCCTGGCTCTCGCCGCGACCGATGGCCAACACCCTGTGCGCCTGATGATCGAAGGCCAGGACGGCCGGATAGAGCGCCGCGGCCAGGTGCGGCCAGTCGGGGTGGGCCGCCAGCTCCAAACCCTGGCCGCGGGACCCGAGTTCATAGGTCGCCAGGCCCGCCACGCCCCCCTGGAAGGGCGGCCCGTCGGCGAGCCTGTCGCCCTCGGGGATCAGGCTGGCCAGGGCGGCGAAGGGATCGCGGGCCTCGGCGGCCTCGACCACCAGCACCCGCTGCGGGCGGGCCGTCAGATAGGACCAGCGTCCGCGCTCTCCGCCGCCGTCCGACAGCAGGCACAGACTCCAGGCCTCGTCCGCCAGGGCGGCCAGGGCCAGGGCGGGATCACGCCAGGGGGCGGCGATCTGGACGACACGACGCATGATCGCGCCTTAGAGCATGATGCGTTCAGACAGAACCGTCTGATCGCATCAGGCTCTAAACTCTAAGTCTTGATCAGGCCGCCAGCTTGGCGTCGGCGGCCGCCAGGGCCTTGTCCTTGGCGCCGGCGAACCCCTGGACCGCCAGGGCCTCGGCCAGGGCCGTGAGGCAGAGGCGGACATGCCAGGGACTGGCCGAGGCGCCCATCAGGCCGATCCGCCAGACCTTGCCCTTGAGAGGTCCAAGGCCCGCGCCGATCTCCAGATTCCAGTGTTCGAGCACGTGGGTGCGGACGGCGGCCTCATCGACGCCTTCGGGGACCTTGACCGTGTTGAGCTGCGGCAGGCGGTCGGCCGGCGCCACCAGCATCTCCAGGCCCAGGGCCTCGAGCCCGGCCACCAGGGACTCGTGCATGCGGGCGTGGCGCACAAAGGCCGCCTGCTGGCCCTCTTCGAACAGGGCGACCAGGGCCTCGTGCAGGCCATAGAGGGCGTTGATCGGGGCGGTGTGGTGATAGGTCCGGCCGCCCTCCCCGCCCCAGTAGCTCATCAGGAGGCCGATATCGTAGAGCCAGTTTCTGGGCTTTTCCTTGCGCGCGGCGATGGCGGCCACGGCCCGCTTCGAAAAGGCCACCGGCGAGAGGCCAGGGGGCGCCGACAGGCACTTCTGGGTGCCGGAATAGACCACGTCGGCGTCCCAGGCGGCCGCATCCACGGCGATGCCCCCCAGGGACGTCACGCAGTCGACGATGGACAGCGCACCATACTTTCGGGCCAGGGCGCAGAGGCTGGCCGCATCGCTGCGCACGCCGGTGGAGGTTTCGGCGTGGACGAAGGCCAGCACCTTGGCCTGACGGCCGGCCAGGGCGGCCTCGACCTTGGCCGGGTCCACCGGGGTCCCCCATTCGTCGTCCACCGTGACCACCTCGGCGCCGGCGCGGCCGGCCATGTCGACCATCCGCGCGCCGAACACGCCGTTGACGCAGATCACCGCCAGGTCGCCGGGCTCCAGCAGGTTCATCAGGGCCGCCTCCATGCCCGCCGTGCCGGGCGCCGGCAGGGGCACGCAGATGTGATCTGGCGCATTGAACAGCCGCGACAGGGCCGCCTTGATCTCCTCCATCAGCCCCTGGAAGGCCGGGTCCAGGTGGCCGATCGTCGGCCGGGCCAGGGCCGCCAGCACCCGCGGGCTCACATCGGAGGGGCCAGGCCCCATGAGGATGCGGCGGGGGGGTTGAAAGCTCTGCATGGCGACCTCCGGGTGACGACCTGATTTCACGGCGAGGTGATTAGGCCGAGAGGGCGCCCGAGCGCAAATCTTGTCGCTGGACCTTGTCGGAGGTTCAGCCCCTGGAAGCGCCCGGCGACGACGCGGAGGTCGTCGCCGGGCGTAGGCTTTTCAGGCGCCTCGGGTCCCGGTCCCGCCCAAGATCCACTCCCCTAACTCGCCGCGTTTGGCAGGGTCTTTCGCCACTCCGCCCACAGCTGCGCCCGGGGCCGCGGGTATTTCTCGTCCAGGAACTGCGCGCTCACCACCCGATCGGTGCGGAAATGACGGAAGCCCTGGCGCAGTTCACACCAGGCGCAGATCAGCCGCGTGGTGTCGAAATAGCCGATCGTCACGGGCCAGATCACCCGGGTGGTCACCACCCCAAGCTCGTCGCGATAGTCCAGGGCGACCTTGCGTTGATCCCGCAGGCAGGCGCGCAGCTGGGCCATGTCCAGGGCGTCGCGGGCGGCGTCGTGGCGGCCCGAGGCCATCAGGGGCGAGGAGCTGATGAAGGGACGCAGCTCCGCCGGGATCACCTGGGCGATCTTGGCCACCAGGTCCTGGGCGGCGCGGGCGAGATCCGGATCGCCGCGGCCGCCGACCCACTGGGCGCCCAGCAGCACGGCCTCCAGCTCCTGGGCCGTCAGCATAAGGGGCGGCATGTCGAAGCCATCCTCCAGCACATAGCCGACTCCGGCCTCGCCCCGGATCGGCACCCGCTGGGCGATCAGGTCGGCCATGTCGCGATAGAGGGTGCGAACCGAAGTCTCCAACTCGCGAGCGAGCTCGGCGCCGGTCACCGGGCGGCGGCGGCGGCGCAGAATCTGGATGATCTGAAACAGGCGGTCGGCCCGGCGCATCCGGTTCCTCCAAAGCTCGACAAGACTGCTGACAAGACGCTGACAGGAGAGGGTCCTTATCACGCTCTGATGGACGCGGAGGACCCCATCATGATCACGCTCTATGGCTTCGGCCCAGCTTTCGGCCTGCCCGACCCCAGCCCCTATGTGATGAAGACCGAAGTCCAACTGAAGATGGCGGGCCTTGGCTATCTCAAGGTGGCCGGCGACCTGGACAAGGCGCCCAAGGGCAAGCTGCCCTATCTCGACGACGGCGGCCGGGTGGTGGCCGACTCCACCTTCATCCGCCTGCATCTGGAAGAGACCTATGGCCTCGACTTCGATGAGGGCCTCTCGCCGGCCGAGCGCGCCCAGGCCTGGGCCACGGAGCGGATGATCGAGGATCACCTGGGCTGGGCCCTGGGCTATTGCCGCTGGCTGATCCCGCAGAACTTCGCCCATGGACCGGCGCACTTCTTCGACGACGTGCCCGAACCGGCCCGGGAACAGGTGCGCGCCGAGGTGCTGGACGAGGTGCGACACGCCATGACCGCCCAAGGGGTGGCCCGTCACAGCCTGGCCGAGATCGCCGCCCTGGCCGATCGCTCCCTGGCCGCCCTGTCAACGGTGTTGGGCGACAAGGTCTTCGTCATGGGCGAGCGTCCCACCTCAGTGGACGCCGCGGCCTTCAGCTTTCTTGCTGGCATCTATTGCGAGGCCTTCCCCTCGCCGGTGCGGGACGCCGCCTGGGCCTATCCGAATCTCGTGGCCTATGGCGAGCGGATGATGCGGATGTTCTTTCCGCAGTACACCCGCCAGGCGCAGGACGCCGCCTAGGCCAGGATCCGTTGGGCGATGGCCTCACGCATGGCGCCGTCCACGCCCAGCGCCTGCTCCAGATAGCCGTCGAGAGACCCGCACTGGTCACGCATGACGGCGAAGGCGGCCTGCAGATATTCCGGATGGACGCTCAACGCCGTGCGCACCGCCTCCTCGGTGGGCGCGCGGCCGGCGTGCTCGGCCACGAAGTCCATCATGAAGGGGATGCGCCGGGCGATGCGGGTCTCGTCATTGGTCAGAAGATAGTCGGCGATCAGGTCATCGTCATGGACGCCAGCCATGTGATGGGTCAGAGCGCACAGCATGCCGGTGCGGTCCTTGCCCGCCACGCAATGCACCAGGACCGGCCCTTCAGAGGCCGACAGGGCGCGGAAATAGCGCGAGAACAGGTCCAGATGACGGGCTTCGAATGGGGCTTCCCGATAGAATCGAACCCCGTCGGCCCGGAAGAAGTCGGTGCTGATGTCGGACGTCTTGAGGGCCGCCAGCCACGGGTCGCCAGGTTCCCCCAGGTCGTTCTCGATCACGTGAGCCATGAAGCCTTCCGGCCTCAGGGAGGGCTCCCGCGCCCGTTCGGCGGGTCGGCGCAGATCGACAACCACCGAAATTCCCAGCGCCCGCAGCCGCGCCAGGTCAGGCGGTGTGGCGCGTCCGTGATTGGCCGAGCGATAGAGCAGGCCTGCGCGCAGGCCCCGGCCGCAGGCGGTGTCGTAACCTCCGAAGTCGCGGAAGTTCTCGATGCCTTCGAAGTCGATATGTCGTTCCATCAACCGCCTCTAGCGCCGGACCGGATCGAAATCCAGGCCCTGGACGCCGCGGCCGCGGCGCCACAGGCTGGCGGCCATGACAGAGCCGCAGACCACCCGATTCCAGAGCTTCGACGGCGTCGAGATCGCCGTCCATACCGCCGGCGTCGGCCGCCCCGTCGTGCTGCTGCACGGCTTCTTCTCCAGCGGCCCACAGAACTGGTTCCTGCCGGGCCACGCCGACCGGCTGGTGGCCGCGGGCTTCCAGGTGATCGCCCCGGACCTCCGGGGCCATGGGCAATCCGGCGCGCCGGTGGAGGCCGAGGCGTGGCCGCAGGACGTGCTGGCCAGGGATCAGGCGGCCTTGATCGCCCATCTGGGCCTGAGCGACTTCGACCTGGTGGGCTATTCCCTGGGCGCGCGGACCTCCGTCCGCGCGGTGATCGGCGGCCTGGCGCCCCGGAAGATGGCGCTGGGCGGCATGGGCGCTTCCGGGATCATGGAGGCCGGCGCCCGGGCGGCCATGTTCGAGGACTCCATCCGCAACGGCGCGAACGCCCGCGACCCCCGGGCCGGCAAGTTCATCCAGGCCCTGATGGCCGAGATGGGCCTCAACCCCCAGGCCATGCTCGGCGTGCTGGCCGCCTTCCAGGAAACCACCGCAGACCAGATCGCGGCGATCCAGGTCCCGACCCTGGTGGTCTGCGGCGACGCCGACCGGGATAACGGCTCGCCCCACGAACTGGTCGATCTCCTGCCGCAGGGCGAACTGGTCATCGTGCCTGGCGACCACCGGGCCGCAGCCGCGACGCCGGAGCTGGGCGAGGCCGTGGTTGAGTTCCTGACCCGTTAGGATCAGCGGAAGGGTGGCTCATCGAAGCTGCGCAGCTTGCGCGAATGCAGCCGGGGGCCCTCCTCGCGCAGCAGGTCCAGCGTCGCCAGGCCGATCTGCAGGTGCTGGCCGATGGCCCGCTCATAGAAGGCGTTGGCCTGGCCGGGCAGCTTGATCTCCCCATGCAGGGGCTTGTCAGACACGCACAGCAGGGTGCCGTAGGGCACCCGGAACCGGTAGCCCTGGGCGGCGATGGTGGCGCTTTCCATGTCGATGGCCACGGCCCGGGACTGGTTGAACCGCAGGGCCGAGAGAGAATAGCGCAGCTCCCAGTTCCGGTCCTCGGTGGTGACCACCGTGCCGGTGCGCAGGCGGCGCTTGAGCAGGTCGCCGGCCTCGCCGGTCACCCGTTCGGCGGCCCGGTTCATGGCCACCTGCACCTCGGCGATCGGCGGGATGGGGATTTCCGGCGGCAGGACGTCATCCAGCACATGGTCGTCGCGCAGATAGGCGTGGGCCAGGACATAGTCGCCGATGGTCTGGCTGCCGCGCAGGCCGCCGCAATGGCCGATCATCAGCCAGGCCTGGGGCCGCAGCACCGCCAGGTGGTCGGTGATGGTCTTGGCGTTGGACGGGCCGACGCCGATATTGATCAGGGTGACCCCGCGGCCATCCTGGGCCATCAAATGGTAGGCGGGCATCTGGTGGCGCCGCCAGGGAGCCTCAGCCACCACCATCTCGGGATTTTCGGTCTCTGCTGTCACCACGACCCGCCCGGCCGCCGACAGGGCGGTATAGGGGCCGCCGGCCTTCAGTTGGGCGCAGGCCCAGGCGACGAACTCGTCCACATAGCGGTGGTAGTTGGTGAACAGGATGTAGGGCTGCACGTGCTCGGCCGGGGCGCCGGTATAGTGCGCCAGGCGGGCCAGGGAGAAGTCGGTGCGCAGGCCGTCGAACAGGGCCAGCGGGCGCGCCTGCTCCAGGGCCGGCGTCCAGAAGCCGTCGGCGATCTCGTCGCCGATATGGGCGAGCTCGGTGGTGGGGAAGTGCCGGGCGATCTCGGCGGCGCCCACATCGGCCTTGGCCAGGTCCACCGTCCCGTCCAGCACATAGGGAAACGGGATTTCCTGGTCAGAGCGCCCCACCTCCACGGCGACATTGAAGTCGGCCATCAGCAGGGTCAGTTGCTCGACCAGATAGTCGCCGAACAGGTCGGGCCGCGTCACGGTGACGGCGTAGTCGCCGGGCGCCGACAGCCGCGCATAGGCCCGGGCGAGCCTGGGAAACGCCTCGCCCCGCGGCCAGCTGAGCCGAAGCTCCGGATAGGTGAAGGCGCCTTTGGCCCGCAGGGCCGGATCAGGGATCTCACCCTTGTCCAGGAAGCGTTGCAGGGCGCCCCGCAGGGCCTTGACCGAGGCCAGGTATTCCTCGGTGAGCCGCGCGACGATGGCGGCGGGATCGTTGGTCATTGTCATGGGCGATCATAGCGCCGCTCGGCGACGGTTTCGAGATGCCAGATCACACAGCGATCTTGCGCAAATCCCGTCCGCCTCCCCATATCTGGCGCCTGGAACAACTGCTGAACGCAAGATGCACAACCACCTGAGAACCTTCACCCTCCTGGCCGCCCTGACCGCCCTGTTCATGGGGATCGGCTTCATGATCGGCGGCGCCAGCGGCATGCTGATCGCGCTGGTCCTGGCCGGGGGCATGAACCTGTTCAGCTACTGGAACTCCGACAAGATCGTGCTGAAGATGCACGGCGCCCAGCCGGTGGACGAGACCCACCCCGAGGCCCTGGTCCGCAACTATGTGCGCGACGTCTTCGACATGGCCGACGGCGCCGGCCTGCCCCGGCCCAAGGTCTATGTGATGGCCACCGACCAGCCCAACGCCTTCGCCACCGGCCGCAATCCGGAGAACGCCGCGGTCGCCGCCACCCAGGGCCTGCTGCGCATGCTAGATCGCCGCGAGGTGCGCGGCGTGATGGCCCACGAACTGGCCCATGTGAAGAACCGCGACACCCTGACCATGACGGTGACCGCCACCGTGGCCGGCGCCATCTCGGCCCTGGCCAATTTCGCCCTGTTCTTCGGCGGCAATGACCGGGAGCGCCCGGGCGGCATTATCGGGACCATCGCGCTCATGATCCTGGCGCCCATGGCCGCCAGCCTGGTGCAGATGGCCATCAGCCGCGCCCGGGAATATGAGGCCGACCGCGGCGGGGCCGAGATCTGCGGCGACCCGGAAGCCCTGGCCGACGCCCTGCAGAAGATCGAGCACTATGCCCGCGGCACGGTGAACCTGCCGGCCGAGCGCAACCCGGCCACCGGACAGATGTTCATCATCAACCCCCTGTCGGGCCGCGGGGCGGACAATCTGTTCTCCACCCACCCGGCCACCCAGAACCGGGTGAAGGCCCTGATGGACATGGCCGGCAAGGTCGCCGCCCCCGTCCAGCGGGCGGCCCGCGCCGTCGGCACGGCGGTGCCGATCACCCGGCGCTCGAAGGGCGGCCCCTGGGGCTAAGTCCCACACGACGTCACCCTCGGGCTTGACCCGAGGGGCCATGCCCACTTGGCAGGGCCGGTGTTCATGGATGGTCGGGTCAAGCCCGACCATGACGGGACGTTAGGGCCGACGACGCCGCAACGCGGCGAAATGCTCCCCTACTCCGCCGGCAGCGTATTGTCCGTGCGCTTGTTGAGCAGGCGGTCGAATTCCGACCAGACGCCGGAGTCCCCGTGCCATTGGCCCTTGGTGGCGGCCTTGGAATATTCGGTGGAGCGGGCCTCGAAGAAGTTGGCGTGCTCCACCCCCGACAGCATCGACTGCAGCCACGGCAGCGGGTTTTCCTTCACTCCATAGACCTCGGGTAGGTGCAGTTGGCGCAGGCGCCAGTCGGCGATGAAGCGGATATAGGCCTTGATGTCAGCCGGCGTCATGCCCTGGACCTCGCCCGCCTCGAAGGCCAGGTCGATGAACTTGTCCTCCAGGCCCACCACGGTCTTGCAGCAGTCGACGATGTCGTCGGCCACCGACTTGGTGACCACCTTCGTCTCGGCGTTGAAGGCGTGATAGAGCCGGATGATGCCCTCGCAGTGCAGGCTCTCGTCGCGCACCGACCAGGAGACGATCTGGCCCATCCCCTTCATCTTGTTGTGGCGGGGGAAGTTCATCAGCATGGCGAAGCTGGCGAAAAGTTGTAGCCCCTCGGTGAAGCCGCCGAACATGGCCAGGGTGCGGGCGATGTCGGCGTTCGAATCGACGCCGAACTGCTGCATGTAGTCATGCTTGTCGCGCATCTCCTGGTAATCCAGGAAGGCGGTGAACTCGGAGTCCGGCATGCCGATCGTCTCGAGCAGCAGCGCATAGGCTGCGATGTGGATCGTCTCCATGTTGGAGAACGAGGCCAGCATCATCTTCACCTCGGTCGGTTTGAACACCCGACCGTAGCGCTCCATGTAGTTGTCGTTCACCTCGACATCGGACTGGGTGAAGAAGCGGAAGATCTGCGTCAGCAGGGCCCGCTCCTTGTCGTTCAGCTTGGCCGCCCAATCCTTGACGTCCTCGCCCAGGGGCACCTCTTCAGGCATCCAGTGGACCTGCTGCTGCTTCTTCCAATAGTCGTAGGCCCAGGGGTATCGGAAGGGCTTGTACGCATAGGAGGGCGTGAGCAGACCCGGCAGGGCGTGGAGGTTGGCGTCGGTCACGGCGTGACTCCCTCGATGAGCAGACAGAGCTAGGTTCGCGCCGATAACGTTATCAGCGATTGGGGCGATCTCCAGAGGACAATCCGTCGCTAACCCCAATATGTTGTTAACAACGCCCGCCGAGCCACAAGCTGTAGACAGGCCAAGGCGCCACGCGCGTAAACCAGGCCTGGTCGCCTGGGGGGCGCAGCCGCCCTCGGCAAGGGGAATCGCTGGATGAAGCTCTACACCTATCAGAGGAACTCGGCCGGCGAGCGCGTGCGCATCGCCTTGGGTCTGAAGGGGCTAGCCTATGAGTATGTGTCTGTTCCCGCCATGCCCGAGGGCGCCTATGACAGGATAAACCCCCAGGGCCTGATGCCCGCCCTGGACCTGGGCGAGGGCCAGATCATCGCCCAATCCGGCGCCATCCTCGCCTTCCTGGAGGAAACCTTCCCAGACCCGCCGTTGCTCTCCCCAGACCCTTTTTGCGGGCGCAGGCGCGCAGCTTCGCCCTGTTCATCGCCTCGGAGATGCACGCGGTGACGGTGAGTCGCGTGCGTCGCTTCGTGACGGAGACGCTGGGCGCCGGGCCGGCCGGCGAAGCGGCCTGGATCGCGCACTGGACCCAAGAAGGCCTGGGCCGCCTGGAAGCCATGTTGGCCCAGCGGCCAGACCCCTTTCCCTTCTGCTATGGCGAGGCGCCCGGCTGGGCGGACCTGCATCTTGTGCCGGCGCTCAGGAACGCGCGGCGATTCGATGTGTCGCTGGACTCCTATCGGCGGCTTCTTGCGGTGGAGTCGGCCTGCGTGGGACTTCCCGCCTTCCGGGCGGCCCGGCCCGAAGCCCAGCCAGACCATGCCGGCTGACGCCGCTGGACTCCAAGTCTGGAGCGCGTTTTGGTCCGATAACCAGGTATCGGGGGAAACGCGCTCTAGTTCTGCGGCTTGATCGAAAAGGACAGGGCGACGATCTGGTCGTCGCGGGTTTGCTGGCCCCAGATCATGTGCTGGCCCTTCACCTCGCGGTGGACATAGCCGAGGGCGGCCTGGAGCGGGCCCTTGCGCCAGCCGACGCCCACATGAGCGTCGCCGATCAGGGCGCTGGAGCGATCGGTGGACCAGCCGGCCTGATCCCAGCCATTGTCGTCGCGAAGCATGTTGAGGCCCACGGCCCGACCGCTGGCGGCGGCGAACAGGTACCAGCGCCCGGTCTTGCCAAAGGCGTCCCCGTCGCGCACGCCCATGGCGTTGAGGCGGTCTTCCACCTCATTGTCCAGGTTCTGGCCGAGACGCACCTGCGCGCCGGCCTCGGCCTGACCGCCGCCGGCCCCGAAGCCGAGGCCGGCATGGGGCGAGACATCGACGTCATAGTCGCCGGCGGCGAACTTCACGGCGCCCGGCCAATCGCGGACCATGGCGACCTCATAGGCCTGGGCGTCGAATTCCGCCCGTTCGGGATTGAGCGGCAGGCCGCCGGGGCCGCGCAGGGGCCCGCCGACGCTGATCCGCAGGGAATCGACCGCGCCGCCCTCGGTGACGCCGAGGGGCACCGTGCCGGAGCGCCAGCGTACCGGGCCCTGCCCCACGGCGAAGGCCTCGGGCGTCGTCACCTTTTCATCAAATTCACGGAAGACGGACTGCGGCGCAAAAGCGGCGTCCATCAAGTCAAAGGCGACCTGCGTAGATTCAGCATTCAGGGTCGCGGCGTTGAAATCTTGCGCCGTCACAGACGTCGCAACACCAAACCCCATGATGATGGCCAAACCCGCCGAAGCCCGCACTTGCTACTCTCCCTGTCCCCTCATCTACCGCAGTGTGGCAGATGACATGCTTCCATGTCGTTTCAATGTGGGGAAGGTGACAGAGGTTCCCGGGCGAGTCGGTCACGGGGTCGTGCACGCGTCACGGGCGCAGGAAAACGCCGGCGCCTCAGGAAGGCGCCGGCGATTCGATCAGGCTCTAAACTCTAGTCTGACCTATTGGCAGGCCAGGCATTCCTCGTAGTCGGTGCGGCCGTCTTTGGGCGGCGCCATGGCGGGCACGATGCCGACGGCGGCCACCGCAGCCCCGGCGTGCGAGGCCCGCTGCACGGACTTGGACCGGAGATAGTAGAGGGACTTGCAGCCCCGCTCCCACGCCATCCAGTGCAGCATGTGCAGGTCCCACTTGTCGACGTCGCCGGGCAGGAACAGGTTCACCGACTGGGACTGGCAGATGTCAGGGGTGCGGTCGGCCGCCAGTTCGACGATCCAGCGCTGATCGATCTCGAAGGCGGTCTTGTAGACATCCTTCTCGTCGTCGCTCAGGCCCTCGAGGTGCTGCACCGAGCCTTCGTTCTCCAGGATGGTGTCCCAGACGGCTGGCGTGTTCAGGCCCTTTTCCTCGAGCAGGCGCTCAAGATAGGGGTTCCGGACGGCGAAGGTGCCCGACAGGGTCTTGTGCGAATAGATGTTGGCCGGGATCGGCTCGATGCCGGCGCTGGTGCCGCCGCAGATGATCGAGATCGACGCGGTCGGCGCAATGGCCAGCTTGTGGGAGAACCGCTCCATGACGCCGCGCTCGGCCGCATCCGGGCAAGGGCCGCGCTCTTCTGCCAGCCGGCGGCTGGCGGCGTCGCAATGCCGGCGCAGGTGCTTGAACAGGCGCATGTTCCACGACTTGGCCAGCGCGCTCTCGAAGGGCACGTTCTGCGCCTGCAGGAAGGTGTGGAAGCCCATCAGGCCCAGGCCCACCGAACGCTCGCGAATCGCGGCGTAGACGGCGTTGTCCATCTCGCCCGGGGCGCGGGTGATGAAGTCCTGCAGCACATTGTCGAGGAAGCGCATCACGTCCTCGATGAAGGTCGGATGATCGCGCCATTCCAGGAACTTTTCGGCGTTCACCGATGACAGGCAGCAGACCGCGGTGCGGTCCTTGCCCAGGTGGTCGACGCCGGTGTGCAGCATGATCTCCGAGCACAGGTTCGACTGGCGGACCTTGAGCCCCAGCTCGCGCTGATGCTGCGGCATGGAGCGGTTCACGGTGTCGGAGAAGATCAGATAGGGCTCGCCGGTCTGCAGGCGGATCTCGAGGATCTTCTGCCAGAGGGAGCGCGCGTCCACCTCGCGGATCACCTCATTGGTCTTGGGCGAGCGCAGGCCAAACAGTTCGCCGGCCCGGACGGCCTCCATGAACTCGTCGGAGATGCTGATGCCGTGGTGCAGGTTCAGCGACTTGCGGTTGAAGTCGCCGGACGGCTTGCGGATCTCCAGGAACTCTTCGATCTCCGGGTGGTGGACGTCGAGATAGACCGCCGCCGAGCCCCGGCGCAGGGAGCCCTGGCTGATGGCCAGGGTCAGGGAGTCCATCACCCGGATGAAGGGGATGATGCCGCTGGTCTGGCCTGCGCCCTTGACCTTCTCGCCGATGGAGCGGACGCCGCCCCAATAGGTGCCGATGCCGCCGCCATTGGAGGCGAGCGCCACATTCTCGTTCCACACCCCCTGGATGCCGTCGAGGCTGTCGCGCACCGCATTCAGGAAGCAGGAGATCGGCAGGCCACGGTCGGCGCCGCCATTGGACAGCACCGGCGTGGCGGGCATGAACCAGAGGTTGGAGATGTAGTCATAGATTCGCTGGGCGTGGTCGGCGTCGTCGGCGAAGGCCGTGGCCACCCGGGCGAACATGTCCTGATAGGACTCGCCGGCCAGCAGGTAGCGATCCTCCAGCGTGGTCTTGCCGAACTCGGTCAGCAGGGCGTCGCGGCTGCGGTCGACCTCCACCTTGCGAACCAGCTGGAGTTGGGGGCGCTCGGCTCGGTCTTGCGCCGCCGAAGCCGCCTCAGAAACCTTCAAAATCGCTGCTTCACTGCCGCTCATGGCCAAAACCCATAACTTTCAGGGGCTTCGAGCCCATGCCCGATATTCCGCCCCACCGCTATATCTTGTGGCCGTCAACCTGACGACACCACTATATGGGGCCACAGAGCCTAATGACTCGTCAACGGGGTGCGACGGTTCGCCCCCAGGGATTTTCGTTACCGAGATCTTAACACGGCGAGTCCGCCCACTGATCCCAATGGGGTTTCCGGCGCGGCAGGCCTCCAGCCTTCACGCGACTGTGACAATCGGTCCGCACGGCCGGGCTGGAAACGCCCATACGCCAGGCGCCGGCTTGCCATCGGGGGCGCAAGAAGCTACGCCACGGCCTGTCATTGGGGAGTAGCCGCCCGTATCTCCAGCGGGGGGCGCGTCAACAGACTTGCCGACGGGGTCCTGGCCCTTCCGGCATGGCGCGTCCGGCGGATTGAGCTTGGCGAGACCTTTGGCTTTCGCGCGTCGACCATGCGGGGTCGGAGGCGTCGATCGCCATTGGTATGCGCCGTCCGACCCCGCCGGGACATGACATTGGAAGCCTTCCTCATATCCACCGGCCTGGTGGCCATCGCCGAGATCGGCGACAAGACCCAGCTGCTGGCCCTGCTGCTGGCGGCGCGGTTCCGCAAGCCCTGGCCGATCATCGGCGGCATCTTCGTGGCCACCCTGGCCAACCACGCCCTGGCGGCGGGTCTCGGCGCCGTGGCGGCCGCCTGGCTCCAGGGGCCCTGGATGCGTTGGATTCTGGGCGGGCTGTTCCTGGCCTTCGCCGCCTGGGCGCTGATTCCCGACAGGCTGGACGATGACGAAGCGCCGACGCGGCGCGACGGGGCCTCGATCTTCTGGACGACCACGGTCGCCTTCTTCTTCGTGGAGATGGGGGACAAGACTCAGGTGGCCACCGCCGCCCTGGGCGCCCAGTTCCAGAATGTGCTCCTGGTCACGGCGGGCACCACCGCCGGCATGATGCTGGCCAATGCGCCGGTGGTCCTGCTGGGCGAAGCCGCCGCGGGACGCCTGCCCCTCAAGCTCATCCGCGGCCTGGCGGCCGGGTCCTTCGCCCTGATCGGCCTCTGGATCCTGGTCTTCGGCTGATCTGCGCGTTTCTGGCGTCGCCAGACCCACAAACGAAAGGAGCCCGGCCTTGCGGCCGGGCTCCCCATCGGTTGGCTTGGCGCCAGTCGAAGATCGATATCAGAAGTTGATGTCGATGGTCGAACGACGGTTCAGCGGTTCCTTCACGCCGTCGCCGGTCGGGACAGCCAGTTGGCTCTCACCCTTCCAGTCGACTTGCAGCGCGCCTTGGTTGACGCCCATGCCGACCAGTTGGTCAGCCACGGCCTTGGCGCGACGTTCCGACAGGCGGACATTGTACGCCGGCGAGCCGGAGGAGTCGGTGTGACCGATCACGACGACCTGGGTGGCGTTGCCGCCCTGGGCGTAGTTGGCGGCCTCGGAGACCACGGCCTGGGCTTCCGGCGTCAGGATGTACTGATCGAACGGGAAGTAGACCACGAACTGCCGGGCTTCATACGCCGCGGGAGGCGGCGGGGGAGGCGGCGGCGGGGGCGGGGG
>NZ_JAUSLG010000043.1 GCF_030646615.1 Phenylobacterium sp. | reverse complement strand
TCAGCCTGCCGGTGCGGGTTTTCGGCTGGGGCCTGCCGGAGCCGGTCTTCTGCATGGTCCCGGCCTTCGCCTGGGCGGTGATCCGACCCTCCATGCTGGCGCCCTTCGGGGTGCTGTTCCTGGGCCTGTTCCTCGACCTCTTCTGGGGCGGCCCCATAGGGCTCTGGGCGCTGTCCCTGCTGGTGGCCTATGGGGCGGTGTTGGGCGCGCGCTCGATGATGGTCGGCCAGAGCCGCCCGATGATGTGGGCCTGGTTCGCGGTCGCCTGCGCCGTGGCCGAGCTGGTCGCCTTCCTGATCACCCAGCTCACCGCCCGGGCCACCCCCAATTTTCTGGCGGTGATGTGGCAATTCCTCGCCACAATCCTGCTGTATCCGTTTGCGCATCGGCTCATCGACAGGTTCGATGACGCCGATGTGCGGTTTCGATAGGGGGCGACGGCATTGAGCGAGCCGTCCATCTTCTTCTCCGAGGTCAATGAGCGGCAGGGCACCTTCCACCGCCGCAGCTTCCTGCTGGGCGGTTTCGCCGGCGCCGGCATGCTGGCCCTCGGCGGCCGACTGGCCCACCTGCAGATCCTCGAGGCCCAGCGCTACGAGAAGCTCTCGGCGTCCAACCAGTTCAACTTCCGCCTGGTGCCGCCGCCCCGCGGGCTGATCGTCGATCGTAATGGCGAGGTGCTGGCCACCAACCGTCCCAACTTCCGCCTGCTGGTGGTCAAGGACGGGGTGCATGAGCCCGGCGCGACGCTGAAGACCCTGGCCCATTTCGTACCGCTGGACGACGATCGCCAGGCCCGGCTGATGCGCGAGTTCGAGCGCACGCCCAACCAGCGCCCGGTCTCGGTCATGGAGGACATGACCTGGGAGCAGTTCTCGGCGATCAACATCCGGGCGCCCGAGATGCCGCATGTCACCGCCGATATGGGCGAGGTGCGGGTCTATCCCTACGGCGGCGCCTTCGCCCATGTGATCGGCTATGTGGCCAAGGTGAACCGCGAGGATCTCACCGAAACCGGTCCTAATTCCGAATCGATCCTGCTGCATCCGGGCTTCCGCATCGGTCGCCAGGGGGTCGAGAAGGCCTTCGACCTGGATCTCCGCGGCCGCACCGGCGCCAAGAAGGTCGAGGTGGACGCCCGGGGCCGCGAAATCCGCCACGACCAGGACGGCGACATCCCGGCCCAGGCGGGCAAGACCGTCGAACTGACCCTGGATGTGGACATCCAGAACCGCGCCCTGGAGGTGATGGGGGACGAGAGCGGCGCTATCGTGGTCATGGACTGCCGTAGCGGCGACCTGCTGTGCATGGTCTCGACGCCCAGCTTCGACGCCAACCGCTTTGTCCGCGGCCTGTCGACGGCGGAGTACCGCGCCCTGGCCGACTATGAGCGCCGGCCCCTGCTCGACAAGGCCATGAGCGGCACCTATCCGCCGGGCTCCACCTTCAAGATGACGACCGCCCTGGCCGCGCTGAGCGCTGGCATCAACCCGGAGGAGCGCATCAACTGCTCGGGCGGCTGGTATTTTGGCGGGCGGACCTGGCGTTGCTGGCGGCATGGGGGCCACGGACCCCAGAACATGCACGACGCCATCAAGAATTCCTGCGACGTCTACTTCTATCAGGTGGCTCTGCGCATGGGGCCAGATCCCATCGCCCGGGCGGCCAAGGCGCTCGGCTTTGGCCAGACCTTCGACATCGGCATTCCCGGCCAGCGCAGCGGCGTTGTGGGCTCCACCGAATGGAAGCGCACCCAGGTCAAGCGCGACCCCACCTGGCATCCCGGGGATTCCGTCAGCTACGGAATCGGCCAGGGCTATGTGGCGGTCAACGGCCTGCAGCTGGCGGTCATGACCGCCCGCCTGGCCAATGGCCGCAAGCAGCTCAATCCCCGGCTGGTCAAGTCGGTGGGCGGGGTGGAGATGCCGCCGGGCGACGAGGTGCCGCCCCTGCCGTTTTCCACTGAACACCTGGACTATGTGCGCGCCGGCATGATCTCGGTGGCCAATGACCGCAGCGGCACCGCCTATCGGCAGAGCCAGCTCGGCCTCGGCGATGTGATGATGGCCGGCAAGACCGGCACGGCCCAGGTCCGCAGCTATGACGGCGTGGCCTCGCGCAGCA
Organism: Phenylobacterium sp.; assembly: GCF_030646615.1. Lineage (GTDB taxonomy): Bacteria > Pseudomonadota > Alphaproteobacteria > Caulobacterales > Caulobacteraceae > Phenylobacterium. The sequence goes on along the minus strand of NZ_JAUSLG010000043.1, from coordinate 30,368 downwards.
GCGACAGCGTTCGCTGGGGTCTGAAGGACCATAATCTCTATGTGGCCTTCGCCCCCATTGATGAGCCGCGATATGCGATCTCGGTGATCATCCAGCATGGCGGCAAGGGCGGCGCCACCGCCGCAGCGCCCCGGGCCAGGGAAGTGATGCGGGTGGCCCTGCTGAAGGACCCCGAGATCCGCGCTCGGATTGAGCGGCCCCTGCCCATGCCCGATGTCAGCGACGTGCCGCCGGTCGGGGCTGCGCCAGACGCCCCCGTCGAAGGGCCGCCCCTGGCGGCCGATCCCGCGGCGCCCACATGACCGTCAGCGCCCTGACCCGGCCGGGTGAGCGCGACCGCCTGGTGGTCAAGTTCACCCAGATCGACTGGACCTTCGTCATCGCCCTTTGCCTGCTGGCCGGGACGGGCTCGCTGATGATGTTCTCGGTGGCCGGGAGCTCGTGGGAGCCCTGGGCCGGGGCGCACCTCTTCCGCTTCGGCTTCTGCCTGATCCTGATGATTGCGCTGGCCCTGTTCGACGTGCGCGTCTGGTTTGCGCTGGCCTATCCCATCTACGGCCTGGGCCTGGTCCTGCTGGTGGCGGTGGAGCTGTTCGGTGACACCCGCATGGGCGCCACCCGCTGGCTCGACCTGGGCTTCATCAGCTTTCAGCCGTCGGAAGTGATGAAGGTCGGCATCGTCCTGGCCCTGGCGCGCTTCTATCACGGGGTCTCGGCCGACAAGGCCCGACTGTCCTGGTGGCTGCTGATTCCGGCCCTGATGATCGGCGCGCCGGTGCTGCTGGTGGCTCACCAGCCCGACCTTGGCACCGCCATGCTGATCGCCTTGACCGGGGGCGCCATCGTCGTGCTGGCGGGACTGTCCTGGCGGATCATCGCCGCGGCCGCCCTGGCCTTCATCGTGGCCGTGCCGCCGATGGTGATGTTCGTGATGCACGACTATCAGCGCAAGCGGGTGCTCACCTTCCTCAACCCCGAGAGCGATCCCTCCGGCTCGGGCTATCACATCCTGCAGTCGAAGATCGCCCTGGGCTCCGGCGGCTTCTTCGGCAAGGGCTATGGGCTGGGCTCGCAGAGCCAGCTGAACTTCCTGCCCGAGAAGCACACCGACTTCATCTTCGCCACCCTGGCCGAGGAGTTCGGCTTCCTGGGCTGCGCCTCGGTGCTGGCCATCTTCGCCGCGGTGATCTTCATGGCCCTGCGGACCGCCGCCCTGGCCCACAGCCATTTCGGCCGGCTGGCCGCCTCAGGGGTGACGGCGACCTTCACCCTCTATGTGCTGATCAACGGGGCCATGGTCATGGGCCTGGCGCCGGTGGTGGGCGTGCCCATGCCGCTGCTGTCCTATGGCGGCACCGTCATGCAGACGGTGATGATCGGCTTTGGCCTGGTCCAGTCGGTGCGGGTGCACCGCTATACCGAGGTCACCAGCGGCAAGGGCGCCTTCGTCTAGAGCGCGTTCCGATAAGTGGGAACCGGTTATCGGAACGCGCTCAAGACTCATAGTTTAGAGCCTGATTCAACGATCAGACGGTTCCGTCTGATCGCATCATGCTCTAGCCGCGGCGAAGCCAATCGGCGCCTCACCAGGTCCACTCGATCGCCAGGCCGATCAGGCGGCGAGGCCCGGGCGCGCTGGCCGAGTAGCCGAGCGCCTCACCGATGAAGCCGGCTTCCTGAAGGTAACGCTGGTCGAGGGCGTTTTTGGTGAACGCCGTGACGGTCCATTCCGAGCCGGAAGGCTGGAACGCCAGGCGCAGGTCCAGAAGCCCATAGCCGCCCTGCCACTCGTCCTGGACCGTATCTGGCGCTAGGGCGCGGGAGAGGTCCGGCCGGTCATTGTCGTCCGAGAAGAAGAACTTCGAGCGCCAGCTATAGACGGGACGAAAGGCGAGCTCGCCGCCGACGAGGGGCCAGGTGACCTCGGCATGGATCGACGCCTGATGGTCCGGTGCGAGACGGAAGCGGTTGCCCGCCATGGCGCCTGATCGCAGCCGGGCGTGGCCATAGGCGTAGGTGACGCCCACCAGGGCTGCGGGCGCCGGGATGAAGGTGGCCTCCACCTCAAGGCCGTGGGCGGTGGCCTGACCGGCGTTTACCGTTCGGAGCTGCCCCGCCTCCACACGGGTGGTCTGAAAGTCGCGATACTCATAGGCGTAGACGGCCGCATCAACGGCCAGTCGAAGGCGGGCCGGCCGCATCTTCATGCCCAACTCCAAGGAGTCCACCACCTCAGCGGGCACAACGCCAAACCTGGCGGGGCCCAGAGGCGCGGCCGGGGCGCCCGCGACCAGCACCGTCGGCCGCCGTCCGCGGGCATAGGTCCCGTAGAGGCTGACTGTGGGGTTCGGCGCGTATCTCGCCGCAAGGCGCCAGCTCCAGCCCGAGTCATCCAGATCGCTCGCGATCTTGTCGCCATTGCCGGCGGTGGGCTGAAAGAGAAGGCCGTAGGGCGGCCATTCCGCCGACAGGCGTCCGGCGTCGGGGCCGGCCAGATGCTGAAGGAACGCCTTGCGCCGAGGCTCATCCATGCCTGCGGCCGCAATCACGCCGGCGAGGACAGAGGGTCCCAGCGGGACGGCGGGCGATACGGCGCTCGTCTTCTCGTCGGCGCCGAACCGGAGGCCAGCCGAGACCTCCCACCTGGTCCCGAATCGCCTTGTGGCGTCGGCGAAGATGTCGAGCGCCCGGACGTCACTGTAGTTCTGAGTTCGCTCCAGGTGGCGCGCCTTGAGATTGCCAGCGATGGCCAGCGCCGTTGGTCCCTCGAGCACATAGCCCCGGCGGGCGGCGAGATCGCGCAAGCTGTCGGCCAGGAACTGGGGTTGCAGCAGGGCGTCTGCGGACTGGGGCCAGGGGCTGGCCAGGCGGCCCGTCATGCGCGCCAGCTGGTATCGCTCATCGATCACCATGGGCACCCTTTGGGTCCCATGTTCGGCGAAGAGGTTGACGCCCAAGAACCCCCGCCAGGCGCCGCGTCGGTCATAGGCGAGGCGGATCTCCTGATTGAGCTGAGCGCCCCGCGTCTGCTCCAGCAGGCTCACAATCGGCAGGGCGAGGCCGTCGGCGTCCTGCTGGTCATCAGCGGCGAAGCGCCGATAGGAGGTCAGGCTCGACAGGGTGAGCGCCGGTGAGATGTCTGTCTCCAGCCCGAAGCTGGCCGAGAAGAGTCGCCGGTCCAGGCCAAGCGGCTGGGGGCGTCCCTGGGCGTCCTGGGCCGACAGGGCCGGCGGGGTGAACCGGTCAAGGTCGCCAAGGGGCTGGCCAGACACCGGGTCGGCCGGCGCAAACAGGAAGGACTTCAGGGCCGGACCGCTGGTGCGGTCGTGCTGGTAGTTGATGATCAGGTCGGCCGAGCCCCAGTCGGGCCGCAAGCTCAGCCCCAGGCGGCCGGCGTTGGTGGAGATCGCCTGGAGGTCCGCGCCGCCGAGCAGATTGGGCGCGTCCCCGTCGCGGTGGCGGCTTACGGCGGCCAGCCGCAGGGCCAGGATCTCGCCAAGGGGCAGGTTCGCCATGGCGTCCATGCGACGCCAGCCCTGGCCGCCTGCTTCCAGCCACAGGCGGGCGGAAACGCCACCGGGATCAGCCTTGTTCTGGACGATATTGATCGCGCCGGTCATGGCGCTGCGGCCATAGAGGGTGGATTGCGGCCCCTTGACCACCTCGACCCGCTCCAGATCGAAGAGTTCGAAATAGGCGCCCCGTTCCTTCGAAGCCGGCACGCCATCCTGGAAGACCGAGACGCGAGGCTCACGGGTGGCGTCGCCGGAGGCCTGGGTGACGCCCCGCATGGAGAAGCCGGCGCTGGCCGGCGAGGCGGCCGAGACCGTGAGGCCCGGCGTCTGTTGCGCCACCGCCTCCATGTCGGTCAGGCCGAGCTGATGCAGTCGCTCGCCGGAGAAGGTGGACAGGGCCATCGGCGTCTCGAAGGCGAGGCTTGGACGACGCTCTGCGGTGACGACCAGTTCCGGCAGCTCGGTGACCGTCGGGGGCGGGGCGAGCGGGGCGGGCCCATGGACCGTCGCCACCGCCGGCCCGATCATCACGACGCCGCCCGGCGACCGCGTCGCGGTCAGGCCCGTGCCGGCCAGCACCTGCTCCAGGGCGGCCTCGGCCGTGCGGGCGCCATGGACGGCGCCGGATCGCCGCCCCCGGGTGAGCTGCGGATCGACGATCAGCGGCCGGCCGGTCTGCAGGCTGTACCAGACCAGTGCGCCGGCCAGGTCCCGGGGCGCCAGCTCGTAGGCTGTGGCGCGCGCAGGCTGGGCGAGGGCCGCGACGGGGGAAAGGAGGGCGAGGGCCAGGGCCGCGACCGCCCAGGCGGGGGATCTTCCAAGGCGCGAGGCCAAGACCATGTCTAGCCGAACCTCTGGGCCTGGCCGGAGGCTGCAGTCATGGAGCGGCCGCCCGCCGGAGGGCCAGATCGACCGATCCGTCGGGCCGTCGCGTCGCCGCCACGGGCAGATAGAGGCTCACCGCCTCGACGAAGGCGTCCGCATCGTCGGCGGCGAAGACGCCGCTGACCCGCAGGTCGCCCGCCTCCGGCGACACGCGGATCGGGCGCTGCGGCGAATAGCGGCTGACCCGGCGGGCCGCGGTTTCGAGCCGCTCGTCCTGGAAGATCAGCTGGCCGTCGGTCCAGGCGAGCGCCTGCTTCACGTCGGCCTGCGGGATCAGGACCCCTTCGCCGCCGCCGGCGAGCCGGTAGCCCTGGCCTGGCCGGAGCCGCGCGGCGACCTGGCCCGTTCGCCGGGCGCGAACCTCGACCCGGCCCTCCAGGAGCGTGACCATCGCGTCATGGCCGTCGTGTTCGATATTGAAGGCCGTGCCCGTGGCGACGACGAGGTGATCGCCCACGGCGACGGCGAACGGGCGCCGGGGGTCCTTGGCCACCTCGAAGCGGGCCTGTCCGGTGGTGAGAATCAGATCTCGCCGCCCGTCGGTGAAGCGTGCGCGCACCTCGGCGCCGGCGTCCAGGGTCAGCTGCGACCCGTCGGCCAGGGCGACGGAGCGCCGCGCCCCCGGCTCGGCGCGGTAGATCCGCCAGGCGGGCTGTGGCTGCAAGACCACGAGGCCGGCCGCGGCCGCGGCCAGTCCGGCGCCCACGCCCCCGCCGATCAGTCGCCGGCGGGTGAGGACCGGGGGACGGCGCGCGCCCGATCCGGCAGCCCGAAGCGCCTGGTCCCGCAGGGGGACCAGTTCGGGCGCCGAGGGGTCGTCGAACAGGCCCATGACCTCGCCGATCCCGGCCCAGGCCTCAGCGTGCGCGGCGTCGCCAGCGATCCAGGCCTGAAGGGCGGCCTCCTCGGCGGGCGACCAGCCTGCGCCGTCCCTGGCCAGCCAAAGGGCGGCGGCGGCGTCTGTGGCGTCCTCGGCCGCGCCGATGTCGCGAAAGACCGGATGCAGGCTGTTCATCGCAGGCGACGCGCCAGGTGCGCGGCGGCGCGGACGACATGCTTTTCGACCGCGCTCACCGAGACGCCCAGCCGTGTCGCAATCTCCGCCTGCCGCATTTTCTCGACCCGAAATAGAATGAAGATGTCCCGCGTTCGCTCAGGCAACTCCTCGAGCGCCGCCAGCGCCTGACGAAGACGCTCCCGTTCTATCAGGACGGTTTCGGCCGAAGAATCCTCAGAGGCCAGATCGAAAGGGGCTTCGCCGGCCACCAGCACATCGAGACTGACGTGCCGACCGGCGTGCCGCGCCGCCCGGGTCCTGGCCCGGTCGCGGGCCAGATTCGCCGCGATGGTGAACACATAGGCCTCGGCCGAACGCACGTCGGTTTCGCCCTCCCGGCGCATGGCGCGAACAAAGACCTCCTGGGTCATGTCCTCGGCTTCGGCGGGGTCGGCCGAGCGGCGGCGGAAATAGGCCATCAGGGGTTTGCGCAGCCGTTCGCTGAGCTCGGCCAGGCCGTCGCCGACGATCGTGGGCGGGTGGAGATCGCTTTTCAAGGTCACCGAAACGCAGGCCCCAGCGTCGTGCGGCCGAGGGTGCGGAACAGGTCACGGCCCTCGCGGCGCGCCCCGCTCATTCCATTTCTGTGTGACAGTTTTCGCAGCGGACGGCCGAAAAAAACCGGTGAGGATTCCCTGGGGCGCCTCGTCCTGCCCAGTGACACCCCAAGCCAGGATTGGGGTCAAACGGGGGATTATCTGGATGAAATTCTGCAAAGCGCCGCTGCTGTGCGCAGCCTCGACCCTGGTCGTCAGCTGGGCGGCCGCCGCCCAGGCCCAGGACCTCACGACCGCCGCCGCGCCGATTGAAATCGGCGAGGTGATCGTCACCGGCTCCCGCATCGTACGGAAGGACTATGTGGCCGAGAGCCCCATCGTGACCTTGGAGCGCGGCGCCCTGGATGCGGCGGGCCCGGTCTCGCTGGACGTCACCCTGAACCAGTTGCCGCAGTTCGCGGCCAATGCCGGCGCCAATTCCACCAGCCAGGCCCGCGGCGGCCGCGCCAACGCCAACCTGCGCGGCCTGGGCGCCGTGCGAACCCTGGTCCTGCAGGACGGGCGTCGCATGCAGCCCTCCGATCCCCTGGGCGGGATCGATCTCAACACCATCTCCGGCGCCCTCCTGCAGAATGTGGAGATCATCACCGGCGGCGCCTCGGCGGTCTATGGATCGGACGCCATCGCCGGCGTCGTCAACTTCCGCCTCAACGACCGCTTCACCGGCCTTGTGGCGGACGCCCAGTATGGCGCCACCGAGCGGGAGGATGGCGAGACCCTCGACGTCAGCGTCGCCGCCGGCGGACCGATCGCCGATGGGCGCGGCCATGCCATGTTCTCGGCCTCCTACATGGATCGCCAGCGGGTGAACCGGGGCAGCCGCGACTTCTTCGTCGATGGCGGCATCACCTCGGTCCTGCCGAGCGGCTTGATCTATCCCAACGCCGCCAACCTGCCGACCCAGGCGGCGGTCAGCGGGGTGTTCGCCTCCTACGGCGTGACGGGGTCGGTGCTGCGCAGCGCCGCCTTCAGCCGCAACACCGACGGCACCCTGTTCACCATCACCAACCCGATCCAGAACTTCCGCTTCCCGGAGGACGGCCTCTACACGATCACCGCCAACAATCAGGTGGCCCTGCCGATCGGCGAGTTTGCGCCGCTGCTCCAGCCGCTGGAGCGGGAGACCCTGTTTGGGCGGGTGAGCTATGATCTGACCGACGCCGTCGAGGCCTATGGCCAGTTCAACTACGCCCACTATACCGCCGACCAGACCTGGTATGGCCGTAACCAGGCCATCACCCGCGACGTCTATGTTCCGGTCACCAATCCCTTCCTGCCCCAGGGGTTGAAGACGATCGCCGCCTCGCGGCCCGATCCGAACGCGCCGCTGCTGCTGTATTTCAACACGGGCCGCTACTCGCCCGACATCGTCGAGAACACCTATAATGTCAGTCAGGTGCTCGGCGGCCTGCGGGGCGATCTGGACATCATCGACGGCGGCTGGGACGTCTATGCCAGCTTTGGCCGGACCGAGCAGAACACCCGCATGGGCGGCTATATCGACCGTGCGGCCTTCCTCTCCCTGGTGGAGGCGCCCGACGGCGGCGTGAGCCTCTGCCAGGGCGGCCTCGACCCGCTGGCCTTCGACCGCCCCTCGCAGGACTGCCTCGACTACCTGCTGCGGGAGATGCACGAATCCACCGAGCTGCAGCAGACCGTGGTTGAGGGCAGCCTGCAGGGCCGGGTTTTCGATCTCCCGGCCGGCGAGGTCCGCTTCGCCAGCGGCCTCAGCTACCGCAAGAACACCTACGACTTCTCCCCGGACGCCCAGCGCCAGACGGGGGCGGTCCTGGCCACCAGCCTGTCCAGCCTGACCAGTGGGGAGACCTCATCGACGGAGTTCTTCCTCGAGATCCTGGCGCCTATCGCCCGCGACCTGCCGCTGATCCGCAGCCTCGACCTCGACCTGGCCTACCGCTACTCCGACTATGATTCCGTCGGCGGCGTGCACACCTACAAGGCCGGCGCCAACTGGGAGCTGACCGACAGCTTCAGCGTCCGCGGGGGATACCAGCGCGCCATCCGCGCGCCCTCTGTCGGCGAGCTGTTCCAGCCTTCGGAGCAGAGCGGGACCACCGTCGGGCGCATCTCGGCCGGACTGGGCGATCCCTGCGATGTCGCCAGCGCCTATCGCACCGGTTCCCAGGCCGCCCAGGTCAAGGCGCTGTGCCTGGCGACGGGCGTGCCGCAGACGATCATCGACACCCACCGGTTCGCCGGCACCTCGGTGCAGTCGCAGGTGTCAGGTAACCGCAACCTGATCGAGGAGACGGCCGACTCCTACACCGCCGGTCTCGTCTGGCGTTCGGCCTTCGACAACCCGCTGCTCAGCGGCCTGACGGCGTCCCTGGACTATTACGAGATCAAGATCACGGACGCGATCGGTCTCATCACCGGCGACGTCATCGCCCAGCGCTGCTTCAACGGCGACAACGCCTCGAACCCCACCTACGACCCCCAGAACTACTATTGCCAGCTGATCAACCGCGGGGCGTCGGGCGGCTTTTCGACCATCACCACGCCGCTCCTCAATCTGGCCGGCTACGAGACCGCCGGCGCCGATCTGCAGGTGGATTGGAGGGCCGAACTCCGGGACTTCGGCTGGGCCACGGCGCCGGGCGAACTCGGTCTGAACCTCATCGTCTCCTACACCGACAAGTACGCCATCCAGACCCTGGCCGGCGGCGCCTTCGTCGACTACGCCGGCACGATCGGCAACGCCCAGATCAGCGCCGACGCCATCTCCCATCCCGCCTGGAAGGTGAACACCAGCGTCGACTACAAGGTCGGCCCGGCCCGCCTCAATCTGCGCTGGCGCTGGATCGACAGCATGGACAACTCGGCCAATGTCGGCGCCGCCGTCGCCAGCGCGCCCGGCGTCAAGGCCATGGACTATTTCGACCTCAGCGGAACCTACCGGCTGAACGAGCGGGTCGAGGTCCGCGGCGGCGTCCTGAACATCGCCGACCGCCAGCCGCCGGCCTGGACCGGGGAGGGCGCCACCGATGCGGCCCTCTACGACGTGCTCGGCCGCCGCTTTTACGCAGGCGTCAAGCTCAGCTTCTAGCCTTCCTCGAACGCCCCACGGAGAATGACCATGTCTCAGACCCAACGCGCCGCCGCCCTGGCCGGCGCGGTCCTGATCGCCCTGGCCGGCGCCGCCCAGGCCAGCCCCGCCAGCCCCGCCAAGACGCCCACGGCGGCGGGCATCCTGAAGGCGGCCGAGGGACGGCTGCCGCAGCTGCTGGCCTGCCTGCGCGACCAGAAGGTCGCCCTGGTGGGCGCCCACCGGGGCGGGCCGCTGGCCGAGCATCCGGAGAACGCCCTCGTCACCATGGACTATACGACGTCGCTGGCGCCGGTGTTTCTCGAGACCGACGTGCAGCAGACCTTCGACGACGTGCTCTTCATGAACCATGACGCGGTGCTGGACCGGAACACTACCGGTCACGGCGTCGTCGCCGAGCAGCGTTGGGCCCAGATCTCCACGCTCAAGCAGCGCGATCCGACGGGGCAGCCGATCGCCGCCTCGCCCCCTCGGCTGGCGGACCTGCTCCAGTGGGCCGATGGGCGGGCGCTGCTCCTGCTCGACGTCAAGCCACAGACCGACGCCGACCTGCTGATGGCCGAGGTGAGCAAGGCCGGCGCCGAGGGCCGGGTCATGTTCCTCGCCTATACGGTTCGCCAGGCCAAGGCGATGAGGGCGCTGAGTCCCGACGCGGTGCTCGCCATTCCCATGTTTGATCGCGAAATGCTCCAGGAGGCCAAGGCCGCCGGGCTGGTCGGACCGAGCACCATCGCCATGGTTCGGCCGGCCAATGTCGACGCCCGGTTCATCCCGGAGCTTGAGGCGCTTGGGGTGACGGTGATGTCGGGAACCTACGGCGGAGCGCAAACGCCCGATGCGGTTTACCGGACACCCGCCGACTCAGGCGCCTATCAGGCCCTGGCGGCGTCCGGTCCGCGCCTCATCGTGTCCAATCGCCCGCTGACGGCTGCGGAGTCCATGCTCGCCGACCCCACCTATGCCCAGCGGCTGGCCGCTTGCGGCGTCACGGACTGATCCGCGCGACGGCCAGGCGTCATCGCGTCTGGCCGTCGATGCCCTGATATGGGGGCCTCGTCTTCGGGCGGAGCCCTCAGCTCCCGCGGGAGCGCATGCCGATTTGTGGACCCAGCTATCGGGCTAAACCCGCTCAAGACCTAGAGTCTAGCGGCCGACCAGGGCCTCGTCGGTGGCGCGCACCAGGGCGTCCACCACGCCGGGCTCGGTGGAGGCGTGGCCGGCGTCCCAGACGACGTCGAGCCTCGCCTCGGGCCAGGCGCGGCTGAGCCGCCAGGCGGCGTCCATCGGCGTCACCACGTCGAAGCGGCCCTGGACGATCCAGCCGGGAATGTCGCGGATCTTGTCGACATTCTTCAGGATCCATTCGTCTTCCGGGAAGAAGCCCTTGTTGACGAAGAAGTGGCACTCGATCCGCGCAAACGCGATGGCGAAGTCCACCTCGTTGAACTTGGACGGCCGGGCTTCGGGGCCGCGGATGGAGATGGTGTCCCCCTCCCATTGGCTCCAGGCGGTGGCGGCCTCGGACTGGACCCGGCGGTCGGCATGGACGAGCCTGCGGTGATAGGCGCCCATCAGGTCGCCGCGCTCATCCTCGGGAATGGGGGCCAGGAACCGCTCCCAGGCGTCGGGGAACAGCATCGAGGCGCCGTTCTGGTAGAACCAGCCCAGTTCGCGCTGCGTCAGCAGGAAGACCCCCCGCAGGACCAGGCCCTCGACCCGGTCTGGGTGGGTGATGGCGTAGGCCAGCGCCAGGGTCGAGCCCCAGGAGCCGCCGAACACGGTCCACTTCTCCACGCCCAGCTTGACCCGCAGGCGCTCGATGTCGGCGATCAGGGTCCAGGTGGTGTTGTGCTCCAGCCGCGCATTGGGGTGCGAGCGGCCGCATCCCCGCTGGTCGAACAGGGCCATGCGCCACTTCGCCGGATCGAAGAACCGCCGCATGGTCGGATTGATGGCGCCGCCGGGGCCGCCGTGCAGGATCACGCAGGGCTTGCCGTCGGGGGCGCCGCACTCCTCGTAATAGACCTCGTGCTCGCTCTCGGTCTGGAGCCAGCCGTGGGCGAAGGGCTCATTTTCCGGATAGAGGCCGCGGCGCTGGCCATAGGAGGAGACGGAAGCGGTGGGGGAGGGGCGATCCATCCGCCTATTTACGCCGGGAAACGCCGCCGCATCCAGTCGAGGATGTGCCCGTTTACCGCGTCGGGCTGCTCCTGCTGGGTCCAATGCCCGGAGTCGGTCACCAGGACCTTCTCCAGGTCCGAAATATGGTCGCCCATCTTGTCGGCCATGGAGGGGGGAAGGACCGCATCCTTCTCGGCCATGATCATCAGGCAGGGGATGTTGTCGATGCGCGTCGGCAGATCGGCGCCGTTCGCCCAGTTGCGGGTGAAGTTGCGATACCAGTTGATGCCGCCGGTGAAGCCGCTGTGCTCGAACAGCGCTACGAAGACGGCCATCTCCTCGGCGCTCAGGAACTGGTTGGCGTCCGTCGCCGGGTCATAGGCGGCCAGGGCCTGGGCGAAGGCGAAGCTCGACCCGCCTTCCTTCTTCTCGCCGGCCTCGCGCAGGGCGGCGGGCTTGCGCATGAAGAAGGCCATGGTCTTGGCCACGTCGGCGGCCAGGACCCGGTCCGGCTCCTCGGGGGTCTGGAACCAGACGATGTACATGTCCGGCCCATAGATCTGGCGGAAGAGCGAGATGGGCTCGGCCGGATAGCGGGGCAGAAAGGGGGTGTTGAGGCCGATGACCCCGGCGCAGCGCTCGGGGTGCATCAAGGGCATCTGCCAGACCACGAAGCCGCCCCAGTCGTGGCCGCAGAACACCGCCTTCTCCAGGCCAAGGTGGTCGAGCAGGCCCACCAGGTCGCCGGTGAGATGCGCCATGTCGTAGTCGGCCACGGCTTCGGGGCCGGGGGTCAGGCCATAGCCCCGCTGGTCCGGCGCGATGACGTGGTAGCCCGCCGCCGCCAGCGCCGGGATCTGATGGCGCCAGGAAAAGGCGGTCTCGGGAAAGCCGTGGCACAGGACGATGGCCGGGCCGTCCTTGGGGCCGGCCTCGTAATAGGCCATCTCGATCCCGTTCACCTGCGCGGTCTGAACAGGCGGCATCAGGGTCTTCAGGGCCGGCGGCAGGGCGGGGGGCATGGGGGGCTCCGGAGGGGGGCGGGATTTCGTGAAAAGTGGGCTGATAACCCGGGGGAAGGCAAGGCCGGGGCTTTCCCTGTGGCCGCCATCCCCTAGATAGGGGCATGACCAAAGTCCAAGCCGCCGCCCCGGTCCCCACGCCCTGGGGGCTCGTGATCCTGTTGGGCGCGCTGACGGCCTTCGCGCCCATGTCCATCGACATGTATCTGCCCAGCCTGCCGGCGATCGGTCAGTCGCTGGGCACCAGCGCGGCCCAGACCCAGACCACGGTGGCGGCGTTTTTCGCCGGCATGGCCATCGGCCAGTTCATCTATGGGCCAGCCTCGGACCGGTTCGGGCGGCGCGGGCCGATCCTGGCCGGCATCGCAGTTTATCTGGCCGCGACCGTGGCCTGCGCCCTGTCGACCACGCCGGAAATGCTGATCGCCGCCCGCTTCGTCCAGGCCCTGGGCGGTTGCGCCGGCGGGGTGGTGGCCCGGGCCATCGTCCGCGACCGCTTCGACCACACCGAGACGGCCCGCATGCTGTCCCTGCTGATGCTGATCATGGGCATCGCGCCCATCGTGGCGCCCCTGCTGGGCGGGCTGATCCTGCAGGTGGCCGGCTGGCGGGCCATCTTCTGGGTGCTGGTGGTCTTCGCCCTGGTGGTCGGCGCCTTCGCCCTGTTCCGCCTGGAGGAGAGCCGTTCGGAGACAACCGCCGCCCAGGCCCGGGCCGAGAATCCCTTCGCCGCCTTCCGCGCCCTGCTGCGGCAGAGGCGGCTGGTGGGCTACGCCCTGGCCGGCGCGCTGAACGGGGCGACCCTCTTCACCTATATCGCCGCCTCGCCGGTGCTGCTGATCGAGGTCTATGGCATCTCCTCGGCCAATTTCGGCTGGGTCTTTGGCCTGAACGCCGCCGGGGTGATCGGCGCCAGCCAGGCCAACCGCTACCTGCTGAAATATGCCGGCCCCGACCAGGTGCTGGCCCGGGCCAGCCTGATCGCCGTGGGCTTCGGCGCCCTGCTGGCCCTGGCGGCGGTGACCGGGCTTGGCGAGCGCTGGACCGTGCTGCCGCTGCTGTTCCTGATCCTGTCCACCTATGGCTTCATCCAGGGCAACACCATGGCCGGGGCGCTCAGCGTCGATCCCAGCCGGTCAGGCTCGGTCTCGGCCCTGATGGGCGGGGCCTCGTTCGGGGTCGGCGCCGTGGCCGCCAGCCTGACGGGCCTAGCCTATGACGGTACGCCCGCGCCCATGGCGGTGACCATGGCGCTCGCCCTGGCGGGCTCCGCCCTGGTGCTGCGGTTCATGGCCCTGCCGCGCGGCGCCAGGGTCTAGCTGGCGGCGGGCTTGGCCATGGCCGCGATGGCCAGAACCACCCAGCCGCCCATGAACAGCAGGCCGCCGATGGGGGTCACCGCACCCAGGATGCGCGGGGCGCCCATGGCCATGGCGAACAGGGTCCCGCAGAAGATCAGCCCGCCGGCCAGGAACAGCGGCGGCGCAGCTCTGGCCAACCGTGATCCGCGGGCGGCGACGAAGGCGGCGGCGAACACCGCCAGGCTGTGCAGCATCAGATAGGTGGCGCCGGTGTCCATCCAGGCCTTGGCCTGGGGATCGGCCACCCCATGCGCCCCGAACGCCCCGATGGCCACGGCCAGCAGACCGCCGAGGGCGGCCAGACCCAGCCAGATGCGTTCGACACCCATTGCAGGCTCCTGCGTTATGACCGAGGCCATCAATAGTGACGCCTGCATCGTCCGGCGCCACCCTGCAGGCGAATCGTAGGGCGACGCCAGGAGATCAAGGATGGGCTTGCGGAACATCGCGCTGGGAGCTGCGGCGCTCGGAGTTGCGGCGCTCGCCTGGGCCGCTGGCGGCCCGGCCCTGGCCGACAGCGGCAGCTTCGGCGCCTGGAGCGTGGTCTGCGACAACGCCCGCGTCTGCACGGCCTTCGGCTTTGGCGAACTGGGGGAGATCGGCAGTTCGGGCTTTCTGCGGGTGACCCGCGGCGCAGGCCCTGCCGATGCGCCGGTCATCGACCTGGTCACGGCCGGCACGGCGGCCACCAGCCTGGCCCTGGCGGTGGATGGGGTGACGCCCAGGGGCCTCGCCGCCGTGCCCGCGACGCCGATCGACACCGATCCCGAGCGGCGGCTGACGCAACTGACGCCGACGCAGAGCGCGGCCCTGCTGGCGGTGCTGGCCAAGGGCTCCGACCTGACCCTCAAGGAGGGGCGCAATCCCGCGACCACCATCTCGCTGACCGGCTCATCGGCGGCCCTGCGGTTCATGGACGACCGGCAGAAGCGGGCCGGGACCATGACGGCCCTGGTCGCCCGCGGGTCCACGCCGGCCTCCAGCGTACCTGCCCCGCCGGCCCTGCCGAAGGTGACGGCGGCGCCCGCCGCGGCGCAGACCGGCCTGCCGTCGCAGCCGTCGGCGGCGCTTCAGGCCAGGCTCGGCGCCTGCGACGACGACATCGCCGATCTGGGCATCAAGCCCGACGTCGCCCGGCTCGCGCCCGGCAAGCTCTTCTGGGGCGTGGTCTGCAGTCGCGGGGCCTATAATGTCATCTACAGCCTCTTTCTGACCGACGAGGCCGGCGGCGACGTAGAGGCCCTGCAGGTCCCCTATGCGAACGGTGAGCCCGTGACCGAGTTGATGAACATCGACTTCGACCCTGAAACCCAGACCCTGACCAATTTCGACAAGGGCCGCGGCCTGGGCGACTGTGGCGCGCTGAGCCGCTGGGTCTGGACCGGCCAGGCCTTCGCCCTGACCCACCAGACCCTGATGCCCGACTGCCAGGGGGTGACGTCGGACTATTGGCCAGTCAGCTACCGGACGCGCTAGACTCAAGCTAGAGCGGTCAGGTCCTCTGTCCGCAGGCTCCGCCATGCCATCGCTGCCCTTGCGTCTGGGCCTGTTCTATTCGGCCATCTTCGTGGGCACCGGCGCCAGCGCGCCCTATATCCCCGTCTGGTTCGCCAGGCATGGCCTCTCGGGCGCCGAGATCGGCCTGATCCTGTCAGCGCCGATGATGGCCCGGATGATCACGGCGCCGGCCATCGGGGTCTGGGCCGACAGTTTCGCCCTGCGTCGCACACCGCTGATCGTCATGGGGGCCGTGGCCACCGTGGCCTACATCCTGCTGGCGGCGCCCTTCGGCTTCTGGTGGTGGTTCGCCGTCTGGTTCGTGGCGGCCTCGGCCATCTCCACCATCTCCCCGCTGACCGATGTGATCGTGCTGGCCAGGGCGAGGCGGGAGGGCTTCAACTATGGCTGGCCCAGGGGCATCGGCTCGGCGGCCTTCATCCTGGCCAATGTGGTGATGGGGGTGCTGCTGGTGCAGGGACCCGCCGATCTGGTGCTGATCTGGATCGTCGCCGCGGCGGTGCTGACGGCGGTGAGCGCCCGGTTCCTGTTGCCGCCCGATCCTGTGCGGGAAGGGGGCGGTCGCGCGCCCCTGGCCGAGCGCATGGCCGGGCTGAAGGGCCTGCTCACCGATGGCGGCTTTATGCTGGCTGTGGTCTCGGTTGGCCTGATCCAGTCGGCCCACGCCTTCTATTATGGCTTCTCGGCCCTGGTCTGGAAGGCGCAGGGCATCCCCGAAAGCGTGACCGGACTCCTCTGGGGCTTCGGGGTGGCCATCGAGATCGGCTTCCTCTGGTTCATGGAGCCCTGGCGCCGCGCCATCGGACCCCGTCGCCTGCTGGTGATCGGCGGCATGGCCGCGGTGGTCCGGTGGGGGACATTGGCCCTGTCGCCGCCGCTCTGGCTGCTGTTCCCGATCCAGGCCCTGCACGCGCTCTCCTTCGCCGCCACCTTCATGGCCTCGCTGCAGCTGGTGGAGCGGCTGTCCCTGCCGGGCAACGCCTCGGCGGCCCAGACGGTGAACTCGGCCTTTTCCGGCGGCCTGCTGATCGGCCTGGCCACCATCGGCTCAGGCGCGCTCTATGACGCGGTGGGCGCCTATGGCTATTTCGCCATGGCGGCCATGTCGGCGCTGGGCCTGGCCGGGGCGCTCAGGCTGTATGGGGTTCGGCGACTGGACGGGTGAGTTCGGCGCAGAAGGCCGCGGCGGCGGCGGTGACCGCCTGGCGGATCTGGGCGAGGTCGAAGGCGGCGGCCGCCGCGCATTCCCGGGCCTGGGGCACGTGCAGGAAGCCGACCCGCGGGGCGGCCTTGGCGTGCAGCAGCCGGTAGAGGGTGAAGTTGCAGAGATAGTCGCCCGCGTCTTCCGACAGGGCGACCGGCAGGCCCTCGGTCTCCAGGGCCGAGGCCATGGCCTGGCAGGGCGCGGTGGCGGCGATCACCTCCTCGCCCGCATCGGCCACGAGGGGCGAGCCCCAGACCCGGCCGGCCTGGTCGGGGCGGTCGCGGCTGGCGCAGTTGCGCCCCTGAGTCTCGACCCGGAAGGTCTCGGCCTCCACCGCCACGCCCACCACCAGGACGCCGTCTGCAGGCCTGTCCTGCACCTGCCGCAGGATGGTCTCGGCCGCCCCCTGCCATTGGACCGGCAGGGTCAGATAGTCGACCTCCGCCCCCGGCGGCGCCCAGGCCTCCCGGGCCAGGGTGGCGATGACGGCGGCGGACGGATTGAGCGGGGCGGCAGGGAAACTGCCGAAGCCGCAGAGCAGCAGGCGAGGGGCGGTCATGCCTCCTTATATCCCAAGCGCCCTTGAATGCCCCAGGGTCCGGCGGTGACACTGGGGAAAACACGGGAGATTGAAACGATGCGCGCCCTGCAAGCCGCCGCCCCCTGGGGGCCTGACCATCTGACGATCATCGAGGCGCCCGATCCGACGCCGGGCCATGGGGAGGTCCTGGTCCGCATGAAGGCGGTGTCGCTGAACTATCGCGACCTGATGATGATCAATGGGATGTACGGGCGCGGGTCGTCGAAGGCCGAAACCCTGACCCCGTTCTCCGACGGCTGCGGGGTGATCGAGGCCGTCGGCGGAGGCGTGACTCGGGTGAAGGTGGGTGACCGGGTGGCGACCATGTTCTTCCAGGGCTGGATCTCGGGACCGCCAACCCTGGAAAAGGCGATGACCGCCCTGGGCTCGCCCATCCCCGGCGCGGGCCGCGAACTGGCGGTGTTCAGCCAGGAGGGGGTGTCGAAGGTTCCGGACTTTCTCACTGACCATCAGGTGGCGACCCTGCCGTGCGCGGCCCTGACCGCCTGGCGGGCCATGTTCGAGGATGGCGACCTGTCACCGGGCGACACGGTGGTCCTGCAGGGCACCGGCGGGGTGTCGATCTTCGGCCTGCAGTTCGCCAAGGCCGCGGGCCTGCGGACCCTGATCACCTCGTCCTCGGACGACAAGCTGGGCCGCGCCCAGGCCATGGGCGCCGACCACCTGGTGAACTATCGCCAGACGCCGGAATGGTCCAAGCCGGTGCGCGAGGCGACCGGTGGCGTCGGTGCCGACTTCATCATGGAGGTGGGCGGCCAGGGCACCATCGACCAGAGCCTGAAGGCTGTCCGCATCGGCGGCCATATCGCCATCATCGGCGTGGTGGCCCAGGGCGGGGCCGGCATCAACCCGGCCGTCCTGATCGGCAATGCGGCGCGGATGCAGGGCGTGTTCGTCGGCTCCCGCGACATGTTCGAGGCCATGTGCAAGGCCATCGCGCTGCATCAGATCCAGCCCGTAGTGGACAAGGTCTTCCCCTGGACCGAGGCGCGCGCGGCCTTCGCCGCCATGGCCGGCGGCGAGCACTTCGGCAAGATCGTCCTGGCGTTCTAGGGCGTTCGAGGGCGTCGGGCGGCGCCTTGGCTCACCCCCCTGGGACGATGATCTCGACCTTGCCGTCGCGCCACCTCATGAGAGGGCGGATTTTCTGGGCGAGGGCGTCGGCCATGTCGCGGGCGAGGGTCTCGTCAGGCGGGACGTGGTCATAGATCCGCCAGGCGGTGTGCTCGCCGCTCAGGGCCGTCAGGAGCGCATAGCCGGAGATGGGGGCTGGCCCGGAATGCCCTGGCGTCATGGCCGTCGTGAAGTCTGTGACAGGTGTCAGGTAGGCGATGGGCGCTCTCGCCGTGGGGGTCGTCGCCACCCGGGGCAGGGCCTGGTCGCTGTTTTCCCCGGACAAGGTGTAGTCGCGCCGCCCCGCCTTGAAGCCGACGCGGTCGCAGCCCGCAGCCACCTTGGCCATTTGAGCCTCGAAGTCCCGGTCCGCCATCATGGTGAGCCAGAGGGAAAGGTGAACCATGATCGGCGCGCTGATCGCCGCATCGTCGGTGGCGATCGGCGCGGCGCGAGGGTCGCCCTGGGTGAGGCAGGCGGCCGCCGAGGCTGATTGTGCGCCGGCGCTCATGAACAGCACGACGAGGGGCCCTAGGAGCGCGCGCATGCATAAACCGCTGCCTGTTACAGGCAGAGGTTACCATCAGGAGGCGGCACGATCCACGGTAGTGTCGCGATCAGAAGATCAGCTTGCGCACGGTCAGGCGGACGGTGCGGCCCACCGGGTCCATCAGGTCGGGCTGGTAGGTGATGGGCACCACGCCATCGGCGGTGCGCACCTGCTGGCGGCTGTCGAAGACGTTCTCGATCGACAGGGTCGCCCGGGCGCCGCGCAGCCAGGTGTACTGCCGCGCCCAGCGCTGCATGCCGGGGTCGGCGAACAGCCGCAGATCCACCGTGGCGAAGTCGGAGAACTTCAGATCATCGCCGGTCGCGCCGCCGTCGATCCGGGTGGCGCTCTGCCAGTTGGCGTCCATGGAGACGCCGAGGCCGGACTTGGAATAGTTGGCCTGCAGCTCGACCTCGTGGCGGGGCGAGCCGCCGCCGGAGCCCAGGGCTGCGCCGTCGAGCAGGTCGAGGGTCGGCAGGCCCGGTGCGATCTGAACCTCATCGCGGAAGGCGTAGGTGTGATAGAGGCCGACCTGGAACACGCCGCTGCGCGGGCCGCCGCCGAAGCCGCCAAAGCCCCCGCCGCCGCCTGGCCCGCCACGCCCGCCGCCCATGGGGCCGCCGCCGGGAGGTCCGCCCGGCCCGGCGCCCTCTCCGGGCGGCGGGCCATCAGGCGGGCCTTCGTCCCCGGGGGGACGTTCGGCCGAGGCCGGCGCGCCGCCCTCGGCCTGCGTTCCGGCCGCCGCCGCAGGACGGGCCGCCTCGAACCGGCGACGCATCTCCGCCCGCTGGTCGGCCGTAGGCGTCGTGCCCACCTGCCGCGAATAGGTCAGGCCCCAGCGCACCTCGTCTCGGGCCTGGAGCGCGAAGTTCACCGGCCGCGCGTCGATGGCCACGAGGGCGCCCGAGGCGTCGCGGGTGAAGCGATCGGGGAAGGCCGCCTCCACCTGGGTGGAGGCCGACGGGAAGGCGACGATGGCGTCATGGGTGCGGCTGGAGACGTAGTTGGCCTGCAGGCGCAGATTGATCTCGTCGAAGGGCTCATAGGTGACCCCCAGCTTGAAGACGTCCTTCTCGCCGGCGTCGAGATCGGCGATCCCGCCGGAGGTGCGGGTGACCTCGGCGGTTTCCCCACGGGTCAGGTCGAAGACCCGCACGCCCGTGGTCACGGTGACGGGGTCGCCCAGCTGATTGATGGTCGGCGCCTCGCCGCTGCGGCTGAAGGAGCCCAGCACACGGATCTCCGGGGTGGGGCGCCAGTTCAGCCCATAGCCATAGGTCTCCAGGGCGCCGAAGTCGGAGACCTGTTCGACGCCGAAATTCAGGTTGCCGGACAGGCGGCCGATCCGCTCGCCCAGGCCTTCCCCGGCCCGGGTCAGGGGAATGTCGAAATTGCTCCGCAGTTCGCCGACGGTCCGCGACAGGTCGCTGGACTGATCGACGCCGAGGCGGGTGGCCTCGCTCTCCAGCTCGATCGCCGAGGCCCGGGCGGTGAGAGCCGTGCTGACCTGGCCGGCCGGCAGCGCCCAGAGCGCGCGGTTCAGCACCAGGTCGGCCTGGGCCGAGGTGCTGAGCGTGCGGGAGGTGTCGAGGAAGGCCGCGCCGCCCGAGGCCCGGTCGGTGTCAGTCTCGGTCTCGCCGCGCTCGATCTCGCCGGTGGTTGACCATTGCCAGCCGGCCAGGGCGCCGGCCGCCGAGGCCGCGAGCTTGCCGGTCTGGGACTGGGTGTTCCGCAGCTGGGCCTCAGGGCCGAAGGGCGACAGGCCCTGGCGGGACTCGCTCTCGCTGGCCTCGAACAGCCCGTTCACCGAGAAGGAGACGCCGTTGTCCAGGGGCTTGGCGAAGACGGCGTTGAGGCTCACATCGTTGGACTGCGCCTGGAGGGAGCGGAAGGCGCCTTCGCCGCCGGTGATGTCGCGGTCGCTCTCCTCGATGGAGTCGGTGGTGTTGGCCTTGGCGTCCAGGGTCAGCCGCCGGCCTTCCAGGATGTCGAGGCGGGCGCCGTGGGCGCCCAGGGTCTCGCCGCCACCGGCCTGGGTGGGGGAGGTCGCCGTACCCTCGACCAGGGTGGCGCGGAACCGGGGCCGCAGCACCATGTTCACCACCTTCTGTTCGGCGGGATAGCCGTACTTCAGGGACAACTCCTCGGGCAGGATCTCGACCCGGGCGATGGCTTCAGTGGGGAGGTCGCGAATTTCGGCGAAGCCCGAGATGCGGCCGCCATTGATCAAGATGACCGGGCGCCCGCCCCCCTGGCCGCTGCCGAGCTGCGGGGCCAGCGCCTCCAGCAGCTCGCTGACGCTGGAGGCCCCATAGGCGCGGATCTCCTGCGGCGAGAGGGTCAGTTCCGGGGTGATATCGCCGATCACCGACCCGGCCTGCCGGGCGCCGCTGACCACCAGCTCCTGCACCTCGACATCGTCATAGGGTTGGTCGTCGACCTCCTGGGCGAATGCGGCCGTGGACAGGCTGGCCAGGGCCACGCCGGCGAGGAGGTTGGCCCGCAGGCGGGCGGCGGGGGGACGGTGGGAAGCGAGACGCAAAACGCTGTATCCTGATGCTGACCTGGGCGGCGGGGAGACCACCCTTGTCTGGTCTCACGGACGAGCCCGCTCTTTCCGTCGCGATCACGGCGCAAGCGAGGCGGCGGCGCTCGCAGGGGCTGCGGCTGATCGACTCGACGCAGACGCGATCGGGTGGAAATAGAGCTTGAGCCGGAACCTGGGTCCGGCCCCATAGGTGGGCGCATCCCATGGAGACGCCAGAGGATGAGCGAACGCTTCCTGAGTCCCAGTGAAACCGCGCGGCGCCTCGGCGTCGGTGTGCGGGCCTTGCGCCTGTATGAGAGGAAGGGCCTGGTCTGTCCCGGGCGGACAGCCTCAGGCTGGCGGGTCTATGGACCAGGGGACATAGAGCGCCTGCACCATGTGCTGACGCTGAAGTCGCTCGGCCTGTCCTTGGCCCGCATCACCCAGATCCTCAGCGGCCGGGCGCCGGATCTGCCGGCCTTGCTCGCCCTGCAGGAAGACGTGCTCGCCACGCGGATCAACGACCTGCAGCGGGCGCGCAACGCGGTTCAGGCTGCGCGCGCGACCATATCGCGGGACGGGCGGCTGTCCCTGGAAAACCTCATTGACCTTGTTAGGGAGACGACCATGTCCACCATGGATGAAGCCAGGCTGGCGGCCAGCGCCCACCAGGTGTTGCGCGAGGCGATCGATCCGGATCTGCCCGGCCTCTATCGTGGCAAGGTGCGCGACAACTACGATCTGCCGGACGGGCGGCGGATCCTGGTCACCTCCGATCGCCTGTCGGCCTTCGACCGGGTGCTGTGCTGTGTGCCCTTCAAGGGTCAGGTGCTGAACAGTGTCGCCCGGTGGGCCTTCGAGCAGACCGCCGACCTCTGCCCCAACCACGTGCTGGACTATCCCGACCCCAATATCGTCGTCGGGCGGCGCCTGGAGATCCTGCCGGTGGAGATCGTCGTGCGGGGCTATCTGGCGGGCGCGACCAGCACCTCGATCCTGACCATGTACCGGGCCGGCCGGCGGGAGATGTACGGCCATCGGCTGCCCGACGGCCTTGCCGACAACCAGGCGCTGGAGACGCCGATGATCACGCCCACCAGCAAGGCCATCGACGGGGCTCATGACGCGCCGCTAACCGCAGACGAGATCATCGGCCGCGGCCTGTTGAGCCAAGCCCAGTGGCGGCAGGTGAGCGAAACCGCCCTGGCGCTGTTCGCCCGGGGCCAGGCCCTGGCCGCCGAGCGCGGCCTGATCCTCGCCGATACGAAGTACGAATTCGGCGTCGACGCCGAGGGAACCCTCCGCCTGGCTGATGAAATCCATACCCCCGATTCCAGTCGCTACTGGCGGGCCGACACCTACCCGCGCCGTCTCGCCGCCGGCGAGAGCCCGGAGAGCTTCGACAAGGACGTGATCCGCGCCTGGGTCGCCGCACGGTGCGACCCGTACACCGAGGAGGTCCCGGAAATCCCACCGGAGCTGATCTGGAAGACGGCGCTGACCTATGTCGAGGCCCACGAGCGGATCACCGGCCGCGCCTTCGAGCCGCCCCGGCCCACGCCGGCGGTGCAAGACCGCGTCCTGGCGGCCCTGGAGCATTTCCACGGGGGCTGAGCGTGTCGGTCCCCTCCGTCGCCGCCGCTTGAGTTCGGCGGGAAACCGAAGGAACATTCGTCGATCGCGGGTTTGCAGGCTGCGCAGCAGTGGGGGCCGAACAATCTGGGACGGAGGCGGTTTGATGAGCATGACCGGCGGATGCCAGTGCGGGGCCGTGCGGTTCCGCGTTGACGGCGAACTTGGCGAGGCGTCCATCTGCCACTGCCGCATGTGCCAGAAGGCGATGGGGGGCCTGTTTGGCCCGTTTGTGGAGGCGCCGGTCGAGGCCCTGGTCTGGACCCGCGGCGAGCCCAGGCGCTTCCAGAGCTCAAACAAGGTGCGTCGCGGATTCTGTGGCGACTGCGGCACGCCGCTGACCTTCGAATATGGCGACCGGCACGTCGGTCTGGCCATCGGCGCCCTCGACCGCCCCGCCGAGGTGGGGCCGAGCGTGCAACTCGCCTCGCCGTCGAAACTGCCCTATTTCGACGACATCGCGACCCTGCCGGTTCACCCGACGGACGAGCCCGCTGCGGCGGCTCACCTGGCGGGCATTGTCTCCTACCAGCACCCCGACCACGACACTGTGGCGTGGCGGGCGAGGGACTAGGGTGTCCTGACGCCTAGACCTTGGGGAGACGGCCGGCTTTGCGGCCGCTTCGCCCTTGTGCCGACGACCGTCGTGCTGGAGAGCGAGTGGGTGCTTCGCGGCGCCTATGGCCTGGCGCGAGACGATGTGATTCCGGCGTTGCGCGCCTTCGCAGGGCTGGCCAATGTGACGCTGCAGGAGCCCGAGCGTGTGGCTGCGGCCCTGCGCTGGGCTGAAGGCGGAATGGATTTCGCCGACGCCCTGCATCTTGGCGCCGCCGCCGACTGCGAAGCCTTCGTCACCTTCGACCGACGCATGGCGCGGGCCAGCGAAGGTCTGGGCACGCCCGCCGTCCGCGAACCCTGACCTAGCCAGAACGAAAAAGGGCCGGGCGCTTTGCAGCGTCCGGCCCTTCGATCTCGACGGTCGCGCCGACCCTAGTTTTCGGCCAGCCAGGCGACGATGTCCTCGGCCGCCTGTTCGGGCGTCAGGGTGGTGGTGTCGACGGTGATCTCGGCGTTTTCCGGCTCCTCATAGGGGGAGTCGATGCCGGTGAAGTTCTTCAGCTCGCCGGCCCGGGCCTTGGCGTAGAGTCCCTTGACGTCGCGCTGCTCGGCCACCGCCAGGGGGGTGGCCACATAGACCTCGACGAACTCGCCGTCCTCCATCAACTCGCGGGCCATCCGGCGTTCGGCCCGGAAGGGCGAGATGAAGGAGACCAGCACGATCAGGCCCGCATCGACCATCAGCTTGGAGACCTCGGCGACCCGGCGGATGTTCTCCACCCGGTCCTCCTCGGTGAAGCCCAGGTCCTTGTTCAGGCCGTGGCGGACATTGTCCCCGTCGAGCAGATAGGTGTGGCGGCCGTCGGCCTGCATGCGCTTTTCGACCAGGTTGGCGATGGTCGACTTGCCGGCGCCCGAGAGGCCGGTGAGCCAGACCACACGGCCCTTCTGGCCCTTCTGGGCGGCGCGGGAGGCCTTGGAGACGTCAAGCGCCTGCCAGTGGATGTTCTGGCTGCGGCGCAGGGCGAAGTGCAGCATGCCGGCGCCCACCGTCCGGTTGGAGATCCGGTCGATGAGGATGAAGCCGCCAAGGGTGTGGTTGTCCTTGTAGGCGTCAAAGGCGATGGGGGCGTCGAGGGAGATGTTGCAGACGCCGATCTCGTTCAGCTCCAGCCGCTTGGCGGCCAGCTGTTCGAGGGTGTTCACATTCACCTTGTACTTGGGCTCGGTGATGCTGGCGCCGACGACCCGGGTTCCGATCTTCATCAGATAGGGGCGGCCGGGCAGCATGCCCTCGTCGTCCATCCAGACGATGGTGCTCTCGAACTGGTCGGCCACTTCCGGCGGCTGGCCGGCGATGGAGAGGACATCGCCGCGGCTGACGTCGATCTCATCGGTGAGCGTGATGGTCACAGACTGGCCGGCCACCGCGCGGGGCAGGTCGCCGGTCATGGTGACGATGCGCGCCACGGTGCTTTCGCGCCCCGAGGGCAGGGCCTTGACCTTGTCGCCGGGCGCGATGGTCCCGGTGGCGATCAGGCCGGCGAAGCCGCGGAAGTCCAGGTCCGGGCGGTTCACCCACTGGATCGGCATGCGGAAGGGCTTTTCCCGCAGGTCGTCCTCGACATCGAGGGCCTCCAGGTGCGGCAGCAGGGCCGGCCCCTTGTACCAGGGGGCCTTGTCGCTCTGCTCGGTGATGTTGTCGCCCTTGAGCGCCGACATCGGGATGGCGGTGAAGTCGCGGATGCCGATCTGGGCGGCGAAGTCGTGATACTCGGCCAGGATCGTGTCGAACACCTCCTGGCTCCAGCCCACCAGGTCCATCTTGTTGATGGCCAGGACCACGTGGCGGATGCCCAGCAGCGAGACGAGGTAGGAGTGCCGCCGGGTCTGGGTCAGCACGCCCTTGCGCGCATCGATCAGGATGATGGCCGCGTCGGCCATGGAGGCGCCGGTGACCATGTTGCGCGTATATTGTTCGTGGCCCGGCGTGTCGGCGACGATGAACTTGCGCGTGTCGGTGGAGAAGAAGCGGTAGGCCACATCGATGGTGATGCCCTGTTCCCGCTCAGCCGCCAGGCCGTCCACCAGCAGGGCGAAGTCGATATCGCCCCCTTGGGTGCCGACCTTCTTGGAATCGGCCTCCAGGGCGGCCATCTGGTCTTCGAAGATCATCTTCGAGTCGTAGAGCAGCCGGCCGATCAGGGTCGACTTGCCGTCGTCCACCGACCCGCAGGTCAGGAAGCGCAGCAGGCTCTTGTGCTCGTGGGCCTTGAGATAGGCCTCGATGTCTTCGGCGATGAGGGCGGACTGGTGCGACATCAGAAATAGCCCTCTTGCTTCTTCTTCTCCATCGAGGCGGCCTGGTCGTGGTCGATCATGCGACCCTGACGCTCGGACGTGGTGGTGAGAAGCATTTCCTTGATGATTTCGGGGAGGGTGGCCGCCGTGCTCTCGACCGCGCCGGTCAGCGGATAGCAGCCGAGGGTGCGGAAGCGGACCGACTTCATCATCGGGGTCTCGCCGGGACGGAGCGGCATGCGCGCGTCATCGACCATGATCAGGGCGCCGTCGCGCTCCACCACCGGCCGCTCGGCCGAGAAGTAGAGGGGCACGATGGGGATGTTCTCCAGGTGGATGTATTGCCAGATGTCCAGCTCGGTCCAGTTGGAGATCGGGAACACCCGGATGCTTTCGCCCTGGGCCTTGCGGGCGTTGTAGAGGTTCCAGAGCTCGGGGCGCTGGTTCTTGGGGTCCCAGCGATGCTGGGCCGAGCGGAAGGAGAAGACGCGCTCCTTGGCGCGGGACTTCTCCTCGTCGCGGCGGGCGCCGCCGAAGGCTGCGTCGAAGCCGTACTTGTCCATGGCCTGCTTGAGGCCCTCGGTCTTCCACATGTCGGTGTGCAGGGCCGAGCCGTGGTCGAAGGGATTGATGCCCCGCTCCACCGCTTCCGGATTCTTGTGCACGATCAGCTCGAAGCCGAGGCTCTGGGCCATCCGCTCGCGCATTTCGTACATGGCCCGGAACTTCCAGGTCGTGTCCACGTGCATCAGCGGGAAGGGCGGCTTGGAGGGGTAGAAGGCCTTGGCCGCCAGGTGAAGCATCACCGCGGAGTCCTTGCCGATGGAGTACAGCATCACCGGGCGTTCGGCCTCGGCCACCACCTCGCGCATGATGTGAATACTCTCCGCCTCCAAGCGCTGGAGGTGGGTGAGGGTCTCGGCGGAGAGGCCGGGCGTGAGGGCGCCCTTGGCGGCCTCGGCTTGGCGGGCGTCCATGACAGTCGAACCTTGCATGGGAGTCATCTGGGCCTGAGTGTTCGTGCGTTGCTCAAAAAAATCCGTCCGTCGGTTGCACCCGACGTGCAGACTGGCCCTTTCACCGTCAGTTAAGGGAGCGAGGCGCCCAAGGCAAGCGCAGGCTCAACCTGCGGTTCACGTCCCGGGCCAGCGCCGATCCCTTAGCGCGTGCGCCGCACAATCCCATGACGGCGGGCGCCCGATCTGGGTGACGTCGAGGTATCGCCCGTGTTTGCGCCGATGGCCGATGGGGTCAGGCGATGGCCCGACCTGTTTCCTTCGAGGCCTCCGCCGGCGCCGCAGCAAGGGTCAGCGCCTGGTCTATCCCCCCCAGCAGCCGCTCCGGGGTGATCGGCTTGGACAGGTGCAGATCGGCGCCGGCCTGAACCGATTGCTGGCGATGATGCTCCATCGCATTGGCGCTGAGCATGGCGATCGGGATTCGGCCGCGGTGGGGTTCTGCCCGCTCGACCCTGCGGATTTCGGCGATGGCGGTCAGCCCGTCCATGACCGGCATCTGCATGTCCATCAGGATCAGGTCGAACCGGCCCTGGCGCCACGCCTCGACCCCCAGGGCCCCGTTGTCGGCCAGGGTCAGGTCGATGTCGAAGGGCGCCAGGATCATCTGCACCACGCGCTGGTTGGTGGGATTGTCCTCGACCAGCAGGATCCGCAGGCTGGCTGGGGACTCGGTGGGCGCGGCGGCGGGGGGCTCCGTTCGCGGGAGGTCGGGCAAGGCCTCGACCTGGGGCAGGGGGAGGCTGGCGATGAACTGGCTTCCCTCGCCCAGGCGGGAGCGGGCGGTGATGGTTCCGCCCATGAGGTCGACCAGGGCCTTGGTGATTGAAAGGCCAAGGCCGGTCCCGCCGAAGCGCCGGGTGATGCCGGAATCGGCCTGCTGGAAGCGGCGGAACAGGGTGTCCCCCACCTCTTCGTCGAAGCCGACCCCTGTGTCGCTTACCTGTAACTCCAGCTGGCCCTCGAATGTCCGGGCCAGGGCCAGGCGCACCTCGCCCTGTTCGGTGAACTTGAGGGCGTTGGCGGTGAGGTTGCCGAGGATCTGCTTGAGGCGGACGGAGTCCCCCAGATAGCGGCCTTCCACCCCGTCGGCGCAGTCCAGATGGAAGGCGATCCCCTTCTCGCGGGCGCGCAGCCGGGCCATGTCGATCACCCCGCCGATCTCGCCCATGAGGTCGAAGGGCCTCACCTCCAGGGCCAGGCCGCCGGCCTGCACCTTGGACAGGTCGAGGATGTCGGACACCAGTCGCTCGAGCATGGCGCCGGAGGACTGGATGATCTCGACCATCTCCAGCTGATCGGGCGCCAGGGCCGTGCGGCGCAGGACGCCGGCGACGGCGATCACCCCATTGAGCGGCGTGCGGATCTCATGGCTGACATTGGCCAGGAAGTCGGCCTTGACCTGCACCGCCTCCTGGGCGGCCTGGCGGGCCTTGGGGACTTCGGCCTCATAGGCGCGCTTGCTGACCGCCCGCCACAGGGCGATGCGGATGTCGCCGGGCCGGCCGTCGGCGTCCGGCGGCTGGACGGCGTTGAGCATGACCGGCACCCGGACGCCATCGGCGCGGATGATGTCGAGGGCCAGCTCCTCCAGGCGCCCGGCCAGGGCCAGTTGCTGCTGCAGACGGGTCTGCAGGAAGATGCGCCCGGCCACGCTGAGCAGGTGATGAAGCTTCATCCCGCGGTCCAGATCGGACTGGCTGGCGCCGATCAGGTCCAGGAAATAGGCGTTGGCCGACAGGATCTCGAAGTCGGCGCCGAGGTGCAACAGGCCGCAAGGCAGGAGATCGAGAAGATCCTCAGTATCGGCGGCGGGGGCTGAATGCGTCACGAGTTCAGGCGGCCCGACGGCCGCCCTGGTCGGCGACACACGCCTTGATGGCGCGGATCACTTCGGCCGGCGCGCTCATGTGCGGGCAGTGGCCGCTGGCGTTCAGGATGTGGCGCTGGCTGCCGACGATCGCCGCCTGGACATAGGCGCCCACCTCGGCCGGCGCCAAGGCGTCGTCGCTGCATTCGATCAGCAGGGTCGGCGTGATCACCTTCCGATAGTCGGCCCGGTGGTCGGAGCGGAAGGTGAGGTTGGCGAAGGCCTTGGCGATCTCCGGATCGGCCCGGCAGACGCTGTCGCGCCACTCGTCCTGGAGCTCCGGGGCATTGTCCGGGCCGATGACCATGGGGGCCATCAGGGCCGACCAGTCCAGATGGTTCTTGTCCATCAGGTCCAGGAGTTCGTCGATATCGGTCTCATTGAACCCGCCCACATAGGTGTCGGTGTTGGCGTACCGCGGGGAGGGGCAGACCAGGACGAGGGCGGAAAACAAGTCCGGGCGGGCCACGGCGGCCAGCACACCGATGGTGGCGCTGACCGAATGGCCGACGAAGGTGACGTCCTTCAGACCCTGGCTGTCGCAGATCTCGATCACGTCGGCCGCGTAGCCGTGGAGGGTGGCGTACTTTTCGGGATCATAGGCGCTGGCGTCGGAAAGGCCTGCGCCCACATGATCGAACAGGCCGACCATACCCAGCTGGTCAAAGGCGGGGGCGACGTGGCGCCACATGTTCTGGTCGCAGCCGAAGCCGTGGGCGAACAGGAAGGTGGCGGCGCCGCGGCCACGAAAGATCACATTGTTGCGGGCGACGACATCCATCCCTGCGGCTCCTCAGCGCATTCCGGATTATGCTGCAGCGCACCTAATAAAAGTTGAAAAGGCTCAAAATTCGCCGGCCTCCCCACGGGGCGCGGCGCAAGGTGGGGTCCGAAAACCGCTGGAGCCCGGGACTGCATGTCCGAAAACCGCGAGACATAGCTGTGCGTCGGCGCGATGGTCGCCGCCATGGATCTGGATGACGACGCCTGCTACCGCGCCTTTTCGATGCGCGACGCCCGCCTGGACGGGAAGATCTTCGTGGGCGTGCGCTCCACCGGGGTCTATTGCCGGCCGATCTGCCCGGCGCGGACGCCGCTGCGGCGCAATGTGAGCTTCTATCCCTCGGCCGCCGCCGCCCAGGAGGCCGGCTTCCGGCCCTGCCTGCGCTGCCGGCCTGAGACCTCGCCGGACCTGGGTTCGTGGCGGGGCACGTCGAACACCGTAGCCCGCGCCCTGGCGCTGATCGAGGAGGGCGCCCTGGACGACGGCGACGTCGAGGCCCTGGGGGACCGGCTGGGCGTCGGCGGACGCCAGCTGCGCCGGCTGTTCAAGGCCCATCTGGGCGCCTCTCCCGTGGCCGTGGCCCAGACCCGGCGGGTGCTGCTGGCCAAGCAACTCATCCACGACACCGCCCTGCCCATGGGCGAGGTGGCGCTGGCGGCGGGCTTTGGCAGCGTGCGGCGGTTCAACGAGACCTTTCAGCAGCTGTTCGCCCGGCCCCCGGGGGACCTGCGCCGCGCCCGGCGGACCGAGGTCAGCGGGGCAGGCGGCGGGACCGTCACCCTGCGGCTGGCCTATCGCGCCCCCTATGACTGGCCCGCCATGCTGGACTTCCTGGCCCTGCGCGCGGTTCCCGGCGTCGAGCAGGTGGCGGGGGGGCGCTATGAACGGACCCTGCGGATCGGCGCCGATCTGGGGCGGGTGAGCGTCTCCCTGGGGGCGGGCGAGACCCTGGAGGTGCGCGCGCAGTTCCCGCGGCTGCAGGTGCTGCCGCAGGTCATCGCCCGGGTGCGCCGGGTGTTCGACCTGGGCGCCGACCCGACCCTGGTGAACGCCCATCTGTCCCGCGATCCGGCGCTGGCGCCCCTGGTGGCGCAGCGGCCGGGCCTGAG
>NZ_JAUSLG010000063.1 GCF_030646615.1 Phenylobacterium sp. | reverse complement strand
GCAGGGTGCGGGCGAGACCACCGTCGGCGCGGGGCCAGTCGCTCTCGGTCGCCACCCTGGACGCGGCGGCGCTTTTCAAGATGGCCGACCGGGGCCAGATCGTCGGCGGCCTTCTCGACGGCCCGCTGGCCTTCGACAATGCGATCTCAAAGGAGGCGGCCGAGGCCAAGCATATCGTCTCCGAGGTGGCCGGCGACGCCGACATCCTGCTGGTGCCCGATATCGAGTCCGGCAACATGCTGGCCAAGCAGCTCTTCTATCTGGCGCGGGCCCAGTCGGCCGGGATCGTCATGGGCGCCAAGGTGCCGATCATGCTGACCAGCCGGTCCGACGGGGCGCTGTCGCGCATGGCCTCCTGCGCCGTCGCGCTCCTGGTCGCCAAGGCCCAGCGGTCCAAGCCTGCGAAGTGACCATGCCCCAGATCCTGGTTCTGAACGCCGGCTCGTCCAGCCTGAAATTTGGCGTCTATTCCGTATCTTCCGACGAAAAGTTGTCCCTGGCCTTGAGTGGTTCGGTATCAGGCTTGCCCGATGAGCCTCAGTTCGTGGCCCGCGGACCCGACGGCAGGGTGGCGACCGAGAGCGACTGGCCCCGCGCCGACGGTGGTCTCGCCCGCACCCTGCCTCGATTGCTGGCCTGGCTGGCCAGGACGGGCGGCCTGGACGCGCCCATCGCGATCGGCCATCGGATCGTCCACGGAGGCCTGACCTTCCGAGCCCCTGTCCGGCTGGACGAGGCCGCGCTGGCGCGCCTGAACGAGCTGGTCCCGCTGGCCCCGCTGCATCAGCCTTTCAATCTCGAGGCCGTGGCTGCCGCCCGCACAGCCTTCCCGGACGCCGTCCAGGTCGGGCTGTTCGATACCGCCTTCCATGCCGACCAGCCCCGGTTGGCCCGGATCTACGCCCTGCCGCGGGAGATCACCGATGACGGCGTGATCGCTTACGGCTTCCATGGCCTGTCCTACGACTTCATCGCCGGCGAACTGCGCAGGTTCTATGGCGAGCGCGCGGGGGGCAGGGTGGTGGTCGCCCATCTGGGCAGTGGTGTCTCACTCTGCGCCATGGACCAGGGGCGCAGCATCGCCACCACCATGGGCTTCTCCGCCCTGGACGGCCCACCCATGTCCACGCGCTCCGGCGGGATTGATCCTGGCGTGCTGCTCTATCTGATGGAGACCAAGGGCATGTCGGCTCCGGACCTGACAGACCTGCTCTATCGCCGTTCGGGCCTACTGGGCGTGTCGGGCGAAAGCGGCGACGTCCGGCGCCTGCAGGCCAGCGACAGCCCCGCTGCGCGGGAGGCCCTTGGGCTGTTCGTCTACCGGGTCGCCCGCGAGATCGGCGGTCTGGCGGCGGCGCTGGGCGGGCTCGATCGTCTCGTCTTCACCGCCGGGATCGGCGAGAACGATCCGCAGATTCGCGCCGAAATCCTCACGGCGTGCAAGTGGTTGGGGGTGGATCTGGATGCCGACGCCAACGGCCGTGGCGACACTCGGCTGACCACCGGCGACAGCGCCGTCGAAGCGCTCGTCCTGCCGACCGACGAGCAGATTGTCATCGCCAGGGGCGCGCTCTCGGTGCTGAACGCCCCGGCCGGGTGAGGGCGGCGCTTTGCGCGCCGCCCCCTTCGCGATCAGAACTTGTAGCCGAAGCCGGCCGAGACGACCCAGGGGTCGAGGCTGACCTTGGACTTCAGGCCGTTGGTGGTGTCGGTGGCGTCGGTCTCGAAGTAGATCTTCTTCACGTCGAGATTGGCGCTCCAGGGACCCACCGTGGCGATGTCCACCCCGGCCTGCAGGGCGACCCCAAACCCATCGTCGATGTCGAGGTTGAAGCCGTTCTTGTCCGAGCCGCTGTAGAACAGCATGTAGTTCACGCCGGCCCCCACATAGGGGCTGACCTTTCCGGCCGGGGCGAAGTGGTACTGCAGGGCGACCACCGGCGGCAGCACCCAGGTCTCCTTGACCTTCACGTCCGTGCCGGGACCCTGGGCCTTCACCGTGTGTTTGGTGGTGCCAGCGATCACCTCGACGGCGATGTTGTCGGTGAAGAAGTAGCTGAGGCCGATGGTCGGCATGACATCGGCGTTCACCTCGGCGGTGAGGCCGGTCGCCGCGCCGCTGAGGGTCGTGATCGGATCGCCTGCCTCGGGATCAACCGAGGTCACCCGCACATTCAGCATTTTCACGCCAGCGGCCTTGGGCTGGAAGTCCTGGGCCTGGGCTGTGCTGGCCAGGCCAAGGGCGAGGCTGACGGCGAGGAGGGCGGTGGTGGTCTTCATATCTATCCCCTTCTGAACGGCCGCCCCTTCAGGGCTGGTCGTGCCCCGGAATTGCGCCTGGCCGGGCGGGGGCTCCTTGATCTGGCTCAAGCGTCAGCGTGCGCGCGATGTCGCAGGGGTTTGATACGGGTCAAGGCGGGGGCAGGGCCGATGGGCTCCTATCGTGGTGCAACCCGCAAGGAACCGATCCCATGTCGAAATCCATCGTCAAAGATATCCGCGAAGACATCGACGACACGCTCGAGGACGTGGCCAAGGCGTTGCGCGCCGCCGCCGAAGGCCTCGCCGACGAGAGCGAAGAGGCTGTCGCCAAGGCCGCCGTCGCCGTGCGCCACGCCGCCGACGCCCTGGCCGAGCGCGCCAAGCCCGCCCGTGACCTGGCCGACAAGGCGGTCAAGGAAGTGCGGGATCATCCGCTGGTCTCGGCCGGCGCGGCGCTGACCGCCGCGGCCCTGCTGATCAGCGTGCTGGTCGCTGAGCGCCGTAAAAAGACCTAGGCTGACCCGCCCAGGTTCCGCCGCACTGAACGAGGTTTTCATGCCCTTCAAGGACATCCTGCTTCACCTTGAAACCTATCCTGACCCCACCACAGACGGGGCGGCTGATCAGGCGCTGACCTTCTGCGCAGCCCTTGGGGGGCAGGTCACGGCGGTGGCCGCCCGTGCGACCATCGCCCTGAAGTCCAACCGTCTGGCGAACCTGATGCTGAACCTCGGTGAAATGGCGCGGTCAGAGGAAGGCCGCAGCCAGGCCGCCGCCGATCATCTGCTCGACCGGTTCGAAGCCGCCGCCGTTGCGGCGGGGGTCTATGGCGGACGCATCAGTCCCCACGCGGAGATGTTCGAGGTTCCAGACCTCATCGCCCGGCTGGCGCGAACGCGCGATGTCTGTGTGATCCCCTATGCGCGCGATCCGGGTCCCCAGCAGGGCATGGCCGAGACGCTGATCTTCTCCTCCGGTCGGCCGGTGATCATCTTCCCCGCGAAGGAGGGCGCGGCGCCGAAGACCGAGATCGGGACGGCGATCATCGCCTGGGACGGCGGGCGGTCAGCCGCTGCAGCCCTGGCGGCGGCGCTGCCGGCCCTGCTGGCGGCCAAGAAGGTGGTGGTGTTGACGATCCTGAACGAGAAGCCCTCGGCGACGCCCGCTGTCGCTGACGATGTCGTTCGCCATCTGGCGCTGCATGGGATCACGGCTGAGGTTCAGACCTTCGACTCGGCCGGCGCCAAGATCGGCTCGGTGCTCGAGCATGTGGTCGACCGGACCGCGGCCGATCTGCTGGTCATGGGCGCCTTCGGTCATTCCCGCGCCCGGGAGTTCGTCCTCGGCGGGGCGACCCGCAGCATGATCGAGGCCCCGCCCACCGCGGTGCTTCTGGCCCACTGACCCGGCGCCGCATTCGGCGGCGTCCGGTCGGTCGGCGGCTTTTCATGTCGCCGTTTCTGGATTTGCCCACGACCCTGGGCTAAGCGAGTCTGGCCGCGCAGTGGGCGGCGGTGTGTCGTGTGGGGCCTTCCAGTGACGTTTCAGCATAAGTTTCGAACCCTCACCGCCACGGCCCTGGGCCTCAGCCTGTTGGCCGGCGGCGCGGCCGCCCAGGCGTCAGGCGACACCATAGCCATTGTCGGCGCCACCGTGTTCGACGCCACCGGCGCAGCGCCGCGGGTGGCCAATGTGCTGATCCGCGACGGGCGCATCGCCGCCGTGGGCGAGGACGTGGCCATCCCCGTTGGCGCGGCCACGATCGACGGGCGCGGCAAGGCGCTGACCCCCGGCTTCTTCGATCTCCACACCCACTGGACGCCCAACGGAAGGCCCAACCAGACCCCGGCCATCGCCACGGCCTATGTGCAGGCGGGCGTCACCACCCTGAACGACTTTCACCAGCCCCCGGAGTCTTTCGCGCCACGTCGCCGCTGGCTCTCCCAGCTGGCGTCGCCGCATGTGAACCTGACCGCCCGGATGAGCACGCCCGGCGGTCATGGCGCCGACTGGGCCGACACCGCCACCACCAAGTGGGTCAATACGCCGGAGGCCGCCCGCAAGGCGGTGCGCGATCTGCTTCCCTATGAGCCGGACCTGATCAAGGCCTTCGCCGACGGCTGGCGCTATGGCTTCTCGGCCGACAACACTTCGATGGACGTGAACACCCTCGGCGCCCTGGTCGATGAGGCCCATCAGAACGACCTGAAGGTGGTGACCCACACCGTCACCGTCGAGCGCGGCAAGGTCGCCGCCCGCGCCAAGGTCGATATCATCGTCCATGCCCTGCAGGATCGTCCCGTCGATCAGGAAGCCATCGACCTGATGAAGGCGTCCGGCACGGCCTATGCCCCAACCTTGGCGGTCTATGAACCGGTGAAGCCTGGCCAGTCCCCGCCGGACGATCTCAACAATCCCCGCTACGTCCAGTCCAACGCCAAGTTCCAGTACGCCCTGCAGAACACCAAGACGTTCCACGACGCCGGGATCCTGATCGCGCTTGGCACGGACGCCGGCATGCCGGGCACCCTGCATGGCTTTTCCACCCTGCGCGAGATGGAGCTGATGGTGCAGGCCGGCCTGACGCCGGTGGAGGCCCTGATGGTCGGCACCGCCAACAGCGCCCGGGCCATGGGCGTGCTCGACGACCGCGGCACCATCGAGGTGGGCAAGCGGGCCGATCTCGTCCTGCTTGACGGCGCCCCCTGGACCAACATCGCCGATGTTCGCAAGACCGAGCGGGTGTTCATTGACGGCCGGCAAGTGGTCGGACCGGAGATCGAACTGCCTGCGGCCAACACCGTCATGACCCTGCCGGCCACGCCGGCGGCCCAGGCCCTGATCGACGACTTCCAGGGCGAGCCGGGCCGCACGCGCCTCGACACCTTGCGTGTGCAGGACACCGACGGCGGTATGGACCGCAGCGTGCTGGTCAGCCTGGTGGCGCCCGAGCCCGACGGGAACCAGGCTCTGCGCCTTTCGGCGCGGATGTCGGTGAAGGAGGATCCGCACGCGGGGGTGATCCTGCCGCTCAGCCGCGGGTCTCTGCAGCCTGTGGACGCGGGCGCCTTCAACGGCCTGTCCTTCGCCCTGCGCGGCGACGGCGGCGACTACAAGGTGATGGTCCGCACCGTGGGCGGCTGGTGGGAGACCTCTGTCAAGGCGGGCGCGGAATGGACTGAACTCAGAGCGCCCTTCGCAGACCTGCGGCCCTCGGACGACTGGCGGGGTCCTCAGACCCCCTGGACCGGGGCTGATCTGCTGGAGATCCAGTTCGGCGGCTCTCGTCCGGCCGGCGAAACCCTGTGGCTCGAAGTCGATGACGTTGCGTTTTACTGATCAACGATCACCGACTGTTGATCGGCAAAATCCGCTGAAATGAGGCGAAATCGCTGCATATTTGAGCGCCTAAACGCTCGAATATGCAGCAGTGTGGCCAAATGGTGTCGGGCTGCCTCTTATAACGGCGCTAGATTTCCCCCGCCGCGTATTCGCGGAGTCGGCAGCTGTGAAGATCGGGAAACGTCGATCTCCAGCACAAGGATCGAAGGGGATCACCATGAACTTCAAGTCCTGGGGGCGGCGCAGGCTGCTCGGAACCACCATGCTCTGCGCGTTCGGCGCCAGCGGAGCCCTCGCCCAGACGGCGGACAACACGGTCGACGAAATCGTCGTCATCGGTTCGCAGGTCCAGGGCTCGAAAATCACCGAGGCCGTGCCGGTTACGGTGCTCGGCCAGGACGAACTGCAGTCGGTGGCCGCGGCCTCCGGTGACGAGCTGTTCCGCTCCATCCCGCAGATGGGCGATGTGAGCTTCAACTCCAGCTATCTGCCCAATTCCAGCAACAGCGCCCGCGGTGACGTGGGCTCGGTGAACCTGCGCAACCTGGGGGTCGGCAACACGCTGGTCCTGCTGAACGGCCGCCGGGTGGTGACCCACCCCTCCAGCCGCGCCGACGAGAACCTGGTTCCCGTCCTCACCTACAACACCAACGCCATTCCGGTGAACGGGCTGCAGCGCCTCGAAGTCCTGCGGGACGGCGCGGCCGCCCTCTATGGGTCGGACGCGGTGGCCGGCGTGGTCAACACCGTGCTGCGGACCGACTATGACGGCCTGACCCTGGACGCCCAGTACGGCGGCGCCGAGGGCACGGGCCTGCGCCAGACCGACCTGTCGGCGCTGTTTGGCCGCAACTTCAACCGCGGCAATGTCACGGTCTTCGCCAGCTATACCGACCGCACGGCCCTCGACGCACAGGACCAGGACTACACCGCTTCCCTCGACCGCCGGCCGCTGTTCGCCGGCACCCGGTTCGACGGCGCCACCTCCCTCGACAGCCGCAGCACCGTCACCCCCTGGGGCTATTTCCAGGCCGACGGCGCCGTGCGCCGCAACGGCGCTCTGGTGACGTCGACGGCCGGCTTCTTCCACGTCCAGCCCTCGACCTTCGCCGGCTGCTCGGCGCCCTTGAACGGCGACATCTGCCTGGATGACGGCGCCATCGCCACGGCTGCGGCCGACCGCGACCTGCGCTTCGACTCCCCGGCCGCCTACAACACCACGGTGATCCCCCAGGTCGAGCGGGTGAACCTGTTCCTGACCGGCAATTACGACCTCACCGACGAGATCACGGGCTTTGGCGAACTCGGCTACTATACGGCCACGACCAAGAGCACCCAGACCTCGACCGGCACGCTGTCCTCGATGCCGATCACCATGCCGGCCTCGAGCTATTACAACCCCTTCGGCCCGACCACCTTCGCCAATGGCGCGGTCAATCCGAACCGCCTGAGCGGCATCGACGCGCCGGCCAGCGGCCGGGCCGTGACGATCCGGACCTACAACTTCTCGGATCTCGGCCCCAATCAGGTCGATGTGGAGAACTCGCAATGGCGCGCCCTGGTGGGCCTGCGGGGCGAGCGGTTCGGCTTCAACTGGGAAGGGGCGCTGCTCTATTCCAAGGCCGAGGTCGAGGACGTTTCCGACGGCGTCAGCGCCACCCTGCTGCAGCAGCAGCTCTCCCTGTCCACCCCGGACGCCTACAACCCCTTCAACGGGGCCAACCTTCTGAACACCAGCCTGGCCGATACGGCCCCGAGCAGCCAGGCCGCGCTTGATGCGATCCGGATCAAGACCGTCCGCCGCAACACCAGCTCGCTGGCCCTGGCCGACTTCAAGATTTCGCGTCCCGACCTCTTCGCCCTGCCGGCCGGGGAGGTGGGCATGGCGCTCGGCGTCGAGTACCGCCGTGAGACCCAGAAGGACGACCGTGACGGCCGCGTGGACGGCACGATCAACTTCACCGATGCGGTGACCGGCGTCGCCTATACCGGCGACCTGATCGGCACCAGTCCGTCGCCCGACACCAAGGGCTCGCGCACCGTCGCCTCGGCCTTCATCGAGTTCGGCGTGCCGGTGATCTCGCCGGACATGAACATCCCGCTGGTCCAGAGCGTCGAGATGCAGCTGGCCGGTCGCTTCGAGGACTTCAGCGACGCCGGCTCCGTCGCCAAGCCCAAGGTCGCCGTGGCCTGGGACGTGGTCGACGGCCTGCGGTTCCGCGGCTCCTGGGCGCAGGGCTTCAAGGCGCCGAACCTGGAGCAGGTCAACGCCACCCTGGTGACGCGCTCCAACACCCGCACCGACTTCATCCGCTGCGAGGCCGATCTGCGCGCCGGTCGGATCACCAGCTTCTCGGCCTGCTCGCGCTCGGGCGCCACCACGGCGCAACGGGCGGGCAACCAGGACCTGCAGCCGGAAGAGTCGGAAACCTGGGGGGCCGGGGTCGTCTTCGAACCCCAGTTCCTGCCCTCGGAAGTCGGGAACTTCATCTTCACCGTCGACTACTGGCGCGTGAAGCAGGAGGGCATCGTCGGCCTGTTCGGCGAGGGCAACGCCCTGATCCTCGACTACCTCCTGCGTACCCAGGGTTCGAGCAATCCCGACGTGATCCGCGCCGATCCGACCCCGGACGATGTGGCGGCCTTCGCCGGCACGGGCCTGAACCCGGTCGGCCAGGTGCTGTACGTCAATGACCAGTACCAGAACCTGTTGCCGCAGGAGGCCCGTGGCCTCGACTTCGGCGTGGCCTGGAGCCTCAACGGCACCCGCTTCGGCGACTTCTCGGCCAGCGTCAACGCCGCCCATCTGATCAAGTTCTACCGCCAGCCGTCGCCGGCCATCCAGGCGCTGCTCGATGCTCAGGCGGCCGGGGAGATCAATCCCGGCGTCGATATCTCGGGCGGTGGCGATCTGGTCCGCGACGAAGGCCGGCCGGAGTGGAAGTGGTCGGCCTCGGCCACCTGGCGCTACGAGCAGTTCACCGTCGGCGCGTTCACCCAGTACATCGGCGACGTCCAGGACTTCGGCCTGATCGACGCGGCCGGTGACCCGTGGATCGTCGATAGCCAGGTGACGGCGAACCTCTATGGGCAGTACGAGTTCGTGGACGGCATGGCCGCCAATACCCGGCTCCGTCTCGGCGTCCGCAATCTGACCGACGAGAAGCCCCCTCTGGCGTCCGACGGTTACCTGGGCGAGCTCTACACGCCCTATAGCCGCTACTGGTATGTGAGCGTTCGCAAGACGTTCTAGGCCAAGCGTGCGGGCGCTCCCTCTTGGGGGCGTCCGCACAGGCTTGTATCGGCCCCCGATCGGCAGACGATGGGGGGCAGGCGGGGCGTCAGCCCCTGGTTCACTTGTTCCCCTGGAGTTCTCCCATGCGCGCCGCCCGCAAGATCGCCCTGATGAGCGCCGCCAGCCTTTGCCTGGCGCTGTCTGCTGTTCCCGTCGCCGCCCAGGTCACCCCGCAGGACAGCCAGACCCTGATCGCCAGCGTCGAGCAGGGCGCGCCGCGGATGGCCGAGGTGGCCCATCAGATCTGGGAATATGCCGAGGTCGGCTATCAGGAGACGAAGAGTTCGGCCCTGCTGCAGTCGGAACTGAAGTCCGCCGGCTTCACGGTCGAGGCCGGGGTGGCGGGCATGCCCACAGCCTTCGTCGCCAGCTTCAAGAATGGCGACGGTCCGGTGATCGCCATCCTCGCCGAATTTGACGCCCTGCCGGGCCTGGCCCAGGAAGCGAAGCCCGAGCGCGCGCCGATCGCCGGCCAGATCGCCGGTCATGCCTGCGGTCACCACCTGTTCGGCGCGGCCTCTGTCGCCGCCGCCCAGAGCCTGGCGGCCTGGATGAAGGCCAACAATGTGGCCGGCGAAATCCGCGTCTATGGCACGCCGGCCGAGGAGGGCGGTTCAGGCAAGGTCTATATGGTCCGCGAAGGCCTGTTCGAGGATGTGGACGCCACGCTCCACTGGCACCCGAGCGACGGCAATAGCGCGGCCCAGGGCGTGTCCCTGGCCAATATCTCCGGCAAGTTCCGCTTCGCCGGCGCTTCGGCCCACGCGTCGGCCGCCCCCTTCCGCGGGCGCTCGGCCCTGGACGGGGTCGAGATCATGAACGTGTCGGTGAACTATCTGCGCGAGCACATCCCCGACGGGACCCGCATCCACTATGTGGTGACCGATGGCGGCACCGCGCCCAATGTCGTGCCGGACAAGGCCGAGGTCTACTACTACGTCCGCCACACCGATCCCCAGGTCGTCCGCGACGTCTTCGCCCGCATGCAGAAGGCCGCCGAGGGTGCGGCCATGGCCACGGAGACGAGCGTCAGCTTCGAGCAGACCGGCGGCGTCTACAACATGCTGGTCAACGACACCCTGGGCATGGTGATGGACCAGGCCCTGCGCGAGGTCGGGCCGCCGGTGTGGACCGCCGAGGAAAAGGCCTTCGCCGAGGCCATGAGCGCCCAGCTCCCGGCCGGCGCCAAGGCGCCCCCGGTCAGTGAGATCCGACCCTATTCCAGCGGCGGCGGGGGCGGCGGCTCCACCGACGTGGCCGATGTGAGCTGGGTCACGCCGACCGCCGGCATGGGTGCGGCCACCTGGGTCCCCGGCACGCCAGCCCACAGCTGGCAGGCGGTGGCCGCCGGCGGCATGAGCATTGGCTCCAAGGGCGCCGAGGTGGCGGCCAAGACGATCGCCCTGGCCGGCGCCCGACTGCTGCGCGAACCCGAGCTGATCGAAACCGCCAAGGCCGAACTCAACGAGCGCCGCGGCGGTGACTTCACCTACGAGGCCATGGTCGGCGACCGCGCTCCGCCGCTGGACTACCGCAATTCGTCCAAGGGCGACTGAGCACTTCTTAAGGCCGGTCAGGCCGACTCCCGCAGGAGCGTCTGGCCGGTCTGGGCGCCGGCCCAGAGGAAGGCGCGGTAAGCCTCGAAACACTGCTCGCCGCAGAGCAGCCGCATGATGGCGCCTTCGGCGATGGCTGGCAGGGTTTCGGGGTGCTCCTGGGCCAGCGGCATCAGAGCCTCGGCGTTCCAGGCCTTGGAATGCTCCACATCCAGCACGGCGTGCAGGTCGAAATACTTGCGGAGCTT
Source organism: Phenylobacterium sp. (assembly GCF_030646615.1). Taxonomy (GTDB): domain Bacteria; phylum Pseudomonadota; class Alphaproteobacteria; order Caulobacterales; family Caulobacteraceae; genus Phenylobacterium. The sequence goes on along the minus strand of NZ_JAUSLG010000063.1, from coordinate 35,827 downwards.
GGGGGCGGCGCCCAGGCGCTTCAGGCCCGCGGCGACGGAGGCGACCCTTGTCGGCGCCGTCAGCTCGACCACGCCCAAGGCGCCCACCGAGTGATAGGCGTATCGTCGGGTGGTCGCGAAGGCCGTCATGGTGTTGGCCAGGGCCAGGGATTGCCACAGGGTGCCTTCGATGGTCGGGGCAAGCTCAAGCCCCTGGACCGTCATGTCGAGCATCGGCCCGTGCATGCCGCCCATATTGCCGCGGCCCATCTCGTCCCAATAGTTGCGGGCCAGCTCCAGTTTCGGCCGGGCCGGCAGCTTGACCTGGGTCATGGCCACCAGATCGTCGAAGCCAGCCTCGCCGGCGGCCTCCTGTGTCAGGAACCAACGCATCTGGTCCATGTCCGCCTCGGTGGCCAGCCAGTCGAACAGGGGATCCCATTGGCCGGGGCCACTTTCCTTGAGCCCTTCGAACCAGGCGATGAAGCCGTCCGGATCGGTGGGCACGGCCGCAACGGCGTCCTGGACCTGGGCGCGGAAGGCTTCGATGAACTCCCCTTCCTTGTGCTGCATCCGCTGGTCGCGGCTGAGCTCGAGGCGCCAGTCCTGGCGCGGCACGGACGGCGACAGCCGGCTACGGTTCCACCGCGCCAGTCCGCGGTGAAGGCTATTGGGGTCGGCGAAACCTGCCGCGGGGGCGCTCTGAAGGCCCAAGCCCTGGATGATGGCCATGGAAATCTCCTCTTGGCGGGAGAAAGGCGCTGGCCGGTCTGCGGGTTCCGCGCGGATGGCGTTTAGCGGGCCAGATTCACCGAAAATCGACCCAAGCCTCGCCATTGAGTCGAGTAGCCGACGCCAATCGGCAGATTCCAGGCCGCAGCGCCGCCAAATGGAGGCCGCAGACGGGTATGGTGCGACCGATGAAGACCCTCCTGATCGTCTATCACTCCCGCACCGGGGGCTCGCGCCAGATGGCGCAGGCTGCGGCTGACGCCGCCCGCGCCGACGGCGAGGTCGAGGTGCGGCTGCGGGAGGCCGAGCGCGCGGGCGAGGATGATGTGCTGGGGGCCGACGGCTATCTTTTCGTCGGGCCGGAGAACCTGGCGGCCATCTCAGGCGAACTGAAGGCCTTCTTCGACCGCACCTACTATCCCGTGCTCGGCCGCATCGAAGGCCGCCCCTATGCGATCATGGTCTGTGCGGGCAGCGATGGCGAGAACGCCGCGCGCCAGATCGCCCGGATCGCCACGGGCTGGCGGCTGAAGGCCGTGGCCGAGCCGATCATCGTCTGCACCCACGCCCAGACGCCCGAGGCCATCCTGGCGCCGAAGACCATTGGAGCGGGCGAGCTTGCGGCCTGCAGCGAACTTGGCGCGGCGCTGGCGGCCGGTCTGGCGCTCGGGATCTACTGAGCCCAGGCCCGGTTCAGGGCCGCCTGCAGGGTGGCGTGGCTGAAGGGCTTGTGGACCAGGGTGATGTCGCCGGGGACCTCGACATCGAAATAGCCGGTCAGCAGCACGATGGGCAGGTCGGGCCAACTGGGTCTGGCGCGGCGCGCGAACTCCACCCCATTCACCCCGGGCATGGCGAAGTCCACCAGGGCCAAGTCGAACGGGCCGTCGGTCCTGAGCTGGACCAGGGCCGGCTCGGCGCCGTCGGCTTCCACCACCTCGTGGCCGCAGTCGCGCAGGAAGCCCGCGGTCACCGCCCGCACCGGCGCTTCGTCATCGACCACCAGGATCCGGCGGCGGGCGGCGGCGGGCGCCGGCGCCTCGGCGCCCGGTTCGACCGCCGCGCTGGGCGCCTCCGGCTGGGCCCGGGGCAGGTAGATCTTCACCTCCGTGCCCTGACCAGGCTCGGTGCTGATGTCCAGCGCGCCGCCGGAACGTTGGGCGAAGCCATAGGCCATGGGTAGGCCAAGGCCCGTTCCCTTGCCCACGGGTTTGGTGGTGAAGAAGGGTTCCAGCACCCGCGCCAGCAGTTCCGGCGTCATGCCGGGGCCGGTGTCGCGCACCGACACCACGGCATAGTCGCCAGCGCCCAGGTCCAGGCCCGGCTGCGCGGTCTTGATCTCCTGGTTCCAGGCCGAGATGGTGATCCGTCCGCCATCGGGCATGGCGTCGCGGGCGTTCACCGCCAGGTTCAGAAGGGCCAGTTCGAACTGGTCGGGCTCGATCGCCGAGCGCCACAGATCCGAAGCGACGCTCCAGCTGATCCGGGCGCCGCCGCCCAGGGTGCGCTCCACCAGATCGCGAGTTTCGGTGAGGATCCCGGCAAGGTCGACGACCTCGGCCCCGCGGCTTTCGGTCTGCCGGCTGAACCCCAGCAGGCGCTGGGTCAGGGTGGCGCCCTTCTGGGCGGCCAGGGTGGCGTTGTCGAGATAGCGGCGCACCGCCGCCTCGTCCCCCAGGCGCCGCGTGGCCAGCTCCAGACTGCCGATGATGGCGGTCAGCAGATTGTTGAAGTCATGGGCCACGCCTCCGGCCAGGGTGCCCAGGGCGCGCAGCTTGTCCGACTGCCTCAGGTGCATCTCGGCCAGCTTCTCGTCGGTGACGTCGCGCTCCACGATCACCAGGTGGCGGATCTCGCCGCCGGCGTCGGGCACGGGCACGATGGCGGTTTCCAGCCACTGGGTCCCGACCTCGGTCTCCAGTTCATCCAGGACCTCGACCGTCTGGCCCGCCTGTATGGCGCGGGCCTCGGCGTCGGCGCGACCGTGCGCCCCCAGCTCCACCTCGGTCATCCCCAGCCCCTGCTCGGCGGCGATCCCCAGCGCCAGGGCCTTGCGCTGGTTGATGCGGACGAACCGACCCTTGCGATCCTTGACCGCCACGGCCGCGGGCAGGTGGGCCATCAGACCCCGGAGCAGGGAACGCTCCTCGTTCAGCGCCCGGCGAAGCTGATGGCGCTCGGCGGCGGCGGCCACCATGGCGCGCAGGGCCTCCGGGTCCCAGGGCTTGGCGGCGTAGCCGACGATGCCGCCCTTGTTGAGGGCCGAGGTCACAGAGCTCAGGTCCGCATAGCCGGTGAGCAGGATCGCCTCGGCGTCCGACAGACCGCGGGCCTGGCCCAGAAAGACGTCGCCGGTCATCTCCGGCATGCGCTGGTCGGAAACGATCACCGCCACGTCCGGCTCGCCCGCCAGGACGTCGAGAGCCTCGGCGCCGGAATGGGCGGCCTTCACCCGGAAGTCGCCTTCGAACAGGTCCTCCAGAGCCACGAGGATGTCTGGCTCGTCATCCACCAGCAGGATCAGGGGCGACGGATTGAGCGGCGCGATCATGCCTGGTCGTCCACGGGCAGTTGAATCACGAAGCGCGCGCCTCCGAGGGGACCGCTGTCCACTGTGATTTCGCCCTTGTGAGCCCGGACGACCGCATAGGCAATGGCGAGGCCAAGGCCGGTGCCGGCGCCCACGGGCTTGGTCGTGAAGAAGGGTTCGAAGATGCGGTCGCGGACAGCTTCCGGCACGCCGGGCCCTGAGTCATTGATCTCGATCCTGTACAGGGCATTTTGCTCGCTTGTGGCGATCTCTATCACACCTTCGCCTCCCAGGGCGTCGGCCGCATTGGACAGAATGTTCATCACCACCTGATTCAGCAGGGCAGGGGAGGCTGTCAGGGTCGTACGGGCCTCAAGCCGTCGGCGCACTTCGATAGCGCCCATCTTGGGCGCCAGCAGGGCCAGGACCGTCTCGATAGCGTCGGGGACGTCCAGGCTCTGGCTTTCGGCCTCATCCAGGCGGGAAAACTTACGCAGGTTCAGCACCAGGCTCTGAATCCGCTGCAGTCCCATGCGCATGGCGCCCAGCCGGTCGGCAGCCTTGGCTAGGGCCGCCTTGTCCGCCTCGCCCAGGGCGCCGCCGGCCACCTGGCTGGTCAGCCGCTCCACCGTGTTTTGATGGCCGAGGATAAAGGCCAGGGGATTGTTGATCTCGTGGGCGATGCCGGCCACCAGCTCGCCCAGGGACGCCATCTTGGCCGACTGGACCAGTTGCGCCTGGGCCTGGCGGAGCTGGTGGTTGGCCGCTTCGAGCTCGGCGTTGGCGCGGGAAAGCTCGTCGGCGGCGGCGGCCCGGGCGTCGGCCTCCTCGGCGCGACGGGTCTCCTCGGCCAGCAGCTTGCGGCGCACCAGAGCGCGGACCCGCATGCGCAGCACCTCGTCGTCGTCGGTGCTGGCGGTGACATCGTCGGCGCCCGCGTCGAACGCAGCGGCCAGGGCGTGGGGATCGCTGGCGCCTGGGCCGATCACCACGATCTGGAAGGGCAGGGCCATCCGCTCCCGACGTCGGTCGAGGCGGCGGCAGAGGTCCAGGCCGTCGAGGCCTGCCCCTGAGGCGGGCATGACGATGCAGTCAATCTCGTCATTGGCCGCGGCCAGGGCCGCCTCGGCGTTCGCCGCCTCGCGGACCTCGTAGCCCGCCTGGGCCATGGCGGCGGCCAGGCGCAGGCGCTGGGTCGGGCTGTCGTGCGCCACGATGATGCGGGCCGGCCGGAAGTCGGTGGCCGATGCGCCTTCGCTGGCGGCGGTCCGTCCCCGGCGCAGCAGGGCGCGAAGCCTGGCCAGCATCACATCCATGTCCGCCGACTTGGAGACATAGGCGTCGGCGCCGCTTTCCAGGCCCTGGCGCTCCAGGTCCTGCTCGCGGGCGCTGGTCAGCATCAGGAGTGGCAGGGTGCGGGTGCGTCGGTTCAGGCGCAGTTGTCGCGACATCTCCCGCCCATCCATGCCCGGCAGGTGGAAATCGGCGACCACCAGGTCCGGCAGGGGGCCGTTCAGCCGTTCCAGGGCCGCTTCGGCGCTGGTCACGGTCTGCACGGTGTAGCCTTCGGCCTCCAGACGCCCGCGCAGCGCCAGGGCCTGGGTCTCGGAATCCTCCACAACCAGAACCGTGGCATGCTGGTGCGGGCTCATGGCCGCCCCTTGCCGGCCAGTTGCAAGATGCGAGGGCCGATCAGATCCAGGGGCAGGATGTCACGGGCGGCGCGCAGGCGGACCGCTGCGGCGGGCATGCCGTTGACCACCGCCGTGCTGGCGTGCTCGGCGATGGTGTGGGCGCCGCCCTGGGCCAGGCGCGACAGGCCCTGGGCGCCGTCCTCGCCCATGCCGGTGAGCAAGGCGGCCACCGTGCGGGTGGGGGCGGCCTCGGCCAGGGCGCCGAACAGCATATTGGCGGAGGGACGCTGACCGCCCTGGGGCGGATCGCGGCTGATCCGGATCACACCGCTGCTGCGCACCACCATGTGGCTGTCGCCGGGGGCGACATAGACGCGGCCCGGCTGCGCCGTGACGCCGTCCTCGCCCAGAGTCACGGGCAGGGCCGAGAGGCCGCCGAGCCACTTGGCGAAACCCTCCATGAAGGCGGCGCCCATGTGCTGGACGACAAAGACCGGGGCCGGGAAGTTGGACGGCAGGGCCGCGATGACCTTGGCCAGGGCCGGGGGGCCGCCGGTGGAGGCGGCCAGGGCGAGGAAGTCCAGCCGCTCGAAGGCGCCGGTCGCGGCGGGCCGCGGCGCCGGCCGGCTGTCGGGGGGGCCGCCGATATGGCGTCGCCGGATCACGGGCACGCTGCTCATGATGTAGAGCTGGGTGCAGATGGTGTCGGCCAGCCGCTCATAGCTGGCGTTGGCCGGGCCGGCGGGCTTCTCCACCACGGTCAGGGCGCCGGCGCGCAGGGCGTTCATGGAGATCCGCAGGGAGGCGTCCTCCACGGCGTCGGCGATCACCACGATGGGGGTCGGATGATCGGCCATGATGCGGGCCGTGGCTTCCAGGCCGTCCATCCCCGGCAGCCGGATGTCCATGGAGATGACGTCGGGTTGCAGGCGCGGGATCTCCGCCAGCGCCTCTTCGGCCGAGGCGACGGCGGCGACCACCTGGAACCGTTGGTCGCGAGCCACGATGTGGTTCAACAGTTCGCGCACCACGAGGGAATCCTCGACGATCATCACCCGCACGGGCGCAGGGGCGGTCACAGGATGCGCCCGATGGTCGCCAAGAGCTCCCGCTGGTCGAACTTCTGCTTGGTGATATAGGCCTCGGCGCCCAGATCCAGGCCCCGGCGCACATCGGCCTCTTCGTTGCGCGAGGTCATCAGGATCACGGGCAGGCGGGCCAGGCCCGCATCGGCCTTGATGGCCTGCAGCAGGGAGAAGCCATCCATCCGGGGCATCTCGATATCGGCCACCACCAGGTCGATGAGCGCCTCTGACGAGCGCAGGGTGTTCAGGGCGTCGACCCCGTCCACGGCCAGGATCACCCGATAGCCCTGGGCCTCGAGGATGCTCTTCTCCAGGGTCCGGGTGGTGATGGAGTCGTCGACCACCAGCACGGTGCGCACCTGTCGCGCCACGGCCTCGGGGGCGGCCAGGCCGAGCGCCGAGGCCGAGAGCCGGCGGGCGTTGCGCAGCCACCGGTCGATCAACGCCTCGGGGTTGAGGACCAGCAGGGGCCGATCCTCGTCAAGGATCGCGGCGCCGAGGGTCAGCCCGGGCGCCAGCCGGCGGTCGTCCAGGTCCTGGACGGTGAGTTCGCGCACGTCGACGATCTCGTCCACAGCCAGCAGCAGGTGCCGCTCACCGCGATGAATCAGGATCATCGGCGTGGCGGCGTCGGACGCCGACGGGGTGAGGGCGGCGTCATCGAGGAGAGCGTTGAGAGGGATCACGGGCGTGACAATGTCCGACCCGTCGATTTGTATCCGTGCGCTGGGCACGCCTTCGACGATTTCCAGCTCACCGGGGCGCAGGCGCATCAGTGACCGGATCGCAAAACTGGGCAGACCAAACAGACCGCCGCCGGATTCGGCCACCACCAGGGTCTGGCGCGCCGCCGACAGGGGGGCCGACAGGACGACCTCGGCGCCGGCCGGTCGCCGCGCCAGGAGCCGGGCCGAGCCCCCCAGGGCGGCCAGGGCCTGGCTCACCGCCGACAGGCCCATGCCTCGGCCTGAGAGACGGTCCACGGTCTCGCTGGCCGAAACGCCGGGTTCAAAGGCGAAGGCCAGGATTTCGTCGGGATGCCGGGGCGCCGCGCCAGGCTCGTTCTGCGAAAGCAGGCCCTTGGCGATCGCCGCGGCCTCGATCCGCGCCAGGTCAGGACCCGCGCCATCATCGGCGATGCGCACCTCGAGCCGTCCGCCGCGGGCGGCGGCGCGCAGGGTGACATGCAGGCGCTCGTCCTTCCCGGCGGCGGTGCGGACCGGTGGCGGTTCGCCCCCATGGCTCACGGCGTTGCGCAGCAGATGGATGATCGGCTGGCGCAGGGCCTGAAGCACGCGACGCTCGGCGCGCACCTCCAGGCCCTCCGTGCGGACGTCGACCTCGATCCCCTGTTCGCGCGCCAGATCACGGACCATGCGCCCCAGGTCGCCCAGCACGCTCTCGGCCGGGGTCAGGGTGATCTCGTCGATCCGCTCGCGCAGTTCGGCAAGGCTCTCGCCGACGGCCCAGTTGGCCCGCGCCTGACGGCGGGCCAGGTCGCCGATATCGCGGTTCAGGTCCTGCAGGGCGCGCTCGAAGGCTTGGATTCGGTTGGCCAGCCGCCCATCGGCGCCGCGGGCCCGCATCTCCCGCCAGAGCCGCTCCAATTGTGCGGCTTCGCCCCGCAGGCGGCGGGTCAGGTCAAGCTGGGCGGCCTCGATCTGCACCTCGCTCGAAAGATTGTGCAGCGACTCGCTCAGGCGTTCGCCGAGCGCGGCGTCGACCCGGACATATTCCGGCGTCCGCTCCTCAGCGGGCGGGGCGGCGGGGGCGGGCGAAACGGGCGCCGGGGCCTGGCGCGGAGGTTCGGAGGTCCCGCCGACGGTCGGCGCGCCCAGGGCGTCCAGCGCCCCGGTGGCGTCCGGCAGCGGCGCGCCGGCCTTCTGGGCCGCGGCCTGGGCCTCGATGGCGTCCAGGCCGAGATGGATGAGATCGACACTGGCGCCGTCGAGCCCAGAACCCCGGTCGATGACCTGGGCCAGGCGCTCCTCCAGTCGGTGGGCCAGGTGCTCGACAACCTCCAGATCCACCGCCCGCGCGGCGCCCTTCAGGCTGTGCAGGCGCCGGAAGACCTCGCGCAGGTCGGCCTCTTCCGGCGCCGCCAGGGCGCGGCGTACGGCTTCGAGATGGTCGCGGTGCTCGATATCGAACGCCGCGAGAAGTTGAGCGCGAAGGTCCGGCACGGCGGGCGATCAGACCCGATAGCGTTCGGCCAGGCCCAGCAGTTGCTGGGACAGGCTGGCCAGATTGCCGGCGGCCTCTTCCAGCTGGCGGGTGCCGACGGCGGTCTGCTGGCTGGCCTGGCGGATGTTCTGCAAGGCGCCCATGACCTGTTCGATCCCCAGCTGCTGCTGGTTGGTGGAGGCGACGATCTGCTGGAAGGTCTGGACGCTCTCCTGAACCCGGCCGGTGATCTCGGTGATGGTCCGCTGGGTGGTGTCGGTGCGCTCCTTGCCGGCGGCCACCCGCTTGACGGCCTCTTCAGTGAGCATGACCGAGGAGTTGATCCCCCGCTGGATGTCCCCGAGGATCGAGCGGACCTGGTTGGTGGCGTCCTTGGCCTGGTCGGCCAGCAGCTTCATCTCCGACGCCACGACCGAGAAGCTGCGCCCGCTTTCCCCGGCGGCGGCGGCCTCGATGGCGGCGTTCAGAGCCAGCAGGTGCGAGCGCTCGGAGATGTCGTTGACGGTGCTGATGATGTCGCCGATGGCCTGGGTCTTCTCGCTCAGGGCGACGATGTTCTCGGCGACGGCCTCGGCCTGATCGCGGATCGCATCCATGGCCCGGGCGGTCTCGTCGACGGCGCGCAGCCCCTCATTGCTGGTCTGGGCCGTGGCCTGGGCCGAGGCGATGACCTCCTGGGCGCGCTTGCCAATCTGGGCGCCGGAATGGGTGATCTCGTCCACCGTCGCGGCGGTTTCCTGCACGGCGGCGAGCTGTTCCTCGACGCTGGCGGCCTGCTCCTGCGAGGAGGCGCGGATCTCGGCCGTCGCGGCGTTCAGGTTCTCGGTCGCGTCCCGGTTCTGACGGGCGAGGTCGCGCAGGCCATCGACCATGCCGTTCAAGGTGGCGCCCAGGCGTCCGATCTCGTCGGCGCCGGTCAGCTCGGTGTGGCGCGTCAGGTCCCCCTGACCCACGCGCTCGACGAAGGCCATGAAGGTGCTGAGCGGTGTGATGATCGACTTGCGGATCAGATAGGCCACGGCCATTGCGATCGCGACGGCCAGGATGAGGCCGATCAGCGTGGAGAGCCGGCTGACCTGATACACGCGGTCGATCCGTTGTTGCCCGAGCTCGAGGGCCTGGTTCATCGTCGCATTGGCCTGGGCCATTTCGTCCCGGAAGGCCGCACGCGGCGCGAGCAGCTGCGCCCGAGCCGCCTGGCCGGCCGCCATGTCGCCCCGGGCCATGGCCTGGAAGGCCACCAGATCGCGCTGGCGCAGGTCGGCGAGCACGGCGCGGGCTCGCGTCAGGGCCTGGGCGATCTCTCCCCAGGCGCGGCCGCGTTCGGGCGAGGCGGCGGTCGCCTGGAAGTTGGCCGCCTGGGCGATAGCCTGATCGAGGGCTTGGGTCGCCCCGGCGTCGGCGGCGCGCCAGGCCGGTGAGACGCCATCGGCGCTGGCCTCGATGGTTCCCAGGGCATGGGCGGCGAAATCCGACTCCGTGGCCGCTTCCAGCCCATGCTGGGCGTTCTGGACAGCGGCGAGCTGCCGGATAAAGGTCAGGTCCCGGTTGACGATCGATGTCGTCTCCGACCGGACCTCGCCGATCTGGCTGAGGCCGAAGGCGCCCAGCGCTATCACCAGGATGATGACGGCGACGAAGCCCAGCAGGATGCGGTTGGCGATGCTCACGGGGTCAGGCTCCCACGGACACGTCGGCGGCCAGCAGGGCGGCGACGGAAAGGATGACAAGGGTCTTGGCGTGATGGTCCCCGGGGCTCGCCACCTGGGCGCGCTCAGGGTGGGACGGGTCGGGGGTCACCGCGACCGAGAGAGGGCGTTCGCCCAGGCGCAGGGCGAGGTCGGGATAGGCCTTGAGGATCACCAGATAGCCGTCGACGTCCCGGGTGGCTGGCGCGCCCAGCAGGTTACCCAGGTCGAGGACCTGGCGGACCCGGCCGCTGTCGGCGACCAGACCCATGACGCCGCTGCGGGCCGCCGCAGCCGTCCGGCTGAGCCGCTCCAGCGGGCGCAGGCTGGCCACTTCAACCATGGGCAGGCCGTAGAGATTTTCGCCCATGGGGCACAACAGGACCGATGCGGTCTGATCGGCGATCACCTCGGGCCCGGCGCTATCGAGCCGCGCAAGCCGCTGGGCGCGCTCGTCCAGGATGAGCCGTGTGCGAGGTGACTCAGCCTGCGCCGCCCGGCGCGTTCGGCTGACTTTCGGCTTGTCCTGGCTCAATGTCTCGCCCCCGATCGGCTCTCGAGTTGCAGCCGCGCCAGTTCGCGCAGATCAGCCGCGGTCAAGCCCTCCCCTTCGCACAGACCTGTCGTGGGGCTCAAGCTCGCCGCCATGCGCGCCGCTGCGGCCAGGGTGCGGCGGCCCTCGGCGGCGGAGCCCCGTTCGAGTCGGACCAGGCCGAGATGATATTGCGCCATCAGGAAGTCGCCATCCAGATAGACCGCCCGACGCAGGGCGTCTTCGGCCTGATGAAGCTGTCCCTGAGCCTGCTTCACAAGGCCCAGATAGAAGTGCGCCACGGGGTCGGCCGGATTGGACTGCAGCGCCCGGGCGCAGGCTTCGGCGGCCTCAGCAAAGCGTCCGAGGTCGGCCAGGGCGCGGATTTCCGAAATGCTGGTGGGGACGGGCGCCGGCGGCGGCGCGGGCGGCGCCTGGATCGCCCTGGGGCCTGAGGACGGGGGCGGTGTCGGCCGGGTGAGGACGGGGGGCTCGAAAACCAACGGCGCCCAGGCCTCGGGGGGCTCCGGGTCTGGATCGTCACCGCTCCGTCGGCGATAGGCCGTGGCGCCCGGCAGAGAGACGGTCCGCACATGGGCCTCAAAGCCGGGATTCGGCTCGGCATGGCCGACCAGCAGCCAGCCCTCCGGCTCGAGCCGATCGGCCAGGGCCGCCACCACGGCGTTCATGGTGTCCGGATGGAAGTAGATCAGGACATTGCGGCAGAGGATCAGGTCGAAATCGGTCAGGTCGAGGGGCGCATCGGCGCCCAGCAGGTCCAGCAGGTTGCCGTGCTGGAAGCGGACGAGGCTGCGGAAGCGGGGCCTCAGCCGCCAGCTTCGCTCCTCCGGGATGAACCAGGCGCTGCGCTGATCGGCCGAGAGGGATCTCAACGCCCAGGCGCCGAAGCTGGCGGTCCGGGCGGCCTCCAGGGCGGCCTCGTTGATGTCTGTGCCCAGTATGGTGATCCGCCAGTCGGCGATGCGGTCGCCCAGCAGTTCGGTCACCAGGATCGCCACCGAATAGGGCTCGGCGCCCGTGGCGCAGCCGGCGCTCCAGATCCGCAGGCGCCTGCGTTCGGCGTTACGGGCGATCAACTCGGGCAGGATGGTGGCGCGCAAGGCGGCGAACTGCTCGACATAGCGCAGGAAGTAGGTCTCGCCGACGGTGATCTCGCCTTCCAGCCGCCGCCATTCGGCAGGTCCGGCAACGGGGTCGTCCAGCAGGCGGACATAGGTCTCCACATCGGCCAGGCGCAGGGTCGCCAGCCGGCGCCGAACCCGATCCCACAGGACGTCATCCTTGTCGGCGTAATAGAAATGGCCGGTGCGGGCGATCACCTCCGCCTTCAGCCGCCAGAAGGGATGGTCTGGCCCGAAGACCGGGAAGGCGCTCAGGGCTCGCTGCTCCCCGAGGCCTCGAGCCTCGTGCGCAGGGCCTCGGCGATCTCGGCCACCCGGACCTCCTCTTCGATCAGGAGCAGGCGGTTCACATCGATCAAAGGCGTCAGGCGGCCAAGGATGAGCAGGTTGCCGCAGATCACCCCGTTGGCGGTGGCGGCGTCATCCACCTCGGTGAAGTCGTCGGCCGCCACCTCGGCGTCCTTGGCGCGGTCGACCAGCAGGGCGAGACCGCCGCCGCCATGGGCCTGGTCCAGACGGACGACGTGGCTGTAGAGGTCGGGCTTCGAGGGCTCTCGCTGGGGATCCATCACCCGTGCGAGGTCGATGACCGCCAGGGGCCGGCCGCGCAGGTTCACGAACCCGGCCAACACCTTGGGCCAGGGCGCCTGACGGTCGAGCCGGGTCATCGGCAGGATTTCGGCCACCGCCGTCATGGGCAGGGCCATGTCCACGCCGGCCACGTCCAGCAACAGGTAGGTGTCTTTCTGCGGAGCCATGGGAGTCTAGAACACCATTGCGGCCGCCCCGCCAATCGTCATTCGCATTTCGACCGGCCGCCGGGGAGGGGGCGCCCCGCCCTCGCACGTCAGGTCAGGGTGACGGGCAGTCGCAGATAGACCCGACCGTCGGCCTCGGCCGGGGGCAGGTCGCCGGCCCGGATGTTCACCTGCAGGGACGGCAGGATCAGGACCGGCGGCGGCAGGGTGGCGTCCCGCGCCTCCCGGCGGGCGACGAACTCGGCTTCGGTCACCCCGCCGCGGAGATGGATGTTCTCCGCCGCCTGCGCGGCCACCGTGGTTTCCCAGGCATGGGTCTGGCGGGTGTCGGTGAGATAGTCGTGGCCGACGAAGATCCGGGTCTCGGGCGGCAGGGCCAGGATCTTCTGGATGGACCGATAGAGGGTCGCGGCGTCCCCGCCGGGAAAGTCCGCCCGGGCGGTGCCGTAGTCCGGCATGAACAGGGTGTCGCCGACAAAGGCGGCGCCGTCGATCAGATAGGTGACGCAGGCCGGCGTGTGGCCGGGGGTATGCAGCACGCCGATGGGGGTCTCGCCCAGCATCAGGGTGTCGCCCTCCTGGACCAGACGATCGAAGACGGCGCCGTCCGGGGTGACGTCGCCGGCGCCGAACACCTTGCCGAAATAGTCCTGCACGGCGGTGATGTGGGCGCCGATGACCACCTTCGCGCCGGTGGCCTCGCGCAGGCGGGCCGCCGCCGTCAGATGGTCGGCGTGGGCATGGGTCTCCAGCACATAGGCGAGGCTCAGCCCGTGGTCCTCCAGGAACCGCAGAACTTCGGCGATCTGGTCGCCGGAGACCTTCGCCGCGCGGGGCTCGTAGTCGAGCACCGGGTCGATGACGGCGGCGGCGCGGGTCGCCTCGTCCCAGACCAGATAGGTCACGGTCGAGGTGGGTTCGTGGAAGAAGCTGTGGTGCTGGACGGACATCATGGTCTCCCTTTCGCACCCTATATATTCACTATTGCTAATATAGCAAATGCGCCTATCTACGAGATCAGGAGGCGTTGATGGAGCTCACCCATACGGCGATGATCGCCGCAGCCGTCAGCGGGGCGGTGGTCGGTCTGCTGCTCGCTGTTTTCGGGGGCGGGGGCTCGGTCCTGGCGACGCCAGCCCTGCTCTATGTGGTCGGCCTGGACGACACGCACCTGGCCATCGGGACTTCGGCGGCGGCCGTGGCGGTCAGCGCGGCGGTCAATCTGCTGGGCCACGCCCGCAGCGGTCGGGTGAAGTGGCCCTGCGCCGGCGTCTTCGCCGCCGCCGGCCTGGCGGGCGCGGTGGCGGGCTCCAGCCTGGCCAAGCAGGTCGATGGCCAGGCCCTCCTGACGCTGTTCGCCCTCGCCATGGCGGCCATTGCGCTCTCCATGATGCGGCGACCCAAGGCGGCGGGCGATCCGCTGGTCCATATCTCCTGGCCCCTGACCCTGCGGCTGGCGCCCATCGGTCTGGCGACGGGCTTGGCCGCCGGCTTCTTCGGCATCGGCGGCGGCTTCCTGATCGTGCCGGGCCTGATGGCGGCGACCGGCATGACCCTGGCCCATGCGGCGGCCTCATCGCTGTTGTCGGTCAGCCTGTTCGGGGCCGCCACCTCGGCGAACTACGCCCTGTCAGGCCAGGTGGTCTGGCCGGTGGCCGGCCTGTTCATTCTGGGGAGCGCCGGGGGCGGCTGGATCGGCCTGAAGGCCGCGGGCGCCCTGGCGCAACATGCCCTCTTGGCCCGCCGGCTTTTTGCGGGTCTGGTTCTGGCGGTGGCGGTCTATGTCGCCTGGAAGGGGCTGAGCGGATGAGTTTCTGGGACGAGCGCTATCAGGGCGAGGCCTATCTGTTTGGCGAGGCGCCCAACGCCTTTCTCGCCGCCCAGGCCCACCGCCTGAAATCGGGGCTCAGCGCCCTGGCCGTTGCGGATGGCGAGGGGCGCAACGGCGTCTGGCTGGCCGAGCAGGGCCTGGATGTCCTGTCGGTGGATTCCTCGCCGGTGGCCCAGGCCAAGGCGGCGCGCCTGGCCCGCGCCCGGGGGACGAGGCTGCGGATTGACGAGGTGGACCTGGCTAGCTGGGCGTGGCCAGACGCGCAGTTCGACCTGGTGGTGGCGATCTTTATCCAGTTCGCAGGCCCCGAGTTGCGGGACGAGATCTTCGCCGGAATGAAGCGCGCCCTGAAGCCCGGCGGCCTGCTGCTCCTGGAAGGCTATCGGCCCGAGCAAATCGCCTATGGCACAGGCGGCCCACGCGTGCCGGAGAACCTCTATACCGAGGCCCTGCTGCGCGCCGCCTTCAGCGACTTCGAACTCCTCGAGCTGTCGGTCTATGACGCCGTGATCGAGGAGGGCGCCGGCCATAGCGGCCCATCGGCCCTGATCGACCTGATCGCCCGCCGGCCCGGTTAGGCCGCCGGTTTAGGGGCGGGCTTGCCGCGGTAGATGTCGCACAGGGTGTCGATCACCCGGACGGCGGCGGGGTCTGTCAGCCGGTAATAGATGGTCTGGCCCTCGCGGCGGGTGCCGACCACCTGCTCGGCGCGCAGCTTGGCCAGGTGCTGCGAGCAGGCCGATTGCGCCAGGCCCACATGCTGGGCGAGCTCACCCACCGAGCACTCGCCCTCGCCCAGGTGGCAGAGGATGATCAGGCGCTGCTCGCTGGCCATCAGCTTCATCAGCCGCGCGGCGGCCGCGGCGCTGGCCTCCAGCTCGGCCAGTTCGGCCGGCTTGGGCAGGCGTCGGGCGATGGGGGCGGAAACCTCGGTCATCTTCCCTATCTAGCCTCCCTCAGGCCTGGGGCAAGGCGGCGGGCGCACTGGACGGTCGGCCATCGTCCCGCAGCACCACATAGATGGCTGGGATGACCAGCACGGTGAGCAGGGTCGAGGAGGCCAGGCCAAACAGCAGCGAGATCGCCAGGCCCTGGAAGATGGGGTCGAACAGGATGACCGCGGCGCCGATCATGGCGGCCGCGGCGGTCAGCACGATCGGCTTGAATCGGATCGCGCCGGCCTCCAGCAGGACGTCGCGCAGGGGCCGCTCGCCGGTCTGGGCATGGCGGATGAAGTCCACCAGCAGGATCGAATTGCGCACGATGATCCCGGCCAGGGCGATGAAGCCGATCATCGAGGTGGCCGTGAACGGCGCCCCGAACAGGATATGGCCGATGACGATCCCCACCAGGGTCAGCGGAATGGGCGTCAGGATCACCAGGGGCAGGCGGAAGCTCTTGAACTGGGCGACCACCAGCACATAGATGCCCAGGATGGCCACGGCGAAGGCCGCGCCCATGTCTCGGAAGGTCACCCAGGTGATCTCCCACTCCCCATCCCACAGTAAGGTCGGCGTGCGTTCGTCGGTGGGCTGGCCGTTCAGGCGGATCTCCGGGGCGGGCAGGGCGCCCCAGTCATGGGCCTCGATCGCCTCGCCCACAGCCAGCATGCCGTAGATCGGCGCCTCATATTGGCCGGCCAACTCGGCGGTGACCATCTCGGCGTCCAGGCCGTCGCGGCGGTAGATCATGTGCGAGCCGGCTTCGGCCTTGGCCTCCACCACCTCGCCCAGCTCCACCAGCCGGCGGCCGTCGGCCGTCTGAGCCACGGCCACGGGAGTCGTCGCCAGCCGCTCATTCCAGGTGCGGTCGGACTGGGGCAGGCGGACGGAGATTTCCAGCGGCGTGCGACCCTCGCCGCGGTGGGCGTAGCCCACGGGGCCGCCGCCTAGCACGGCGCCGATGGAGTCGAGAACCTCGCCCTCGGAGACCCCCAGATGTTCCAGATGCTCGCGCACCGGCGTCAGCCGCAGGCGCGGCCGCGGCTGACCGGCGCTGTCATCGATATCGACGATATAGGGGACGGTTGCAAACAGGGCCTTCACCTCGGCGGCCACGGCGCGGCGGGTCTCGGCGTCGGGGCCGTAGACCTCGGCCAGCAGGGTGGCCATGACCGGCGGTCCTGGCGGCGCCTCCACCACCTTCAACGAGGCGCCGCTCGGCAGGGGCAGGGCGGCCAGACGCTCGCGCAGGTCCAGCGCCACGGCGTGGCTGGTCCGCTGACGGTCGCCCTTGTGGGCCAGGGTGATCGCCAGGTCGCCCAATTCCGGGCGGCTGCGAAGGAAATAGTGGCGGACCAGGCCGTTGAAATTGAACGGCGATGCGGTCCCCGCATAGGCTTCGATGGCGGTCACCTCGGGCAGGCCGCCGGTGATCTGGGCGGCGGCGGCCAGGGCGCGCTCGGTAGTCTCCAGGCTCGCCCCCTCGGGCAGGTCGAGGACCACCTGCAGCTCGGACTTGTTGTCAAAGGGCAGCAGCTTCACCGTCACCGTACGGGTGGCGAACATGGCCATGGCCAAGAGGGTGGCCAGGCCGACGGCGATCAGGAAGATCCAGGCGCTGCGGCGGCTGGCGATGACCTGGCCGGCCAGGGCGCGATAGAGACCGCCCAACCGGCCGCCGCCTTCGTCGTGGCCATGTCCGGGACCTTCGGCCAGGGTCTGGCGGGCGAACCGCACCATCAGCCACGGCGCGATGACCACGGCCACGAAGAACGAAAAGACCATGGCCGCCGAGGCGTTGACCGGGATCGGGGCCATATAGGGTCCCATCAGCCCCGAGACGAACAGCATGGGCAGCAGGGCGGCCACCACGGTCAGGGTGGCGACCACGGTGGGATTGCCCACCTCGGCCACCGCCTCGATCGCCGCCTGGGTGGGCGAGCGGCCGTCCCGCATGGCCCAGTGGCGGGAGATGTTCTCGATCATGACGATGGCGTCGTCCACCAGGATGCCGATCGAGAAGATCAGGGCGAACAGGCTGACCCGGTTGATGGTGTAGCCCATCAGGTTCGACGCGAAGAGGGTCAGCAGGATGGTGGTCGGGATGACCACGGCGGTGACGCCCGCCTCCCGCCAGCCGATGGCCAGGCCGATCAGGATGACGATGGAGACGGTCGCCAGACCCAGGTGGAAGAGCAGCTCATTGGCCTTTTCGTTGGCGCTCTCGCCATAGTCGCGGCTGACCGCCACCTCCAGGCTGTCGGGGATCAGGCCGCCCCGGAGAGTCTCGACCCGTTCGAGAATGTGCTCGGAGACCACCACGGCGTTGGCGCCCTTGCGCTTGGCGATGGCCAGGCTGACGGCCGGCGCCTGGTTCCAGCCCTCGACGGTGCGGCTTTGACGCCAGACGCGGGCCTGATCCTCCCGCGGCGCCTGGATCACATCGGCCACATCGCGGAGATAGACCGGCTGGCCGTCCACCGAGGCGACGGTGAGCAGGCCGACCGCCTGGGCCGAGGCCAGGGTGTCGCCGGCCGTGACCTCGACAGCCTGGCCATCCTGGCGGATCACGCCGGCGGGAAAGCTGCGATTGGCCTGGCGCACCGCCTCGATGACCGAGCCCAGGGCCACGCCGCGCAGGTTCAGCCGCTCGGGATCGGGTTCGATCCGGATCTCATCAGGCCGGCCCCCGACCACGAAGGTCAGGCCCACATCCTCGACCTTGGCGATCTCGGTGCGCAGCTTCTGGGCGACATCATAGAGGGCCTGGTCGCTCCAGCGGTCCGCCGCGCCGGCCTTCGGCGTCAGGGTCAGGACAACCGCCGGCACATCGTTGATGCCGCGGGTGACGATCATAGGCTCGGGGATGCCGACGGGGATCTTGTCGATATTGGCCCGAACCTTCTCGTGCACCCGGACGGCTGCGGCGTCGGGGTCCTCACCCACATCGAAACGGGCGGTGACCAGGACCTGGTCGTCCTGCACCTGGGTGTAGACATGATCCACGGCGTCGATGCTGCGGACGATGGTCTCCAGGGGCTTGGCCACCAGCTCGGCGGCGTCCGGCGCCCGCAGGCCGGGCGCGGAGACCATGATGTCCACCATGGGCACGCTGATCTGCGGCTCTTCCTCCCGCGGGATCGAGAACAGGGCCATCAGGCCCACGGCGATGGCCGCCAGCAGGGCCAGGGGCGTCAGGGGCGAATGGATGGTGGCGCGGGTCAGCCGCCCCGATAGGCCAAGGTTCATCGGGCGGCCTCGGCCAGGGCCGGGGCCAGACGATCGCCCGGCTGCGCCCCCGACAGGATTTCCACCCTGCCGGATGCGGCGGCCGGCGTGGTCTGGACGGCGATCTCGCTGACCGACCCGTCAGGGGCGACCAGCCGAACGAAGTCGAGGCCGAAGCGCCGGGCGACGTAGCGGGCGGGGACCACCAGGGCCTGGCGCTCGCCGATCTTCACCTTCACGCCCACCCTCTGGCCCACCAGGTCGGCGCGCAGGCCGTCGACGGCGAGATCGGCGGTGACCTGGCCAGCGGTGACCGCCGGATAGACCTGGATCACCGTCCCGAAGGCGGCGAGGCCACGGATGTCATTGGCGGCTATGGGCAGTTGGTCGCCAACCTTCAGGGCGCGGGCCTGGCCTTCGGGTATCTCCAGGCGAAGCAGGGGCTGGCCCGAGGTCACGGTCGCCACGGACTGGCCCGCCGTCACGACCGACCCAGCCGGGGCGGGCGCCCGAAGGACACGTCCCGAAGAGGGGGCGAGGATGGCGCCTTGGGCGCCTAGCTCGGCGCTGGCGGCGCGGCGGGCCTGGGCGGCGTCCACCTGGCCCCGGGCGGCTTTCGCCGCCGCCATGGCCTGGTCCAGCCGCGCCTTGGCGTAGAACCCCTTGTCATAGAGCGTCTGGACCCGCGCCAGATCTGCGTCGGCGCGGGCGGCCTCAGCGGCCGCAGCGGCGGCCTGGGCTTCATATCCCGTGGTTTCCAGATTGAGGCGCTGATCGCTCACCTGGGCGATCACCTGGCCCTTCTGGACATGGTCGCCCTCCCGGACCAGCAGGGCGCTCAGCGTGCCGCCGATGCGGGCCCGGGCCTCGGCCATGTCACGGGTGGTCACCGTGGCGGAGACAGGCTTGAGATCATCGACGGTGGTCGCCGCCAGGGTCAGGGTTTCGCCCGCGACCGCCACGACCTTGGGCTCAGGCGTCGGCTCGCCGCGTTCAGCGCAGGCGGCGGCCCCCAGGGTCAGGGCCAGCAGGCTCGCAGTCAGGAGGAGGCGCATGAACAATCCTTCCGGGGGCGACTAGCGGACGTCGCGGACGGCGCCCGTGGCGGGGTCGATGCGGATCACCGGCAGGCCCGCAGCGCGCCAGGCGCCGATCCCGCCGGCCAGGTGACCGGCCACCTCGACGCCGGCCTTGCGACAGAGGTCCAGGGCCATGGCCGAGCGCTTGCCCGAGCCGCATTGCAGGATCACGGGCCGGTCGCCGCCCACCGGCAGGGCGGCGGGATCGAAGGTGGTCAGGGGCAGGTTGAGCGCCCCATGGATCCGCTCGGCGGCATATTCGGCCGGCTCCCGGACGTCGATCAGCACGATTTGATGGGCGTTCAGTCGGTCATGGACGTCGGCGGCGCTGATGTCGGGCTCGGTCATGGGCGGGGCTCCAGAATGCGTGATCGCCATTGTATATGCGAAGATGCGCATATAATGGAATAAAGAGACGGTTCAAGCCTTGGACCTTGTGACGCAGGCCGCGCCGTCGCGCCTTGAGCGCGATCAATGCGGGGCCTGGAGAGGGGAGCAGGATCGACCCATGACAAAACCCATCATCGCCATTCTGGGCGCCGGACTCGGCGGCGCCATCGCCGCCTTCGAGATCAAGGCCGCCGTGGGCGCCCGGGCCGAGGTCATGGTCGTCTCCCGCGAAGAGACCTTTCACTTCGTGCCGTCCAACCCCTGGGTGGCCATCGGCTGGCGCACCCGTGAGGCCATCGAGGTGGCCCTGGCCCCCGTGATGGCGCGCAGGAAGATCGGCTTCACCGCGGTCGGCGCCCGGCGCGTGCATCCCGGGGAGCATCGCCTGGAGCTCGAAGACGGCGAGAGCCTGTTCTACGACTATCTGGTCATCGCCACCGGACCGGAGCTGGCCTTTGACGAGATCGAGGGCCTGGGACCGGACGGCTTCACCCAGTCGATCTGCCATGTGGATCACGCGGAAAAGGCGGCCGCGGCTTTCGAAGCCTTCGTCCGCCAGCCGGGTCCCATCGTGGTGGGGGCGGTGCAGGGCGCCTCCTGCTACGGCCCGGCCTATGAATTCGCCATGATCCTCGACACTGAGCTCCGGCGTCGGAAGGTCCGCGACCGCGTGCCCATGACCTTCGTCACCGCCGAGCCCTATGTGGGCCATCTCGGTCTCGACGGGGTCGGCGACACTAAGGGCCTGCTGGAGGCCGAGATGCGCGACCGGCACATCAAGTTCATCACCAACGCCCGGGTGGTCAAGGTGACGGACGGCCTGATGTCGGTGGAGGAGGTGGCCGACGACGGCGCGGTGAAGGCGACCCACGACCTGCCCTTCGCCTATTCCATGATGCTGCCGGCCTTCCGCGGCGTCGCGGCGGTGGCGGGGGTCGATGGCCTGACCAATCCCCGCGGCTTCATCCTGGCCGACCGCCACCAGCGCAATCCGACCTATCGCAACGTCTTTTCCCTCGGCGTCTGCGTCGCCATTCCGCCGGTGGGCAAGACGCCGGTGCCGGTGGGGGTGCCCAAGACCGGCTTCATGATCGAGAGCATGGTCACCGCCATCGCCGAAAACCTGCGACAGATGCTGGACGGCCAGGAGCCCACGCACGAAGCCACATGGAACGCCATCTGTCTGGCGGACTTCGGAGACGGCGGGGTGGCCTTTATCGCCCAACCGCAGATCCCGCCGCGCAATCTCAACTGGGCGGCCGAAGGCGCATGGGTGCATCTGGCGAAGGTGGGCTTCGAGAAATACTTCATCGGGAAGATCAAGCGCGGCGAAAGCGCGCCCTTCTACGAGAAGCTGGCCCTCGACCTCATGGGGGCCCGCAAGCTGAAAGCCTGACCATGGTCCAGATCGTCTGCCCCAACTGCGCCGCCGCCAACCGCATTCCGCCCGAACGGGACGCCGGCGCCGCCAAGTGCGGTCGCTGCGGCGAGGCCCTGTTCCAGGGCCGCCCGGTCGAGGTGGACGCTGCGCGCCTGCAGGTCCACCGCCGCGCCAATCAGGGCCTGCCGGTGCTGCTGGACGTGTGGGCGCCGTGGTGCGGGCCCTGCCGCTCCATGGCGCCGCATTTCGCCGCCGCCGCCCAGCGCCTGGAGCCGCGGGCGCGTCTGTTGAAGCTGAACGCCGATGAGGCGCCGGACGCCAGCGCCGCCCTTGGGGTGTCGGGCATCCCGGCCCTGATCCTGCTGAAGGACGGCCGGGAGGTCGCCCGCCAGGCCGGCGCCATGACCACCGACCAGATCATCGCCTGGATGAACCAGGCGCTCGCCGCCGCCTGAATGGCGGCGCTTACCAAGGGCCAAGCTCATGACACTCGACCGCGTCGTCTTCGTCTTCGCCGGACTCGTCGTCCTGGCGGGGGTGGCCCTGGCCTATCTGGTCAGCCCCTGGTGGATGCTGCTCAGCGCGTTTGCCGGGGCCAATATGATCCAGGCGGCCTTCACGGGCTTTTGCCCGGCCGCCCTGGTGTTCAAGAAGCTGGGCGTCAAGCCGGGCGCGGCCTTCCGCTGAGCCTGGCCAGCCGGGCGAGGCCGTCCCGGGCCAGGGCCAGGGTGACATCTTCGGCGCCCGACTCCCGCGCCAGGGCCGCGCCCTGGCCGGCCCACATATTGCTGAAATCTGGCCCCGGCCGCGCCGACCGCAGCGGCGCAAGGGCGCCCGCCGCCGTGGGGAAGGGGGTCGCCGCCGCCGACATCGGGCCGATCTCGGCCATCAGCCGGTTGGAGATCCCCCGCGCCGGGCGGCCGGTGAACAGGTTCGTCACCGCCGTGCCGTCGTCCCGCGCCGCCGCCAGGGCCTGGCGGTGGAAGTCCGGGACCAGCGACTCCGGGCTTCTCAGATAGGCCGTGCCCACCTGGACCCCGGCGGCGCCAAGCGCCAGGGCGGCGGCCACACCACGCCCATCGGCCACGCCGCCGGCGGCGATCACCGGGAGGTCGACCGCATCGACGATCTGGGGGACCAGGGCGAAGGTCCCCGGCTGGGCGCTCATATCGTCGGTGAGGAAGCTCGCCCGATGACCGCCCGCCTCGAAGCCCATGGCGATCACGGCGTCACAGCCCCG
Source organism: Phenylobacterium sp. (assembly GCF_030646615.1). Classification (GTDB taxonomy): domain Bacteria; phylum Pseudomonadota; class Alphaproteobacteria; order Caulobacterales; family Caulobacteraceae; genus Phenylobacterium. The sequence continues at coordinate 13,473 of NZ_JAUSLG010000063.1, read as the reverse complement.
CTCGGCCAGCCACACCGCTTCTTCGACCGTGGTGGCGGAGCTGATGACTCGTGCGCCGCTCGCGCGCACCCGCGCCAGCAGGCCTGCCGTGGGCAGGCCGAAATGGAAGCTGACCACCTCCGGTCGCGTGGTTTCGACGAGCGCGCAGAAGGCGTCGTCGAAGGGCGCCCGGGTCGCCGCCGGCCGCGGGGCCTCGGGGTCGAGCCCCAACTCGGCATAGTAGGGCGACAGCGCCGCCATCCAGGCCGCCTCGGCCGCTAGGTCTGGCGTAGGGGGCGTATGGCAGAAGAAGTTGAGGTTCAGCGGGCCGCCCGCCGCCTGGCGAAAGGCCTCGACCTGCGCCTGCGCCTCCTCCGGCGACAGTAGGGCGCAGGGCAGGGCGCCCAGGCCGCCGGCCCGGCTGACCGCCACGGCCAGGGCGACACCGGAGGCGCCGGCCATGGGGGCCTGGAGGATGGGATGGCGTATCCCGAACAGATCGATCAGGCGGCGGTCGGGCCAGTCGGACATCAGGGCCTTCCAAGATCAGAGCAGGACTGATCTTGAACCTGCGCCCGCCCGAGAGTGTCAACCCGTGTCCCTAGAGCGCGCGGCCGCCGTTGATCTTGTAGAAGACCCCGCCCTCGTCCTGACCGCCAAGCTCCAGCACGCCTTCGATGGTCTTGACCCCATAGTCGAAGGTCACGCCCTTTTCGGTCTTCACCTCGATGAACTGCATCGGGCTCGGATTGAGGTGGAAGGGGCAGTCCGGCGGATAGGCCAGCAGGACGAAGTGGGTCTGGTTCGGGCCGTTCTGCAACGGCATCATATAGCCCGAGACCTTCACCTTCTTGCCCTTCAGGGCCAGCACCCCGGCCGGGAAGGAAGGCTTGGACACTACATAACCCCGCGCATCGGTGCGGGTGATCTCCTGGGTCGATTCCAGGAGCGACCAGGCGACGCCGCCGGGGGGCGTGTCGGCCGGTTTCCAGACGCTCTCCGTCGGCGCTACCGGGCGAGTCTGCGCCGAGACGGCGACTGGCGTCGCCTGGAGGGCGAGGACGGCGGTGAGCAGCAGGCGTATGAGCATCACTCTGACTCCTAACGGGTGTCGGCGAGGGTTTGGGCGATATCCACCCGGAAGACCTTCAAGGCCGGAACCAGGGCGGCGAGCCCGCCCATGGCGATGGCCGCCAGGACGATGACCGCTTCGGCCGGCTCAAAGCGCAGGGCGCTGAGGCCCATGTCCTGCAGTTGCGGGAAGGTGGCGGCGGCGAAGGCGACCACCCAATGGCCCACGATCACCCCCAGAAGGGCGCCGGCGGCGGCCAGCAGCACGCCCTCCAGGACGATGTGGCCAAAGATGGCCGGCGGTCGGGCGCCCATGACGCGCAACATGGCCATGTCGCCCTCGCGCTGGCGAAGCGCCGAATAGAGGGCGACGAAGATCGAGAGGCCGCTGGTGATCATCAACAGGATGGCGAAGGCCCGCACGGCGTCGATGCCGACCCCTAGCAGGGACAGCAGACGGGTCATCTCCACCGCGGGCGCGGCGGCCTGCAGCTGGGTCTGGCGGTTGATGAAGGTGGGCAGGCGGACGGCCGCGAGGGACGAACGGTACTTCACCAGCAGGGCGGTGACTTCCAGCTCGGCCTCGTCGGCGTGATGTGCAGCGTCGTCGTCGTGGGCGACGTCGTCATGTTCATGTTCATGGTCGTCATGCTCATGATCGTGGCCGGCGTGTTCATCGTGGCCCGCCGTTTCGTGCTCATGATCTTCGTGATCGTCATGATCCTCGCTCGGACCGGTCCCAAAGCCGTGGGCGCCCCAGACGCTGGCGACCGGCGTAACGATCAGCCGGTCGAGGACCGTGCCGGTCGGGGCGAGGATGCCGACCACCTCGAAGGGCGTCTGCTCGTGCACATGGCCGTCGCCGGAAAGGCCGTGGGAGCCCTCGAACTTCTGACCGAGTCCCGCGCCCGTGCCCCGGGCCACCTGGGCGCCGATCACCGTCTCATAGGGCGCCTCGAACATGCGGCCTTCGGCCATGCGGCCGTTGTAGTGCTCCACATAGGCGCTCTCGGTTCCGACGATCCGATAGCTGCGGAAGCTGTCGCCCAGGGCCAGGGGAATGACCTCGGCCACCGTGGGATCGGCGCGCAGCGTCTCCAGGGTCTCCAGCGGGATGTTCCCCGTCGGCACATCGACCTGGTAGATGCTGGAGAGGATGAGCTGCAGGGGCGAGCCCTTGGCGCCGACCACCAGGTCGATTCCCTGCGCATCGCGGGCGAACCGCTCGCTGAGCTGGCTCGAGAACAGGACGAGGATCACCAGGGTCGCTACGCTCAGCGTCAGCAACAGGATGTTGAGGGCGGTATTGAGCGCCCGGTCCTTCAGATAGGCCAGCGACAGTCCGGCCAGGGTCATGCCGTCACCTGCGGGGCTGTCAGCGCCAGGGTCCGCGCGAAGCGGTCGCGCAGCCGGTTGTCATGGGTGGCGATGAGCAGGGTCGCGCCGGTTGTCTCGGCGGTGCTCAGCAAGAGCTCGGCCATGGCCAGCGCATTGGCGTCGTCCAGGGCCGAGGTGGGTTCGTCGGCCACCACGATGGCCGGCCGGGCGCACAGCGCGCGGGCGATGGCGGCGCGCTGGCCCTCGCCGTGGCTCAGTTCCCGGGGCATGGCGTCGGCCCGATGCTTCAGCCCCACCTGGCCGATCAGATCATCAATGATCGCGGGCTCGGCATGGCCCAAGGCCAGGGTCTGGGCCAGGGACAGGTTCTGGCGGACGGTGAGGGCTGAAATCAATCGCAGGGTCTGGAACACCACCCCGATGGTTCGCCTTCGAAGCTGGTCCCGCTTGGCCGGCGGCAGGCTGGACATCAGCTCGCCATCGATCCGCACCTCGCCGGAGGTCGGGGTGATCAGGCCGGTGATGACGTTGATCAGGGTCGTCTTGCCGCTGCCGGACGGGCCGATCAGCAGGGTGTGCTCGCCACGGCCGGCGGCGAAGGCAGGCACGTCCATGACGCAGCGGCCCGCGATCTCATGGCGCAGGCCCTGGACTTCGATAAGCCGTTCGGAAGGCGTCGTCATCAGATCGGCGCGATGTGTCCAGGATACAATAAACGAAGGTCGTCAGGCTGGAGGCTAGCGGGAGCTTCGACCCTGTCTGGAGGCGGCGCTGGCCAGCTGCGGCTCGTCCGGACCCCGCTCGACCTTGATGGCGAACCGGGAGAGCAGGGCGCTGCGGGCGTCGGCCATGTCCTTCTCGCGCATGGCCTCCCGGGCCCTGGCGTCAGCATCGCGCCGCTGCTCGGGGTTCATGTCGCGATAGCTGTAATAGGCGGTCATGGGGCCGTACAGGTCGCCATGCATATCGCAGGCCTGGGCGGCGCTGGCGCCTAGCGCGACGCAAAAACCCAACAGAACTGCTGTCCGCATGATATCAGCCTCCAATTGGCGACAATGGTACATTCTAACACCCGGCTTGGCCAGATGCGGCGCGCAGGGGGATCGCCCCTGGCCGCTTTTGAGCAAGATTGCAGCGCCCTGCGCCCAGCCTATGGGCAGGTTCCTGGCTGGCCGCCCTACCCACCGGCCCCGGCCAAGGCCTAGGATGAGCCCGACGACGCGGGCCCCTGGCCGTTCCCGTCCCCCCGAACCGCGAGACCTCATGACCTTCGCCGAACTGGCCTACCACGTGACCCCCATGGGGGCGCTCAGCCTGCGCCGACGGCGGATGCTCACCCTGGACTGCGATGTGCTGGAGGTGAAGCTCGGCGAGGACTTCCTGATGTCGAGCCTGTTCACGGCCGGCGAACGGGCCCTGGCCCACCTGTCGATCGAGGCGGCGCCGGCCGGAGACCTCGATGTCCTCGTGGGCGGGCTTGGCCTTGGCTATACGGCGGCGGCGGCGCTGGACCACGACCGGGTGCGGAGCCTGGCGGTGGTCGACGTCCTGCCCGAGGTGATCGCCTGGCACCGGCAGGGCCTGGTGGACCTCGGGCCGCGGCTGTCGTCCGATCCGCGCTGCGCTCTGATCGAGGGCGACTTCTTCGCCATGGCCCGCAGCGGCGCCTTGCCGGATCCCGGCCGGTTCCACGTCATCGCCGTCGACATCGACCACTCCACCGAGGCCTGGCTGAACGCCAGCCATGGCGACCTCTATGCCGAGGCGGGGCTGGCGAGGCTCGTCCCCTGCCTGCATCCCGGCGGGGTGTTTGGCCTCTGGTCGGACGCCGCGCCGGACGATGCCTTCCTCGCTCGGCTGCAGCGCGTTTTCGCCCGGGCTGATGCGGAGGTTGTGCCATTCGACAATCCCCTGCGCGAGGCGACGGAGAGCTGCACCATCTACCGCGCCTGGGTCGACTGAGCCTCGTCTGCAAAGGCCTGGGCGGAATCGGTTTCCAGCCCGCCGGGCGGGGGCTATGACGAGCCGGTGGCCGGCGGCGCGTGTCCAAGCTGCGGCCAGAGCGTATGAGGAGGGGGCGTGGAGCACCACAGCGAGCTCGAAACCAGCGGCCCCGCCGCCGGGGCGACGAGCGGCCCCGTCCTGTCCCTGGTGATTGCGGTCCTCAATGAGGCCGAGAACATCGAGGCGGTGACCGCCGACTGTCTGGGCCAGCTGGCCGGAGTCGGCCCCTTTGAGATCGTGTTCGTCGATGACGGCTCCACCGACGCCACCGCCCAGGTGATCCTCGCCCTGGCCGCCCGCCATCCGGAGATCCGGCTGGTCGCCCATGACCGTCGCTGCGGCAAGTCCCAGGCCGTGCGCACCGGCGTGGTCGCCGCCCGCGCGCCCTGGGTCGGCACCCTGGATGGCGATGGCCAGAATACGCCGGGCGACCTCGCCGACATGCTGGCCCTGGCCCAGGCCGCGAAGGGGATAAGACCGCTGGTGGCGGGAGTCCGCGTCCGCCGCGACGATCCCTGGCCGCGCCTGGTGGCCACCCGGCTGGCCAATGGCTTCCGCGCCGCTGTGCTGAACGACCATTGCCCCGACACCGGTTGCGGCGTGAAGCTGTTCGGCCGCGAGGATTTCCTGCGCCTGCCGTGTTTCGAGGGGATGCACCGCTTCCTGCCGGCGCTCTTCCAGTCCTATGGGCATCCGCTGATCAATCACCCGGTCACCCACCACGCCCGGCTGCACGGCCAGTCCAAATACACCAATCTCGGCCGCGCCCTGGTGGGCGTCGGCGACATGCTCGGCGTGATCTGGCTGAAGAGCCGTATCCAGGCGCCGGTCGTGTCCGAGCGCCGCCCGTGACGCCGGACGCCTCAGACCGCCTGGGGCTGCGCGAGGGCCTGCTGCTGTTGATCGCGGCGCTCGTCCTGCTGCTGCCGGGCCTCACCGGCCTGCCGCCTGTGGACCGGGACGAGTCCCGCTATGCGGTCGCCACGACCCAGATGCTGGCGACCGGCGACTATGTGGATATCCGGTTCCAGGATCAGCCGCGCTATCTCCAGCCGGCCGGGGTCTATTGGCTCCAGGCCCTGAGCGCCGGGGCCTTCACCGAGCCGGAGGCGCGCCAGATCTGGGCCTTCCGACTGCCGTCCCTGATCGCGGCCCTGGCGGCTGTGCTGGTGACCGGCTTCATGGCCAGCCTGTGGTTCGGCCGCTGGGCGGGTCTGCTGGCCGGCCTGATGCTGGCGGCCTGCATGTCCCTGGGCTTCGAGGCGCGCATCGCCAAGACCGACGCCTCCCTCCTGGCCGCCGTGACCCTCGCCCAGTTCGCCTTCATGCGGGTCTATGCCGGCGCCGCCCGCTCACGCTGGCCGGTCCTGATCTTCTGGGTCGCCCTGGGCGTCGGCATGATGCTCAAGGGTCCGATCATCCTGATCGTCGTCGGCCTCTGCGTGCTGGCCCTGGCGCTCTGGGACCGCAGCCTGGCGCGGCTCAAGCCGCTGCAGCCGCTGTGGGGGCTGCCGCTTGCCCTGCTGGTGGCCGCCCCCTGGTATGTGATGATCGGCCTGGCCACCGACGGTGACTTCTTCCGCGTGGCGATCGGCGACAACCTGCTGCACAAGGTCGGGACCAGCCAGCAGTCCCACGGCGGGCCGATCGGCTATCACCTGATGGGGTTCGCCCTGACCTTCTGGCCAGGCGCCGTGCTGGCGGCCCTGGCCATTCCATTTGCCTGGCGCGAGCGGGCGCGGCCGGAGATCCGGTTCCTGATCTGCTGGATCGTGCCGGCCTGGCTGGTCTTCGAACTCGTCTCCACCAAGCTCCCCCACTATGTGCTGCCGGTGTTTCCGGCCATCGCCACCCTGACGGCGGCGGCGATCACGGCGCAGCGTCCCGCCGCCGGGCGGATCCAGAAGGCGCTGTTCGGCCTCTTCCTGTTGCTCTGGCTGGCGGTAAGCCTGGCGCTGAGCGCCCTGGCGCCGTTCGGGATCTGGACCTACGAGGCGCGGATCGACGGGCTGGCGGTCGTGCTGGCGGCGGGCGCCATCGTCGCGGTCGGCGTGGTCGTCTGGCGCGTCCTGGCCGGGCGGCCTGACCAGGCGGTGCTGGCGGGGGTGGCGGCTGCGATCCTGGTGACCGGCAACACCTATGGCTACACCCTGCCGCGGCTGGAGGCCCTATGGCTGAGTCCGCAGATCGTCGCCCAGGCCCGCGCCGCCGCGCCCGGCTGTGGGACGCCGCTGATCATCAGCGCGCCGTACCATGAGCCAAGCATGGTGTTCCTGAACGGCCCCGAAACCACCCGCCTGACGCCGACTCCGGAGGCGGCGGCCGAGGCCCTGGCCCTGGCGCCGGCCTGCGCGGTCGCCGTCATCGGCGGGCCGGAAACGCCAGCCTTCCTCGCCCGCGCCCAGGCGCTTGGCCTGTCGCCCGCACCGGCGGGCAGGGTGGCCGGGCAGAACTATTCCGATGGCGAAGACCTCGACCTGACCCTGTTCGTGGCCGGGGAGGGCGATCTTGCCCCCTGATCAGGGTCCCCGCCGCCGCACTGTGGTGGTGGCGCTGGCGGTCCTGTCCCTGGTCACCCTGCTGGGGTTTGCAGCCCCCCTGCTGCCCCTGGGTGACGCCGAGGCCCTGGCTCTGACCGTGGACCGGATGAACGATGGGCGCCTGGCGCCCCTGTGCGGGGTGGCGATCTTCGCGGGCCTGGCCACGGTCGGCGTGCCGCAGTTCGTCCTGATCAGCGCCCTGGTTCTGGTCTTCGGCCCCTGGGCGGGCTTCGCCTATAGCTGGACCGGCAAGATGATCGCCTGCGCCATGGGCTTCTTCGTCGGACGGCGGTTCGGCGCGCAACTGGTCGCCCAGTACCAGTCGCCCGCCCTGGCCGCCTTCATGGCCGGTCTCGCCCGCCGGGGCTTCTGGGTCAGCGCCGGGATCCGCCTGGCGCCCACCGTGCCCTCGGTGGTGATCAACATCGCCGCCGGGGCCACGCCCATCGGCTTCTCTCCCTTCATCGCCGGGGCCGGCGTGGGCAGCCTGCCCAAGATGGCGCTGATGGTGTTCGGCGGCGCGGCCCTGATCAGGGGCCTGCGGACCGGCAGCGTGGGGGCCTGGGGCGGGGTGGCCCTGGCGATCCTCCTGTTCGGCCTGATGGCGCTAGGGGTGCGCGCCTGGCGCGCCCGCCGCCTGGGCTGACTTTGCAAAAGCCGCCGACAATCCCTAGATTCTCTCGATGAGCGTCGCCTTCACCCGAGAGGAAGACTACGAGTCCCAGGCCGCCGACCTGCCGGATCGTCCGATCTCCACCCACGCCAATCTGGTCACCGCCAGCGGCCTGGCCGCCATTGAGGCCGAACTGGCGCAGGCCCGCGCCGCCTATGGCGCGGCCCAGCAGCAGGGCGGGGTCAGCGCCGATCGCACGGCCATGGCGAGGGCCACCCGCGACCTGCGCTATTGGTCGGCCCGCCGGGCCAGCGCCCAACTCACCGAGCCTGAGCCTGAGGCCGACAAGGTCCAGTTCGGCCGCATCGTGGAGCTCGAGCGCGAGGATGGCCGGCGCCAGACCTTCCGCATCGTCGGCGAGGACGAGGCCCAGCCGGGGCAGGGCAGCATCTCCTATGTCTCACCGATCGCCCGGGCCCTGATGGGCCGCAGCGTCGGCGACGTGGCGCTGGTGAACGGGTCTGAGGTCGAGGTGCTTGCTGTCCGGCAAGCCTAGGCGACCACGCCTCAGCTCTTGCGGACGAACTCGGCCCGCAGCACCAGGCCCTTGATGCCCTCGTAGCGACAGTCGATCTCCTGGTCGTCGCCGGTCAGCCGGATGGACTTGATCACCGTGCCCCGCTTCAGGGTCTGGCCCGCGCCCTTGACCTTCAGGTCCTTGACCAGGGTCACGCTGTCGCCGTCGGCCAGCAGATTGCCCACCGAATCGCGAACCTCCACCTGGCCGGCCGCGGCCGCATTGGCCGCCGCCTCGCCGGCGCTCACCCACTCGCCGGTGGTTTCATCATAGACGAAGTCGTTATCGGCCGGGCTCATCGGGTGTGGATCCATGAATCTGGAGAGCGCCGACAGCCGATTCGCCTCGGCGGTGCGGTCGCGTCGTAATCTACGAAGAAATGGAGGCCTGGCCCGGAATCGAACCGGGGTGCACGGATTTGCAGTCCGCTGCGTAACCACTCCGCCACCAGGCCATCCTGCGCCGACGCCCCCTTGAGAAGGAGGCGCCGCCTTGAGCGGAGGCGGATCGCTAACAGAACCGCCCGCCCGCGGCAATCTCTCTTGCAGCGGGCGATTGCGCTCGGCTCCGGGGCGGACCTATAAGCGCGCTTCACAAGAATACCGTCGAGGTCCCATGGTCGACTTCTCCGCCGCCCGCCTGAACATGGTCGACAGTCAGGTCCGGACCAATGACGTGACCGACCTGCGGGTCCAGGACGCCATGCGCGTCATTCCCCGCGAAAGTCTCATCCCGCCAGGCAAGGCCTATCTGGCCTATGCCGACGCCGAGGTGGAGTACGCCCCGGGGCGCTGGATGCTGGCTCCGCGGGACGTCGCCAAGTTGCTGCACGCCCTGGCCATCCAACCGGGCGAGCGCGCCCTGGCCATCGCCGCGCCCTACGCCGCCGCGGTGCTGGAGCATGCGGGCCTGGCCGTGACCCGCCTGGACGGCGAGGACCTGAAGACGCCGCCGGCCGGCGAGTATGACGTGATGATCTGCGAGGGCGCCGTGGCTCGCGCGCCGGAGAGCTGGACTGCGGCCCTGGCGCCCGGCGGCCGCCTGGCGGTGATCGAGCGCGCAGGCCCCGTGGGCAAGGCGACCATCTATGCCCGCACCGAGACCGGTCTCGCCCGTCGGGTAATATTCGACGCCACGCCGCGCCATCTGGCCGGGTTTGAGCCTGAGCAAGGTTTCGCCTTCTAGGGCGTGCTGAAACACACCAGAAAGCCGGGCGTGAAAAAAGCTTAAGGTTAGGACCCCTGGTCGAGTTGGAGTCAGCCGGTCATATAGGGGCATCTGTCTCGTCGTCGTCGGGGATTACGCATGTTCATCAGCCGTCGTGCAGGCCTGCTGGCCGCCGTCTTCAGCGCTGGTCTGGCCTTCGGATCTCCGGTGGCCGCCGAGTCCCTGGCTGACGCCATCGCGCTCGCCTATCAGACCAACCCGACCTTGCAGGCCCAGCGCGCGACGCTGCGGGCCCTGGATGAAAGCACGGTGCAGGCCAAGTCCGGCTGGCGGCCAACTCTCAGCGCCTCGGCGAGCGCCGGGTACACCGAGACGCGCACGCCTCAGCAGTCCGGGGCGACCCTGGTGGATTCCAACGGCGACGGCATTCCCGACACGGCCGCCGGCAGCGGCATCGACGAGCGAAATTCGGGGGCGGCGACCTTCAACCTGTCGCAGCCGATCTGGACCGGCGGCCGCGTGGCCTCGGCGGTCTCGGCGGCCCAGGCTGAAGTGCTGGCCGGGCAGGAAAACCTGCGTCGCATCGAGGCCGAGGTCCTGGGGGGCGTGATCGTCGCCTATGTGGATGTGCGCCGCGACATCGAGGCCCTGCGCATCCGCCAGGACAATGTCCAGGTGCTGCGTCGCCAGCTCGAAGAATCCGACGCCCGCTTCGAGGTCGGCGAGATCACCCGCACCGACGTCGCCCAGTCCCAGGCCCGGCTGGCCGCGGCCGAGGCGCAGATGCGGTCCGCCGAGGCCCAACTGGCCATCACCCGTGCAGGCTACGCCGCCATCGTCGGCCAGAACCCGGGCGATCTAGAACCCGAGCCGCCCCTGGGGCCCCTCCTGCCGCCGTCGGTCGAGGCCGCCTTCGAAGCCGCCGAGATCAATAATCCGCAGGTTCGCCAGGCGATGTACAACGCCCAGGCGGCCGAAGCCCGCGTGTCGGCGGCCCGGGCCGAGCGCATGCCCAATCTCGGGCTGAACGCCAGCCTCGGCTGGAGCGGTCTGGCCGAGCCCTTCGAGCCCTCGGACTATTCGCGCAACATCACTGGCCGCGCGACGCTGACCGTGCCGCTGTTCACCGGCGGCCTGACCAATTCCCGCGTCCGCGCCGCCCGCGAGCGGGAGACGGCCAGCGAGCTCGGCGTCGAGCAGGCCCGCCGCACGGCCCTGCAGAACGTCACCCAGGCCTGGAGCCAGCTCCTGGCCGCCCGGGCCAATATTGGCTCCACCGACGAGCAGGTCCGCGCCACGCGGATCGCCGCCGAAGGCGTGCGCCAGGAACAGCAGGTGGGCCTGCGCACCACCATCGATGTGCTGAACGCCGAACAGGAGCTGCGCTCCGCTGAGCTGGCCCAGATCTCGGCCCGCCGGGACGAATATGTGGCCGCCGCCTCTGTGCTGTCGGCCGTGGGCCGGCTGGATGCGGCCAACCTGATCCCCGACGTCGAGCGCTATGACGCCCAGGCCAATTCCCGCGGCCTGCGCTTCGCTGGCGGCTGGACGCCCTGGGAAGTCCCCATCGGCCTGGCGGATTCGATCCTTGTGCCGGTGACCGAGGAACTGCCCCGGGACGCGCCGATGGCCACGGCCAACTAGACTTTTGGTGTGTGGCCTTCGCGCAGGGCGATAAGCGCCTTGCGCCGACAGGGGAAAATTGCAGGATCGATCTATCGCGCCTAGGCTGGCGCTCGGATTCTCACCTGAAGTCATAACGGCGGCCACATGTCCGATCAGACCTCCCAAGAACCGACGATGGAGGAGATTCTCGCCTACATTCGCCGCATCATTTCGGAGGACGACGCGCCTGCGGACGAGGCGAAGGCCGAGGAGGGCGAAGCCCCCGCCGAGGACGCCGCCGCCGAGGCGCCGGCCTATACGCCCGAGCCTGAGCCCGAGGCGCCGCCCGCGCCCGCCTATGAGCCTCCGGCGGCCGAGGAAGATGACGAGCCCCTGGAGCTGACCGAACGGGTCGACCAGGTCGGCGATCTCGACGTCTATAGCCCCACGACCGCGCCGGCCGCCGCCGAGCCGGAATCGGCGGCCTATTCGCCGCCGCCTGCGCCGGAACCCGCACCCTCCTACGCCGAGCCGTCCGCCGACGAGGGCCTGCTTAGCCAGACGGCGGCCACGGCTGCAGCCTCGGCCTTCGGTCAGCTGTCGGCGGCGATCGGCATGCCGCATTCCGACCGCACCCTTGAGGACGTGGTCCGCGAGATGCTGCGCCCGCTGCTCAAGCAGTGGCTGGACGACAACCTGCCGCAGATCGTCGAGGCCTCGGTCCGCGAAGAGGTCGAGCGCATCGCCCGCGGTCGCGTACGCTAGTCTATCTGTCTCTCACGCCCCACGGGCGTGTGAGTCGCCGAACCCGCCCCGCCAGGGCGGGTTCGTTCGTTTCGGCGCAGCATCCGGCTTTCGCGCAGATGCGCGGGCCTGTATGGACCCCCTGATCCGCCATGCTTGAAAAGACCTTCGATCCCAAGACCGCCGAGCCCCGCCTCTATGAGGCTTGGGAGCAGTCGGGCGCGTTCGCCCCCACCGACGATCCGAACGCCGAGCCGTTCTCCATCGTCATCCCGCCGCCGAACGTGACCGGCTCGCTGCACATCGGCCATGCGCTGAACAACACGCTGCAGGACGTGCTGATCCGGTTCGAGCGGATGCGGGGCAAGGCCGCGCTGTGGCTGCCGGGCACCGACCATGCGGGCATCGCCACCCAGAACATCGTCGAGCGCCAGCTGGCCGAGGCCGGTAATATCGGCCGCCGCGAGATGGGCCGCGACGCCTTCGTCGAGAAGATCTGGGAGTGGAAGGCCAAGTCCGGCGGGACCATCGTCAACCAGCTGCGCCGCCTGGGCGCCTCCTGTGACTGGAGCCGTGAGCGCTTCACCCTGGACGAGGGCCTGTCGGCCGCCGTCCGCAAGGTGTTCGTCCAGCTCCATAAGGAAGGCCTGATCTATCGCGACAAGCGGCTGGTGAACTGGGATCCCCATTTCCAGACCGCCATCTCCGACATCGAGGTCGAGCAGCGCGAGGTTGACGGCGCCTATTGGCACTTCGCCTATCCCCTGGAGGACGGCTCCGGCGAGATCGTCGTGGCCACCACCCGGCCTGAGACCATGCTCGGCGACACCGCCGTGGCGGTCCATCCCGACGACGAACGCTACAAGCATCTGGTCGGCAAGGCCGTGCGCCTGCCGATCGTGAACCGGCCGATCCCGATCATCGCCGACGAATATCCCGATCCGGAAAAGGGCTCCGGCGCGGTGAAGATCACCCCGGCCCACGACTTCAACGACTTCCAGGTGGGCAAGCGCCACAACCTGCCGGTCATCAACGTCTTCGACGACTATGCGCGGATCAATGAGAACGCGCCGGAGGCCTATCGCGGCCTGGACCGGTTCGCCGCCCGCAAGAAGGTGGTCGAAGCGTTCGAGGCCCTCGGCCTGCTGCGCGAGATCGAGAAGACCCGCCACGTGGTCCCGCACGGGGACCGCTCCGGCGTGGTGGTCGAGCCCTATCTGACCGACCAGTGGTACGTCGACGCCAAGACCCTGGCCGGCCCCGCCATCAAGGCGGTGGAGGAGGGGCGGACGGTCTTCGAGCCCCGCAACTGGGACAAGACCTATTTCGAATGGATGCGGAATATCCAGCCCTGGTGCATCTCGCGCCAGCTCTGGTGGGGGCATCGCATTCCGGCCTGGTACGGCCCCGACGGCAAGGCCTTCGTGGCCGAAACCGAGGACGAGGCCAAGGCCGCCGCCCGCGAGCACTACGGCCGCGACGAGCCCCTGGTCCAGGACGAGGACGTCCTCGACACCTGGTTCTCCTCAGGCCTGTGGCCCTTCTCCACCATGGGCTGGCCGGACAAGACCAGCGACCTAGCGCGCTTCTATCCGACCCACACCCTGATCACCGGTTTCGACATCATCTTCTTCTGGGTCGCCCGGATGATGATGCAGGGGATCCACTTCAGCGGCGAGGTTCCGTTCCGCCGCGTCTTCATCAACGCCCTGGTCCGCGACGCCGAGGGCAAGAAGATGTCCAAGTCCAAGGGCAATGTCCTGGACCCGCTGGAGCTGGTGGACGAGTTCGGCGCCGACGCCCTGCGCTTTACGCTGACGGCCATGTCGGGCCAG
>NZ_JAUSLG010000060.1 GCF_030646615.1 Phenylobacterium sp. | reverse complement strand
GACGGCTACGCCATCGGCGGCCTGGCGGTGGGGGAGGGCCATGAGGCCATGTGCGAGGTGCTGGACTATGCGCCGGGCCTGCTGCCCGCCAACCGGCCGCGCTATCTGATGGGGGTGGGCAAGCCCATCGACCTGGTCGAGGCCGTGGCCCGGGGGGTGGACATGTTCGACTGCGTCCTGCCGACCCGGTCGGGCCGCCATGGCCAGGCCTGGACCTGGAACGGTCCGGTCAACCTGAAGAACGCCCGCTTCGCCGAGGACGATACGCCGCTGGACGAGACCTCGACCTGTCCGGCCAGCCGGGACTATTCCAAGGCCTATCTGCACCATCTGGTGAAGGCCGAGGAGATCCTTGGGCAGGTGCTGTTGTCCTGGCACAACATCGCCCACTTCCAGGCCCTGACGGCCGCCATGCGCGGGGCCATCGCCGAGGGGCGGTTCGAGGCCTTCCGTCGCGACTTCCGCAGCGCTCAGCGCACGGGATAGCGGGGGCGCAGCTCCTGCTGGATGACTTGCGGCTTTTCGCGCCCATGGTTGGGGGTGGCCGGCGGGTTGCAGCCTCGGGCCTCGCCCAGCCCTTTCAGATAGGCCCGGCGAACGCCGCCGGCGATGATGGCGCTCTGCACCGTCTTGTCGTGCCGCTCGGCCCCGCTCAGCTGCCGCACCCAGCCGCGGAAGGGAATGACGTCCTGGGCCAGGCCGGCCACGGCGCCGAGCGCGGTCGTGCGCCCCTGGTCGAGCAGGTCATCCTCATCGACGGCGTCTTCGTCCAGATCCGCACCCAGGGCCTGGCTCAGCGGCCGGATCTCCGCGATCAGGCTCTCGCAGGTGGCGGGATAGGGCCGCCGATAGGGATCGGCCTGGGCCTCCAGCAGGATCGGCGGGATCTTGGTGCGCAGCACATTGACGTCCCGCAGGGGCGAGATGACGGCGCCCTGGACGCTCTCGCGGTTAGCCTGGGACGAGGTCTGGATGCGTGGCGACCCATCGGCCCGGGTCGTGGTGCAGCCCGCGGCGGCCAGGGCGGCGGTGGTAAGGAGGATTAAGCTCAGGGTACGGGACATATCCCCATCCTACTCGGCCCTGATGAACGCAGGAAGGCCAAGCCTCACTTGCCCGAGTCGGACCTGCGCCCTATGGTCCGCCCCCTTCGACCCGGCGCCCACTCCGCGCCGCGTCATGGGCCGGTAGCTCAGTGGTAGAGCATTCGACTTTTAATCGAATGGTCGTGGGTTCGACCCCCACCCGGCCTACCAATCTCCGCGTCCCCCGTTGTGAGGGACGCGGTGTTTGGATCAGTGTTCCATCGCGTGCGGCGCTGAGCGGATCTGGGCCGTGACGGTGGCCGGCGGGGCCTTCTCGAAGTTCAGGGTCAGGGTGACCTCGCCGCCTTCATCGAGGCCTGAGGTCGGACCAATCAGCATCAGGTGCTCGGCGCCGGGCTTGAGCGCCGTGGTCTCGCCGGCGGGCAGGGGCAGGCCATCCTCCAGCTGGCGCATGCGCATGACGCCGCCGTCCATGGTCATGGTGTGGATCTCAACCCGCTCGCCGGCCGGGCTCTGCGCGGCCACCAGCCGGTCGTCCGCCGCGGAGTCCAGGGTGACATAGCAGCCGACCGCCGGGGCGCCGGCCACGGCAGGTCGGCACCAGGCGTCGCTGGCGGTCACGGCGGGCTCGACCTGAGCCTTGGGGCTGCAGGCGACCAGCAGGGCGAGGGGCGCGATCAGCAGGATGGGTTTCATGCGTGGGCTCCTGGAGAAGGGACGGCTGGCCGGGTGGTCAGACGCTGGAGGATGAGGTCGATGGCCATGCCGACAATGAGCGAGGCGCCGACCAGGGGGAAGAGCAGGGCCAGCGGCGTCACCACCGCGGCCAGAAGGATGTAGCGCCGCCGGCTAAGGGGGCGGGGCGGGACGCCGAGACGTCCCCTGGGTCGCCGGATCCACCACATGGCCAGGCCGCTGAGGGCCAGGATCCAGATGGCGACGCAGCCGGCCAGCATGATCCCGCGATTGAGCGGGCCGTACTGCCGACCCTGGTGGGTGGCGACGCCCCATTCGATGGCCTGGGCCGCTGGTCCGAAATCGCCATAGCCTATGTCGGCGACGACCTTGCCGGTGGGATCGATATAGAGGGTCCGCTGGTCTTCGGCCTTGGCCGCCATGTGCGTGACGCTCCAGGCCAGGGCCGGATCATCGGACAGGGCGATGGTGAAGGGCCGGGGCAGGTCCTGGGCCAGGGCGGTCTGAACCGCGGCGTCGAGGGTCGCGGCGCGGTCCACAGGGACCGGGGCCGAGCTGTGGATCAGATGCTCGCCCTGCAGCGCCCAGGGCGCGGCGCCATGGGCGGCGTGCCCGGCGGCCGGACCGGGCGCCCAGGCGCCGGCGGCGGGCGGGGCGGCCGGCCGGCCCCAGCCGGCGGCGTTGGTCAGGGCCCGGGCCTGCTGCCCCCAGACCGCCGACCAGGGCATGCCGGTCAGGGCCAGGAAGACGATGACAAGGCCGGCGAAGCTTCCGGTCCAGCCATGGACGCGCCGCCAGAGCGTCCGTGACCCTGGGGCGAGGCGTTGGCTTCGCCTTGGCCACCAGAGGATCGCGCCGGTCGCCACCAGGACGATGGCCCAGCCTGCGGCCAGTTCGGGCAGCAGATTGGCCTGGGGGCCCAGCAGGGTCAGGCTGTGGAGGTCCTTGACCCAGGCCATCGCCCCATCAGGCGGGGTCTCGCCGAGGACGGCGGCGCTGGCCGGATCGAGGTGGAGCCGGGCGAGATCTCCCACCGGACGACGCACCAGAGCCTCGGCCGAGCGGCCGTCGGCGGGCACGGTGATCCGGGTGACGACACCGCCCGTTGCGGCTTCCGCCGCCGCCAGCCACCGCGATGGCTGGATATCGGCCGCCGGAGGCGCGCGGAGGACGTCGCCATAGATGGCGGAATCGATCTCGTCCTTGAAGAGATAGGCGCCGCCGGTGGCCGCCATCAGCATCAGGAGGGGCAGCACCAGCAGGCCGGCGATGAAGTGAAGCCGCCAGACGGCGCCATAGCCTCTGAAATCGGGTCTTGCAGACATGTGGGGCAGGTCTCCATGACGGCGGCCGGCGTCCCGGCCACCGCCCGTGTGATCAGAAGTCGAGGATGAGGCCGGCAAACAGCGAGCGGCGGTCGCCGGGCCAATAGGCGCCCGTGGCGGCCGTGGCCGTGATCACCGGCTGCACGTTGGAGACATAGGCCTCGTCGGTCACATTGCGCAGATCGACGAAGACGCTAAGGCCGGGTCGGAAGGTCCAGCCTGCGTTGATGTGGGCCACCGCATAGGCGGGCGCGCGGGTGGTGTTGGCGAAGTCCACAAAGGCGCCTTGCGGCGTCCACTCCACCGAGGGGGAGACAAACCAGCCCTGCGGCGCCTCATAGCGAAGCTCGGCCCTATAGAGGTGTTCGGGCGCGACCGGCAGGCGGTTGTCGCCGTACTGCGGATCGTCCCGGAAGGCGAAGTCCGACCAGGTGTAGGTCTGGCGCAGCCGCCAGGCCGGGGCGAAGCGCCAGTCGAGCGCCGCCTCGAGTCCCCGGTGATAGGTCTCCTCGGCGTTGAAGGTGGTGGCCGGGCGATCCTGGCTGACGCTGAACTGCAGCAGCTCCTTCTCCAACTCGGCGTGATAGAGGGTCACGTCCCAGGTAAAGGCGCCGCGCCGGCCCCGGGCGCCGGCCTCGTAGGTCACGGCCTCCTGCGCCTCCACCGGCGCGAAGCCGGCATTGGTGGGGGAGAGCGACCCGAAGTTCGGCGGCTCCACCGAGCGGGTCACATTGGCGAACAGCTGCGCCCCGTCCGGCGCCTCCCACAGGAGGCCGATGCGCGGGGCGATCCAGTCGAAGTTTCGCGAGGCCTTCAGGTTGAAGGTCCCGGCGACGCCCGGCACGGCGCGGCTGTCATAGTCCCGCTCGGCGATCCCATAGGTCGCCCCGGCCACGACGGCCAACTGATCGGTCAGGAACAGGCGACCTTCGCCGAACAGGTCCAGGGCGCGGGCGTTCTGGTAGGAGATCGACCGCAGGTCGCCCCGCGATCCCGCCCGATTGACATAGAAGTGGGAGTCCAGGTCGCCCTGCCGGCCCCACAGGCCGCCGAAGGCGTCGGCCCGCCGACCGGCGATCTCGCCCGCCCAGTCGAGCTTGGCGAAGACGCCGTAGTTGCGGCTTTCCTGGGCGATGACCTGGAAGATGGGATGCTCCAGGTTCTTCCAGATCCCATAGACGCCGACGCTGAGCGAGATGTCGCCGGCGATGGCCCAGTTCAGGGTCGCTGCGCTGCGCAGGGCGCGCACGTCGCGGGCATAGTCATTGGCGATGTTGCCCGCCGTCGCCTGATAGGGGTCGGCGTCGAACTGGGCGCGGGTCAGGGCGCCGGGGATCTCCTGCTTGATGTCGGCGCCGTTGAGGATCAGGCGAACCTCGGCGTCCTCGCCCAGGTCGCGGCCGACATTGAGGCTGGCGAACTGGATGTTCTGCTGGCTCTGGGGCCGCGGACCCTGGCCCGTCTGGTTGGTCACGGCGATGAAGCCGTCCCAGGCGCCGCTCTCGCCCGCGGCGGCCGCGTGCTGCCGCAGCATGCCAAAGGCGCCGCCGTCCAGGCGCAGGCGCAGGTCATAGGGCGCCGTTTCGCCGGTCGGGGTGACCATGTTCACCGCCCCGCCCAGCAGCGCGCCGCCGAAGCGCAGGGCGTTGCCGCCGCGATAGACCTCCACATAGCGGGTGATCAGGGGATCGGCGATCTGGCTGTCCCCATAGCCGTCGGCCTCGTTGAGCGGCAGGCCGTCCTGGGCCAGCAGCAGGCCGCGGTTGTGGTTGGCGTTGCCGAGCCCTGAGCCGCGGATCGAGAGTCGGATGTCGCCGCCCCACTTCTTCTGGGCGAACACGCCGGGCGCGTCGCGCAGCATGTCGTCCAGCGCCAAGGCAAAGCGGTTCTCGTAGGATTCCGCGGCCACGACCGAAACGCCGCCGGGGGTCTCCGACAGTCGCTGGCGGGCGTCAGCGACGACGGCGGGGTCTTCGGGATCGGGCCGGCCGGTCACGATGACGGAATCGACGGTGGTCTGGGCCTGGCCCGCGCAGGGCAGGGCGAGAACAAGGAGGGCGCCGCAGGCGCCTAGGGTGGTCTTCATCGAAAAATCCCCCGGCCGCCGCACGGGCGGCCATCGCAGGTGCAGGACGCCGGGCGCGGCCATGCGGCCTCCGCCCGGGATTCATGTCAGGACCGGCGTACGCCGGTCTCAGGCCTGCAGTTGTGGGGGGCCTCGGGGTGGGGGCGGGGGCGCGGCGAGGCCGCGGCCCGGGGCGATGTCGCCCGAGATGTCGTGACCTGCGGCAGTGACCGGCTGGAACTCCGCCGGCTGGGCGCTCAGAAGGTCGGGCGCGGCAGCGGCGACGCTGTGTCCGGCGAAGACGCAGGGGCTGTGACGCGCGCCGTCGTCATCCTTGTCCGAGGGTGCCGTATCGTCGGCGGCCGCCGCCATGTCGATCATCCCCTGGGCCGTACAGAGCACCAGGTTGAATCCGGGGCCCTCGGCCTGCGGCGGGGCGGCCATGTAGCCGGGGGGGATGAGGATCTTCAGCCCGAGGGCGACCATCGCCAGCATCAACAGGATGCTGTGCGGGAGACGTGCCGGTCGGGTCGCTGAACGCTTCACGCGCTCGCCATAGGCCAGGCCTGCGCCCTTGGAAAGAGGCGTGAGCGACCTATTGCTGCTGTTGCTGCTGCTGGTCGTGCAGGCCGGTGGCGGGATTGGGCCGCCGCCGGGCGTTGCGGCTGAAGGTCGGCTGCGAGATGCGGAGGAACTCCGGCTCGGTGATCGCCGCCCGGGCGCGCCGGACCGAGACGCCCACCGCCAGCTGGCTTTCGGCGTCCCCCTTGTAGACGCCGCGGGAGGGCGGCACGTCGCTGTAGTCGCGCCCGACGGCGGCGGCGACGTGGCGCTCGCCGGCCATCACATTGTTGGTGGGGTCGAAGCCGATCCAGCGCAGGCTGGGCAGGAAGACCTCGACCCAGGCGTGGGTGGCGTCGGGATCGGAACGGTCGCCGCTGTCGCGATCGGTGAAGAGGTAGCCCGACACATAGCGCGCCGGAATGCCCCAGGCCCGGCAGAGCGCGATCATGATGTGGCTGAAGTCCTGGCAGACCCCGCGGCGCTCGCTCAGGGCCTCGTCGATCGGACTGTCGGCCTCGGTGACCCCGGTCTCATAGGCGAAGGACTCGTAGATGATCCTCGACAGTTCGCTCACCGCCGTGAGCGGATCGCGCTGCCGCAGGCGGCCGATGTCGTGATCGGCGGCGAAGGCGCGCAGCAGATCGGTCTGAACCGCGAAGCCATGCTCGCGCAGGAAGTCGAACTGGTCGCCCTGCACGAAATCGCTGCGCAGCCGGTCCCATTCGCCCATGTCGAGGGCCTCGGGCAGGGGGATTTCAGGCTGCGTCTCGACGGCCGAGCGGGCCACGATGGTCAGGCGGTCGTGCGGCTGGGGCACATCGAAATGGTAGACCGCGTTGCCGAAGGTGTCGGCGTAGGAGAACAGCTGCGTGCCCGGATCGATCTCCAGGTCGAAGCTCACCAGCCGCTGGCGCGCGCCCTTCTGGGGCTGCATCCAGACCTCCATGAGGCTTTCGCGAACCGGGGCGGCGTAGTGGTACTGGGTGACGTGGCGGATTTCGAGAAGCACGGGATTCCTCAGGCCGGAAGGCGCATTTCGAGGGGATAGGCCACGAAGGCGTCATAGACCCCGCGGTGGATTTCGCCGCACTCGGCCAGCACGCCCTCCAGAAAGGCGTGCGACCCGTCGCGCTCGATCTCGCCCATGTCGGCATATTGCAGCCGCGCCTTCAGCCGGCCGGCCAGGCGCTCTGGCCCCACATGGACGGCCTCGGCGTGACGGCTGAGCATGGAAAGGTGGGCCTCGATCTCATCGGTGCAGAAGCGGATGGAGCGGGGGAACTCGGCGTTGAGCAGCAGGAATTCCAGGATCGGCCGGGCGCGGACATCGGCGGTATAGGCCCGCAGATAGGGCTCCAGGGCGCAGCTCATGCGCAGCACGGCCGTCAGGGTCGGGTGGTCGAGCTGTTCCACGCCGCGCCCGAAGCAGACCTCCAGCAACCGTCCGATCAGCTGGGCGCGCTCCAGATGGGCGCCGAGCAGCAGGAACCGCCACCCCTCGCCGTGGCTCATGGTGGCGTCGGCCGCGCCCTTGAACAGGTGCAGGTCGGCGATGATGTCATGCAGGAAGGCCGAGGAGCCGTCATTGAACGACTTGGCCGCCGTGGCGCCCGACAGGCGCAGATGCACCAGGTTCAGCCGCTCCCAGGTCTCGCTGGTGATCTGGTCGCGGACCTGGCGGGCGTTCTCCCGGGCGCGGGCCAGGGAGGTGACCACCGAATTGCCCTCCAGCCGGTCCAGGGCCAGGGCGCGGGCGGACTCGAAGGGGTTGGCGATCTTTTCCGGCGTGGCTTCGCCCACCGCCGACAGGGCGATGCGCGCCACCTGGGCGGCGGTCTCGGCCCGGTCGAGGGTGGCGGTGAGCATGATGTCCGACAGGCGCGCCACATGCTCGGCCCGCTCCACATAGCGGCCGATCCAGTAGAGGCTGTCGGCGACCCGGGCGAGCATCATGACGGGTCGACTCCGGTTTCGGCCAGCACCCAGGTGTCCTTGGAGCCGCCGCCCTGGCTGGAATTGACCACCAGGGAGCCCTTGCGCAGGGCGACCCGGGTCAGGGCGCCCGGGGTCACGGTGATCTTCTCGCCTGACAGGATGAAGGGCCGCAGATCCACGTGGCGGGTGTCCACCTCGCCGTCGATCAGGCAGGGCGCGGTGGAGAGCTGGATGGTCGGCTGGGCGATGTAGTTTTCCGGATCGGCCTTGATCGCCGCGGCGAACTCCTCGCGCTGGGCCGTGGTGGCGTGGGGACCGATCAGCATGCCGTAGCCCCCTGAGGCGCCCACCGCCTTGACCACCAGCTTGTCCAGATTGGCCAGGACGTGGTTGAGCTCGGACGGCTCGCGGCAGAGGAAGGTCTCGATATTGGGCAGGATCGGCTCCTCGCCCAGATAGTAGCGGATGATCTCCGGGACATAGGCGTAGACCGCCTTGTCGTCGGCCACGCCCGTGCCCGGCGCATTGCACATGACCACCGTGCCGGCGCGATAGGCGTTGAACAGGCCCGGCACGCCCAGGGACGAGTCCCGGCGGAAGGTGAGGGGGTCGACGAAGTCGTCATCCACCCGGCGATAGATCACATCGATCCGCCGCAGGCCCGTCGTGGTCCGCATATAGACCAGATTGTCATGGACCACGAGGTCGCGGCCCTCGACCAGGGGCACCCCCATGAGGCGGGCCAGATAGGCGTGCTCGTAATAGGCGGAGTTGTAGACGCCAGGCGTCAGCACCACGACCTGGGGATTGGGCCGCCACTCCACCATGCTGCGCAGGGTCGAGAGCAGCAGATCCGGATAGCGGTCGATCTGGCGCACGCCGGCCAGCCGGAAGGTGCCGGGGAAGGTGCGCTTGGAGGCCTCGCGGTTGGCCAGCATGTAGGAGACGCCTGAGGGCACCCGCAGATTGTCCTCGAGCACCGCATAGGCGCCGTCTTCCTGCCGAATCAGGTCGCTGCCGCAGACATTGGCGTAGGCTTGGTGGGGCACGTAGAGACCCTGCATCTCCCGCCGGTAGGATGGCGCGCCGAGCACCAGCTCCCGCGGCACCACCCCGTCCTTGAGGATCATCCGCTCGCCATAGATGTCGGCGAGGAACAGGTTCAGCGCCTGCAGGCGCTGGGTCAGCCCGTTCTCGATTCGCGCCCACTCGTCGGCCGGAATGATGCGGGGTAGCAGGTCGGTCGGTATGATCCGCTCGGTGGTGCTCTCGGCGCCATAGACGGTGAAGGTGATGCCCTGCAGCAGGAAGAAGCGCTCAAGGGTCCGCTGGCGCTCGTCCAGTTCGCCGGGGTCCATGGCCGCCAGTCGCCGCGCCAGGGCGGCGAAATGCGGTCGGACCGACCCATCGGGGGCATGCATTTCATCGTAGGGCGGATTCGCCTCCGCCGCCTGGGCCATGGCCCGGTCGATCTCTTCGGATCTTTGCGCTGTCGCCACGCCCTACTCCACCCACGCTCCCGTCCTCGAAACCGCAAGCCGGGACGACAGCCTAGAGACTGTGGCGTTGAACGTCCTGCGCTATTGTGGGCGCCGCAAATCCAGGCGCCGGAAGATTAAAACTCAGGCGAGTCCGGCGGGGTGACACGGGCTCCGTGCGTCGCTACAGGGATGTCCGGGGGCTGAAGGGTGATTGCGTGGGACGAAGTGTCTTCGCAGCCGTCGCCACGGCTGCCCTATGTGTCTACGGCGCCGGCACGGCTCGCGCCGAGCCGCGTGCTGATGTGCGCGGGGACATCAACAGCGATCTTCGGGAGCGAATCGTCGGCGCCATAGGCGAGGCCGATCAGCCCGTGGAAAGCCTGTTCCAGGCGCGCCGTCGCGCCCGGGACGCGGCTGAGGACGCCATCGCTGTCCTGAGGTCCGAGGCCTACTACGCCTATGGTGTCGAGGCCGACGTGAGCGAGGCTGAGCCGCCGCGTCCGGTCGTCGAGGTGGAGCCTGGCCCTCGGTTTGTGTTCGCTGATCCGCAGGTGGCCTGGACCGGCGAGGCGCCTGACCAGGAAACCCAGGCCAAGGGCCGCGAGGCCATGGGCATCACGCCCGGCGATCCCGGACGCTCGGCTGACGTGGTGGCCGCCGAGGGGCGGATCGTCGCGGCGGTGCGGGGGTCCGGCTATGCCGATGTCTCGGCCGACCCCCGTGAGGTGATCGTCGATCATGCCGATGATACGGTGCGTCCGACCTTCCGGATCGATGCGGGTGGTCTGGTTCGCCTTGATGGGCTCGTCCTCAACACCGAGGGGCGGACTAATCCCGCCTGGCTGGATCAACTGCGGCCATGGACCGTCGGCGACGTCTTCGATCCGGAGGATGTCGCCGAGCTCGAGCGGCGCCTCCTCGACACCGGCGTCTATAACTCGGTCACCGTCGCCCTCTCGGCGCAGGACGATGTGGATGAGGAGGGGCGTCGCCGGGTCCTGGTCGGCCTGGAGGACCGCGAGCCGCGCACGCTCGAGGTCGGCGCCAGCTATTCCACCACCGAAGGATTCGGCGTCGACACCCGCTGGAGCCGATACAATGTGCTGGGCCGGGCCGACACCCTGGCCCTGGTGGCGCGGGTTTCGGAACTGGACAGCCGCCTGGGCGCCGACCTGACCCTGCCGCACTGGCGGCGCGCCGCCCAGACCCTGCACATGAATGCGGGCGCCTATCGCAATGAAACCGACGCCTTTGAAGAGACCGGCGTGGGCGTCGGGGCTGACCTGCGTCGGCGCTACGGCGCCAATTCCTTCGTCACGGTCGGCGGATCCCTCGACCTGACCCGCAATGACGAGAAGGACGCCCGCACCCTCTCGCCCCTGGGCCGTGACCTGATCATCGGCGCCGTGTTCGGCGCGGTGTCCCTGGACCGCTCCAATGATCTTCTCGACCCGACCCAGGGCTGGCGGGCGGATCTGCGCCTGGAGCCCACCTACATCGCCGGCGACGAGAGCTTGCCCTATCTGGAGATCGCCACCCAGGGCGTCGCCTATCTGCCGCTGGATTCCCAGGCCCGCACCGTCATGGCCGGCCGGCTGAAGATCGGCAGCCTGGCCGGGGGCAAGCTGCCCGACATCCCGGCGTCCCGGCGGTTCTACGCCGGCGGCGGCGGCTCGGTCCGTGGCTATGCCTACCAGGCGGTCGGTCCGCGACTGGAGGACAACACCCCGCGCGGGGGCCTGTCCCTGATCGAGGTCAGCCTTGAGGCCCGTCGCAAGCTGACGGAGCGCTGGGGCGTCGTGGCCTTTGTGGACGCCGGCTCCGTGGGCGACGAAACGACCCCGACGGGCGAAAATATGAGCGTCGGCGTCGGCGTCGGGGTTCGCTACGATCTCGGCTTCGGACCCATTCGCGCCGACATCGCCATTCCGCTCGACTCCGACAAGCGCGATGGCGTCTTCCAGATCTATCTCAGTATCGGACAGAGCTTTTGAGCGTCGAAGATCATGTCGAGCCTGAAGCGCCTGCCGGCCGCCGAAAGAGCCTGAAGCGGCGCCTGGCGGTGGCGGCGGTGGTTGTGGTCGCCCTGGTCGGCGCCCTTTTCGCCGCCGTGCGGTTCGGTGCGATGGCGCCGCCGACTCTCGGGCTGATCGAGGCGCGCACCGACGGCCTGGCGATCGGACGGTTCGGCAATCTGAAGATCGAGGGCCTCAGCGGTGACCTGTTCCGCGACTTTCGGATCGGCAAGCTGACCATCGCCGATGAGGCTGGGGTTTGGCTCGAAGCCGAAAACATCGCCCTGCAATGGAATTACCTGCAACTCCTGCGGCGGCAGTTCCACGCCGAGCGGGTGACGGCCGAAGAGGTGCGGGTGCTGCGCCGCCCGATCCTGACGCCAAAGAAGGATGAGACCGGCGGCCTGCCGGTCAGAATCCTGATCGACCAGGCCCAGCTGCGTCTCGCCCTGTCGCCGGAGTTCAGCTACGAGCGTGGGCTCTATGACGTCACCGCCAACCTGGATCTCCGCCGTCGGGGCCGCGGCCAGGCCGGCGAGATCAAGGCCCGCAGCCTGCTGCGGCCGGGCGATCACCTGGACGTCCGCTTTGATCTCGGCAAGACGCGGCCGCTGTTGATCGATGTCTCGGCCTTGGAAAGCCAGGGCGGGGCTATCGCCGGTTCGCTGGGCCTGCCCGCAGACCAGGCCTTCCGCCTGGAGGTGGACGCCGCCGGCGCCATGGCCGAGGGGCGGTTCGAAGCCGTCGCCCAGTCCGGCGAGACCACGCCGTTGCGCGCCAACGGGGGATGGAACCGGCAAGGGGGCCGGGCCGTCGGTCGGCTGGCCCTGGACGCCTCCAGCCTGACGGCGCCGATCGCCGCCCGGCTTGGGCCCCTGGTCACCTTCGACATCCAGGGGCAGGGGGTGGACGAGGGTCTCTACAACCTCACCGCCCGGCTGGCGGCCGACAATCTGACTCTTCGGGCCGTGGGCCAGGCCCACCCCGGCGAACGGCGGACCGGACCCCAGGGGCTCAGCCTGGTGGCCGAGACGGGCCAGCTATCTCAACTCACCGGCGGGCCGGAGACCGGCGCGACGCGGCTGGCCGGCGTGCTGCGCGGGCAAGCCGACGACATGACCTTCGTCGGCGAGGTCCGCGCCCAGTCCCTGGCGGCCGGCGGCTATGCTCTGCGGCAGGTGAGCGGGCCGGTCGAACTGACCCGCAATCGCCGGGGCGTGGCGATCGACGCTGATCTCGCCGGGGCCGGGGGGACAGGCGATGGCTATCTGGCCGCCCTCCTGGGGGCCGCGCCCACCCTGTCGCTGACTGCTGAGCGCCTGGCCGACGGGCGCGTCCTGGTCCGCAATCTGGACGCGGCCGGGAGCGGTCTTGTCCTCGAGGCCAGCGGAACCCGCGGCGTGTTTGGCGGCCTGAATGTGCGCGGCTCGACCCGACTCTCGAACCTGGCGGCGGCCCGTGCCGGGGCCTCGGGCCAGGCCGGCTTCACCTGGTCGGCGGAG
Organism: Phenylobacterium sp.; assembly: GCF_030646615.1. Classification (GTDB taxonomy): domain Bacteria; phylum Pseudomonadota; class Alphaproteobacteria; order Caulobacterales; family Caulobacteraceae; genus Phenylobacterium. The sequence continues at coordinate 6,937 of NZ_JAUSLG010000060.1, read as the reverse complement.
CGGGGCCGACAGGCGAACGCCCCGTGGCGTCTGCGGCTCGACGGCCGCGGCCAGGGCCTGGCCACGGGCTATGCTCAACTGGATGAACTGCTGGGCGCCGCGCCGCGGATCGAGGCGCGGGCCACCCTGGCCAATGGCCGGTTCGCCCTCGACAGCGCCGCCCTCGACGGCCAGCGGCTGCAGGCCGAGAGCGCCGGTGTCTACGGCCCGGACGGGGCGCTGCGTTTCAAGGTGGATTGGAGCGCCGAGGGGCCGTTGCGCGCCGGACCGGCCGAATTCACCGGTGACGCCGAGGGCGCCGGCGCACTGACCGGAACCCTGGCGGCGCCTCAGCTCGACCTGACGGCCCGCTTCGACGAAATCGATGTGCCGCGGATGCCCCTGCGCGACGCCCGGCTGACCCTGAGCTTTGGCCGCAGCCGCAGCGCTGGATCGGCCGGTCAGGTGGCCCTGGCCGCCGACAGCCAGTACGGCCCGGCCCGGGCCCGCGCCGACTTCGCCTTGCCGGCGTCCGGGGTCGATCTCAGCGATATCGCCCTCGATGCCGGCGGCGTGACCCTGAGCGGCGACCTTGTCCTTCGCAGCTCGACGCCGTCCCGAGCCGACCTGCGACTGGCGATCGGTCCTGGCGCCTTGATCTCGCGGGGCGAGGTCGCGGGCCGGGTTCGGATCGTCGATGGCCCCGAAGCGCCCCTGGCTGATCTCGACCTGACCGCCCGCGAGGTGGTGCCGGTCGGGTCGGACCTGGCCATCGTGGCGGCGAGCCTGAGCGCCAGCGGCCCGGTGGACCAGCTCTCATATGACCTATCGGCCAGAGGCGGCTATTCGGGCGAGCGTTGGACCGTCACCGGCCAGGGCGCCCTGGCCGAGGCTGAAACCGCGCGGACCCTGACCTTCATGGGGGAGGGCGGATATGGCGGCCGCGAAATGTCCACCGTCCAGCCGGCCATCTTCCGGTTCGGCGAGGGGGTGAGAAGCGGTCAGATCCTGTTGGCGACGTCCGACAGAGGCCGGATCAATATCGACGCCCGGCTCGCCGGCGCCCTGGCGGAGATCGAGGCGCAGATCACCAATGTCGGCCTCGACGTCCTCAATCCCGATCTGGCGGGCCAGGTGAACGCCAATCTCACCCTGACCGGCCGCGGCGAAGAACTCGTCGGCTCCCTGGGCGCTCGCCTGACGGACGCCCGTGGTCGCGGCGCCCCCCGCGCCCAGGGCCTGGACGCCACCCTCGAAGCGGTCCTCAACGACGAGATCCTGACGATCAACGCCGAGGCGACCAACGAGCAGGGCCTGCGGGCCGAGGCGGACCTTTCGCTGCCGACCGTCGCCTCGGCCAAGCCCCTGCGGTTGGCGATCAACCGCCAGGCGCCCGTGCGCGGCCAGGTCTTCGCCGAGGGCGATGTGGAGCCGCTCTGGGCGCTGCTGATCGACGGCGACCGGACGCTGGGCGGCCGCGTGCGGCTGAACGGCCGTATCGCCGGCACCCTGGCGGACCCCATCCTGACCGGAAGCGCGGCCATGGAGAACGGGCGCTTCGATGATGCGCCGACCGGCCTCAGCCTGCGTGAGATCAATGTCAGCGCCGCCCTGGCCGAGCGGACCATCGAGGTGAGCGAGGCCCGGGCCGTGGACGGCCTTGGTGGTCGGCTCGACGGGGCGGGCCAGATCAGCCTGTATCGGGGCGGGGTTTCGGGTTTCCGCCTCCGGCTGAACGGATTCCGGCTGATCGACAATGACATCGCCGAGGCCGACGCCAGCGGCGAGGTGACCATCAACCGCAATGCTGAGGGCCGTGTCCGTCTCTCCGGCGATCTCACCATCGACGAGGCCGAGGTCGCGGCCAATCCGCCTACCCCCTCGGGCGTGGTCTCGATCGATGTCATCGAGCGCAACCGGCCGCTGGAGCTGGACCTGAAGCAGAACCTGCGGGCGACGCCGCAGCGCCGCGGCGAGGGCTGGGCCCTCGACGTCAAGCTGAACGCCGCACGCGGCATCTTCATTCGCGGGCGGGGCCTGGATGTGGAGATGTCCCTCGACGCGGCCGTCACCGGCTCGACCTCACGGCCGATCCTGTCGGGGGAGGCCCGTGTGGTGCGCGGGGACTATGAGTTCGCCGGCAAGCGCTTTGAGTTCGACCAGCGCGGCGTGGTGCATCTTTCGACCTCGCCTCAGAACATCCGCCTCGACCTGACCGCCACCCGGGACGATCCGGCCCTGACGGCGGTGATCCGGGTGAGCGGCACGGCGGCCAAACCCAGCATCCGCCTGACCTCCACCCCGGTGCTGCCGGACGATGAGGTGCTGTCACAGGTGCTGTTTGGCCGATCAGCCTCCCAGCTTTCGACCATTGAGGCGGCGCAGCTGGCTGCGGCGCTGTCGTCCCTGGCTGGCGGCGGGGGCTTCGATATCGTCGGAAACCTCAGGGAGTTTGCGGGCCTGGACCGGCTCAGCCTTGGGGGGAGCGAGGCTTCCGGCGTGACGGTGGCCGGGGGGAAGTACCTGACCGACGACGTCTATCTGGAGATCATCGGCGGCGGCCGCGCCGGGGCGACGGCCCAGGTCGAATGGCAGGTGCGGCGCAATCTCTCGATCATCTCGCGCCTGACCGGCGAGGGCGACAGCCGCCTGGCCGTCCGCTGGCGGCGGGACTACTGAGCCGCCGGGCGGCTGCGGTGGTAGTTCTGCGCGCCCCGGTGGATCACAGCGTCCGTGGCGGCGACCTCGCCGATGGGAATGTCGTCCAGGGATTCGAGCTGGCGGTAGACAGGGGCGAAGTCCTGCAGACTGGCCTCCAGCAGGTCCTCCAGAGACGGGATGACAAAGTAGGTCGGCTGGAAATCATCGATCCGATAGGGGGTGCGCATCACCCTGATCAGATCGAACGCCAAGCGGTGCGGGGAGGCGTCTTCGAGGCTGAACGCCGTCTCGGTTCGCGATGAGACGATGCCGGCCCCATAGATCCTGAGCCCCTGGGGCGTCTGCATCAGGCCGAACTCCACCGTGTGCCAGTAGAGCCGCGCCAGATGCGCCAGGTGGCCCTGGCTGAGGGCGCGACGGCCGCCCCGGCCATAGGCGGCCATGTAATCGGCGAAGACGGGATCGGTCAGCATGGGGACATGGCCGAACACGTCATGGAAGATGTCTGGCTCCTGCAGGTAGTCCAGCTGGTCCGGCCCTCGGATGAAGCGGCCGGCGGGGAATCGCCGACTGGCCAGATGCTCGAAAAAGACATCGTCGGGGACCAGCCCCGGGACCGCCACGATGCGCCAGCCGGTCAGGCGCTCCAGCTCGGGGTTGATGCGGGAGAAATCAGGTATGCCGCCCCTGTGCAGGTCCAGGGCGTCCAGCCCCCGCAGGAAGGGCGCGCAGGCCCGGTCCTGCAGCAGGTGGGTCTGGCGCTCATAGAGGGTGGTCCAGACCTGGTGGTCCTGGTCGCTATAGTCGTCCCAGTTCTGGGGGATGGTCCAGTCGGCCGCCGCGCCGTCAGGGGGACTGAGTTTGGGGGGACTGAGTTTGACGATCTCGCTCATGGCGCCAGCATGCGCGGCGATGCCGGAAAAATCCGTTCGAAATCGGCGTTTTACCCGCCGGACGCAGAACAGAAATTGCGCCTAGTGACCGATCCGGGGACGAAGCGTGTAGTGGTCGCCCTTGAAGGACTCGAACAGCAGGGCGGCCTGCGGATGGCCCACGGGTTCGCCGGTCTCGTCAGGCAGCAGGTTCTGCTCGGAGACATAGGCGACGTAGGCGCTCTCCTGATTCTCGGCCAGCAGGTGGTAGAAGGGCTGATCCTTGTGCGGCCGCACGTCAGGGGGAATGGACAGCCACCAGTCCTCACTGTTGGCGAACTCGGGATCGACGTCGAAGATCACACCGCGGAAGGGGAAGATGCGGTGGCGAACGACCTGGCCGATGGCGTATTTGGCGCAACGAGGTTCCATGACAATCTTTTATGCACCACGTTTCCTGACCGGGAGGTGAACGTAGTCATCCTGTCACACTGTGCAAGGCGACGCCTTTCGGCGGGCGAGCGGCCTTGCTACAGTCGCCTCTGAAATGAGCCGGTCGCAGATTTTGACCGACGGCGAGGGGACAGGTGGCGGTCCATGTCTGAGGCGCCGAGAGCGCCCGACACCAGGTTGCGTGCGCGGGACAGAACGACAAAGGACGGGCCGTGCTATGCCGCGCTCGATCTGGGCACGAACAATTGCCGCCTGCTGATCGCCACGCCGGCGGCCACGGGTTTTCGGGTGGTCGAGGCCTATTCGCGAATCGTCCGCCTGGGGGAGGGCCTGTCCCAGACGGGCCACCTGTCGGAGGCCGCCATGGACCGCGCGCTCGCCGCCCTTTCCGTCAGCGCCGAAAAGGTTCGCCGCCGCCGGGTGGTGAAGCTGCGCGCCGTGGCCACCCAGGCCTGCCGCTCGGCGGCCAACGGCGAGGCCTTCATCGCTCGCGTGGCCAAGGAGACCGGGCTCGATCTTCAGGTCATCACCCCGCAGGAAGAGGCCCGTCTGTCCGTCGCCGGCTGTCTGGGCCTGCTGGACCATGAGGCGCAGGCCGCCCTGGTGGTCGATGTGGGCGGCGGATCGACGGAGATGTCCTGGGTCGATCTGAGCGGCCAGCCGGAGACCGATCGGATTCCCCCGATCAAGGCCTGGCTGTCGATCCCCATCGGCGTGGTCACCCTGGCTGAGCGGTTCCCCGAAGGCGCCACGGCCACGGAGTCCTGGTTCCGGGCCATGGTGGACACGGTGAAGGCCGAGATCTCCGCCTTCAAGCGCGCCGATCCCCTGCGGCCGATCTTCGAGGCCGACGCCGCCCATCTGATCGGCACGTCGGGCGCCATCACCAGCCTGGCGGGCATGCATCTGGGCCTCGAGCGCTACGACCGTTCGCAGGTGGACGGCATCTGGATGACCCGGGCCCAGTGCGATGGGGCCGCCCAGATGCTGCTGTCCCTGACCGCGACCCAGCGGGCGCAGCAGCCCTGTATCGGTCCCGACCGGGCCGATCTGGTCCTGGCGGGCGCGGCCATCCTGCAGGCCGTGCAGGAACTCTGGCCCTGTTCGCGGGTGCGGGTGGCCGACCGGGGCCTGCGTGAAGGCGTGCTCATGTCGCTGATGTCGGATAAGGGCGGACGGCGCCGTCGGCGCCGCGGCCCCCGCCGCCGTCGCAGCGGGGCGCGATCCAAGGTGGAAGCATGACCGAGCCGCCCCCCCGCAAGCGCATGGTGCGCCTGCCCACCGCCGGCAGCGACGAGGGCCGGTCCAAGCCGGCGCGCCTGAAGACCGCCAAGCAGCGGACGCCGTCGTCCCAGGCCTGGCTGGAGCGCCAGATCAACGATCCCTTCGCCGCCAAGGCCCGCGCCCACGGCTATCGCTCGCGGGCGGCCTATAAGCTGATCGAGATCGACGACAAGTTCCACTTCCTCAAGCCCGGCGTCCGGGTCATCGATCTGGGCGTCGCCCCCGGGGGCTGGACGCAGGTGGCCATCGAGCGCGGGGTGACCCACATTGCGGCCGTGGACCTGCTGCCGGTCGATCCCATGCCGCCGGCCCACATCCTGCAGATGGACTTCACCGATCCGGAATGCGGGCCGATGCTGATCGACTTGCTGGGCGGACCGCCGGACCTCGTGCTGTCGGACATGGCGCCTAACACCGTGGGTCACCGCCAGACCGACCACCTGCGCATCGTCGGCCTGATCGAGGTGGCGACCACCTTCGCCATCAGCGTGCTGAAGCCCGGCGGCGCCTTCGCCATCAAGGCCTTCCAGGGCGGCGAGGTGGGCGATCTGATCCAGAAGTTGCGCCTGGACTTTGCGAGCGTGAAAAACGTCAAGCCCAAGGCCAGCCGTGCGGACTCCTCGGAGACCTATATCGTGGCCACCGGCTTCAAGGGGCGGCCCGAGGGCTGAGGTCCTCCTCGCAGCCCTTCCGACGCTAATTCGCGTCCCATCGACCACAAGCCTTGCCCCTACCGCAGCGGACGGCTTATACGCGGCTCGCAAAACGGAGAGTCTCATGGAGATTCGCGAAGGCCTCACCTTCGACGATGTTTTGCTCGAACCCGGCCCGTCCGAGGTCATGCCCACCCAGGTGGACACGACCACGCGGTTGACCCGGGAGATCCGGCTGAACATTCCCATCGTGTCCTCAGCCATGGACACCGTCACCGAAAGCCGCCTGGCCATCGCCATGGCGCAGTCCGGCGGCCTGGGCGTGCTTCACCGCAACTTCACGGTCGACGAGCAGGCCGATCAGGTCCGCGAAGTGAAGCGCTATGAAAGCGGCATGGTCATCAATCCGCTGACCATTCACCCGGACACCACCCTGGGCGAGGTCCGCGAGATCAAGGCCAGGCGCCGCATCTCGGGCTTCCCCGTGGTGGAGCGGGACACCGGCAAGCTGGTGGGCATTCTCACCAACCGGGACATGCGCTTCGAAGCCAGCGACGCCACCCCGGCCAGCGCTCTGATGACCACCCAGGGCCTGATCACCGTCGCCGAAGGGGTGGAGCAGGCCGAGGCCCACGACCTTTTGCGCCGTAACAAGATCGAACGGCTGATCGTGGTGGACGACGACTATCGCGCGGTCGGCCTGATCACCGTCAAGGACATCGAAAAGGCCCAGGCCCACCCCCTGGCGGCCAAGGACAGCAAGGGCCGCCTGCTGGTCGGCGCCGCCTCCACCGTCGGCGATACGGGCTATGAGCGGTCCATGGCCCTGATCGACGCCGGGGTGGACGTGGTGGTGATCGACACCGCCCACGGCCACAACGCCGATGTGGGCCGGGCCGTGGCCCGCCTGAAGGCCGAAAGCAACCGCGTCCAGATCATCGCCGGCAATGTCGCCACCTATGACGCCGCCAGGGCCCTGATCGACGCGGGCGCCGACGCGGTGAAGGTCGGCATCGGCCCCGGTTCGATCTGCAC
>NZ_JAUSLG010000053.1 GCF_030646615.1 Phenylobacterium sp. | reverse complement strand
GGGGGCCATGCCGGCGGCGCTGATGGCGACGAACTCGCCCTTCGACCGGGGGCTGGCGGCGTGGATCATCCGCGCGACCATCTCCTTGCCCGATCCGGCCGGCCCGGCGATCAGCACCCGGCTGTTGGCCGGGGCGACCTTGGCGATCATCTGGCGCAGGTGCTGGGCGGGCATGGACTTGCCGATCAGGCCCTCGGGCATGACGGCCTGGGTCCGCAGCCGGCGGTTTTCGCGGCGCAGATTGGCCGCCTCCAGAGCGCGCTCGACCACCAGCAGCAGCCGGTCGGACTTGAACGGCTTTTCCAGGAAGTCGTAGGCGCCGCGCTTGATGGCGCTGACGGCGGTCTCGATATTGCCGTGGCCCGAGATCATCACCACCGGAAGGTCAGGATCGAGGGACTTGATCAGGTCGAGCAGCTCCAGCCCGTCCATGCCGCCGCCCTGCATCCAGATATCCAGGATCAGCAGGGACGGCCGGCGGGCCCGCACCGCCGCAAGGGCGGACTCCGAGTCCGAGGCCGTCCGCACCTCATAGCCCTCATCGTCGAGGATTCCGGCCACCAGGTCGCGGATGTCGGCCTCGTCGTCCACCACAAGAACGTCAGCCGCCATGGGACTCTCCTTCGAGCATCATTTCGGAGGCCGGGGGCGCGCCGGTCGGGCGGCCTCCGGCCGGAATTTGCAGAATGGCCCGGGCGCCGCGGCCCCGCGTCGCATCGGCCAGGACCAGCTCGCCGCCGTGATCCTCGAGGATGCGCTTGACGATGGCCAGGCCCAGGCCCGTACCCTTCTCGCGCGTTGTCACATAGGGCTCGGTCAACCGGTCGCGGTCCTTTTCCGGCAGGCCCACCCCATTGTCCTCCACCTCGATGGTGACGAGGTCGTCGGCCAGGCCCATGCGCACACGGATGCGTCCCGCTGGCTTGGGCGTCGCCTCCAGGCGGGCGTGCACGGCCTCGGCGGCGTTCTTCAGGATGTTGGTCAGGGCCTGGGCCAGCATGCGGCCATCGGCCATGGCCGAGGCGTCCGGTAGAGGCTCCTTCAGCTCGATCTCGATGTCCGGATTGGCCACCCGCTGGGAAAACACCTGGGCGCGCACCAGTTCGGCCAGGTCCTGGGGCGAAAACCGCGGCGCCGGCATGCGGGCGAAGGCGGAGAACTCATCGACCATCCGGCCGATATCGCCCACCTGGCGGACAATGGTGTCGGTGCAACGGTCAAAGGTCTCCAGGTCGGCGACCGGCACGTTCTTGCGGAACTTGCGCCGGATTCGCTCGGCCGACAGCTGGATCGGCGTCAGCGGGTTCTTGATCTCATGGGCGATGCGGCGGGCGACGTCCTTCCAGGCGGCGTTGCGCTGGGCGGCCACCAGACGGGTGATGTCGTCGAAGGTCAGGACCAGGCCGCTGTCGCCCCGGCTGGCGCGGACCCGCAGGCGGTGATTTTCCCGGTCCCGCTGGATATCCACCTCGACCTCGGCCTCGCCGGAGACAGCCGCCTGGGCCGCCACCGGGCCGAGTTCAGGCACGAGATCGGCCAGGGTCTGCCCCGCACCGATCTCTTCGGGCAGTTCCAGCAGATGGGCGGCCTGGCGGTTCACCGCCGAGATGCGCCCGCCCTCGTCCAGGCCGATGACCCCGGCGCTCACCTCGGACAGCACCGTTTCGATGAACTCACGGCGGCGTTCGGCCTCGTCGCCGGCCCGCTTCAGGGCCTCCTGCTGCACCTGAAGGTCATGGGTCATGCTATTGAAAGCACGAGACAAGACGGCGATCTCTTCAGGGTCATTGTCCGCATCTACGCGGGCGTCGAGATCGCCGCTGGCCACGCGGCCGGCGGCCTGGACCAGCCGCGCGACAGGACCAGAGATGGCGTTGGCCGCCGACATGCCGAGCCACACCGCGCCCACCAGGACCAGGAGCGCGGTCTCCACATAGCTCAGCGCAAAGACCGTCTGGATGCGCGCCCGACTCTGGGCCGCCTCACGGTAGGAGATCAGCGAGCCTTCGGCCTCGATGAGGTGGTTGATGATCCCCGACTCCACGGGACGGGTCACGTAGAGGTAGGCGTCTGGATAGGAGTTCAGCCGGTAGAGGGCTCGCATCAGGTCAGCGGAGTCGAAGGCCGGGACCGAGATGTCGCCCTCGTCCGCCGCCTGGAAGCTCGATTCGGGCGGCACCATGTAGGCCGGCGCGTCGGGCGCCTCGGTCCTCGCCAGGACCCGACCTTCACGGTCGATCAGATAGGCGGCGGGAAAGCCGTGATAGGCCGATTGCAGGGCCAGGAAGTGGCTGAAGGTCACCGGCGTGGCGCCCAGGGCCGGCGCCGCGCGGTTCAGGTCCACCGACATCAGCGACACATGCTCGCCGATATAGCGCTTCTGATCCTCCACATAGGAGCGCGCCACGGTGGCGGAGTTCTCCACCACCGTCTGAACCCGCTCGCTGAACCAGTTGTCGACGCCCCGATTGACCAGGACCCCATAGAACAGGGCCACCACCACGGCCGGCGCGACGGCGGCCAGGGCGAACAGGGTGACGAACCGCAGATGCAGGCGCGCGCCCGCATCCACCGAGCGGGCGTCCAGCAGGGCCAGCAGGCGAAAACCGACCAGGGCGGCCAGAACCAGGATCAGCACCAGGTTCAGGCTCAGGACGGTCAGGATGGTCGTCGACGCCGGCCGCAAAGGCCCCGCTTCCGGGGGCGAAGCGGCCAGCAGAATGGCGACCGCCGTCAGGATCGCCGCCAGGATATAGCCGCCGCCCAGCACATAGCGGGACTGCAGCGCCCGCCAGAGTCTGGCGGGCGCATTGGACGCTCCCGATGTCAGAGTCGACGACGCCATGCGAGATGAGCCTAGGCGCAACTGTGTCTATAACTCAACACTCATGTTGCCAGATTACGCCAGGTTGTTGGCAGCCGAGGGTTCGCCGTCGATCAACGCCGTCCGCGGGTCAGATCCACACCCAGATCCTGGATCTTCTTGCGCAGGGTGTTGCGGTTGAGGCCGAGGATCTCGGCCGCCCGCACCTGATTGCCCCGGGTGGCCGCCAGGGTGAGCTGAATCAGCGGCCGCTCGACCTCCTCCAGCACCCGATCATAGAGGCCGGCCGGCGGCACGCCCTCAGGCTGCTCGGCGAAATAACCTCCAAGGTGGCGCTCAACGAGCTGGGCCAGGGTCAGCGGCCCCTCCTGCCCAGGCTGACTGGGCTGCTGATCCACCAGCTCCTTTTCCACGATGCGCGCCGTGATCAGCTCTTCGGCGTAGAGGGCGCAGATCCGGCGGATCAGGTTCTCCAGCTCGCGGACATTGCCCGGCCAGGCATGGAGCTTCAGCCGCTCCAGGGCGGCCTGGTCGATGGTCTTGGACGGCAGGCCCTCGCGATTGGCCCGCAGCAGGAAGGAACGCGCGAGGTCGGGGATATCCTCTGTCCGGTCGCGCAGGGGCGGCAGGCGGATCGGCGCCACGTTCAGGCGGAAATAGAGATCCTCCCGGAACAGGCCCTGCTGGATCAGGCCGCGCAGGTCGCGATTGGTGGCGGCGATGAGGCGGGCGTTGGGCCGCCGGCCGGTCTTGGGGTTCAGGGCCGGCTCGGAGCCGTCGATCACCCGCAGAAGGCGGGTCTGGGCGTCCAGGGGCATGTCCCCGATCTCATCCAGGAACAGGGTCCCGCCGTCGGCCTCCACCAGCTTGCCGCTGTCGCTCTCGGTGTCGGCGCGGCCAAACAGCTCGGTCTCGACCCGCTCGCGCGGGGTGGCCGCGAGGTTGATGACGACGAACTTGCCGTCCTTGCGACGACCCATGTCATGCAGGGCGCGGGCCACCAGCTCCTTGCCGGTCCCGGACTCGCCGAGGATCAGCACCGTCAGGTCGGCGCCGACCAGACGGGCGATGGTGCGATAGACCTCCTGCATCGGGGTAGAGCGGCCGATCAGCGGCAGGCGCTCGTCGCGCATGGCCCGGGCCTGGGCGCGGGAGGCTTCGGCGTCGGCCGGACGCGACAGGGCCCGGCGCGCCACGGCTGTCATGTCGTCCAGGTCGAAGGGCTTGGGCACATAGTCGAAGGCGCCGATCTCGGCGGCGTTGACGGCGGTCAACAGGGTGTTCTGCGCGCTCATCACGATGACCGGCAGCTTGGGGCGCTCCTTGCGGATGCGCGGCAGCACGTCGAACACGTTCTCGTCGGGCATCATCACGTCGGTGATGACCAGGTCGCCCTCGCCTTCGGACACCCACTTCAGCAGGGTCGAGGCGTTGCCGGTGGCGCGAACCTGATAGCCCAGGCGGGTGAAGGACTGGGACAGGACAAGTCGGATGGAGGAATCGTCATCCGCAATGAGGATCTTCTTACCTGCGGCGCTCATGCCGAGACGTCCTTTTCGGTCACAATGGGAAGCAACACGCGGAAAACTGTCCGCCCAGGTTCAGACTCGAAATCGATCAGGCCGCCATGGCCGGCCACCAGCTTGGAGACGAGCGCCAGGCCAAGACCCGCACCGTTGGGCTTGGTGGTGATGAAGGGCTGGAAGAGGCTCTCGCGCAGGTGCGGGGGCACGCCGGGGCCATTGTCCTGGATCCGCACTTCCAGAGGCGTGCCGCGCAGCTGGCGGTCCTTGGCCGAGCGCACCCGGACTCCGTGGCGGTAGGCGGTTGTGATCAGCACCTCGCCGCGCCCGTCGCCGCGGGCGTGGGCGGCCTCTGAGGCGTTCTTGACCAGGTTCAGGAAGACCTGGATCAGCTGATCCTCATCCCCCGGGGTCGAGGGCAGCGAGGGATCGTACTGCTCCCGCAGCAAAAGGCCGTCGGCCACGCCGTTCACCGCCAGGGCGCGGACGCGGTCGAGCACCTCATGGATATTGACCGGATTGCGGGCTGGCGGGGCGTCGTCGGCGAACACCTCCATCCGGTCCACCAGGCGCTTCACCCGATCGGTCTCATCGACGATCAGTTGAGCCAGGGGCACGTCCTCGGCCTTGGCGCCGGCCTTCAGCAGCTGGGCGGCGCCGCGGATGCCCGCCAGGGGGTTCTTGATCTCGTGGGCCAGCATGCGGCCCAGGCCCATGATCGAGCGCAGGCCCGCCACATCGCCAGCGAATTCCGAGAAGACCCCGCCCTTGACCTGCAGGGTCAGCAGGACCGAGCCATCCCCCAGCGGGGCGGCCGCGCCATCGGCCTCGAAGGGGGGAAGACCGAAGAGGTTCATGCCGATGCCCCGCTCGCGCACCGCACCGCCCTCCTCGAGGGCGCGATTGAGCAGCTCGACCAGGGGAGAGCCCGGCGGCAGGGCCGCCCGAAAACGGCCTCGAGCCAGGAGGCCCAGGCCCTGGCCAAAGAGGGCTTCTGCGGCCTCATTGACCGCAATGAGCGCGCCGTCACGGTCGATGACCATGGCCGGTTCGGGGCTCAGGTCGAAGGCGGCGGATTTGAGCGCCGAAAGCTCTGCGCCGCTGGATGTCGTCTTGGTCCGGCTCGTCATGCGGCCAACCTCGCCTCAGGGCCGCGCCAGAGCGCAGCCAGTTCAGATTTCACCTCTGACGGATCCTCCAGTCGGCAGAGCCGCGAACGGGCGGCCCGCCTGGCCTCGGCCTGCGTGGGCCAAGGCGCGTTATCGATGTAGGCGGCCAGGTGCTTGCGGAAGATCCTCAAGCCCAGGCGAGCGCCATAGAAGTCCAGGGCGTCCTCGAAATGGGCGAGGACGATCGCAAGTCTTGTGGCCGCATCCGGACCTTCGAAGGGCTGGCCCGCCAGGGCCGCCTCGATCTCGGCGGCGATCCAGGGCCGGCCATAGACGCCGCGGCCCACCATGACGCCGTCGGCGCCCGAGAGCGCCAGGGCCTGGCGGGCGGTGTCGCCATCGACGATGTCGCCATTGACGATAACCGGCACGTCCACGGCGGCCTTGACCCTGGCCACGGCGGCCCAGTCCGCCGCGCCCTTGTAGAACTGGCTGCGGGTGCGGCCATGGACGGTGACCGCCCGGGCCCCGACGCCGACGCATCGCACGGCGAGTTCCGGCGCATTGAGGTTGGCGGCGTCCCAGCCCAGGCGCATCTTCACGGTGACGGGCACGGCCACCGCCTGCGCCACCGCATCAACGATGGATTCGGCCAGGTCGGGCTCGCGCATCAGGGCCGAGCCGCAGGCGACGCCGGTCACTTCGCGGGCCGGGCAGCCGAAATTGAGGTCGATGATCTCGGCGCCGGCCTTGGCCGCCAGGCGGGCGCCCTGGGCCATGGTGGCCGGATCTCGGCCAACCAGCTGAACCACCATCAGGGGCAGGCCCTCGCCGACGGCGGCGCGGCGGACCACGTCTGGCCGCCCACGGGCGAACTCGTCCGAAGCGACCATTTCCGTGGCCACATAGGGTGCGCCCAGACGGCTGGCCGCGCGACGAAATGGAAGATCGGACACGCCGGTCATGGGGGCGATCCAGACGCGCCCAGCAACCTCTATTTCCCCGACCTTGAGCTTGTTGCTCATTTTATGATCACCCTTACCGCTGCCTTTTTAGGCAATTTGTGCGGCGCCGTAAAGCCTGGACAACAGGACTTGGCGCCCTAAACACGCCGCATGAGCTTTTCGGCCATTGTCGTCGCCGCGGGAAGCGGGACCCGCGCGGGCGCAGGGACGCCCAAGGCCTGGCGCCCGCTGGGCGGCCGGGCCATCGCCCGCTGGTCGGTGGAAGCGCTTTTGGCCGCCGGCGCCGACCAGATCGCCGTGGCCGTCGCCCCAGACATGATGCAGACCGCAGGGACGGCGCTGGACGGGCTGCCCCGCATCACCCTGGTCGAGGGGGGCGCCACCCGGTCGGGCTCGGTCCGGGCTGCGATCGCGGCCTTGTCGCCGCCGCGGGCGGACCAGCCTGTCCTCATCCACGACGCGGCCCGCCCCTTCCTCACCCGGGACCATGTGTCGCAGGCGCTCGACGCCCTCGGCGGATCCGATGGGGCGGTCCTCGCCCTCCCCCTCGCCGACACCCTCAAGCGGCAGGCCGGCCCCGTCCTCGAAACCCCCTCCCGCGAAGGGCTTTGGCGCGCCCAGACTCCCCAGGTCTTCGCCCTGGATCGGCTCACGGCCGCCTATGGCGCCTGGTCCAGCGACCAGGAGCCCACGGACGACGCCCAGGTGGTGACCGCCGCCGGCGGTTTGGTGACGATCTGTCCCGGCGACCCGCTGCTGTTCAAGCTGACCTATCCGGAGGACTTCGCCATGGCTGAACGACTCGCCGCCGGCGCCCGGCTGGTCCGCACCGGCCAGGGGTTCGACGCCCACCGCTGGGGACCCGGCGACGCAGTCTGGCTCTGTGGCGTGCGCATCGACCACGACCAGACCCTGGTCGGCCATTCCGACGCCGACGCCGGCCTCCACGCCCTGACCGACGCCCTGCTGGGCGCCATCGGGGCCGGCGATATCGGCGAACACTTTCCCCCCAGCGATCCCCAGTGGCGAGGCGCTTCTTCCGATCAGTTCCTGGCTCACGCCGCCCAACTGGTGCGGAGCCGCGGCGGCGAGATCGTCAATGTGGACGTCACCCTGATCTGCGAACGGCCTAAGATCCGGCCGCACCGGGACGCCATGCGCGCCCGCCTGGCGGAGATCCTCGGTCTCCCGGAAGACCGGATCAGCGTCAAGGCGACGACGACCGAGGGCATGGGCTTCACCGGCCGCCAGGAAGGCCTAGCCGCCCAGGCCCTGGCGACGGTCGAGACCCCGCGATAGCTCGACCTCAGGGCAGCCAGGTCCAGATCTCCTTCATCCGCGCATACATCGCCCCAGGCAGGTTGGTGTAGGCGTCGGTCCAGGGGGCGGCCAGGGTCGGGTCGATAGGGTCCCAGCGGACATCGTTCTCATAGGCGGCCAGAGCGGCCTCGGTGCGGGCGACGATCACCACATCCTCGGCCGACTCCCAGAGCGGCGGGCTGTCATAGGCCGCCGCGTGACGCTGCAGGAGGCCCACCCCGCCGGCCGCCTCGACCACCGCCATGGCCGGCGAGATCAGGTCCAGATTGCGATTGGACAGGTGCATGATCAGCACGCCATCGGGCTTCAGCCGCGCCAGATACATCCGCACGGCCTCCACGGTCAGCAGGTGGGCGGGCACCGCGTCCGACGAGAAGGCGTCCAGCAACAGCAGGTCGAACCGGCCCTCCGGCTGGTCCTGCAGGGTCAGGCGGGCGTCGCCGATCACATAGTCGATCGGCCCTTTGGCGCATTCGGTGGTGTAGCTGAAATAGGCGGGGTCGTTGGCGATGGCGACCATCATCGGATCGATCTCGAAGAAGGTCATCTGGTCCTCCGCCCGCACATAGGCCGCCACGGTTCCGGTCCCCAGGCCGACCGCGCCGATGGTCAGGCTGGCCTTCTCGGCGCGCTTGGCGGCGAAGACCTGACCGATGGGCGTCTCCGGCGCGTAATAGACGATGGGACGGCAGCGATGGCCTGGCGACGTGGCCTGGGCGCCGTGCAGGGTGGTGCCGTGGGCCAGCATCCTGACCTCGCCCCCCAGGGCCGCGACCGGCATGACCGATTGGCGCGCCACGCCGAAGAAGCTGCGCCATTGCTGGCGCACATCGACCCGATCGCCCACCATCTGGGCGGAGATCAGCAGCATGATGATGGCCGCCAGGAAGAGCACCGTGCTCCGCCGGATGAGGAAGGCCGAGACCACGACGATCCCGAGCAGAATGCGGACTACAGACTCGCTGCCCGCATAGAGGCCGGCCAGCACCGGGGCGGCGATCAGCGCGACCACGGCGATGGCGAAGAGGCCCCACCGCCAGGACTTGTCTGTCGCCATCTCCCAGGGCCGCGCCAGGACGCCCAGGGCCAGGGCCAGGGGATATTCCCAGACATTGGTGAAGATCAGCGGGGCCAGGAAGGCGTTGAACCCGCCCCCCAGGACGCCGCCGATGGAGAGGCAGAGATAGAATTCCGTTAACCGCGCCGGCGGCGGGCGTCGCGCCACCAGGGCCTGATGGCAGACCAGGGCGGTGAAAAAGAAGGCCGCCAGATGGATGGCCAGCAGGAGCACGAGATTGGTGGTGTGAAAGGGCAGGATGACGGCGCAGGCCGCCAGGGCCGCGGCATGGAGCACGAGGCCGATATCCCGGGAGATGAGCGGCCGGTCCTGAAAGGCGATCACGAAGGTCAGCAGGTAGAGGGCGAGCGGCACGACCCAGATAAAGGGCGCCGAGGCCACATCGGTGGTGATGTGGGTGGTGACCCCCAGCATCAGGCTCGAGGGGATGGCCGCCAGGCCGATCCAGATCAGTCGGGTTCGCCA
The DNA here is from genome assembly GCF_030646615.1 of Phenylobacterium sp. Classification (GTDB taxonomy): domain Bacteria; phylum Pseudomonadota; class Alphaproteobacteria; order Caulobacterales; family Caulobacteraceae; genus Phenylobacterium. The sequence continues at coordinate 44,221 of NZ_JAUSLG010000053.1, read as the reverse complement.
TATTCGACCAGACGCCGTCATCTGGCCTTCAGCCAGAGCCGCCGGAGCCGGCGCGAATTGGGTCGGGGCGCGGGCGACCATCAGGCCCAGGGCCGCCATCAGGACCGCGAAACCGCCATAGCCCAGGCTCCAGACCAGGCTCTGGGCCTGGATGGCCAGGGTCGGCTCCACGGCGATGGGATAGGCCAGCAGGGCGATCAGGCTGCCCAGATTGCTGGCTGCATAGAGGACATAGGGGCCCCGCCCCTCACCCTCGCGATAGATGCGGGCATGCCAGGCCTGGGCCAGGGGCGCCGTGGCCGACAGCACCGCAAAGGGCGCGCCGACCATCAGCGCAAGGGCGCCCAACAGCCAGAGCGCCGGATGATCCGAGGTCGGCGGCCCCAGCACCTCATGGATCCGCAGGGGCAGGACCAGGGCGGCCAGCAGCAGCGCGCCCCCATGGATCAACAGCTGACGGCGGACAGAGCCCACCTTCTGCAACAGATGGGCATAGGCGTAGCCGAGCAGCAGGGCGCTCTGGAAGAAGGCCATGCTGGTGTTCCAGACCGCCGGCGTGCCCCCCATGAGCGGCAGGAGCAGCTTGGCCGCCATGGGTTGGACCATGAAGACCAGGGACGCGCTGGCGAAGACGGTGACGCCGAACAGGGCCGGCGCAACAGTGCGGACGCCCTGGGGATGAGGCGCAGAGAGGGTCATCGCGCCGATTCGGCTTGTAACGTCATGGTCGCCGATGGTGTGGTCTGAGCCGCCCGGCGCCTAGCGCCTTACCGAACTGCGTCGGAGAGCCCATGTTTTCCTTGGAAATCGAGACCTTGGCCCGCCTGCTCATCGACGAGGCGCGACAGAAGTCCCTGCGAATCGTCACCGCCGAGAGCTGCACCGGCGGCCTGGTCAGCGCCGCGATCTGCGCCATTCCTGGCGCCTCGGACGTCCTGGACCGGGGCTTCGTCACCTATTCCAACCGGGCCAAGCAGGAAATGCTGGGCGTCCCCGGCGACCTCATCGCCGATCTGGGCGCGGTCTCCGAGCCTGTGGCGCGGATGATGGCCGAGGGCGCGCTGGAGAATTCCAACGCCCACCTAGCAGTGGCCATCACCGGCATCGCCGGGCCGGACGGCGGCACGCGGATGAAGCCGGTGGGCACGGTGCACATCGCCACGGCGCGGACCAATCATGGCCTCACCCACCGGGTTGAGCTGTTCGAGTTCGAAACCCGCTTCGAGATACAGCAGGCCGCGGCCCAGGCCGCCCTGGAAATGCTGCGCGAACGCCTGACCTGAGGCTCAGGCCGCCGGATCGTCCAAGGCGGCCGGCGGGCCATACAGCACCTCGGCGCGGGCCTCGAAACAGCCGATCAGCTTGTCCACCGCCTGATGGAAGTTGGCGCTCAGCAGGGCCGCCAACAGCCGGGACTTGAACTCGAAGTCGATCTCGAACTCGATCTTCGTCCCCGCCGGATCGTCGTGGAACCGCCACCGGTTCTCCAGGCGCTTGAACGGGCCGGAGATCAGGCCGACCTGGATGGTGCGGTTCGTGGCGTCCCGGCGCACGCGGGTGGAAAACCGTTCCTTCAGGAACGAGAAGCCGACGGCGACCTCGGCGTCGAGCAGGTCAACGCCCGCCCCGGCCGGGCGCTGGTTCCAGGTCCGCATGCCAGTGACCCACGGCACGAACTCCGGATAGCGCTCCACATCGCCGACCAGGGCGAACAGCTGGTCTGGCCCATAGGGCAGGACTTTGGTGACCCGGTGACGCAAGAGAGGTCTAGGCTCGGACCGCGGCCTGGGCGGCCTGACGCGCCTCTTGCGCATGACGGGCGGCCTGCAGCTTGGCGAAGTCCTCGCCCGCATGGTGCGACGAGCGGGTGAGCGGGCTGGCCGAGACCATCAGGAAGCCCTTGGCGCGGGCGATCTCCTCATAGCCGGCGAACTCTTCGGGGGTCACGTAGCGGTCGATGGCCGCGTGCTTGCGGGTCGGCTGCAGGTACTGGCCAATGGTCAGGAAGTCGACGCCGGCCGAACGCATGTCGTCCATGACCTGCATGACCTCTTCCTTGCTCTCGCCGAGGCCGACCATCAGGCCAGACTTGGTGAACTGGGCCGGATCGCGTTCCTTGACGCGCTCCAGCAGCCGCAGGGAGTTGTAGTAGCGGGCGCCGGGACGGATCGAGAGATAGAGCCGGGGCACGGTTTCGAGGTTGTGGTTGAAGACGTCCGGGCGGGCGTCGATGATCGCCTCCACTGCGCTCAGCGGCTTGCGCAGGAAGTCCGGCGTCAGGATCTCGACCGTCGCGCCCGGGGCTGCGGCGCGGATCGCCCGCACCACCTCGGCGAAATGCCAGGCGCCGCCATCGGCCAGGTCATCCCGGTCCACCGAGGTGATGACGACGTGCTTCAGGCCCATCTTGGCGACGGCGTCGCCCACGCGCTCAGGCTCGGTGGGATCGAGTGCGCCGGGCTTGCCGGTGGTCACATTGCAGAAGGCGCAGGCGCGGGTGCAGATCTCGCCCATGATCATCATGGTGGCGTGGCTCTGGGACCAGCACTCGCCGATATTGGGGCAGGCGGCTTCCTCGCAGACGGTGACCAGGCCATGGGCCTTCACCACCTCGCGGGTGGCGGCGTAGCCCGCCGAGCCCGGGGCGCGCACCCGCAGCCATTCCGGCTTGCGCAACAGCGGCGTGTCGGGGCGGGCCTGCTTTTCGGGATGGCGCGGGCGGGGCCGGGCCAGATGGTCGATGACGACGGTCATAGGGCTTAGATCGTCCTTCAGCGGCCCAGGATCAAGCCGTGATTGCGCGCACTTGCGTCGCAGGGGGCGCATGGGCTGAAACTGCGCCATGCAGCGCGCCCTCCTCCTCATCGCCGCCCTGGTTCTGGTGGCCTGCGATCCGGGACAGGGCCGCGAAGCCTTCACCGACAGCCGACCGCCCCCCAGCCTGGCGCCGCGCTTCCTGGCGCCGGAAGGCTGGGCCTGGGGCGTGGTCCAGGCGCAGGGCCAGCCCCAGCTGCGCTATGGGGTGTCCTCGCCGGCGGGGATCGGGATTCGCGCCCATGTGCTGATCGTCCCGGCCTATGGCGAATCGGCGGAGGTCTGGTTCGAGACCGCCCGGCAGCTGAACGCCCGAGGCTATGGGGTTTGGGTGCTGGAGCGGGCCGGCCAGGGCGGCTCCGGCCGCTATCTGAGCCCCCATGACCTGGGGCACACTGAGGGCTTCGAGACCGGCGCAGAGGCGGTGCGCAGCCTTATCATCGAAGTCATCCGCCCCGCCGACGAGGCGCCGCTGATCCTGCTGGGCGCAGGCGATGCGGCGCTCACCGCGGTGATGGCGGCCCAGGCCGGCGCACCGGCGGCGGCCCTGGTCCTCAGCGCGCCGGACTTCCGGTCCCAGCCGCCGCCCCGGCGATGGGAATCGCTGGCCAGCCGCCTGGGCCTGACGCGCCTGCCAGCGCCAGGCTGGAGCGCCTGGAGCCGCGAGGCCCCGGACGACTACGCTACCGGCCTCGCCTCAGACCCGTGGAGGGGCAAGGTGCGCCACGCCTGGCAGACGGCCAATCCCGACCTGCGCCTGACGGGCGCGAGCCTCGGCTGGGCGCCCGCCCAGTCCCAGGCTCTGAGCCAGATCCAGGCCGGGCCGCCCTTGGGCATGCCGCTGGTGGTCCTCGGTCCTGCTACCGGGGCGGACGCGGCGCAAACCTTCTGCGCGGCCCAGACCGCCTGCCAGTACGCCGCCACCACAGATCCGGGGCGGGCGTTGCATCTCGGTGCGGAGACCTACCGAACCCTATGGTTTCAGACGATAATGGACCTCATCTCCCAGATGTCGGCGCGGGCCCGCGCCGTGGCGCCCTCGCCGCCCGCCTGAAGCCGTAAACGGCTCGCGCCCGTACCCTGACCTAGCTTTCCAAGCCCGCCGGGCGCCTCTACCGTTGCGGGCACAACAAGGGCGCTGACACGTATCAGCGCCGTACTGTCGGAGGATTTTCGCCCTTGACCCGTGATTTCGATCCGCGCGACGCCCAGGTCTCGATCTTCGACGCCCTCATCGAGGCCCGCGCCCGCTTCGGCGCCAAGACGCCGATCCTGGAGGACCAGGAGCGCAACCCCCTCACCTATACCGACCTGATCCGCGCCGCCTTCGCCCTGGGCCGCAAGATCGCCGGCTTCACCGCCAAGGGCGAGCGGGTCGGCGTGATGTTGCCGTCGAGCGCCGGTGGTGTTGTGACCTTTTTCGCGCTGCACGCCATCGGCCGCACGCCGACCATGCTCAACTTCACCGCCGGGATCCGCAACCTGAAGGCGGCCTGCGAGTTGGCTGGGGTCAAGACCGTCCTGACCTCCCACCGCTTCATCGAGCAGGGCAAGCTGCACGACCTGATCGACGCCCTCGAGCCGATCGCCCGCGTCGTCTATCTCGAAGATGTGCGGGAAAAGGTGGGCGCCGCCGACAAGCTGTTCGCCGCCGCCGGCGGCTTCTTGCCCAAGCAACTCAGCGCCTCGAGCAAGCCCTCCGATCCGGGCGTGATCCTGTTCACCTCCGGCAGTTTCGGCGCGCCGCGGGGCGTGGTGCTGACCCAGGCCAATCTTGTGGCCAATGCGCGCCAGATCGCCGCCCATATCGACCTCGATCCGGCCTGGGTGATGTTCAATCCCCTGCCGATCTTCCACTGTTTCGGCCTCACCGGCGGGGTGCTGCTGCCGATCCTGAACGGTATGAAGGCCTTCCAATATCCCTCGCCCCTGCACACCAAGCAGATCCCGCCGCTCATCCGCGACTCCGGCGCCGCGATCCTTCTGGCGACGGACACCTTCGTGAATCAGTACGCTCGGGCCGCCGAGCCCGGCGAGTTGTCGGGCCTGAAGTTCGTGGTCTGCGGCGCCGAGAAGGTGCGCGACGAAACCCATAACCTGATCGCCGAACGCTTCGGCCCGATCCCGCTGCTGGAAGGTTATGGGGCGACAGAGGCCTCGCCGGTCATCGCGGTGAACAAGCCGACGGACAATCGCCGGGGCACGGTGGGCGGCGTCCTCCCAGGCGTCGAGACTCGGCTGGAGCCGGTGAAGGGCATCCCGGGCGGCGGCCAGCTGTTCGTCCGCGGCCCCAACATCATGGCCGGCTATCTGGCCGCCGACGGGTCGATCGAGGCGCCCGTGGACGGCTGGCACGACACCGGCGACGTGGTGAGCATCACCGACGACAACTGGATCAAGATCCTCGGCCGGGTGAAGCGGTTCGCCAAGGTCGGCGGGGAAATGGTCTCTCTGACCGCCGCCGAAGACCTCGCCGTCAGCGTCTGGCCCGAGTGCCGGCACGCGGTGATCGCCATGCCCGATGCGCGCAAGGGCGAGCGGCTGATTCTGCTGACCGACAAGCGCGACGCCTCCCCCGATCCGCTGATCGCCCACGCCAAGGCCATCGGGGCGTCGGAGCTGACCGTGCCGCGCAAGATCATCCGCATCCAGGAAATCCCGGTCCTGGGCACCGGCAAGACCGACTATGTGGCCATCCAGCGCATGGCCGAGGCCGAACTGCGCCGCACGGGCTAAGCTAAACGCTCAGTCTTGAGCGCGCCTTGATCCGATAACCGGTTCCCACTCATTGGAACGCGCTCAGAGGTGCAGAACCTTGCCATAGGCGTCGAGGGCGGATTCGTGCATCGCCTCGCTCAGCGTCGGGTGGGCGAAGACCGTGGCCTGCAGCTCGGCCTCTGTAGCCTCCAGGGTCATGGCCAGGGCGAACCCCTGGATCATCTCGGTGACCTCCGAGCCGATCATGTGCGCGCCCACCAGGGCGCCGGTCTGGTCATCGAACAGGGTCTTTACGAAGCCCTCGGTCTCGCCGGCCGCGATGGCCTTGCCATTCACCTTGAACGGGAAGCGGCCGACCTTGACCTTGCGACCGGCCGCCTTGGCGGCCGCTTCGGTCAGGCCGATGGAGGCGATCTGCGGATTTGAATAGGTGCAGCCGGGGATCGGGGCATTGAGGTTATTGGCCGGCTCGCCGGCGATGTGCTCGACGCAGTGAACCCCCTCATGGCTCGCCTTGTGGGCCAGCCATGGCGGGCCGGCCACGTCGCCGATGGCGTAGAGGCCCGGCACGCCGGTGGCGCCGTGCTTGTCGGTGACGATGTGGGTCTTCTCGACCTTCACCCCGAGGGCTTCGAGCCCCAGATCCTCGACATTGCCGACAATGCCGACGGCAACGATGGCGCGCTCGGCCTCCAGAGTCTCGGCCTTGCCGCCGGTCTCGATGTCGACGGCGACGCCGGTCTTGGACTTGGAGAGCCTCTTGACGGTCGCGCCGATGCGGAACTTCAGCCCCCGCCGCTCAAAAGCCTTGCGCGCAGCGGTGGAGACCTCTTCGTCCTCCACCGGCAGGATGCGCGGCAGGGCCTCGACCACCATCACCTCTGCGCCCAGGGCGCGGTAGAAGCTGGCGAATTCGATGCCGATGGCGCCCGAGCCGATGACGATCAGCGACTTGGGCGCAGCCTTCGGAACCATGGCCTCACGATAGGACCAGACCCGGTCGCCGTCCGGCTCCAGGCCGATCTGCGGCAGGGTCCGGGCGCGGGCGCCGGTGGCCAGGATCACATGCTTGGCCTGCAGGGTGCGGTTCCCGCCCTTCTTCTGGGCGATGATGACCTTAGGCGCGGGCGAGCCCTTCTCCAGGCGCGCGGTCCCCTCGATGACCTCGATCTTGTGCTTGCGCATCAGGAAGCCGACGCCGGAATTCAGCTGTCCGGCCACCTTGCGCGAGCGCTCGATGACCTTGGCGAAGTCAAACCGCGGCTTGTCGGCGGCCAGGCCATAATCGGCCAGGTGATGCAGCTGCTCATAGACCTCGCCGGACTTCAGCAGGGCCTTGGTGGGAATGCAGCCCCAGTTCAGGCAGACGCCGCCCAGGGCCTCGCGCTCGACGATGGCGGTCTTCAGGCCCAGCTGGCTGGCGCGGATGGCGGCCACATAGCCGCCAGGGCCCGCGCCGATGATGATGAGGTCAAAGTCCATGATATCGCGCCCCTTCAGACGATCATCGCCAGGGGCTCTTCGATCAGAGCCTTGAACGCTTCCAGCCAGCGGGCGCCGGTCGCCCCGTCCACCACCCTGTGGTCGCAGGTCATGGTCACCGACATCACCGTGGCGATGGCCAGCTGATCGCCCCGGACCACCGGTTGCTTGGTCCCCGCCCCCACCGACAGGATCGCGCCCTGGGGTTCGTTGATGATCGAGCCGAAGGACTTGATCCCGAACATGCCGAGATTGGACACGCTGAAGGTGCCGCCCTGGAACTCCTCGGGCTTCAGCTTCCGCGTCCGGGCGCGCTCGGCCAGGTCCTTGGTTTCCTGGGCGATCTGCGCCAGGCCCTTAGTCTCGCACTTGCGGACGATCGGCGTGATCAGCCCGCCCTCGACGGCGACCGCCATGGCGATGTCCGCATGGTGGTGCAGGGCGATACCCTCGGGGGAATAGGAGGCGTTGGCCTCAGGCACCCGCATCAGGGCCACGGCGCAGGCCTTGAGGATGATGTCGTTGACGCTGACCTTCACCCCGTCCTTTTCCAGCATCTTGTTGATCCGACCGCGGGACTCGAGCAGGCGGTCAATCTCCAGATCGATGGTCAGGGGGAAGTGCGGCACGTCACGGAAGGAGTCGGTCATCCGCCGGGCCACGGTCTTGCGCATGCCATCCAGCGGAATCAGCTCGTAGCTGCCCTCGGGGATGCCCATCTGCTGCAGGGACTGGACCGGACGGGTTTCGCCGCGGCGCTCGCTCGGCGTAGTCGCCGTCGTCGTTGCGGGTTTGGCCCCCGGCTTGGCGTCCTTGACGTCGCGCTCGATGATCCGGCCGTGGGGGCCAGAGCCCTCGATGGCCGCGAGGTCGAGCCCCTTCTGCTCGGCGATCCGCCGGGCCAGGGGCGAGGCGAAGATGCGCTCGCCGCCCGGGGTCTTGGCCGGTGAAGCCTTTGCAGGCGCGGGCTCGGCCTTGGCTGGCCTCTCAGCCTTGGCCGGCGCCGCTTCGGGGGCTGCCTCTTTCGCAGGTTTGGGCTCGGGCGCCTTGGCCTCGACGCCGCCGGACAGGCGGGCGATGGGCGCATTGACCTTCACGCCCTCGGTTCCGGCTTCGACGAGAATCTCCTCTACGACGCCCTCATCGACGGCCTCGACCTCCATGGTCGCCTTGTCGGTCTCGATCTCGGCGATCACATCGCCGGCCGAAACCGTGTCGCCCTTCTTGACCAGCCACTTGGCGAGGGTGCCCTCCTCCATGGTGGGCGACAGCGCCGGCATCAGGATGTCGGTCATGCGGATTCCTTGGAGAGGTGCGCGAGGCCCGCGGCGTGGGCCTCCCAGTTCTGGCCGTCGAAGGGTTCGATGTCGAAGTCCAGATCGTCGGCGGGGTCGAGGCAGCGGACATTGATCGACCAGCCGTCGGGGTTCGACCGCGGACGATAGAAGCTCTTCACCCCGCAAACCTTGCAGAAGGTGTGCTGGGCGACCCCGGTGTTGAACAGATAGGTGGTGATCTGGTCCTCACCCTGGAGCAGGCGAAAGCGGCTGGCGGGCACGATGGCGTGGATGAACCCCGTCATGGCGCAGATCGAGCAGTTGCAGGCCTGGGCGGTCACGCGCCCGGGCAGGGCGACCTCGAACCGCACCGCCCGGCAATGGCAGCCGCCGCCGCGCCAGGTCAGGTCCGCCGGCTCGCTCATGACCTGTAGCTGACCGCCTTGGCGGCCTTGACGATCTTGTCCACCGACGGCAGCGACAGGGCTTCCAGATTGGCGGCATAGGGCAGAGGCACGTCCTCCTGGCAGACCCGCGCGGGCGGGGCGTCCAGATAGTCGAAGGCGTGCTCGATCACCCGGGCGATGATCTCGGCGCCGACGCCCATGGGCCCCCAGCCCTCCTCGACCGTCACCAGGCGGTGGGTCTTGCGCACGCTCTCGACCACCGTCTCGTGGTCCAGGGGGCGCAAGGTGCGAAGATCGACGACCTCGGCCTCGATCCCTTCGCCGGCCAGTTCTTCGGCCGCCTTCAGCGCCAGGCCGACCATCCGAGAATAGGCGGTGATGGTGACGTCCGCGCCCGTCCGACGGACCTTGGCCTTGCCGATGGGCAGGACATAGTCGTCCACCTCGGGGACGTCGAACTCCTGGCCATAGAGCATCTCGTGCTCAAGGAAGACCACCGGATTGGGATCGCGGATCGCCGCCTTCAGCAGCCCCTTGGCGTCGGCGGCGTCATAGGGGGCGATCACCTTCAGGCCCGGAATATGGGCGTACCAGGCGGCGTAGTCCTGGCTGTGCTGGGCCGCCACGCGGGACGCCGCCCCATTGGGACCGCGGAAGACCATGGGCGTGGTGATCTGACCGCCGGACATGTAGTGGGTCTTGGCCGCGGAGTTCACGATGTGGTCGATCGCCTGCATGGCGAAGTTCCAGGTCATGAACTCGACAATGGGCTTAAGGCCGGCCATGGCCGCGCCGACGCCGAGGCCGGCGAAGCCGTATTCGGTGATCGGGGTGTCTATCACCCGACGCTCGCCGAACTCCTCCAGCAGACCACGGCTGACCTTGTAGGCCCCCTGGTACTGGGCGACCTCTTCACCCATCAGGAAGACCGTCTCGTCCCGGCGCATCTCCTCGGCCATGGCGTCGCGCAGGGCGTCGCGGACCGTGGTCTTGACGAGCTTGGCGCCCTCCGGGATTTCCGGGTCGGCCAGGGCCTCCGCAGGGCGCACGGCGGCAGGGCCGTCTCCCTCCGGCTGTTCAGCCTTGGCGTCGGCGGGCGGCTTCTTTTCCGGATCGCCGGACGCCTCGGCCTCTTCGGCGTCGGACGCCTTGGGCTCAGGTTCGGCCTTGGCCGGGGCCGCGCCGCCGGCGAGCCGGGCGATGGGCGCATTGACCTTCACGCCTTCGGCGCCGGCCTCAACCAGGAGTTCCTCGACCACGCCCTCATCGACGGCCTCGACCTCCATGGTCGCCTTGTCGGTCTCGATCTCGGCGATCACGTCGCCGGCCGAGACGGTGTCGCCGACCTTTACGTGCCATTTGGCCAGCGTGCCCTCCTCCATGGTCGGAGACAGCGCCGGCATCAGGATGTCGGTCACTGTGCGGCCTCCACATAGACCTCGGTATAGAGCTCGGCCAGCTCAGGCTCGGGCGAGGTGCGGGCGAATTCGGCGGCCTCGGCGACGATCTTCTTCACGTCGGCGTCGATCGCCTTGAGGGCGGCCTCATCGGCCAGGCCCTCCTTTTCCAGCATCTCCCGCAGATGTTCGATGGGATCGCGGGTCTTGCGGACCTCGTCCACCTCTTCCCGGGTGCGGTACTTGGCCGGATCACTCATGGAATGGCCACGATAGCGATAGGTCTTCATCTCCAGAATGAAGGGCCCCTCGCCGCTGCGGGCGTGGGCGGCGGCCCGCTTGGCGGCGTCGCGCACCGCCAGAACGTCCATGCCGTCCACCTCTTCGCCGGGAATCCGGAAGGAGGCGCCGCGCTTGTACATGTGGGTCTCAGACGACGACCGCTCCAGGGACGTGCCCATGGCGTACTGGTTGTTCTCGATCACATAGACGACCGGCAGCTTCCACAGGGCGGCCATGTTGAAGCTCTCATAGACCTGGCCCTGGTTGGCGGCGCCGTCGCCGAAATAGGTGAAGGTCACCTTGCCATTGTCCCGGTAGCGGTTGGCGAGCGCCAGGCCCGTGCCCAGGGGCGCGGAGGCCCCGACAATGCCGTGGCCGCCATAGAACTCCGCCTCGCGGGAGAACATGTGCATCGATCCGCCCTTGCCCTTGGACGAGCCCCCGGCCCGACCGGTCAGCTCGGCCATGACCTCGTTGGGATCCATGCCGCAGGCCAGCATATGGCCGTGGTCGCGATAGGCGGTGATGACCTGGTCGCCCTCCTCCTGGATCGACTGGACACCGACGGCGATGGCTTCCTGGCCGATATAGAGGTGGCAGAACCCGCCGATCAGACCCATGCCGTAGAGCTGGCCGGCCCGTTCCTCGAAGCGGCGGATCAGCAGCATGTTCCGATAGAAGCCCAGCAGGGCGTCCTTACCGAGACCGTTTGCGGTGTCGGCCGGCTGGTCGCCGGCCTTGGCGGCCGGTTTGGCGCGCGCCATATGTCTCTCCCGGGTCGATTCTGCGTCAGCCACTCTAACCCAGGGCTGGCCGGCAGGTCAGCCGCCCGTGGGGTTATCGCCCTGAATGCGGATCACATAATCCCTGGGATCGCTATAACCTAGGAGGGACCGGGCCCGTTCTTCGAGAAGATCTGCCGAAAGCGAGCCGTCGCGCAGCAGTTTGGCGCGCACCTCGAGATCCTGCCTTTGGGCCGTCAGGCGCGCCAGTTCCGCCGACTTGGTCGCCAGGGTCTGCTCCCGCTGGGCCGAGGTCAGCAGGCCCTGATCGCCGGTCAGGGCGTGGTACGCGAAATAGACGATCAGGAGCGCCAGGGCGGCGGTCGAGATGTAGGAGCGAAGACCTGTGAGCACGGCGATTCTGCAATTGCGACGCTTCAGACTCGTCAATTGTGCTTAATTTTGCGTTGCAGCTCAGCTGTTTGGCGATGAGGATAGCGAGCATGGATCACAAGCACCCGCCCAATTGACCTAAGCGCTCCGCCGGCCGACTGAAGCGTATCGCGGCATGGCTGCTGCCGCCGCTCACCCGCGCGCCCTATGCTCTCGTGACGGCCCTGCTGCTGGTCAGGTTCGCCGACGAGTGGTTCACCTTCCTGCCCGCCGGTGTCCTTGAAGCCCTGCGCGAGGATGTCGGCCTAAGCTACGCCCAGGGCGGCCTGGTCCTGGCGGCGCTCAGCCTGGGCGGAACCGTCGGCATCGTCTTCCAGGCCGCCGCCGACTATGTCAGCCGTCGCTGGCTGTCGGCCCTGGGCGCCCTGGCCTATGGCGGCGCCATGATCGCCTTCGGCCTGGGCGAATCCTTCATCACGCTGTTCGCCGCCGCCTTCGTCTGGGGCGCCGCCAGCGACGCCTTCATCCATGGGTGCGAGGTGGCGTTGGTGGACCTGGCAGGCGAGGACCTGCCGCGCATGCTGGGGCGGGTGAACGCCTGGTCGGCGCTGGGCGACCTGCTGGCGCCGGCGAGCCTGGCCCTGGCCGCCGGCCTCGGCCTGGGCTGGCGGGGCCTCTTCCTGGCGGGCGGCGGGCTGATGCTGGCCTATGGGCTGTGGCTGGCCTCGCAGCGCTTTCCGCCCCCGCACAGGGCGCCGGGCGACGCCCAGCCCGGGCTTCGCCTGCTGGCCCTGCTCACCGACGGACGGGTGCTGCTGATGGCGGTGATCATGGGGCTGTTCGCCCTGCTGGACGAGCCGCTGCTGGCCTTCCTGATCGCCTATCTCGACAGGGTCGCCGGCTATGGACCAGGGCTGGCCGTGATCCTGTCCACAGGCGCGCTGGCCGGTGGGCTGGCGGGCCATAGCCTGGCCGGTCGTCTGATTCCCGCCGCCGCGCCGGGACGGGTTCTTGTCCCCGTCGCCCTCGCCACGGCGCTCAGCCTGCCGGTGATGGCCTTCGGGCCCCAGGCCGGGCTGGTCGTGGGCGGCGGACTGGTCTTCGGCTTCAGCGGGGCGGTCTTCTATACGGCCCTGCAGAGCCTCGTCCTCACCCTGCGCCCAGGACAGGCGGGATCGACCGGCGCGGTGGTGTCGGCCATCGGCCTGGCCGGCGCCGGCTTCCCGGCGCTGGTGGGGCTGGCGGCGGACGCCTGGGGACTGACGGCGGGCCTCTGCCTCTATGTGGCCGTCCCCGCCGCCATGCTGGCCCTGACGCTGCTCTTGAGCCGGAACCGCGGCTAGATCTGCTTGATCGCCTTGCGGCCCAGATAGAGGGCCTGGTCGCCCAGCTCCTGCTCGATGCGCAGCAGCTGGTTGTACTTGGCCGTCCGGTCGGAGCGGGCCAGCGAGCCGGTCTTGATCTGCCCGCAGTTGGTGGCCACGGCCAGGTCGGCGATGGTGGAGTCCTCGGTCTCCCCCGAGCGATGGCTCATGACGGCGGTGTAGCCGGCGCGATGGGCCATATCGACCGCGTCCAGGGTCTCCGACAGGGTGCCGATCTGGTTGACCTTGACCAGGATGGAGTTGGCCAGGCCCTTGTCGATGCCGTCCGACAGGCGGGCCGGATTGGTGACGAACAGGTCGTCGCCCACCAGCTGGACCTTGGCGCCCAGCTTGTCGGTCAGCAGCTTCCAGCCGTCGAAATCATCCTCGGCGCAGCCATCCTCGATGGAGACGATGGGGAACTTGGCCACCAGGGCGGCCAGATAGTCGACCATGCCGGCCGGATCGAAGCTCTGGCCCTCGCCGTCCAGCACGTACTTGCCGTCCTTGAAGAACTCGGTCGACGCCACGTCCAGACCCAGGTGGAAATGGTCGCCGCAGCGATAGCCCGCCGCCTCGCCGGCCTTGACGATGAAGGCCAGGGCCTCTTCGGCGCTGCCGATATTGGGGGCGAAACCGCCCTCGTCGCCGACAGTGGTGTTGTGGCCCGCGTCCTTCAGGGCCTTCTTCAGGCCGTGGAAGATCTCGGCGCCCATGCGCAGGCCCTCGGCGAAGGAGTCGGCGCCGGTGGGCAGGATCATGAATTCCTGGATGTCGATGGGATTGTCGGCGTGCGCGCCGCCATTGATGATGTTCATCATCGGCACCGGCAGCACCCGGGCCGAGACCCCGCCCACATACTTGTAGAGCGCCAGGTTGGCGCTGCCGGCCGCCGCCTTGGCCGCCGCCAGGCTGACGCCCAGGATGGCGTTGGCGCCCAGCCGCGACTTGTTGGCCGTGCCGTCCAGCTCGATCAGCAGGTCGTCCAGCCGGTGCTGGTCCTCGGCGTCGAAGCCCGACAGGGCGTCATAGATCTCGCCATTGACGGCCTCGACGGCTTGCAGGACGCCCTTGCCCAGATAGCGGCCCTTCTCGCCGTCTCGCTTCTCCACCGCCTCATGGGCCCCGGTCGAGGCCCCCGAGGGCACGGCGGCCCGGCCCATGGAGCCGTCTTCCAGCACCACATCGACCTCGATCGTGGGATTGCCGCGGCTGTCGAGGATTTCCCGGGCGGTGATGTCGACGATCTCGGTCATGGCGGTCCTCGTTATGGCAGGCGCAGGCGTTGGTTCTGGAAAGCCCGGGAGGCTTAGCCACCTTCGGCGCAGCGGGCAATCGGCCACGCAAAAGGCCTCGCCCGGTCCGGGCGAGGCCTCGATGTCTTGCGACGGAGGACGGGCTCTAAAAGAGCCTTAGTCTTCCTTCGGCGTCATGACCTGGCGGCCCTTGTACATGCCGGTCTTCAGGTCGACATGGTGCGGGCGCTTCAGCTCGCCGGTTTCCTTGTCTTCGACGAAGGAGTTCTTGCCCAGCGCATCATGGGAGCGCCGCATGTTGCGCCGCGAGGGCGATACTTTTCGCTTAGGAACGGCCATAGGGAGTCTCGCAGGCGTATAAAATTGAGACGGCGGCCACGGGGGCCGCCGACGTGAGCGCGGGTGTATGACGCAATCCGCCCGAGGTTTCAAGCGCCGTCGACCGCAAGAATGATCGGTGGAGCCCCAGTCCGGCCATCAGACCAACCGGCTCCGTTCCTTGGCCGCGCCGATGAAGCTGGCGAACAGGGGGTGGGGTTGGAAGGGGCGGCTTTTCAGTTCGGGGTGGAACTGGACGCCGACGAACCAGGGGTGGTCGGTGCGCTCGCAGATCTCCGGCAGGACGCCGTCCGGCGACAGGCCGGTCATCCGCAGGCCGGTCTGCTCGATGGCCTCGCGATAGCCGATATTGACCTCATAGCGGTGGCGATGGCGCTCGCTGATGGCCGGGCCGCCATAGATGTCGAACACCTTGGACCCCGGCGTCAGGACGGCGTCGTAGGCCCCAAGCCGCATGGTGCCGCCCAGGTCGTCGTCCAGCCCCCGGGTCTCGCGGGCGTTGCCGCGCACCCATTCGGTCATCAGGCCGACAACCGGCTCGGTCGTCGGGCCAAACTCCGTCGATGAGGCGTCCTTGAGGCCGGCCAGATTCCGGGCCGCCTCGATCATCGCCATCTGCATGCCGAAACAGATGCCGAAATAGGGAATCTCGTGCTCGCGGGCGAAGCGGACCGCCTGGATCATGCCTTCGGAGCCGCGCTGGCCGAAGGCGCCGGGCACCAGCACGCCGTGGACGCCGGTCAGGCGCTCGGAGATCAGCTCCTCCTCGCCGCCCTCGAAGGCCTCGCCCTCGACCCAGTCGAACTTGACCCGGACATTATTGGCAACCCCGCCATGGACCAGGGCCTCCACCAGGGACTTATAGGCGTCGGTCAGGCCGGTGTACGTGCCGACGATGGCGAAGTTCACCTCGCCGTCCGGGTGGGTCAGGGTGTGGCCGATGGTCTCCCACCGCGAGAGGTCGGGGGCCGGGGCGTCGGTGATGCCGAAGACGTCCAGCACCTCGGTGTCCAGGCCCTGGCGGTGATAGTCCAGGGGCACGGTGTAGATGCTGCTGGAGTCCTGAGCCTCGATCACCGCGCTTTCGCGCACATTGCAGAACAGCGCGATCTTGCGCCGCTCACCGGCCGGAATCTCGGTCTCGCAGCGGCAGAGCAGGATGTCGGGCTGGATGCCGATGGACCGCAGCTCCTTCACCGAGTGCTGGGTCGGCTTGGTCTTCATCTCGCCGGCGGTCTTGATATAGGGCAGCAGCGTCAGGTGGACGTAGCACACATTGCCCCGGGGCAGCTGCTGGCCAAGCTGGCGAATGGCCTCGAAGAAGGGCAGGCCCTCGATGTCGCCCACCGTGCCGCCGATCTCCACCAGCACGAAGTCGACGCCGTCGCCGGGATCGGACAGGACGAAGCGTTTGATCTCGTCGGTGACGTGGGGAATCACCTGGACGGTGGCGCCCAGATAGTCGCCGCGGCGCTCGCGCTCCAGGATGGTCTTGTAGATCTGGCCGGTGGTGACGTTGTCGCCGCGGGTGGCGTTGACCCCGGTGAACCGCTCGTAGTGGCCAAGATCGAGGTCGGTCTCGGCGCCGTCCTCGGTGACGAAGACTTCCCCGTGCTGATAGGGGCTCATGGTCCCCGGATCGACGTTCAGATAGGGGTCGAGCTTGCGCAGGCGGACCTTATAGCCGCGGGCCTGCAGGAGCGCGCCGAGCGCGGCGGAGGCGAGACCTTTTCCCAGGGATGAGACCACGCCGCCGGTGATGAAAATGTACCGGGTCATGGGCGATCAACCTACCATCGATTCGGGGCGCAGCACCGCATCTGCGGGTGCGCCAAAACGTCTTGGGTGGCCGCAAGGGCGCGGCCGGTGACGGAAAGCTCATGGCCCAGGCGCCGCAAAGGGACGCCTAAGCCCGTCGGGCTCAGGGCGCCGGCGCGGCCGGAGAGCCCTCCCCTTCGCCGGGTTCGGCGTCGAGGAAGGGGTTGCGGATCTGGGCGGCCGGGGCGTCGAGCGCCCCATCCGTGGCCGGCGCAGTTTCAACCGGCGCAGTCGGAATCGGCGCGACGGGGGGCTGGTTCAGCAGTGTCGGGTCCAGGGACTCGATGTTCAGCCGATCCACCGCCGAGCCACCGCTGACGCGTCCGGACACAAGCGTGATGGTCAGGCTGAGCGCGAAGAAGACGCCGCCGAGAATCCAGGTGAAGCGCGACAGGAAATCGCCGGCCCCCCGGGCGCTCATGAAGTTCCCCGATCCGCCGCCGCCCATGCCGAGCGCGCCCCCTTCGGAACGCTGGAGTAGCACGAGGCCGATCAGGACCAGGCAGACGATGATCTGAATGACGAGCAAGATGCCGAGCAGCATGGACAAGTCCAAAACCTCTGGCGCACGCCCTCAAGGAAGGGCTAGCGCCGAAAAACCAAGCGCGCGCTCTATCATCCCCCGTCCGCCAAGGCCATAGGCCGAGGCGCCGTTCTTTGGCGGCGCAGGCGTCGCCATTCGTCGCCGCAAACCGGCGGGCTTGGCCCCTAGCTAGGTCTTCGGGGCGCCGGCGACAATGGCCAGGAAGTCCGCGGCCTTCAGCGAGGCGCCCCCCACCAGGGCCCCGCCCACCTCAGGCAGGCCAAGAATCTCAGCCGCGTTGCCCGGCTTCACCGAGCCCCCATAGAGAATGGCGGGCGCATCGCCGGCCGCGCCGAACATCTCACGCAGGGTCGCCCGGATCGCCTGGTGAATCTCGACGATATCGTCCGAACTCGGGGTCAAGCCCGTGCCGATGGCCCAGACCGGCTCATAGGCCACCGTGAAGGCCTTGCCCGCGAGGCTGGGCGGCAAGGAGCCGCGCACCTGCCGGGTCACCACCTCCAGGGCGCGACCGGCTTCACGCTCGTCCAGGGTCTCGCCGACACAGATGATGGGCTCCAGTCCGCCGCGCAGGGCGGCCTCGACCTTGGCGGCGACATCGCCGTCGCTTTCGCCGTGGACCGCCCGGCGTTCGGAGTGCCCGAGGATCACCAGGCTCGCCCCGGCGTCGGCGAGCATCTCGGCCGACACATCGCCGGTGAAGGCGCCCGAGGCCTCCGCATGACAGTCCTGGCCGCCGATGGCGACCCCCCCGCCGGCCAGGGCGCGGCTCATCCGCTCCACCAGGGTGGCGGGGGGACAGAGCGCCACCCGCACGCCCAAGGCCGGCGCGCCGGCCGCCACGGCCTGGGCTTCGGCCAGGGCGCCCGCCGTCCCGTTCATCTTCCAGTTGCCGGCGATCAGGGGGGTGGGTGCGTTCATCGGGCCTCTCCTTGGGGTCGATCTGGCGGTTAAGCCAAGCGATCGACTCTGTCACGTGCTTGCGGGGGGGAAGCCGCCTCCACTATACCCGCCCCTCTGGACTTCGCGCCCGAGGAAGGGTCCTCCATGCTCACTGCTTTCCGCGCCTTCGCCAAATCCTGGGTGGCGGCCCTCCTGATCGGCCTGCTGATCATCAGCTTCGCCGTGTTCGGCATGTCCGACGTCCTGCAAGGCCAGTTCTCCACCACCGTGGTGAAGGCGGGCGACCGCACCGTCGATGATGCGGGCTTCCGCCGGGCATTTGACGAATGGCGCCAGCAGACCGAGCAGCAGGTCGGCCAGCCGATCACGCCGCAGATGGCCGATGAAAACGGCATCATCCCGCGCCTGCTCGAACAGATCGCCACCCGAGAGGCCCTGGCGGCCCTGCTGCACAAGATGGGAATCCGGCCTGGCGACAGCCTGGTGGCCGACCAGCTGCGGCAGATTCCGGCCTTCTTCGATCCGATCAACGGCCGGTTCGACAGCAACCTGATGGCCCAGCGCCTCTCCCAGGCTAATCTAACTCCCGACGCGTTCCTGGCGCAGCTGGAAGACGACATCGCCCAGCAGCACTTCGCCTCGGGCCTGGTGAGCGGCCTGCGGGCCCCGCGGGCCTATAGCGCCCTGCCGGCCATGATCGACCGCGAGCAGCGCGACCTGGGCTATTTCCAGGTGGACGTGAACAATGTCGAGGCGCCGGAACTGCCGAGCGACGACCAACTCCAGGCCTTCATGCGGGAGAATTCGGCCCAACTGACCCAGCCGGAATATCGGGTGCTGTCGGTGGTCCGCTTCGCCCCCCGGCCGCAGGATCTCGACGTCGAGGTCACGGACGCACAGCTCCAGGAGCGCTTCGCGTTCCGCAGGGACACCCTGTCCCAGCCGGAGACCCGCACCCTGATCCAGATCCCGGCCAAGGATCAGGCCGCCGCCACACGCATCGCCCAGCGGCTGCGCGAAGGCGAAGACCCGACCGCTGTCGCCCGGGACCTGGGCGTCGATCCCATCGTCTATGAGGGCCGCCCACGCACCGCCATCGCAGATCGCAAGGTGGCGGAAGCCGCCTTCGCCCTCGCCGCCGGCGAGGTCAGCGCGCCCATCGAGGGCGACCTGGGTTTGGCCGTGGTCAAGGTCACATCGGTCAACCCCGGCCGCCAACCGACGCTTGAGGATGTTCGCCCCATGCTGGAGGCCGAGATCCGCGAGGATGCGGCCGCCGAGAAGGTCTATGAGCGCACCCAGGCCTATGAAGAGGCCCATATCGGCGGCGCTTCCCTGGCCGAGGCCGCCAAGGCCGCCGAAGCCACGGTCATCACCCTGCCCGCCATCAGCGAACAGGGTCGCACCCAGGACGGCCAGCCCGTCGAAGGGCTGACGCCGCAGGTCATGGCGACGGCCTTTGAACTCGCCGAGGGCGGCGAGAGCGACCTCGCCGAACTGGCCGAGGGCCAGTACTTCGCCGTGAAGGTCGAGCGGGTGATCCCCGCCGCCCTGCCCCCGCTGGACGAGGTCCGCCCGGTGCTGGTGCGGGCCTGGATGCAGCGAGAGATGGTGCGTCGTCTTGAGGCCAAGGCCAATGAGCTGGCCGAACTGGTCCGCGGCGCCCAGACCCTGGAAGCCGCCGCTGGAACCATCGGCGCGCGGGTGACCCGGGCCACCAGCCTGAGCCGCGCCACCGCCCAGCAGACCGAGCAGCTTTCCGAAGACATGCTGGTCAAGGCCTTCTCCGCCGAGCCGAATGAGGTGTTCACCGCCCGCGCCGTGGAGTTCGCCGTGGTCGTCGGCAAGCTCGAGGCCGTCCGTCCGGGCGATACGGCGGAGATCGCCGCCGCGGCGGAGAGCGGCCGCGGCCAGGCCAGCATGGCCCTGTTCCGCGACCTCGTCGAGGCCGCCAGCCTCGCCGCCCGCGATGAAGTTCGGGTCCGCATCGACGAGAATCGCGCCCGCACCGTGCTGGGCCTTCAGCCCCGCGACAAGGCGGATCCGGCCAAGGCCCCCGCCAAGGCGCCGGAGCCCAAGGCATGATCGTCGAACCTGCGCTCTCAGACTTCGCCGCCCGCTACGGCGCGGGCGCGGCGCAGGTGGTCTGGACCCGCCTGATCGACGACCTGGAGACGCCGGTCTCGGCCTATCTGAAGATCGGCCAAGGCCAGCCCTACGCCTTCCTCTTCGAATCCGTCGAGGGGGGCGCCTGGCGCGGGCGCTATTCGTGGATCGCCTTGAAGCCGGATCTGGTCTGGCGCTGCCGGGGCGAGCGGGCCGAGATCGCCGAGGGCGACGACATCGCCGCGGGCCGGTTCACGCCCCAGGCCGCCGGCAGTCTCGAGTCCCTGCGCGACCTCGTGGCCGCCTGCCGCCTGGACATTCCCGCCGGCCTGCCGCCGATGGTGGCCGGGGTGTTCGGCGCCCTGGGCTACGACATGGTCCGGCTGGTGGAGCGGCTGCCTGATGTCAATCCAGACCCCCTGGACCTGCCTGACGGGGTGATGACGCGGCCGTCCGTGGTGGCGATCTTCGACTCCATCGGACAGGAGATCATCCTGGCCACCACCGTGCGGCCTGATGGCCAGTCTGCCGAGGCGGCCCACGACGCGGCTCAGGCGCGCCTCGCCGCCGTGGTCGCAGATCTGGCCAAGCCGACGCCGGCCCTGAAGCGGGACGGCGCGCCTCAGGCCGACGCCTTCACCACCCCGATCAGCCGCGAGGCCTATCGAGAGATAGTCGGCAAGGCCAAGGCCTATATCCGCGCCGGGGACATCTTCCAGGTGGTGCCCAGCCACCGGTTCCGCGCGCCCTTCGCCCTGGACCCGCTGGCGCTCTACCGCTCCCTGCGCCGGACCAATCCCTCGCCCTTCCTGTTCTACTTGAACTTCGGCGACTTCCAGCTGGCGGGCTCCAGCCCGGAAATCCTGGTCCGCCTGCGGGATGGCAAGATCACCATCCGCCCGATCGCCGGCACCCGCCCCCGGGGCGCCACGCCCGAAGAGGACCTGGCCCTCGAACAGGAGCTGATCGCCGACCCCAAAGAACGGGCCGAGCATCTGATGCTGCTCGATCTCGGACGCAACGACGTGGGCCGGGTCGCCATGCTGCGCCAGCCCGGCCGCAACGCCGCCGCAACGCGCCCCAAGGGCCCGAGCGTGCGGGTGACCGATAGCTTCTTCGTCGAGCGCTACAGCCACGTCATGCATCTGGTCTCCAATGTGGAGGGCGACGCCCCCGAGGGGGTCGATCCGGTGGACGTGCTGATGGCCGCCCTGCCGGCCGGCACGCTTTCAGGGGCGCCCAAGGTGCGCGCCATGCAGATCATTGATGAGCTGGAGATCGAGAAGCGCGGCATCGCCTATGCCGGCGCGGTCGGCTATTTCGGCGCCGACGGCTCGGTGGACACCTGCATCGTCCTGCGCACCGCCTGCTTCAAGGATGGCCAGATGTACATCCAGTCGGGCGGCGGCGTGGTGGCCGACTCAGATCCCGACGCTGAATATGACGAGACCCTGCACAAGGCCCGCGCCCTTCGCCGCGCCGCCGAGGACGCCTGGCGATTCGTCTAGGGCGCTTCTTCCAGGGGCGTTTCGCTAAGCGGCGCATCGTCCAGTGAGACGCCCGATTCGCCCGTCAGATGCTGGGTGACCACCGGCGGGGCGGTGATCATGGCGCCGGCCAGGGCGAGGGCCGCCACGGCCGCGAAGGCCGCCGCCGCCAGCACCGGCCAGAGCCGTTCGCGGGCAGCGGGCGCAGCCAACAGGCTCCGCGCTTCGGCCAGGGCTTCAGGATCGAGAGCGGAATCAGCAGCCGTCATATTTGCAGCATCGGCCCGCGTCCCCCCATATGCAACGCGGCGCTTTGCGCACCTCAGAGCTTTGGCCTAGAGAACCTTCATGATCCTCGTCGTCGATAACTACGACAGCTTCACCTACAACCTCGTCCACTATCTGAACGAGCTTGGGGCCGAAACGCTGGTCCATCGTAATGACGCGTTGAGCGCCGAAGAGGTGATCGCGCTGAAGCCCGAGGGCGTGCTGCTCTCGCCCGGTCCCTGCACCCCCAATGAGGCCGGCCTCTGTCTCGACCTGCTGGCCAAGGCGCCGGACGACCTGCCGATCTTCGGCGTGTGCCTGGGCCATCAGGCCATCGGCCAGGCCTTCGGCGGCGAGGTGATCCGGGCCGCGACCCTGATGCACGGCAAGACCAGCCCCATCCATCACACGGGCAAGGGCGTCTTCGCCGCCCTGCCCAACCCCTTCACCGCCACCCGCTATCACAGCCTGTCGGTGCGCCGGGAGACCATGCCCGAGGTCCTGGAGATCACCGCCTGGACCGAGGATGGCGAGGTCATGGGCGTGCAGCATGTGAGCCGGCCGATCTACGGGGTCCAGTTCCACCCAGAGTCCATCGCCACCGAGGGCGGTCACGCTCTGCTCTCCAACTTCCTCGACCTGGCCGGCGCGCGGCGCCTGACCGAGGCCTGAGTCCGATCCATGTCTGACGCTTTCAAGCCCTTGCTGGCCCGCCTGGCCGACGGCGCGACCCTGTCTGAAGCCGACGCCCAGGTGTTCTTCTCCGCCTGTCTGCGGGGCGAACCGACACCGGCCCAGGTGGCCGCGGCGCTGACCGCCATGCGGATGCGCGGCGAGACGGTGGGCGAGATCACCGCCTGCGCCCGGGCCATGCGCGAGGCCGCCGTCACCCTGGATCACCCCTACCAGGTGATCGATGTCTGCGGCACCGGCGGCGACGGCCTCCACACCCTCAACATCTCCACCGCCGTGGCCTTCGTGGCGGCCGGTGGCGGCCTCAAGGTGGCCAAGCACGGCAACCGCGCCCTGTCCTCCCGGTCGGGCGGCGCCGACGTGCTCGCCGCGCTCGGGGTCAATATCAACGCCAGCCGCGAGCAGCAGCTGCGCGCCCTGGACGAGGCGGGCCTCTGCTTCCTGTTCGCCCAGGCCCACCACGGGGCGATGAAACACGTCTCGCCGATCCGCGCCGAGCTTGGCTTCCGCACCCTGTTCAACCTGCTGGGCCCCCTGGGCAATCCAGCCGGCGCTCAGCGCCAGGTGCTCGGCGTGTTCTCTGAACGGTGGGTTGAGCCCCTCGCCCGCGTGCTGGGGAGCTTGGGCGCCGAGCGCGCCTGGGTGGTCCATGGGGGTGGCATGGACGAGATGACCACCACCGGCGAGACCCAGGTGGCCGAATACCGCGATGGTCAGGTGCGCCTCTTCACCGTTACGCCCGAAGCCGTCGGCCTGCCCCGCGCCGCCCTCTCGGACCTGACCGGCGGGTCGCCGGAGGTCAACGCCGCGGCCCTGCGCGCCCTGCTCCAGGGCGAGGCCGGCGCCTATCGGGACATTGTCCTGCTCAACGCAGCCGCCGCCTTCCTGGTGGCCGACAAGGTCGAGACCTTGAGCGAAGGGGTCGCTCTGGCCGGACAGGTGATCGACGACGGCCGGGCGCTGGCCGCCCTCGACCGCCTGTGCGAGATCACCAACTCATGAGCGACATCCTCGACCAGATCGCCGCCTACAAGCGGATCGAAGTCGCCGAGCGCAAGGCCGCCCGGACGGTCGCCGAGGTCGAGGCGGCCGCCAGGGCGGCCAGCCCTCCGCGCGGCTTCCACACCGCCCTGGTCCAGGGCCATGCGCCGGGGCGTCTGGCCCTGATCGCCGAGATCAAGAAGGCCTCCCCGTCCAAGGGCCTGATCCGCGCCGGCTTCGACCCCCCGGCCCTGGCCGTGGCCTATGAGGCCGGCGGCGCGGCCTGCCTGTCGGTGCTCACCGATAGTCCCAGCTTCCAGGGCGACGACGCCTATCTGACCGCTGCGCGGAACGCCGTGAGCCTGCCAGCGATCCGCAAGGACTTCCTGGTCGATCCCTGGCAGGTGGCCGAGTCCCGCGCCCTGGGCGCCGACGCAATCCTGATCATCATGGCCATGGTCGATGACGCCCTGGCCGCCGACCTCCTGGCCCAGGCGAGCGCCTGGGGGATGGACGCCCTGGTGGAGGTGCATGACGAGACCGAGATGGCCCGCGCCGGTCGCCTGGGGGCCCGGCTGGTGGGCGTCAACAACCGAAATCTCCGCACCTTCGAGACCGATCTCTCGATCACCGAGCGGCTGGCCGCCCTGGCGCCGGCCGACGCCCTGCTGGTCACCGAAAGCGGCATCGCCGGCCCGGCTGACGTCCGCCGGCTGGAGGCTGCCGGCGCCCGGGCCATGCTGGTGGGCGAAAGCCTGATGCGGCAGACCGATGTGGCCCAGGCCGCTCGCGCCCTGCTCGGCTGACACCAGCCGACCGAGTCGGTCGAGGCTGAACGCCCCGCTTGAGATTGCCCGTGATTTCAACGGTCTTGTGGGTAACTTGACATTAAGGAAGAACGCCTAGAGAACATTCGCAACGTTTGCGATTTGTTCTTTAGGTTGGGAAAGTCCAATGCTGACCCGTAAGCAGCACGAACTGCTCATGTTCATCCATGAGCGGATCAAGGAGACCGGGGTCTCGCCGTCCTTCGACGAGATGAAGGAAGCCCTCGACCTGGCCTCCAAGTCAGGCATCCATCGCCTGATCACCGCCCTTGAGGAGCGCGGCTTCCTCCGCCGCCTCCCCCATCGCGCCAGGGCGCTGGAGGTGGTGAAGCTGCCGCAGCAGGCCACGGCGACTGCGCCGCCCAAGGGTCGGCAGGCCTTTCGACCGCAACTGGTCGAACAGGGCGATGGCGCATCGGCGCCCCAGGCGGCCAATGACACCCGCGAATTGTCGGTGCTCGGCAAGATCGCCGCCGGTACGCCCATCGAGGCCATCCAACAGGAGCGCGACCGGATCCATGTGCCGGAATCCATGCTGGGCGCCGGCGAGCATTTCGTTCTCGAAGTGCAGGGCGATTCGATGATCAACGCCGGCATCCTCGACGGGGACTATGTGGTCATCCGGCGGGCCGATTCGGCCAATTCCGGCGACATCGTCGTCGCCCTGGTCATGGGCGAAGAAGCGACCCTCAAGCGCCTGCGCCGCAAGGGCGCCTCGGTAGCGCTCGAGGCCGCCAACCCCGCCTATGAGACCCGCATCTTCGGCCCCGACCAGGTGGCCGTGCAGGGTCGGCTCGTCGGCCTCATTCGCCGCTACCACTAGACCCCCAGGTCCAGGGTCTGTGCCCACGCTGGTCCTGGGTCCAGAGGGCGAGCCATGCGCCGTCCTCGCGGCTCAGCTCCAGCGCGCCGCCCCGGGCGAAGTCCGTCCCGCTCAGGATAATCACGCCGGGGCACAGGTTCGGCGGCAGGTCCGGACGTATGATGACCACCTCGGCTGAGGCGCAGAGCCCGGCAAGGGTTTCAGCATCGGGGACCTTTCGGCTCCAATAGGCGGCCACGGGCGCCGGCGCATCCGGCCCCGGGCGGCAGGTCCAGCGATCACAGACATACAGATCGTCCCGCGGCGCCTCGTCCTGGCTGGGCGTCAGCCCCCGCCGCTGCGCCCAGCGTTCGGCGGCGAACCGCTTGACGTCCGGCCGCATCAAGATGGCCTGGTCGCCCTGCCGCACCGCCACCTGGGCGCCGTCGGCGGCGACCCAGAGTGTGGGCGGCTCGCCCCGCGGCGCCAGGCTCACCGCCAGGGCGAACGGCAGGCCGAGCCATCGGACAGGTCCGCGCCAGAGGCACATCCAGAGAATGCCAAGAAAGGCGCTGGGCAAGGCCCAGGCCGGCGCGCTGGCCACCAGCAGGCTTGCCCCCGGCGCCTCCGCAGCGATCTGGGCCACGTCCGTGATCAAGCCAATCCCCCAGCCCGACACCATCAGGGGAATGTCCCCCAGGCCGAGCGGCGCGAGCGCCGCGCCGATGGCGAGGCTCGGCATCATCAGGAAGGACGAGATGGGCGAGGCCGCCAGATTCGCCGCCAGGCCAAAGGTGGCCATCCGATTGAAGTGCTGCAGGGCGAACGGCCCCGTCGCCATGCCGGCCACAAGGCTGGCGGCCAGGCTGGCGCCCAGCCAGGTCAGGCTGGTCTGGACGAACCGGATCGGCCAGGGGGCGCTGATCTCACGGATCGGATGCGGCCAGACCTCGGCCAGGGCGACCAGGGCCGCCGTGGCGGCGAACGACATCTGGAAGCCCGGCTCAGTCACCGCCTCGGGATGGATCAGCAGGACGATCAGGGCGGCGAGGGCCAGGCCATGCAGGCTGATGGCCCGCCGGTCGAAGACGATCGCGGCGAAGGCGACGGACGCCGTGATCGCCGCCCGCTGGACCGGCGCAGGCGCCCCCGACACCACCAGATAGCAGGCCACCGCGCTCAGCCCCGCCAGGGCCGCGACCTTCTTGCTGGACACCCGCAGGGCGAGCCATGGCCAGGCCGCCACGCCGGCCCGCACGGCGGCGAAGACGAAGCCGCCGACAATGGCCATGTGCAGGCCAGAAATCGAAATCAGATGGGCCAATCCCGAGGCCCGCATATGCTCGATCTGCTCTGGGGGAACAAAGGCCTGGTTGCCCATGACCATGGCCGCAGCCAGGCCGCCGGTCTCCGCCCCCATGGCGGCGACGATCTGCTGGGCCAGGGTCCAGCGGGCGGCATTGATCCTCATCTCGAGGACCAGCCGCCCCGGCGGCCGCGGCAGATCCGCAGCCTCCGGCGGAGTCAGGGCGAAGCCGACACCGCCGATACTCTCGTAGAAGGCGTCCCGGGCGAAGTCGTAGCCGCCGGGGCTGGCGGGCGGCGGCGGAGGGTTCACCAGGGCCAGCATGCGCACGGCCTGGCCCGGCGCGGGCGGCGTGACATCCCGCAGGGTGATCCGGACGCGGCTCGGCGTGTCGCCCGGCGCCAGCCCTTCGATCCGCGTCGGCGCCACGAGGATGCGGCTGCCGCCCTGGCCGGGGCTGGCCACGTCCACGACCCAGCCCTCGATCTGAGCCGGCTGGCCCATCGCTGGCGCAAGGGGCCCTGCCACGGCGTCGGTGCGGAACTTGGCCGCCGAGAATCCCGCCAAGCCAAAGGCCGCCAGGATCAGCAGAAGCGAGGCGGCCCGCGTGATGTTGAGCCGGCGCGCCGTGATCAGGAGGCCCAGGGACAGGGCCGCGGCGATCCAGGCGACGACGCCCAGGGGCTCCCGGTCAAGGGTGAAATAGGCCGCGCAGCCCAGGCCGAAGGCGACCGGCGTCCAGAGGCTCCAACGGTCGGCCTGATCGCGCACGGCGGCGCCCAAGGCCGCCGCCAGCGCCCGCGGACTAGGAGCCCTGGGGAAGCGCATGCTAAGACCCCGGCCCCATCGCCCGGCGATCCCGCCGGCCTGCGACACCTCAAGACCCCCGACCTCGATGCCCGACCGTCCCGTCGTCACCCGGATCGCCCCCTCGCCCACTGGCTCGATGCATATTGGCACGGCTCGCACGGCGCTTTTCAACTGGCTTTACGCCAGGCGCACCGGCGGAAAGTTCCTTTTGCGCGTCGAGGACACTGATCGCGAGCGCTCCACCGAGGCCGCCGTCGGCGTGATCTTCGAGGGCCTGAAGTGGCTGGGCCTCGAGGCCGACGAGGCGCCGGTGTTCCAGGCCGCCCGGGCCGACCTTCACCGGGCCGCTGTCGAGGAGCTTCTGGCCCGCGGCGAAGCCTATCGGGACTATATGACGCCCGAGGAGCTGGAGGCCGAGCGCGAGACGGCGCGAGCCGAGGGCCGAGTGGTCCGCTCACCCTGGCGCGACATCACCCCCAACGACGCCCCCGACCGGCCCTTCGTCGTGCGGCTCAAAAGCCCGCTGACCGGCGACACCGTGGTCGCCGACAAGGTGAAAGGCGACATCCGGTTCCAAAACAAGGATCTGGATGATCTGATCCTGCTGCGCACCGACGGTTCGCCCACCTACAATCTGGCCGTGGTCGTCGATGACCACGACATGGGCGTGACCCATGTGATTCGCGGCGATGACCACCTCAACAACGCCGCCCGCCAGACCCTGATCTACAAGGCGCTCGGCTGGGAGGTCCCAGTCTGGGCGCACCTGCCGCTGATCCACGGCCCCGACGGCGCCAAGCTGTCCAAGCGTCACGGCGCCCAGGCCGTAAGCGAGTTCGACTCCATGGGCTATCTGCCCGAGGCCATGCGCAACTATCTGGCGCGGCTGGGCTGGGGCCACGGGGACGACGAGATCTTCAGCGACGAACAGGCCATCAGCTGGTTCGACATCGCCGATGTCGTCGGCGCCCCGGCCCGCCTGGACTGGGCCAAGCTCAACCACATCAACAACCATTACATCCGCCAGGCCAAGATCGGCCGCCTGGCCGATCTGGTGACGGGGATCCATGAAAGCCGCGACCTCAAGGTCCCGGCGGACCTGCGCCCGGTTCTGGAACGCACCATTCCGCTGGTGCGCGACGGCGCCAAGACCCTGCTGGACCTGGCTGATTCGACCGTCTTCGTGCTGGCGAGCCGGCCCCTGGCCATGCCGGAAAAGGCGGCCAGCCTGCTTAACGAGGAAACCCGTGGACGGCTTGGCCGGCTGCGGGAACGGCTGACGGCGGCGAGCGCCTGGGACGTGCCTTCGCTGGAAGCCGAAATCCGCACCTTCGCCGAATCCGAGAGCATCGGCATCGGCAAGTTCGGCCCGGCCCTGCGCATCTGTCTGGCGGGCGCAGCCTCTGCGCCGGACCTGGCCGGCGCGCTGACCGCGCTTGGGCGCGACGAAAGCCTGGCCCGCCTTGACGATGCGCTTTCGCCCGCTGCGTAAACCGCTATAAGGCCAAGCGAACAGACGTTTTAATTCCTAGTCATTGAAAGGGGATGGCATGGTCGATACGGCGAAGATCAGCATTGGCGCCAAATCTGTCGAGCTACCCATCTTGAAGGGTACGGCGGGTCCGGACGTGGTGGACGTGCGCAAGCTGTACGCCGAGGCCGATGTCTTTACCTACGATCCGGGTTTCACGTCGACGGCGAGCTGCGAAAGCAAGATCACCTATATCGACGGCGACGCCGGCATCCTGCTGCATCGGGGCTACCCGATTGACCAGCTGGCCGAGAAGTCGAGCTTCCTGGAAGTCTGCTACCTGCTGCTCCACGGCGAGCTGCCGACGGCGGAACAGTTCACCGAGTTCGACCACAACATCACCTACCACACGATGTTGCACGAGCAGTTCGACCGGTTCTTCGCGGGCTTCCGTCGCGACGCCCACCCGATGGCCATCATGGTCGGCGCGGTCGGCGCCCTGTCGGCCTTCTATCACGACAGCACCAATATCGATGATCCGCAGCAACGGATGATCTCGGCCCATCGCATGATCGCCAAGATGCCGACGATCGCCGCGCGGGCTTTCAAATACTCCAAGGGCCAGCCGTTCGTGCATCCGCGCAACGACGAGTCCTATGCCGAGAACTTCCTGCGCATGTGCTTCTCGGTCCCGGCCGAGGACTGGAAGCCCAACCCGGTCCTGACCCGGGCCATGGACCGCATCTTCATCCTGCACGCCGATCACGAGCAGAACGCGTCCACCTCGACCGTCCGCCTGGCCGGTTCGTCGGGCGCCAATCCGTTCGCCTGCATCGCCGCCGGCATCGCCTGCCTTTGGGGCCCCAGCCATGGGGGCGCCAACGAAGAGGCGCTCAACATGCTGGCCGAGATCGGTTCGGTGGAGAACATCCCCGAATACGTCCAGGGCGTGAAGGATCGCCGCTACCGGCTGATGGGCTTCGGCCACCGGGTCTATAAGAACTACGACCCCCGCGCCAAGGTCATGCAGGCCACCTGCCACGAAGTCCTGGCGGAAGTCGGCAACACCGACGATCCGCTGCTGAAGGTGGCCATGGAGCTCGAGAAGATCGCGCTCAACGACCCGTACTTCGTCGAGCGGAAGCTCTATCCGAACGTGGACTTCTATTCGGGCATCACCCTGCGGGCCCTTGGCTTCCCGCCGGAAATGTTCACCGTGCTGTTCGCCCTCGCGCGGACGGTCGGCTGGATCGCCCAGTGGAAGGAAATGGTCGAGGATCCGTCGCAGAAGATCGGGCGTCCGCGCCAGATCTATACCGGCGCGGCGCAGCGCGACTACACCTCGGTCGACAAGCGCGGCTAAGCCGCCCGACCGAGCACTTTCAGAACGGCCCGCGCGGCGGCCTCCGAGGGATCGGGGCCGCCGCGCCCCATTTGGGCCAGGGCCCTGTCCTGAGCCTCGACCTGGGCGCGGCGCAGATCCGGATCATCCAGCCGCCGGGCGATCTCGCGGGCGATCTTTGGTCCGTTGCAGTCGGCCTGGATCAGCTCCGGCGCCACGAAGTCCTGCGCGGCGATGTTGAACAGCGTCACATAGTCGGTGCGGATCAGCCGCTTGAGAATGGCGTAGGTCACCGGCCCCAGGCGATAGCCGACGACCATCGGCGCGCCGGCCAGGGCCAGCTCGGTGGTGACCGTCCCGGAACACGCAAGCGCCACCGTGGCCGCCTTCATCGCCGAGTAGCGATCGGCCTCGCCCTCCACCACGTGCGCCCGGTAGGGCCAGCCGGCGACCCGCGCCTTGACCACATCGGCGACGGTGGCGGCGGCGGGCACGATGACCTGCAGGTTGGGCCTGGCGGCCTTCAGCAGAGCGACGGCGTCCTCGAAGGGCGGCAGGACCCGCGCGATCTCGCTGGGCCGGCTTCCGGGCAGCACCACCAGCACCGGCTCGTCAGGCCCGATCGCCAGGCGGCGACGCAAGGCCACAGGATCGGCGGCCGACAGGTCGAGGCTGAGCGTGCTGTTGCCGACGAAGGTGGTCGGCAGGCCGACCTTTTCGAAATAGGGCGCATCGAAGGTGTGGATCGCCAGGAGATGATCGACATAACGCGCCAGCACCGCCGCCCGGCCCGGCCGCGAGGCCCAGACCTGGGGCGCCACATACTTGATGACCGGCATGTCCGGCAGCTGCGCCTTGAGCCGCTGCGCCACCCGCAGGGTGAAGCCCCAGGAATCGATCAGGATGGCCACGTCCGGCCGTTCCCGCACCGCCAGGGCCGCCATCTCGTCGGCCCGGCGCACGACCTTGGGATAGGCCAGCAGGCCCTCCAGCAGCCCCAGGATCGACAGTTCTGACATATCGAAGGCGCTGACCAGGCCCTCGGCCGCCATGCCCTGGCCCCCCAGGCCCACGAACCGGACGTTGTCCGGGCCGAGTTGCGTCTTCAGCGCCGCCATCAGCCCGGCGCCCCGGTCATCGCCGGACGCCTCGGCGGCGACCAGCATGATGCAGAGGGGATGGCTCATTGACGTTCAGGCTCCACGCCAAAGACGAACAGGCCCAGTTCGTCGGCCAGGGCGATCACCTCGGCCCGGTCGAGCACCAGCAGGCGGCCGGCCTCCCCCACCACGCCCGCCAGCCCGGCGCGGGCCGCCCGCTGGATGGTGCCAAGGCCGATGGTGGGCAGGTCGACCCGGGTTTCCTGGATCGGCTTGGGCGCCTTGGCCAGGACTCCACGGAGCGCGGCGGGCGAGCCTCGGATGGCCGCCGGCAGATCGGCCACCCGGCGGAGCATGGCGTCGGTGCCCTCCTGAGCCTCAACCGCCAGCACGAGGCCGTCACAGACCACCGCCCCCTGACCGATATCCAGGCGTCCCAGTTCGCGGGCCACATGCAGCCCTCGGGCGATGTCGCCGGCATGGGCTGGCCCTGGACGCACCTTGCCGAGCGCGCCGGCCGACAGGCGCAGATCCCCCATCGCCTCGTCGGCCCCCTCAATGGTGAAGCCTTCCTTCTCGAACTCGCCCAGCAGGGCCCGGAGCAGGCCATCGTCGCCGTGACGGGCGGCGGCGATCAGCCCCGGCAGGGCCTTCAGGCCACGGACGTCGGGCCGCAGGGCGGCAAAGTCCGGCCGGCTCACATGGCCCGCAAAACAGATGGAGTCGCAGCCTGCGGCCTTGAGCGCCCGGATGCACTTGCCCAGCTCGGCCAGGCCGATGTCGGCGCCGGGAAAAGCGGCCAGATCCGGCCCGGCGAATCCCTTGAGGCGAATCACGAACAGGGGGCGGCCGGCCTGCTGACAGGCTGCGGCGATCTCGACCGGGAGCCCGCCGCCGCCTGCGATCAGGCCGAGCTTGGACAAGGTCCTAGACCTCCCGCTCCGGCAGACAGAGCGGCCGGTTGGCCTCGGCGCGGATGAAGTCGATGATCTCCATGACCGGCGCGCTGTGGCCGAAGGTGGCCATGGCGTCCTCGATCCGCTCCTGGAAGGTGCCTTCCTCGGCGAACAGCAACCGATAGGCTGACCGCAGCTCGGCGATCATCTCGCGGGAGAAGTTGCGGCGCTTGAGCCCCACGAGGTTCAGGCCCTCGAGGTGGGCGTGGTTGCCCCAGACCAGGCCATAGGGGATGACATCCTTGGTCACCGCGGCCAGGCCGCCGATGAAGGAATAGCGTCCGACCCGGCAGTGCTGGTGCACCGCGGCCAGGCCGCTGACCATCACGAAGTCGCCGACATCCACATGCCCGCCGAGCGTCGCCGAGTGCGCCAGGACGACATTGTCGCCGACCGTGCAGTCGTGGCCCACATGGCTGGTGGCCATGTACATGCCGTCATTGCCGACCCGGGTGACGCCGCCGCCATCGGGGGTGCCGATGTGCATGGTGACGTGCTCCCAAAGGCGGTTGCGGTCGCCGATGATCAGTTCGGTCGGCTCGCCCTTGTAGCCCGTATGGTGCGGCGGCCCGCCCAGGTTGGCGAAGTTGCGGACGCTGCAGTCGGCGCCGATCGTCGTGTGGCCCTCGATGACCACATGCGACAGCAGTTCGGTGCGCGGACCGATCTTCACGTGCTCGCCGATGATCGAATAGGGGCCGATCTTCACGCCCTGCGCCAGTTCGGCGCCCGGGGCGATCAGGGCGGTGGGATGGATGTCGACGCTCATTGGGTGGCCACCACCATGGCCGCGAATTCAGCCTCGGCGGCGATCTTGTCGCCCACCATGGCCCGGCCCTTGAACTTGAAGAGATCGCCGCGATGGCGGACGACCTCTACCGGCATGCGCAGGACATCGCCCGGCCGAACCGGATTACGGAAGCGGCAATTGTCCAGCGAGATGAACAGGATGGTCTTGCCCGCCACGTCCACGTCCAGCGACTTGGACATCAGCACCGCGCCGGTCTGGGCGAGCGCCTCGATAATCAGCACGCCCGGCATGACCGGATAGTCCGGGAAGTGGCCCTGGAAGAAGGGCTCGTTGATCGTCACGCACTTGATGCCGACGATGGATTCACTGGCCTTGTAGTCCTCGCAGCGGTCGACCAGCAGGAAGGGATAGCGATGCGGGATCCGCTTCACGATCTCGGTGATGTCGATCTCGGTGGGAGACTCGTTGACGGGGGCCTTGCGGCTCATTGATCAGGTTCCTCGCGACGGCGCACGGCGGCCGCCTTGGTCAGCCAGGCGACTTCGCGCAGCCATTGTCGCATGGGCATGGCCGGGTATCCGCCCATGACCGCCTTGGGGGCGACGTCCCGGAAAACGCCGGCGCCCGCGCCGATCTGAGCGCCTTCGCCGATGATGACGTGGTCGGCCACTCCGGCCCGGCCACCGAACGCCGAGCCATCCCCAATCGTCACGCTGCCTGAAATCCCCGTGAAGGCCGCCATCACACAGTTGCGGCCGACGCGCACGTTGTGAGCGATCTGCACGAGGTTGTCGATCTTGGTGTTCTCCCCCAGGACCGTGTCCTCATAGGCTCCGCGGTCGATGCAGGTGTTGGCGCCGACGGTCACCCCGTCCTGCAGGATCACCCGGCCAAGCTGCGGGATATCGATCACCCCGGTGGGCCCGGCGGTCGCGCCGAACCCGGCCTCGCCGATGACCGCGCCAGCCAGGATCTTCACCCGGTCGCCCAGCAGGGCGCAGTGGATGCTGACATTGGCGCCGATGACGCAGTCACGGCCAATGGTGACCCCGGGCCCGATGACGGTGTTGGGGCCGACGACGGAGCCCCGACCGATCTGGGCGCCCTGGCCGATGGCCACGCCAGGGCTGATGATGGCCCCCTCCTCCACCCTCGCGTCGCGGGAGACCGCGGCCGCCCCGGCGTGCAGGCGCGGCCGGTGGAGCCGTTGGCCGGACATGGCGTAGGCGGCGGCGGGTTGGCGGGTCACCAGGGCGACGCAGCCCTGGGGCACGAGGCCGACGTCCCGCTCCGTGACAAAACACGCCGCGGCGCGGGTCTCGGCCAGTTCGGCGGCCAGCTTGCGATCGGAGAAGTAGGTGATGCTGTCGGCGCTCGCTCGCGCCAGGATCGCAACGCGGGCGACCTGAACCGAGCCGGCCCCGGGCGCCGACAATTCGGCCCCGGTCAGCGCGGCGAGCTCCGCCAGGGAGACGGGGCCCAGATCTTCGAAAAAGCGCGGGTCAGGCATCAAGCACTCTCAGCTCGACCCGCGCATAGCCCGAGTCGTTCTATTTGCGGGCGGGAGCCGCAGCTTGCGGGGTGGCGGCCGGTTGGTCCAGCCGTTCGCGCTCAAAGGCGAACTGAGTGATCTTGGCGTTGAGGCCGGTGAGGATCGCCGGGCTGATGTCCATGGCCGGATTGGCGACCAGAACGGACTCGGCGCGCAGCAGGACGCTGCACTGACGCTGCTGGTAGACCTGACGCATGATCGGCTCCATTTCCTGGCCGACGCGGCCAAGAGCCTTCTGCTGCGTGCGGTCAAGCTCATTGTCCCGCTGCTGCGACTTGCGCTTGTAGGCGTTCAGCCGCACCTGCAGGCCGGCCGCGCGGGTGTCGAAGGTTCCCTGATCCAGCGTGGCCTTCTGGCTCTCCAGAGCCTGGCCGTCCCTCTGCAGGGCGGCTTCCTCGGCCTTCAGCTCGGCCTCAACCTGGGCCAGGATCTGCTGCATGCGGGTCTGGACGTGCTTGCCGACCGTTGAGCTGGAGATGACGCCCTGGATCGACATGACGCAGACCCCTGGAAGGGCGGGACCGTGAGTGATGGTCGGCGCGGCCGCCTGGGCGAAGGCCGAGGAGCTGGCGCTGAGCGAGAGCGCGGCGACGCAGGTCGCCGCGACTAGGTTTTTGATCGTCATGGGGGTCAGAACTTCGTTGAAGTGGAGAAACGGAAGGTTTCGGTCTTGTCGTAGTCTTCTTTGGCCAAAACTTGGCTGAAGTCGAAACGGATGGGACCCATCGGAGACTTCCAGAACACCGAGAGACCAGCCGTGGCGCGCAACGAAAGGTCGTCGAAGATCAGCGGATCGCGCGTCCCGGCAGGATAGGGAAGGTTTGTGACCGGATTGATCGAGCCGGGCTGATATTCCTTGTCCACGTCATCCAGCAGGCCGACGGTGCCGAAGTCGGTGAACAGGGCGGCCTTGATCCCGTACTGCTCGGGCACGAAGGTCGGAATGGTCAGCTCCACCGAACCGATGGCGTAGGCGCGGCCACCCAGGGCGTCACTGCGGGCGAAGTTGGTGTCCCGCGGGCCAAGACCCGCCGTCTCGAAGCCGCGGAAGCTGTTGCCGCCCTTGTAGGAGCGGTCGTTGATGCGGATCGTGTCGCCGCTCCAGCCGGCGATGTAGCCCGCCTGGCCGGTGACGCTGAGGATGAAGTTCTTGTTGAAGCCGTGGTACCAGCCGCCGTCGATGTCGGTCTTGATGTAGTTCACATCGCCGCCGACACCGGCCAGGTCCTGGCTGATATCGGCGTAGAAGCCGCGGGTTGGATTGATCGGATTGTTCCGGCGATCCAGGCGCAGGCCATAGCCCACGAGAGAGGTCATGAACGATCCGCGCTGGGCGCAGAGCGACAGGGAGACGATCGGCGAGGTCGGATCGCAGTAGGTGTCGTCAATGTCCACCTCGTCCTGGCGCAGCACGTAGCGCGTCGTCATCGACGAATTCAGGGTCAGCGGGAACCCGGCGCGCAGGTTCATGCCCAGCGTGCTGGTCTGATAGGCCGAGTAGTCGGTCAGGTCGTAGCGGTAGGAATAGATGTCCACTCCGGCCCGCAGATTCCGACCCAGGAAGCGCGGCTCGGTGAAGGAGAAGTCCACCTGCTGGCGCAGGGAGCCCACGGAAATCCGGGCACGCACATCCTGGCCGCGGCCCCGGAAGTTGCGCTGGGTGACGCCGAGATCCAGGACGAGCTGGTCGACCGACGAATAGCCGGCGCTGAACGAGAGCTCCCCGGTGGGCTGCTCCTCAACCTGCACCTGCAGGGTCGTGCGGTCCGGCGCGGATCCCGGGATTTCGGTGATGTTGACGTCCTTGAAGAAGCCAAGGGCGCGGATGTTGTTCTTCGACCGGTCCACCAGGGCGCGGTTGTAGGCGTCGCCCTCCACCAGGTTCAATTCCCGGCGGATGACGTAGTCGAGGGTCTGGCTGTTGCCGACGATGTCGATGCGCTCGACATAGACGCGCGGACCTTCACGGACCTGGAAGACCACGTCGACGGTCTTGGTTTCCCTGTTGGCGACATAGCGCGGCCGCACGTCCACCGAGGCGAAGCCCGCGGCGCCGGCGGCGAAGGTCAGGGAGTCGGTGGCGCTCTCGATGATCTCGTCGCGATAGAGCTCACCCGAGCGGATCGGCACCAGCTGCAGCAGCAGGTTCTTGTCCAGCTTCTGTAGTTCGGTCTCCACGGAGATCTTGCCGAACTTGTATTCCGGGCCCTCATCAAGGGTATAGGTGATGACAAAGCCGTTCTTGTCGGTGGACAGTTCGGCCACGGCCGAGATCACGCGGAAGTCGTAGAAGCCGCGATTACGGTAGTGCTTGCGCAGCTGTTCCTTGTCGTACTCGAGCCGATCAGGGTCGTAGTTGGCGTTGGACGAGAAGAACTTGTACCAGCTGGTCTGCTCGGTCACGACGACGTCGCGCAGGTCGTTGTCGGAGAATTCCTGGTTGCCCAGGAAGTTGACCCGCAGCACGCCGCTCTTGGGCCCTTCGTCGATCTCGAAGATCAGGTCGACGCGCTTCTGGGGCAGCTCGACGATCTTCGGCGACACCGTGGCCGAGATCCGCCCCGAGCGGCGATACAGCTCGACAATGCGCTGCACATCGGCCTGGACCTTGGCGCGGGTGAAGATGCCGCGCGGACGCACGGTGACTTCGTCGCGCAGCTTGTCTTCCTTCAGGCCGGAATTGCCCTCGAAGACCACCTTGTTGACGATCGGGTTCTCCACGACCGTGATGGTCAGGTCCCCGTTCAGCAGGTTGATCTTCACATCCGAGAACAGGTCAGTGCGGAACAGCGCCTTCAGCGCCAGGTCGAGCTTGGCGGGGTCGGCGGCCTCACCGGCCTGGATCGGCAGGTAGGAGAGCACGGTCGACTGCTCGATACGTTCATTGCCCTGAACAATGATGCGCTGCACGACGCCGGCTTGCTCAGCGGCCTGGGCGAAGGCGAGACTCGGCAGGGTGATCGCGGTCGAGCCCAGAAGCAGGGCGAGACCGGAGGCGAGCGCGGCGCGGTGGGCGCGGGTTCTTTGCATCGTTTCTGCCGTCAACGGAAATGGGGGGGGTCAGGAAAGCAGACCGCCGAGGATTTTGAACACACGCAGTTGCTGCAGATCGTTCCAGGTCGCGAACAACATCAATCCCAGCAACAGCGCAAGGCCCACACGATAACCCGCGGCCTGAACCTTGGCCGCCAGAGGCCTGCGGGCCACAGCTTCGTAGGCGTAGAACAGCAGGTGGCCACCGTCCAGCACAGGCACCGGCAGCAGATTCATGAAGCCGATGCCCACCGACAGCACGGCGGCGAGACCCAGCAGGGCGACGCCGGCGCCGAGAACCTGTGATCCGAGGTCGGGCGCTCCCAGGGCCCCGGTCTGGGCGACCTGGCCCGAGACCCGCGCGATTCCCAGGGGCCCGCTCAGCTGGTCGGCCGAGACCTGGCCCGTGACCATGCGGCCCAGATAGTAAACCGTGGTGCTGAGCACGCGCCACGTCCGTTCGACACCCTTGCCGACGGCTTCGATGGGATTGTAGCGGACATGCACATAGTCCTCGCGCGCCTGGGCCGGCACGATCCCCAGGGTGCCCTGCAGACGTTCGCCGCCGAGACCGTCGGAGCGCATCTGCAGCTTGGAGGTGGCGGTCAGCGACACCTCATCGGTTCCGCGGCGCACCACAAACACCGTGGGCAGGTTCACCCGAAGCTGGGCCACCTCCGCCAGGTCCATGAAGCTCTTGACCGGACGGCCGTTCGCCTCGGCGATGAGGTCGCCGGCGCGGAACCCCGCCTGGGCGGCGGGACTGCCGGCGGCCACGGAGGCCACCTTGGCCGGCAGGAGGTGCTCTCCGAGGGCGAAGACCAGGGTGGCGAACAGGATGATGGCGAGGGCAAAGTTGGCCATCGGGCCCGCGGCGGCGATCACCGCCCGCTGCCAGATCGGCTTGAAGTGGAAATAGCGGGAGAGCGCCCCCTCCCCTTCGCGGGCCACGATGGACTGGCGCAGGGTCTCCAGGTCGTCCTGGTCGGGCACGCTGGCGGCGTTGTCGTCGCCGGCGAAGGCGACATAGCCGCCGACCGGCGCCCAGCCGATCCGCCATTGCACCCCTGACTTGTCGGTCCAGGATGCGATGGCCTTGCCAAAGCCGATGGAGAACCGGTCGATGGCGACGCCGAAACTCTTCGCCGCCCAGAAGTGCCCCAACTCATGGATGGTGACCACAAGGGTCAGCACCAGGATGAAGGGCACGATGTAAATCAGACCAGTCTGAAGAAATGAAAGCATGGCGAGGCTACTCCCTACGACGCCGGACTGAGCCCGGCGACGACATCGCACGCAACGCGACGCGCCATCGCATCTGTCGCCTTCGCACTCTCGAGAACATCGCTGTTGGGTTCCCCCGCGAGGCCTTTGGCCTCAACACATTCGAGTGTGTCGGCTACGATTGCGGCAATATCGAGAAAGCCTATGCGGCGGTCAAGAAAAGCGGCCACCGCGACCTCATTGGCCGCATTCATCACCGCCGGGGCCGCGCCGCCGGCCGCGAGCGCGTCCTTGGCGATCTGCAGGGCGGGGAATCGTTCGTAGTCGGGCGCCTCGAAGGTGAGCTGCCCGACCTGGGCGAGATCCAGCTTGGGCGCGGGCCAGGGCAGACGGTCGGGCCAGGCCAGGGCGCAGGCGATCGGGGTGCGCATGTCGGGCGCCCCCAGCTGAGCTAGAGTCGAGCCGTCAACATATTCCACCATCGAATGGATGATGGACTGCGGATGGACAATGACGTCGACACGCTCGGCCGGCATGGCGAACAGATAGGCCGCCTCCACCATCTCCAGGCCCTTGTTCATCATGGTGGCCGAGTCGATGGAGATCTTGACTCCCATGTCCCACATCGGGTGGGCCACGGCCTGTTCGACACTGGCCAGCCGCATCTGTTCCCGCGTCCAGCCCCGGAACGGTCCGCCCGACGCGGTCAGGACCAGGCGCGAGACATGCTGGGCGACCATCGGGTCGAAGACCTGGAAGATCGCCGAGTGCTCGGAATCCACCGGGATCACCACCCCGCCCGCCAGCTTGGCGATGCGCAGCAGCTGCGGCCCGGAACAGACCAGGCTCTCCTTGTTGGCCAGGGCCACGATGGCGCCGGACCGCGCCGCCGCCAGGGTGGGCCCGAGACCCGCGAAGCCCACGATGGCCGACATCACCCACTGGGCGTCCATGGCCGCGGCCTCGACCACGGCGTTGGGTCCGGCGGCGGTGGCGACGCCTGTGCCGGCCAGGCGGTCGCGCAGTTCGGAAAGCTTGGTCTCGTCCTCGATCACCGCCAGCTTCGGCCGCCAGCGGCGAGCCTGCTCCGCGAGGCGTTCGACATTGCGACCCGCGGTCAGGGCGATCATTTCGACCTCGGCGCCCGACTTCTCGATGAGGTCGAGGGTGGAGACGCCCACCGAGCCCGTGCAGCCCAGGACGCTGAGGCGGCGCGGAAGGCTCAATGCCCCCATCCCAGGTGGTTCACCAGGCGCGCGGCGGCGATGATCACGACCGCGAACAGCAGGCCGTCGACCCGGTCCAGCAGGCCGCCATGGCCGGGAATGAGGTTGCCCGAGTCCTTCACCCCGAAGCGGCGCTTCAGAGCCGATTCCCAGAGATCGCCGGCCATGGTGGCCAGCCCGCCCAGCAGCCCCACCAGGGCGCCGGCGGCCATGTTGAGTTCGAAGGCCGGGATGATGGTCATGAGCGCGCCCACGGCCATGGCGAACACCAGCCCTCCCACGAAGCCCGACCAGGTCTTGTTGGGCGAAAACCGCGGCCAGAGCTTGGGGCCCTTCAGGGCGCTGCCGACGGCGAAGGCGGCGATGTCGGCGGACCAGGTGATGGCGAACAGCATCAGGGTCCACCACTGCCCCTGGGGCATGGCGCGCAGCCAGATCAGGCAGATACAGGCGATGCCGATATAGAAGACCCCGAAGGCGGCGTCCGACGGTCGCTCTGCGACGCCACGCGCCACGAGGGCCGAGGCGACCCCGCCCAGCAGCAACCCGCCCCAGGCCAGCCACATGTGGTCGCGGTGGGCCAGGAACACCCCGGCGAGGATCGCCACGGTGACGGCGGTGGAGACCCGGATCGGCGCATAGGGTGCGCTCATTCCGCCCCATTCGATGGACAGCAGGGCGACGGCCACGGCGACCAGAACCAGGAACGGCCAGCCGCCGGCCGCCAGGCCGGTGTCGAACCAGACTGCGGCCAGGGCGGTGGGCACGAGAACGGTGGCCGAGGCCACCCGCACGCCCAGATTGGTCCAGTTGAAACGCTTAGCCGGCGGCAAGGACATCGTCCGCGACGGCGCCATACCTGCGCTCGCGCCGGTGGAACTCGTCGATCGCCGCCTGCAGGTGATCTGGCGTGAAGTCCGGCCAGAGAACGTCGGGGAAGACGAACTCGGAATAGGCCGACTCCCACAGGAGGAAGTTGGAGAGGCGTTGTTCACCGCTGGTGCGCACCACCAGGTCGGGAGGCGGCAGGCCGCCGGTGGAGAGCCTGGCCTCGAAGACTGTGTCGGTGATCGCCGCGGCGTCGATCTTGCCGGCCAGGGCGTCGGCCACCAGGGCGCGGGCGGCGTCGACGATGTCGGCCCGGCCGCCATAGTTGAAGGCCACCTGCAGGAAGAACCTGTCGTTGTGAGCGGTGCGGGTCTCGGCGCGCTCGACAATCTCGGCGATGTCGGGGGGAAGACCCTCTCGGCGGCCGAGAATGCGGACCTTCACGCCCTCACGGGTGAGCTTCTCCAGGTCGCTGTTCACATAGTGCTTCAGCAGCCGCATGACCTCGGCGACCTCGCCGGCGGGGCGGCGCCAGTTCTCGGTGGAGAAGGCGTAGAGGGTGAGCCAGCGGACACCCTGGTCGGGAGCGGCCTCCACCACCTTGCGAATGGCCTCAACGCCCTTGGGATGACCCAGCTTGCGCGGCAGGCCCCGGCGCTTCGCCCAGCGGCCATTGCCGTCCATGACGATCGCCACGTGCAGCGGCGTGTCCTTGGGGGGCGGCTCTGTGGGAGCGGAGGCCATCAGGTTTTCCGTTTCGTCCTTTCGGTCAGTGTGGACGACTAAACCTGCATGATCTCTTGCTCTTTGGTTTTCAAGGCTTCGTCCACGCGCTTGATGGCCTCGTCGGTCATCTTCTGGACCTCGGTCTCCATGCGCTTCAGGTCGTCCTGGTTGATGGCTCCGTTCTTCTCGGCCTTCTTCAGGTCGTCGTTGGCGTCGCGGCGCACGTTGCGGACGGCGATCTTCTGCTGCTCGGCATACTTGCCGGCGATCTTGGCCAGGTCCTTGCGGCGCTCCTCCGTGAGCGGCGGGATCGGGATGCGCAGGTTCGTGCCTTCGTTGACGGGGTTGAAGCCGAGACCCGACGAGCGAATCGCCTTCTCCACCGACACCACCATGCCCTTGTCCCAGACGCTGACGGTGATGGAGCGGGGCTCCGGCACGCTCACGGCGGCCACCTGGTTCAGCGGCACGGTCGAGCCATAGGCCTCCACCATCACCTGATCGAGCAGGCCTGCCGAAGCCCGGCCTGTGCGCAGGCTGGCGAACTCGTCCTTCAAGGCGGCGATCGCCTTGTCCATCCGGTCCCGGTAGCTCGAAAGCACCGGCTTTTCTGCGTCGGCCATGGGTGCGTCTCCCTTAAGTCAAAGGTTGTCGGCGTGGTCAGGCGATGGTGGTGAAGACGCCTTCGCCCTGCAGCACCTTCATGAAGTTGCCCCGCTCGCGGATGGAGAACACCACGATCGGCACGTTGTTGTCGCGCATCAGGGCGATGGCCGAGGCGTCCATGACCCGCAGGTCCTGGGCCAGCACGTCCTGGTAGCTGAGGGTCTCGTAGCGGCGCGCGCTGGGATCCTTCTTGGGGTCGGCGGTGTAGACGCCGTCGACGCTGGTGCCCTTGAAGAGGGCGTCGCAGCCCATCTCGGCGGTGCGCAGGGCCGCAGGGGTGTCGGTGGTGAAGAACGGTGCGCCGAGGCCGGCGGCGAAGATCACCACCCTGCCCTTCTCGATGTGGCGCTGGGCCCGCCTGCGGATATAGGGCTCGCAGACCGCGTCCATGGGGATGGCTGATTGAACCCGCGTGTCCACGCCGGCCTTTTCCAAGGCGCCCTGCAGGGCGAGGGCGTTCATCACCGTGGCCAGCATGCCCATATAGTCGGCGCTGGCCCGGTCCATGCCCTTGCCGGCCAGGGAGACGCCGCGGAAGATGTTGCCGCCGCCCACCACCAGGCAGAGCTCCACCCCGGCGTCGACCACCTCCTTGATGTCCTGGGCCACCGCGTCGATGGTCGCGGTGTCGATGCCGAACAGGGCGTCGCCCATCAGGACCTCGCCCGACATCTTCAAGAGGATCTTCTTGTAGCGCGGCTTGGCGTCGGACATGGGGCGCTCTCGAGAATCTAGGCGGTACTACATAAACCAAGGGCGCCGTGCGCGTCGAACGCACGGCGCCCCAGGGCCGTCTTTTTGTCAGCCTGGAAGTTAGGCTTGGCCGGTCATCGAGGCGACTTCGGCGGCGAAGTCGTCCACCTTCTTCTCGACGCCTTCACCCAGGGCGAAGCGCACGAAGCCCTTCACGGTCACCGGCGAGCCGGTTTCCTTGGCGGTGTCGGCGATCAGCTGCTCGATGGTCAGGTCCGGGTTCATGACGAAGGGTTGCTTCAGCAGCACCACTTCTTCCTGCCACTTGCGGATGCGGCCTTCGATCATCTTCTCGACGACGCCGATGGGCTTGCCCGATTCCAGCGCCTGGTCGGTGAGGAACTTCTTTTCCTTCTCGACGGCGGCGGGGTCCAGGTCGGCCTCGGTGAGCGCCAGCGGCGGGGTCGGGGTGCCGGCCACGTGCAGGGCGATCCTGCGGCCCACATCCTTCAGCACCGCTTGGTCGCCGGCGCCTTCCAGCGCGACGAGCACGCCGAGGCGGCCGACGCCATCGCCCTGCGCATTGTGCAGGTAGAGGGCCACGGCGCCCTGAGCGACGCTCAGGCGAGCCGAGCGGCGCAGGCGCATGTTCTCGCCGATGGTCGCGATCAGGTTGGTGATCACGTCGCTGACGACCTCGCCCTTGGCGGTCTTCGCCGCGGCGATGGCCTCGACGTCACCGTCGATGTCCAGGGCCACGAGGGCGCAATCGCGCGCCGCGTCCTGGAACTTGTCGTTCTTGGACACGAAGTCGGTCTCGGCGTTCAGCTCGATGAGCACGCCGGTCTTGCCGTCGTCGCTCAGCTTGCCGGCCACCAGGCCTTCAGCGGCGGCGCGGTCGGACTTCTTGGCGGCCTTGGACAGGCCCTTGGTGCGCAGCCAGTCGATGGAGGCTTCGACGTCGCCGCCGTTTTCCTGCAAGGCCTTCTTGCAGTCCATCATGCCCGCGCCGGATTTCTCGCGCAGGTCCTTGACCAGCGCAGCGGTGATTTCCGCCATGGTGAGCTCCTTCAGATCAAATGGGTTGGCGGGACCCCATCTAGGGCCCCGCCGTGTCGTGTTCGTGTCGGCTCGCCGGAGGGCGTGCCTCCGACTTAGTCTTGGGTCGCGGTCGGTTCAGCCGCCGGGGCTTCCGCCGCGGTGGTCTCCGGTTCGGCCGCGGCCGGGGCCGGTTCAGCAGCGACCGGGGCCGGCGCCGGTTCCGCAGCGACCGGGGCCGGAGCGGCGGCGGCGGCGGGCGCGGCCATCTCGGCTTCGGTCACGACCGGTTCCGGGGTCAGCTCACGGGCCAGGGTCGGCTCGATCGGGGCCACGGAGGCGCCCAGGTCCACACCGGCGGCAGATTGGCCGGCGGCCAGACCGTCGAGGACCGAGTCGGCCATCAGGTCGCAATAGAGCTGGATGGCGCGCGCGGCGTCATCATTGCCCGGGATCGGATAGGTGATGCCGTCCGGATTGCAGTTGGTGTCCAGGATGGCGATGACCGGGATGTTGAGCTTGCGGGCTTCCTGGATCGCGATCGCTTCCTTGTTGGTGTCGATCACGAACATGATGTCGGGAATGCCGCCCATGTCCTTGATGCCGCCCAGGGACAGCTC